>JAUXUD010000025.1 GCA_030680835.1 Bacteroidota bacterium
AAACAACTCGAAATGCAGCAATTAAAATCGCTAATAAAAAGGGCCGCACTATTAAATATGACAATTGTTCCTAATAATCTCCAACATGAAACCTAATGATTTTCACACACATGCGGAAGATGTCATTGGTAGCTTGTCGAAGGGACCTACTCCAGTCCCCAGCAATCATACAGCGCATTGATATAAACATTCTCTTTCATGTCCATTTTATTATCAGCCATAACCACTTTCATGGCAAATGAAATCAATTTATTTCTTTCGATAGAGGTGCTTATCTTGAAAAAATGTTCGGCGGTTTCAATAAAATGACCCAATAAATCTTCTTCGGGGCAGGCGCGTAAAAAGGCTTGTTCTTTTATGATTTCTATGGGTTGATGAAAATTTTTCTCCAGGAAGTTCAATATAACTGAACTTTCTGCTTTGCGGATAGTACCGTCAACAATACTGAGCGTCATTAATATGTGAAAACCCGCTTCTGTTTTATTTAATTTGGATATAAACTGTGTTGGCATTCTGTCTTTGAATTTTGTTGGTTCAATATAATGCTAAAAATGAATTACACAAATTTATTTTCAATAAAAAATAAGGAACTTAATTATTCATTTATGAAAAATGCCTTTAAGTTTGCGGAAATATTTGATTATGAAGTTTGCAACCAAAGCCATCCACGCCGGACAGGAACCTGATCCCACAACAGGAGCCGTTATGACTCCCATTTACCAAACCAGCACTTACTGGCAGGAAAGTCCGGGTAAACACAAGGGTTATGCGTATGCCCGGGGCAAAAATCCAACGCGTACAGCCCTTGAGAATTGTTTGGCTGCCCTTGAAAACGGGAAACATGGTTTGTGTTTTTCGAGTGGTATGGGTGCAACCGATGCGGTAGCTAAACTGTTACGACCTGGTGATGAGGTGATAACCGGAAATGATTTATATGGCGGAACCTACCGCATGTTTACCAAAGTTTTTGCCAATTATGGCATCAAGTTTCATTTTATTGATTTGAGTGATCCTCAAAATATCATCCCTTATATAAATAGCCATACAAAATTATTATGGGTTGAAACACCCACCAACCCAACCATGCAAATAATAGATATTGAAGGATGTGCTAAAATTGCCAAAGCACACCATATTGTATTTGCAGTAGATAATACTTTTGCTTCCCCCTACCTGCAAAACCCGCTTGATTTGGGTGCAGATATTGTTATGCACAGTGTTACCAAATATCTGGGCGGACACAGCGATGTGGTAATGGGGGCACTGATTACGAATAATGATGACCTACACGAGCAACTTGCATTCATCCATAATTCGTGCGGGGCAACACCGGGTCCGATGGATAGCTTTTTGGTATTGCGTGGATTAAAAACACTGCATTTACGTATGAAGGCGCATTGTGAGAATGGTGCTGTAATCGCAAATTTTTTAAAGAAACATTCAAAAATTGAAAAGGTTTACTGGCCCGGTTTTACAGATCATCCCAACCATGATATCGCCAAAAAACAAATGCGCGACTTTGGAGGCATGATTTCGATTGTATTAAAAGATGCCGATATGGAAGAAACATTCAAAATTGCTTCCGCATTCAAAGTATTTACTCTGGCAGAGAGTTTAGGAGGTGTTGAAAGTTTGATTAATCATCCTGCCACCATGACGCATGCATCGATTCCAAAAGAGGAAAGAGAGAAGGCTGGTGTAGTGGATAATTTACTCAGATTAAGTGTTGGAGTTGAAGATATTGAAGACCTGCTGGAGGATTTAAAAAGGGTACTTTCATAAAAGTAAGCTGATTTAGGTCTTAATTTTAGATAATGCTGATGATATTATTTTAAACATTTTCCTTTTGAAACAATGCCGGAATGGTTTTTAAAATAATAATGATATCATTCCAGAAGGAATAGTTTTTGGCATATTCATTATCCAGTTCCATACGTTCTGCTTCGCTCATGGCACCGCCCTTTCCGCGTTTAGTCACCTGCCACAATCCGGTTATACCTGCAGGAGCCAAAAAGCGTTGTGCAAACTGGTCGGTGGTTAATTTTTCAGCTTCGTATAAAGGTAAGGGGCGGTTTCCCACTATACTCATGTCGCCTTTAATTACATTAAACAATTGGGGTAATTCATCAATACTGGTATTACGCATAATTTTACCAAAACGGGTAATGCGCGGGTCGTTTTCAATTTTTATAAATTTTGAGCCGTCTTTGATTCTTTTAACTTCGGCAAAAACTTTTTCGCAAATCATATCCCCGTCCATATATAATTTTGAACGGCAGGGCACATTGGCAGATGCACATTCGGCACATAAAAAATTCTTGTAATCCTCAACGGTTTCGGGTTCCTGACCTGCATTATACTGGTTAAGATGTTTCAGGTTTTTTAACATCGCATCGGCACCTAATCGCATCGACCTGAACTTGTAAAAATCGAATAAGGTATACCCTGAACCCACCCTTTTTGCTGCATAAAAAACAGGTCCTTTTGATTCGAGCAGGATAATGATTGAAAACAACAGGAAGAAAGGAGCCAGAAATAGTAAAGCCAAACAAGCAACGATTAAGTCGAAGCTTCGTTTTGCAACAGGGATGGTATATTTTGGAAATATGGCCCGCGAATCTAAAATGGATTTATGATAACGGGGTGGGTTAGCAATGAGATATTGGGTACGGGCTAAAAATTCTTCATGCTGAACCGGTCTTTCAAAAATATCTGCAAACTGTTCGTGCAGGGCAATGTTTCTGCTGGCATCGGTAATCCGGTCAACAATTAAACAAAACGGAACATTGGCAGTTTTGGGCACATTTTTACAGTTCTTACGCAAAGTAATTCCGTTTGCTCCCAATAAATCAGAATAGGTTACAATAAGTTTTACGGCTTCGTTTTTATTGGTCCACTGTATAAACTGAAAAATATTGTCGAAGTGAAATACTTCAAAATCTTCTTTGAACAAATGGGAAAATTCCACAATTGAATCGGCGTCATTAGATATAAAAGCAATCCGATGCTTATCAGGATTTTGTTCCATGTATTATACTTTTTTAAGTCGGCGAAAAATATTGTCAATCCTTGCTTCCAGTTCTTCGGGGTTAAAGGGCTTAATCAGGTAATCGTCGGCACCGGCTTTCAGGCATTTTATTTTATCGGTAGTGCCTTCATTTCCCGACAGCATGATTAAAGGAACGTCCTTAAAAAAACCAGAGGATCTGATTTGTTTAATGAACTCCAGTCCATTAATTTCAGGCATATTTACATCCGCAATAATCACATCGGGTATTACGCCCTGCTGCATCCATTCCAGGGCTTCTTTCCCGTTCTGTTTGGCAACTACATTATAAGTTTTATTAAAATAAAAATCAAGAATTTTCAATATACTGATTTCATCGTCGAGGGCAAGCAAAGTTTTTTTCATTATGATAACATTAAAGTTCGTATATAATCAGGTTCAGTTATTATTCTATTTTCTATAAATTTTTTGAAACGCTTCGGTCTTCATAATACGGTATATGGTTGATTTTCCAATATCCAGTTTTTTTGCAACTGCGATAACATTATCATCATAGCGCTCAAGATATATTTTAATGATAATATTTGTATAATCATCAAAACTCATTTCCTGGGCGAGTATATTATTAATTGACTTGTCTGAATTATAAGTAATGTCTTTTGCTTCAATATTATTTTCATCACATAAAACGCATGCAAGTTCGATAATAGCTTTTAATTCTCTGATATTACCCGGGAAATTGTAATCGAGTAATTTTTTCTGGGCCTCACTGCTTAAAGCTATTTTCCCTGTTTTATTTTCAATGCAATATTCATCGATAAAATATTTACTTAAATGTATGATGTCATTGCCCCGGTCTCTAAGGGGAGGCAATTGTATGGGCAAACCCAGCAAACGATAATATAAGTCTTCCCTAAACCGACCTTCCTGTACCTCCTGTGCCAAATTTTTGTGTGTTGCCACAATGATTCTCACATCAATGGGAATTGTTAAATTACCTCCAATACGGGATACTTCCCTTTCCTGCAATACCCTGAGCAACTTTGCCTGAATATTCAGGTCCAGTTCACCAATTTCATCTAAAAAAATCGTTCCCCGGGTTGCCTGCTCAAATCTTCCAATACGGCGTGCATCTGCTCCGGTAAAAGCTCCCTTTTCGTGTCCAAAAAGTTCGCTTTCTATCAGTTCGCGGGGAATGGCTGCCACATTAACCGGAACAAACGGAAATTTTTTTCTTTCGCTATGGTAATGAATTGCTTTGGCTACCAATTCTTTTCCGGTACCGGTTTCACCCGAAATACTAACTGTAATTTTACTTGCAGCAGCTTTTTCAATCAATGAAAAGGATTTCTTTAAGGCTTCGCTGTTGCCAATAATATTTTTACTGAAATCGTACTTCTTCCCCAAATCTTCCCTTAATTCGGTAATCTCAGATTTTAATTTGGTATTGTCCAGTGCGTTTCGTGCAGAATTTAAAAGTCGTGGTTTGGTATCTTCGTTTTTTATCAGATAGTCAAAAACGCCAAGCTTAAGCAAATCCACTGCAGTGCCCACATCTTCCTGACCCGAAATTACAATCAATTGAATGGATTCATCCACTTCTTTAATCTTTTTAATCAGGTCGGCACCGTTCATTCCCGGGAGCGAATAGTCAACGGTAACTAAATCAGGTTTCAGGTGCAGGTGGTTTAAACAATCTTTACCGTTTTCAAATGCTTTAACTTCGTAGTCGGGGTTCAGTTGAAGCGAGTAACTTAAAAAGTTACGATACCAGGTATCATCTTCAACAACAAAAATAGTGTAGTTTGATTTTCGGTTTGCCATTTTATTTTGGGGGTCAATACAAAAATCGAGAAAAAGTAGCGAAATGGGAAATTATCTTTTCATTAATGAATGTTAGCTGTCGAATTTTTTAGAAAGTCATTATAAGCCAGGTAGATACCTTGTTCAAGAGAAATTTTTGGTGCCCATCCCAGGGCTTTTATCCGGCTTATATCCATTAATTTGCGGGGTGTACCATCCGGTTTTGAGGTGTCAAAATGCAGTTCACCTTCATAATCAACAATTTTTTTAATTAAAAGAGCAAGGTCTTTTATGCTTAATTCAATTCCGCTTCCTATATTTAAAAAGGATCGGTCGTTATAAGTTTGCATTAGTAAAAAAGCGGCATCTGCCAAATCATCTACAAACAAAAACTCCCTGAAAGGTGTTCCGCTTCCCCAAACTTCTACATAGGGTGCTTTGTTTATTTTGGCCTCATGAAATTTTCTTATTAATGCCGGTAACACATGAGAATTTTGTGAATGGTAGTTATCGTTGTATCCATATAAATTTGTAGGCATTACCGAAATATAATTGCAACCATACTGATCACGGTATGCTTCCACCATTTTAATGCCTGCAATTTTGGATATGGCATAAGTTTCGTTAGTGGGTTCAAGCAAACCGGTTAATAAACTGTCTTCTTTCAGTGGTTGCGTTGCAAGCTTTGGATAAATACAGCTTGATCCGAAAAACATGAGTTTTTTTACTCCGTTTAAATAGCTCTGGTGAATCACATTACTTTGAATCATGAGATTTTCGAAAATAAACTGAGCCCTGTATGTATTGTTTGCAATAATTCCCCCCACTTTTGCTGCAGCTAAAAACACATAATCGGGTTTTTCGGCTGAGAAAAAATCAGCAACTTTTTGCTGGTTGGTTAAATCCAGTTCTTTTGACGATTTGCCAATAAGATTGTTAAACCCTTCCTTTTCAAGTTTTCGATAAACTGCCGAACCCACCATACCCCGGTAACCGGCTATAAATATTTTATCAGATACATTCATATTTTAATTTATATACATTAATAAATGAAATTTGGTTCAGGGCTTAATTATTAAGCTTTTTTTTGTAGATACCAACCATTTCATTTTTTACATGTTCGGTAAATTTTGAGTTATAAATCATTTTGTACTCACTGCCCATTTCAATAGAATCATACAATTTTACCGTTATGGGCCTTGAATGAAATATCGCAATCAATTCATCATTATAAAATATCATCAATATTCTGGGATTCAAAGTTTGTTTCACAAAATCAGGTTCATTAATGAGGTAAGAAGTATATTTATTGTCTTCTGTTTTTTTGATAAAGCCGTATTTTTCAATAAAGCTTTCAAAATAACCCAGCCGCGCATTGCTAGATGCTTTTAACAACAAAGCACTCAAATCGGTTTCAGCAATAAAATCTTTGTCGGTGCATGCATTTTCCATGAAACCACTTACTACAATATGTGTCATTGAATCTCTTTCTTCGAGCAATTTCATCGGGTTAAATGATTGAACTACTTTTCCAATTACTTTTAAATGCTTATTGTACAAGCGGGCTTTTGTTTTCAAACGGATTCCATCAAATAAAAAGCGGGTTTGAATCCAGCAATCAACCCAGATTTTTTGCCAGTTTTTGCCATCGGTAACCGAATAAAAATCAACACCGGTGTATAGCTCCAAAACATCCGCCCCGTCTTTTTCTTCCTTTATGCTGCAATTTCCTCCTGTGCGGTCGGCAAATAAAAAACCGGCCTGAACACAAAGGAATACAAAGAGTAACAAATATTTATTTTTTTGCAAAGCGATGTTTGATAAATTCGTAAACTATAGGCAATAATGATACCAGTATAATTAAGAAAACCACTTTTTCGAAGTTGGCCTTTATCCACGGCAGGCTCCCAAAGAAATAACCCCCCAGACTAATAGAAGTAACCCATAAGATAGCTCCGGCAATGCAGTAACTTATATATTTTCGATAGGTCATGCTCCCAACTCCGGCAACAAAAGGTGCAAATGTTCTAACAATGGGAACAAACCGCGCAATGATAATGGTGCGTGCTCCGTGTTTTTCATAAAAAGCATGGGTTTTATCCAGATAATCTTTACGGATGGTGAAAATCCCAAATAGTTTGGCACCGGCTCCTTTTTTAGCCAGATATTTACCAATAAAGTAATTCGAATTGTCGCCACATAATGCTGCTGCGATCAATAATAAAATAATAATTACAATATTTAACCCATTGGCTTCATTGGCTGCCAGTGCCCCGGCTGCAAACAAAAGTGAATCTCCGGGTAAAAAGGGCGTCACTACCAATCCGGTTTCCATAAAAACAATTAAAAACAAAAATCCGTAAACCAGGGTGCCATAGGCTGTTATAAAGTCCTGCAGGTGTTTGTCGAAATGCAAAATAAAGTCAATTAATTCCATGCTTCTTATTTAAGTTGCGCAAGTTTAACAATATTCCATTGCTTTTTATAATTTTGTGAAATGTACAAGAAAGTTGGTTTCTTTATTTTGTGTGGATTGTTTCTGCTCATGCTTTTTGGAAATTCGGGTTGCAACAGCCATAAAGGAATTGCCAGGGACAAGAAATGTAATTGTCCGAAGTTTTAATGAAAACCCACCCTTTAATTAGTTTAATAACTGTTTGTTATAATGCTGGTCCTTTGCTGGCAGATACCCTTCAATCTGCAGTTGAACAAAGCTTTCAGGATTTTGAACTGATTGTAATTGACGGCGGATCAACAGATAATACGCTGGAAATAGCAAAACAGTTTCAAAGTCATTTGGGAACGCTTGTATCGGAGCCTGATAATGGCATTTATGATGCGATGAATAAGGGAGTTCAGGCGGCAAAGGGAGAGTGGCTATACTTTTTAAACGCCGGTGATTCTTTTTATCATAATCAGGTATTGGCAGATTTGTTTTTAAATAAGGATTACACAGGAACGGACTTTATATATGCAAAAGTTCAAACTAAAAATGAACCCACCGGGATTGACTATATAAATGGGAAAAAAGTAAATCTCAAAGATTTTTACAGTCATTACCCGATTTGCCATCAGGGAACTTTTTCGCGTAAAACACTTTTTAACCAGATTGGATATTTTAATTTGAAATATCCTTTGGTGGCAGATAGTGAATGGTTTATACGGGTTTTTAAAAATCCGCAGATTCAAACGGTTTTCATTGATCAGGTAATTGCATATTACGATATTCAAGGGGCAACCTATCACAAAAGAATGCTGGGGTACAAAGAATACATACAGGTAGGATTTATACATTTCCCATTTTTAATAGCCGTTAAAAATTTATTATTATATCCTGCAATCTGGCTCAAGGTTAAAATTATCCGAAGTTTTCAGCACATGGCCTGGTTCAAAAAATACCGTACCCTTAAGTTTAAAAATAAACTGGCGAATTAGAGTCTGCCTATAATGTCCTCTGGCTGCGTTATGCTCATCTCCAAAATGCTCATGTGTACCAGCACACTACGCTTTTTGGCGACTTCGTCCCGTTTTTTAACCGGACCAGAGAACATTCTAGCTCAGACTCCTGACAATATGGACAGACACTAATTAATGATAACTAGTATAAACATAATTAACAATGAAAATTAAAGAATTAAGCGATTTTCTGGAAAGCATCGCACCGCTTTCATTGCAGGAATCTTATGATAACTGTGGTTTGATATTGGGTTCAGGAGAAACTGAAATAAGCAAAGCGCTGATAACCCTTGATTGCACTGAAGCCATTGTGCAGGAAGCCATTGAAGAAGGCTGCAATCTGATTATTACACATCATCCGATAATTTTTACAGGGATTAAAAAGTTAAACGGAAAAAATTATGTGGAACGTACGGTGATAAAGGCAATTCAGCATCATATTGCGGTGTATGCTATACACACAAATCTGGATAATGTGTATAATGGGGTAAATGCCAAAATAGCAGAAAGGCTGGGTTTAAGTCAGTGTGAAATTCTTGAACCCAGGCAGGGTAATTTGTTGAAACTGGTAACTTTTGTTCCCAAATCCCATATTGAGTTGGTAAAAGCGGCAATTTTCGAGGCCGGGGCCGGACACATTGGGAATTACAGTGAATGCAGTTTCGCAAGCTCTGGAACAGGTACTTTTAAAGCCGGATTGAACGCGAAACCCTTTGTAGGCAATAAACTGGAGCAGCATCGCGAGGAAGAGCACAGAATTGAAACAATTATGCCTTACTGGTTGAAATCCAGTATTTTAAGTGCATTGATGAAGGTACACCCTTACGAAGAAGTAGCCTATGATATGTACGAGCTGAAAAATGAAAACAAACAGGCAGGATCGGGACTTCTTGGAGTATTGCCAGAGAAACTCACCGATTCCGGGTTTTTGGCATTAATCAAGGATAAAATGGAGTTAAAAGCGATTAAGCATACGATGTTTGAAGGCAAATATATTCAGAAAGTTGCTGTTTGCGGGGGCGCCGGAAGTTTTTTACTGAAACAGGCAATTGCTGCCGAGGCAGATGCATTTGTGAGTTCTGATTTTAAATACCATGAGTTTTTTGATGCTGAAAATAAGCTGTTAATAGCTGATATTGGGCACTATGAGAGTGAAAAATTTACCAAATTACTTTTAAGTGAGTTAATTCTCGAAAAATTTCCTACTTTTGCACTCCTTTTATCTAAATTAAATACAAACCCGGTAAACTTCTATATATAATATGGCAGGCGCTTCAGAAATCAGCATCGAACAAAAATTAAAAGCTTTATACAAGCTACAATTAATTGACACAAAAATTGATAAATTAACTGCAATCCGTGGAGAACTTCCCATGGAGGTTTCGGATCTTGAAGATGATATTATTGGACACGAAACGCGTTTTACAAACTTACTGGCAGAAGTTAAAAAACTTGAAGATGTTATTTCTTCAAATAAAACCAAAATTGCAGATGCAAAGGCATTGGCAAAAAAGTACGAAAAACAGCTTGAAAATGTTAAGAATAACCGTGAATTCGATGCGTTAAACAAGGAAATTGAAATTCAGGGTCTGGAACAGCAAGCCATTGAAAAACGGATAAAAAACACCCAGTTTGAAATTGAGCAAAAGAAGGAATCCATTGAAGTATTGCGGAAAGATCTGGAAGGCAGAAAAATGGACTTAAACCAGAAAAAAGCCGAACTGGATACCATTGTTGCTGAAACACAAAAAGAAGAAAATGAATTGATAAAAGTGCGCACAGAAGCGGCAAAAGTAGCAGATGAAAGATTGGTTCATTCTTATGACCGTATACGCAAAAGTGTAAAAAATGGTATTGGAGTTGCAACCATCGAACGCGAAAGTTGCAGTGGCTGCTTTGCAGGCATACCTCCCCAGCGTCAGAGTGATATTAAGCAGCGCAAAAAAATAATTGTTTGTGAAAACTGCGGCCGCGTGCTTACAGATTCGTTATTGGCTGACGAAGTTTCTCAGGAATTACATTTATAATAATCCTATTTAATTGAAAGCCGTCCTGTTGTATTCAGGGCGGTTTTTTTTTGCCGGTAAAATTTACTTATTTGTCATCCAATCTGATTTGATGTGCTCCCATTAAATATCATTATATAGAAAATGGTTAAAACCCAAAAAGCAGTGAGGTTATTCTCCGTTATGAACTTTCGTTTGCTTTGTTTAGTTACAGGCATTATGATTTTTTTGAATCCTGTTTTTGGTTCAAAATTTATATATACCCATTCATTAAATGAAGCACAGCAACATCTGGCTGCCTTACGTTTAACAAAGGCTCTTCAGATGGTAAAGTCAGAAAATATAGCCTTTCCTGATAATGTGGCCTGCGATTACCTTTTGTTATACATTGAGTTCTATAAAGCAATGATTCATCATCACGAAAACGGACTGGCAGTATTCGAAAAACTTAAAAACAGTACGCACGAACGAATAAAAACACTGAGCGACGAAAACCCGTCTAAATTATATTTACTGGGAAGCATCCACTTACAGGGGGCACTTGTTAAAAGTGTTTATAATGAATATGTTTCAGCTGCTTTGGAATTCAGATCGGCTTACCAGTTTTTGAACCAGAATCACAAAAAATTTCCCGCTTATTTAAGTACCTACAAAGACCTGGGAGCATTACAGGCATTGTTGGGGACCTTTCCGGATAATTATAAATGGATCGTTAGCCTTGCAGGATTATCCGGCAGCTTTGAAGAGGGAATTAAAATGCTTCACAATTATATTTTGCAGGCATCAAAAGAACCACTGATAGAGCAGCAACAGGCGGCTATTTTTTATACACTGATTCAGTTAAATTTTGGAACTGACAAGAGTCTGGCCTGGAATTTTTACGAGCATTATTCGAAAGACTATTCGGTTAATTTAATGCAGAATTATGTACGTGCTTACGTAGCAGGTAAGTGTGCACATAATGATGAAGCCATTGCCACGCTGCATGCAAAACCTGCAACTTCAGACTATGAGGTAATTCACTATATGGATTATTTAATGGGAAATTATCTTCTGAATAAACTGGATATGGAAGGCGCAGTATGGTTGAAAAAATATATCATTTTTAATCCGACAAAATATTCTGTTAAAGAGTCGTACCAGCGCCTGGCGTGGTGTTCCTTAATGCAAAAGGATACTTTAAAATTTATGGTTTACCATAATTTAATGCAAAAAAGAGGCAGGGCTCCGGGCTCAGAAGAAAAACTTGTAAACGCGGATCTGGCAATTGGAATTTATCCGAACATCCAACTGATAAAGGCAAGATTGTTGTTTGACGGCGGGTATTATAGCAAGGCAGATGGGATGCTGAATTCGATGAATCCTTTTGTGTTACCCGGCAAGTTTCAGCGCATGGAATATGAATACCGCATTGCAAGAATTGCCCATGAACAGAAAAACTGGGCTAAGGCCATTAAGTATTATGGAAATACCATTGACAGAGCCAAAAAAATGGATACGTATCTGGCTCCAAACGCATGTTTACAACTGGGATTGATCTACATGAATTTACACTATAATGAAAATGCCAAAGTATATTTACGCAAGGTTTCAACGTATAAGAATTACGATTACAAAAGTAGTATTGAACAAAAAGCAAAGGCGGCCCTGCTACAGCTTGAATAAAAAAATCTGATTTGGTTTTTTTTCAAAAAAAAATGTAACTTTACCCTTTGACAAATAGCAGTTTGAAATGAATTAAAACCGGTAAAACTTAAGGAGATGAAAAAAGTAATACTAATCGATGATGATCCCATCAATAATTTTGTAAATAAAAAACTCATCCAAAGATTGTTTGATGAAATTGAAATTATTGAATTTCTGGATGCGGTTTCAGCACTAAAATATCTGGATAATAACAAACCGGATTTCATTTTTTTAGACATCAATATGCCTGAAATGAATGGCTGGGATTTCCTGAAAGCCTACGAAAAGATGACTGAACAGTCCAGTGTAATCATATTAACCACCTCAATTGATCCTGCAGACCGGGCCCGTTCGGAAATGTATCCATTTGTAGAGGGATTTTTTGTAAAACCGCTTAATATAGGTGCTACTCAAAAGGTAATCAGCAAAGATTAAACATTTTTGTTTGTAAAGATTAATCTTATAAGTAAATAATATATTTACGCACAGTAATTTGTCAGTTGGGCATATTGCGTTATTTTCGCAAAACTATTATGGAAAATATTACGCATTTAAGTGAACCTGAACGCATCAGAAGGCAAAAATTAAAGGATATTCAACAATTGGGAATCGACCCGTATCCTGCAGAATCTTTTGAGGTTACGATCAATTCAAAAGATATAAAATTAAACTATACATCTGAATCAGACGCTGATAAGTGGAAGAATTTAAGCTTTGCAGGCCGGATTATGAGCGTTCGCGACATGGGTAAAGCCGCCTTTGCCGTGATACAGGACGATACAGGCCGCATACAGATTTACGTGAGAAGAGATGACATTTGCCCGGGTGAGGATAAAACTTTATATGATGTTGTGTTCAAGAAATTACTCGACATAGGAGACATCATCGGGGTAAAGGGATTTGTATTCATTACCAAAACAGGAGAAATATCGGTTCATGCAATATCCATTTCATTACTTTCAAAAGCACTGCACCCGCTTCCCGTGGTTAAGGAAAAAGAAGGAGAAACTTTTGATGCGGTTACCGACCCGGAATTCAGATACCGTCAGCGTTATGCCGATTTAATCGTTAACCCGCATGTAAAAGAAACATTTCAAAAACGTTCGTTACTGATAAAAACCATGCGCGACTTTTTGAATGAACACGGAGCCCTTGAAGTGGATACCCCGGTATTGCAAAACATACCCGGAGGTGCTATGGCCCGTCCGTTTGTTACCCATCACAACGCATTGGATGTTCCTTTTTATCTGAGGATAGCCAATGAACTCTATCTGAAAAGGTTAATTGTGGGAGGCTTTGATTGGGTGTATGAATTCAGCCGGAATTTTAGAAACGAAGGAATGGACAGAACCCACAATCCTGAATTTACCATTCTTGAATTTTATGTGGCATACAAAGATTATTTCTGGATGATGGATTTTACAGAAAAAATGCTTGAGAAAGTTGCTTTAGAATTACATGGAACTACAGAAGTATTAATGGGAGAAACAATCCTGAGTTATAAAGCACCGTTTAAACGCATTACTATTTTTGATGCCATACTTGAATATACAGGAATTGATGTAAGTGGCATGAATGAAGAGGGACTTCGCAATACATGCAATACCTTGCAGTTGCCGGTTGAACCTACCTGGGGTAAGGGTAAGCTGATAGATGAATTGTTTAGTGAAAAATGCGAAAAGTTTTTTATTCAACCTACATTTATTCTTGATTATCCGGTTGAAATGAGTCCGCTTACCAAAAAACACAGGAGCAAGGAAGGCCTGGTTGAGCGATTTGAATTGATGATAAACGGGAAAGAAATTGCCAATGCATATTCAGAATTAAATGATCCGATTGACCAAAGAGCACGTTTTGAAGAACAGGTAAGTTTAATGGAGCGCGGTGATGATGAAGCCATGTTTATTGATCACGATTTTATTCGTGCACTAGAATACGGAATGCCCCCAACAGCAGGTATCGGAATTGGAATTGACAGATTATGTATGTTAATGACAAACCAGGCATCGATACAGGATGTTTTATTTTTTCCGCAAATGCGTCCTGAGCAAAGAAATGCGAATGAAAATTTGGAATTTAACAATGAAACAAATGCGACTAATTCATAGATAAATATAATTTGTGCTTTAGATTGGTTCAATATTAAATTTTTGTATATTATTAATACTTTGATTATTAATATGTTGCATTTTATTGAATTTTAAAATATAGGTATATTCAATTAGATAGTTTTTTTTGCATATTCAAGGTGATTCAGATTTTTATCCGAACCTGTATTTAAGGGTCAGGAAATTAAATAACAAGTAGAGTTTAGCTTTTATGAATAAAGATAAAATTAGATCGGTAGTTGTTGACGATGTTGACATGATGCGGGCAACCCTGAAGAAGGTTCTTGACAATTTCCCAAACATCGAAATTATCGGAGAGGCCTCAGACTATGAATCGGCCAGAGAAGTAATTAATCAGACCCAACCGGATTTGGTATTTTTAGACATTGATTTAAACGGACTTACCTCCATTGATTTATTGAATGAAATTACCTGCAGTCCCAAAATTATTTTTATCACATCTCATCCCGATTTTGCAATTAAGGCATTTGAATTAAATGCCGTTGATTATATTTTAAAACCCATAAGCGGCGACCGTTTGAAGAAGGCCATTGACCGGGTGACGGAAATGACAGAAGAACAGGAGCCGGGTATTTCTTCTTTTGCTGAAGGGGATGAAGAACGTTTTAAAGCGGATCAGATTATTCTGCTAAGTTTTGACGGTAAATTAAATTTTATAAAAATAAGAGATATAAATTATATCGAGGCGTTTGGAAATTATACCAAAGTATACATGACGGATGGTAAACTCAGCATCACCTATAACTCAATTAAAAACTGGGATAACCGTTTGCCGGAAGATATTTTTATTCAGATTCACCGCTCCACCATTGTTAATTTACTGAATGTAATTAAAATCGAGAAGTGGACCAACGATACAGGCCGCCTGTTTTTAAAAGGAATGGAAAAGCCTTTTGAGATCAGCCGCAGTTATTTCTTTCAGATTAAGAAGAAGTATAAAGTATAGGGAATTACGATGTACGATGTATGATGTACGATGTACGATGTACGATGTACGATGTACGATGTACGATGTAATTAAGTCGTACAATATACAAAATATTATTTTCTACTTTCTATTTTCTACTTTTTTCAACTCATACCTCATACCTCATACCTCATACCTCATACCTCATACCTCATACCTCTTTTATAACTGATGCGAGTATCTGGCTAAAATTCCGAGCGGTAATTTTATTCCGGACCGGGCTTGTAAATACAGCTCTCCGTTTTCCATATTTTTAGCATGCATAAAATTGCGTTCAACCAGGTTTTGAACCAATAGGGCACTTAAGCCCAGAGAGTATACATTGAGAATTAAAAAATGTTGCTGAGGCTCTAAAATTTGTGCAATATCACGGAGCAATTCATTGATGCTGTCTTCGAGTTGCCAGCGTTCGTTATTGGCACCTATACCATATGCAGGAGGGTCTAATATTATACCGTGATAGGTTTTACCACGTTTTACTTCGCGTTTTACAAACTTCATGGCATCTTCTACCACCCATCTGATATTATCAAGTTTTGAAGCTTCCATATTCTCCTTGCTCCAGCTGATTACCTGCTTTACACTGTCAACATGGGTAACATCGGCACCGGCTGCTTTTGCGGCTAAACTTGCGCCTCCGGTATATGCAAACAGGTTCAGAAAGCGGGGTTGTTCTTTTTTTACTTTTTTCAGATTCTCAAAAATATAGTCCCAGTTGGCAGCCTGCTCGGGGAAAATACCAACATGTTTAAATGAAGTGAGTGATAAATTAAATGCCAGCTTAAAATCTTTGGTTTGATAGTTAAGCGGCCATTTGGTATTTTTTTTCTTAGGGTTCAGCCATTCACCGGCATGACTACCCTTTTGTTTAAAAGTGATATCTGTAGCTTTCTTCCATTCCAGTTCATCCCATACTTTATCCCATAAAGCCTGGGGTTCCGGTCTTCTTAAAATAACCGGTCCAAATTGTTCCAGCTTTTCAAAATTGCCACAATCCAATAATTCGTAATCCTGCCAGTGTGCGGGCGTAAATGTTTGCATGGGAGCGAAGATAAGGTAATCGGTGAAAACAATGTAATCGGTAAATGGTTTATGAAATTAAGAAAAATGATTGATTTTGGATCCCGTAGGGGCGAATCGCATTCGCCCTTTAATAATTACAACAAATACCGATTATTCAATAATAAACATCCTGCCTTCTTCGGCAATTTCGGTGTTTTCAAATTCGGTTTTGGCTTCATCCAGAAGTGGCTGCAGATCGTCGTAACGCGAAGAGAAATGACCAATGATTAAGTTATTGACATTCGCTTTTTTTGCGATCATTCCTGCCTGTTTGGCGGTAGAATGCATGGTTTGTTCGGCCCGTTCCAGCTTATCGTGCATAAAGGTAGCTTCATGGTATAAATAATCTACTCCTTCAATGGCAGGTATCAAACGTTCGTCATAAGCCGTATCTGAGCAGTAGGCATAGTTTAAAGGCTGGCCTGAAGGGAAAGTAAGTTCTTCATTGGGAGTAACTTTTCCTTCTGGTGAAATATAATCTTTACCCATTTTTATGTTGTTAAAATGGGTAAATGGAATTTTTAATTTTAGGCAAGCTTCGGCATTGAGCTTTTTTAAAATACTTCGTTCCTCAAACAGAAAACCAACAGTAGGAATGCGGTGATATAATGGAAATGTTTTTACTTTATAATATAAATTTTCAAAAATAGTAATTGACTGTGTTGTATCCAGTTCGTGATAATGCAACGGAAAATTAAAATCCATTTCGGAATGTTTAAAGAAAACAGCTAGTATTTCAAACAATTCTTTAGGGCCATATATATGCAGGGGATGCTCGTGCCGCATCAGGTTCATGGAAAGCAAAAGACCGGGTAAACCCAATATATGATCGCCATGCACATGCGTAATAAAAATCTGGGATATTTTTGATTTTTTTATCTTGAATTTTTGCAACTGCATTTGCGTACCTTCTCCACAATCGATTAAAACATGGTGGTCGCATATACTTACATATTGTCCGCTTGGATGCCTGTTGGGACCCGGAGATGCAGAACTGTTTCCTAAAATAGTTACTTCAAACGACATTACCCTTATTCTTCCTCACTATCACTAATCAGTTTTTCGAGTTGATCCATAAAAACATAATCAATCGCTTCGGTATCGCTCGGAACAAAAATAATTTCTGCCTTGTCAAATAATCGCGTAAACTGGCCATGCGGATTGCTGATAATTAACAAGCCTCCCTGCTGGTTCAGGTATATTCCCAAAGTTATTAATTCCCTTACCGCTGCGGCATTACATTCCAAAACGGTTTCAAAGTTTAAGATCAGGTATTTACAAGCCTCTTTTTCCAGCACTTGCTTCACCATAGCCGTTAATTCTTCAGCCTGGTTTTGATCCAGGCTTTTTAGATTGGTTTTAAGTAAGGTATAATGTTCGGTTTTATCGAGTGAAAAATTCATCTTTGTTGCTTTAACTTGGTTTTCGAAAATATAAAAAAATGACTAATAAAATTGCATTTATTACAGGAGCTACATCAGGCATTGGTGAAGCCACTGCCCACAAGTTGGCTCAAAACGGATATAATCTCGTCCTAAGTGGCCGTAGAATGGAGCGTTTACAGACATTAAAGGAGCTTTTAGAATCAAGCTATCCGATTCAAACCTGCATAGCCGCTTTTGATGTGAGGGACCGAAAATCTGTTGAACAGGGGATTTTGGGAATTCCCGAAGATTACAAAAATATTACGGTATTGGTAAATAATGCCGGTTTGGCCAGCGGACTTTCAACCCTCGACAACGGGAATATGGATGACTGGGAGCTGATGATTGATACCAATGTGAAAGGCTTGTTATACGTGAGTCGGTTTATTATTCCGGGTATGGTTGAACGCAAAACGGGTCATATAGTAAATATAAGCAGCATAGCAGGCAAAGAAGTATATGCCAATGGTAATGTATACTGTGCCACCAAATTTGCCGTGGATGCATTAAATAAAGGCATGCGTATTGAACTTTCACAATACCCGATTCGGGTGACTGGAATTTACCCTGGAGCAGTAGAAACAGAATTTTCCATTGTGCGTTTTAAGGGGGATGAAGAAAAGGCCAAAAAAGTTTATGAAGGATTTGAAAGTCTGTTGGCAGAAGATATTGCGGATGCCATTTATTACGCAATTTCAAGACCGGCACATGTTAATATTAATGAAATGATTGTGATGCCCACGGCGCAGCCAGTGCCGGGGATTATTCATAGAAGAGGGTAGGAGTGTATGAGGGTAGGAAGGGAAGAGGGGGAGAGGGATGGAATGGGGAAAATGGGTAGGGGCGGCCTGCGTCCGCCCTGTTTGGTGTTACGCAATTTTTGGCATATACAATGTACGATGTACGATGTACAATGTACAATGTACAATGTACAATGTACGATGTACGATGTGGGAATTGAATTTATTGAGAATATATTAATAAAACTTTCGATTACATTCGCTTGGCGAATTGATTATGAAACAGTTTAATAAATATGTATTTATTTTAAGGGGAATTGTTATTTTTTCTATGGTTTTTATGTTTATGGGTTGCCCCAGACCAAAAACGGAGACAGCATATAAACCTTTATTTATGAAACGCAGTGAGCTTGAAAAATCAATCCGGTTTGAGGCGGCTGCGGAATTAAATAATCCGGCTAAAATTTATTATAAAGACAAATTAATTTTTATCAGCGAAAGCTATAAGGGAATCCATATCATAAATAATGCAGATCCGAAAAACCCTGTTAAAATGGGCTTTATCAGGATTGTGGGCTGCTTGGATATGGCTATAAAAGGCAGCACCATTTATGTTGACAATGCAACCGACCTGGTAGCGATTGAAGCCGATGACCCATTGAAACCTTTCGTTTCCAAACGTATTGTGGATGCTTTTCCTGAACCTTTTCCGCCCGATCAGTTAATGATTCCGGTTCAATACAATAAAGAAAACCGTGCCCCGGATCTGGTGTTAGTAGATTGGATAAAAAAATAATGAACGCCATGCAAAAATTATTTTATGTATTGATATGTATTGCCGGTATTTGTTCATGTGCAAAACAATCACCTACACTTAACAACAATGTAAACACAGGTACTGCAGGAAGCATTGCCCGTTTTGCAGTTGTGGGCAATACCTTGTATACGGTTTCGCTAACCCATCTCAATATTTTTGATGTATCCGATAAAAACAATCCTGTTTTGGCGGGTTCTGCCAACCTGGGTTTTAATATTGAAACCATCTTCCCCCGAGATGACTCTACCCTTTTTGTGGGTTCCTCAAATGGCATGTATATTTTTGATATTAAAGACCGCTTGTTGCCAAATCAAAAAAGCCTGTATATGCATTTTACTGCCTGTGATCCGGTTGTAGCGAACCAAACACATGCTTTTATAACCTTGAGCAGTAACATAAGCAGACGCCGTTGTTTCAGAAGTGTTAACCAACTTGAGGTAATTGATATTTCAAATTTAGCAGAGCCTCAGGTAATAAAAACAATACCCATGGCACAGCCACAAGGACTTGCCCTGCACAACAACAGTCTTTTTGTTTGCGATAATGGCTTAAAATGGTTTGATATTACCAACCCGGCAAATCCACTTATCAAGAAAAATTATATCAGCATACAGCCCAATGATATACTTACGGTTGATTCTGTTTTAATTGCAATTGGCGACAATGGTTTGTCACAATATCAGATAAGCAATGATAGTCTGGTTCTTTTGAGTGTAATACCCCTTATAAAAAAATAAATCCTTAACATGAAACTATTTTCCCTCTTTGTATGCTCCTTGTTATTGTGTTTAAACGCAAGGGCACAAAAGGCGGATTCGAATTATAGTTTTTCAATACGAATTTGTCCGCAGTATTTGTTGATTAATGGCTTTCGGGCCGATTTTGAAAAATCTTTTAAACATACGCTGGGTGTTTATATTGCCGGCCAGTATTATAGTGGCTTAACCAATAAGAGTGGGGGAAGAAACAGTCGATTGCCAAATATCGACCAGTCAAATGATGATATGCGCAATAATGATCAACTTGATGGATATGGCTTAAATGCAGGAGCCAGAGTATATCTGAACCGTTTAAGCCGGCTGGTTGATCATGATGAAGAACTTATTTTTTTTACCGGAGCTGATGTGATGTACCAGAAAATAAATGTACAATTTAACGATTATGATTATTATCCGTTTTATCAAAATGGTTTGCAATATTATAGCTATGATATTTTTGAAAAACACGAAACGATAGAACAGAAAGGAATTAATTCCTTTCTGGGTTTTCAGAAACGGGAAGGCCGCTATCATTTTGAAGTGCTATTAGGAATGGCATACAGAGATGCCACGATACCACCCGACCTTGAAAAATTTCGCAACTACAAAAGACATTCCTGGGACTATGGCTATAGCCAGTTTGGAGCCTATTGTTTAATGTCGTTCGGGATGTTTCTATTTTAGTTATTCTCCTCTTTCTCGCTGTGTTTTTCCTCTGCATTTATCCTCTGTGGTAAAATTCAATTTTTAATACGAGGTATAATATCCCTGAATAGGAAAAGTTTAAATGGTTTCTCTTACCATGCTTTTGTTATAACTGAAATATCACATTTTTACCACAGAGAAACAACAGGAGTTAATAACACTGAGTTACACAGAGAAGAACTAATGCTGCGAATTCTCCATCAAATAAGCTTTGATAAATTCATCGAGATCACCATCCATTACTTTTTGGATATCGGAGGTTTCTACACCGGTTCGCAGGTCTTTAATTAGTTTGTAAGGCTGGAATACATAATTTCGAATCTGGCTGCCCCATTCAATGCGTTTTTTGCCGGCTTCAATCAGGCTTTTTGCTTCGTTTTGTTTGCGTAATTCCAACTCATACAACTGCGAGCGCAACAACTGGTAAGCCCTTTCCTTATTGGCAGATTGAGAGCGATCAACCTGGCAAACAATTACGATGCCCGATGGCTTATGCGTTAGCTGTACTTTGGTTTCAACCTTGTTTACATTTTGGCCACCCGCGCCACCCGAACGCGAGGTTTGAATTTCGATATCTGCATCTTTAATATCAATTACAATGCTGTCATCAACCAATGGATAACAATATACCGATGCAAACGAAGTATGCCTTCGTGCTGCACTGTCGAAAGGAGAAATTCTTACCAAACGGTGTACGCCGTTTTCACCTTTCAAAAAGCCATATGCAAAATCTCCGTCAATTTCTATGGAGCATGATTTGATGCCGGCACCATCGCCCGGGGTTTCATCAACCAATGTAGTTTTCATTCCATGTTTTTCGGCATACATCAGGTACATGCGCATCAGCATTTCGGCCCAATCCTGACTTTCAGTTCCACCTGCACCCGAATTGATATTGAGTACACAATTCATCTGGTCCTCCTCATGGCTCAGCATGTTTTTGAATTCCAGTTCTTCAACTACTTTCAAGGCATTTCTATAGGCACTTTCTACCTCTTCTTCGCTGCCTTCTCCTGCCTGGTAAAATTCGTATAAAACAGATAAATCCTCAACGGTATTGTTGATTTTTGCAAAACCTTCTGTCCATATTTTTTTGAGCCGGATGGTTTTTAGTAATTTTTCAGCTTCTTTGGGATTGTCCCAAAAATTGGGTGCCAAAGTCTTGGCTTCTTCGTCTTTTATAAGTAACAGTTTTGTCCCGATGTCAAAGATACCTCCTCAGGTCTTCAACCCTTAACTTCAAATCTTTCAGTTGTTCGTTTGTCATAATGCGGGCGAATATAGTAAATTTGCAAAGTTTCTTTTGGTTTAATAAATATAATTCTCTGCCATCATTTAAATAAATACATTTGATGAAACCAACAGTTTACGATACAAAAGTAGGAATTACAATTCATGCAATTCGAAAGTTAAGAGGTATTAAACAATACGTATTATCTAATGCGCTTCATATTGATCAAAGTACAATTAGCCGCATTGAGAATGGCGAAACTGCTGTTACGGCAGGACAATTATACATTGCTGCTAAAGTAATGGGAACAACTACATTTCAAATTCTTGCTATTGTTAAAGCGGAATTAAATATGATGGAATCTAATAAATTAACATCTTTATCAGAATTGATTTTGAACTTTGTTAATTTATACAAAAATCCGGGGGTGGGGGGGCAAAAAAATTTCGCTGAAATGGAATTCGAAAATGTCATCAAATTGTTTTTAAAGCAGCAGGCTTAACAAAAACATTTTAGAAATATGCATATGTGCATATTAATTTTCTTGTCTCTTATAAATCTGTTTTTTTAGTTTGAATTGTAAAATAATTACCCTACAAACTTAAATTTATCAACATGAAACAGTTAAAAAAATTACAAGACTATGTTACAAAATTTATTTCTTTAAATCTTTTTCTCCTTGCTGTAACATTAACCGGCTTTATTGCAAATTCGAATGCACAGTCTAATCCTTGTGGCTGTACTCCAGTTTCAACAGTAAAATGGCTAATTCTCGTTACTGAATGTCCCCCTCCACCTTGTGCTCCAGCATTTGATGATACAGAATGTGGATATACAGATCCTAATGGAAATTGGGTAGCATGTTCTATACAAAGTAGTGTTATAATAGAATACCTTGAAGTAACTTGTGGAAGCAATACAGCTATCATGTTTAGAAGTGCAAGATTTTCCGGAAGTAAATACGCTTCACCATAAGGTTATACTAACCAGGCAGCCGATTATTTACGTGCTCAACAAAAAGTGCTTCAATCGGTAGGAGGTGGAAGTAATTTGAGTTTTGTTTACCCGACAGGTTGCCAAACAATTGCTGAAGTGGTTTATCCTGATCCATCACCGTGTTATTGGTTCGTACCTGAAGGACCTAATCAAGGGCAAATATCTTCAATGATAAATTTTGGTAATCCTTCACCCGTTCTTGAATTACTGCCTTGTGAAGGTCAGAATTGTTGCCAACTTGATTACACATATAGCCCAACAACGGGTAGATATACACTTGTTAATTTTAATCCAATTCAGGTTTGTCCAGGCCCGCCTCCTACTATTATCACTAAAGACATTACATGTTTAGATATAAATGGCAACCCGGTTACTTACACTGGTACAGTTACATTTCCTCATGGTTGTGAGTCTTATTGTAGTTCCGCCTTGAATACTTTGTTTAAAACATCTGATATAAAAGAATTTAAACCCTTGCCAGATTTTATTGATTTTAAACTATTTCCTGTCCCTGCTCATGATTTTATTACATTTTCTACAACCAAATACATTAGCAAACTTGAAATTTATGATGTTTCAGGCAAAAAAATTATACAACAGTCAATATTTGATAGCAATAATATTGACATCACTAATCTTGCCGAAGGTGTACATTTTATAAGAATATATTTTAACGATACTTCTGTACGCAGTGTCAAAATTTTGAAACATTAAATTTTACATTTATAATAAATATTTGTAAACGCCATAAATAGGATTAAATTATATTTATGGCGTTTATTTTGAAATTAAATAATGAACAAAAATTAAATAGTTTAAATGTGCTTTTTTTATTGTTTTTTTATACTTATTTTTCAACACCAAAAGGGAGGGATAGTTAATCCTTCTTTATTGATTTAGTTTATATGGTTTTACGTAAAAAACTGCTTTTGATTTTTATCATTTTTGGATTAAGATGTTTTGCAGTTCAGGCACCATTAAATGATAAAGGAATTAACATTAAATCAGCAAATTTTCCTGGTTTACCGGCTAATTATGGGTTTATAGAAAATAAAGGACAAATCGTTGATCAATATTATCATCCAAATAAAAATGTATTGTATTTATTAAAAACCAAAGAGTTAAAGGTACTTCTAAATAAAAATGGATTTAGCTATGAAGTGGTAAAAAAAACAGTTTTAACTGAAATTGAAACCGGCGCGGTAATTCAAAAAAACTCTCTTCCTTTTTTTGGAGATTCACCAAGGAAGTTAAATTATACTATTAATTTGCATAGAATTGATATTTTATTTGAAAATATTCAAACAAATGCAACTATTATTACAGACGCACCATTAAATGATGTTATAAATTATTATACACCAGGAGTCCCTGAAACAGGTGTTTTAAATATTCATCGGTTTAAAAAAATCCGCTATCAGAATGTTTATAAAAATATTGATGTTGAGTTTGTGATAAATAATGATAAATTCAAATATAATTTTGTCATTCACCCGGGAGGAAACATCAACGATATCAAATTTAAGTTTGTAGGAGCAAATAACACTTCATTAACCTCTGATGGAAATATATTGATAGAAACTTCTTGCGGAAATGTCACTGAAAATATTCCACTTAGTTATCAATTAGAGGAAAATGGAAGGCAAAGAAATGTAAAAGCCGGTTTTAAAAAATTATCTTTAAATATATATGGAATTAATGCCGGGATTATTGATCCATCTCATACATTGATTATTGATCCCACTCCATGGGCTACTTATTTTGGTGGAGACCAGGATGACTATGTGAATGGTATTACAAATGATGTGAGTGGGAATTTATATGTATCAGGTGATACTTATTCCAGTTCTAATATAGCTACCTCAGGCGCTTATCAAAACACCTTAAATGGGAATACAGATAAATTTATTACAAAGTTTAGTTCTTCTGGAACATTATTATGGGCTACTTACTACGGGGGAAATAAAGATGAAACAGGAGGCTTCACAGGAAGCCACATTAGCATAGATTTGAATAGGAATGTAATAGTTACCGGGAGCACATATTCTGATTCAGGTATTGCTACTTTTGGAGCTTTTCAAACAACATTAAGCGTTTATGGTACATATAATGCTTTTATCTTAAAATTAGATTCTAACGGGATACGTCAATGGGCTACATATTATGGTGGAGCGGATGGGGGTAGCTCTGGAACTTGTGTGACAACTGATAATTCTGGAAATATTTTTGTTGCAGGAGTTACTTATTCATATGATAGTACTATTGCCACTGTTGGAGCATTTCAAACAATATCAGGTGGCACTGCAGATGCCTTTGTTGTAAAATTTAATTCGAACGGTATGCGTCAATGGTGTACTTTTTATGGAGGTTACGGTGCAGAATATGGGAGCGGAATTGCTATTGATCAAGATGGAAATGTGATTGTTACAGGTAATACATCATCAATTAATAATATAGCTTCGTTAAATGCTATGCAAACCAATTATGGTGGAGGAGATTATGATGGATTTATATTAAAATTAAGCAATAGTGGTCAGCGTCAATGGTCAACTTATTTTGGAGCTAATGGTTTCGATTACGCATATTCAGTTTCTTGTGATTTAATGGGAAATATTTTAATCGCAGGATCTACTGATTCATATGATAGTATTGCAACTGTTGGTGCTTATCAATCAACTTATGGTGGAGGTACTCGAGATGCATTTATTTTAAAATTAAGCCCTGCAGGCATAAAACAATGGAGTACCTTTTATGGTGGAACAGGTCAAGAATGCGGGTACGCAATAAATACTGATGCAGGTGGAAATATTTATGTTGGTGGGTTTACCAGTTCATTGGATAGCAGCATGGTAACAACAGACGCTTACCAAACAATACATGGTGGGGGTGGGGCTGATGCACTTATTTTAAAATTTAATTCTTCAGGAATACGGCAATGGGGTAGCTATTTTGGTGGTGATGAATCAGATTATGTTTCTGTTATCTCTGTGGGTTCATCAGGAAATATCATGATTGGTGGTGGTACTACTTCAACATCAGGAATATCCACAACAAGTGCCTATCAAACAACAATTGGAGGGCTTAAAGATGGTTTTATTGCTTCCATTTATATTCCGGTTTCTCCGGTTTCAAATAATTCCATCTCAGCCAATCAATATATATGTATTGGCACTCTTCCTGCATCTCTTGCAGGCTCTTTGCCTGTTGGTGGGGATGGAAGTTTTATCTACAGTTGGCTTTGTTCTACTATCGGAC
Organism: Bacteroidota bacterium; assembly: GCA_030680835.1. Taxonomy (GTDB): domain Bacteria; phylum Bacteroidota; class Bacteroidia; order UKL13-3; family UKL13-3; genus B1. The sequence goes on from JAUXUD010000025.1 coordinate 26,043, forward strand.
CGAATATTGGCTATAATCCTGCTTCGGGGGTTAATAACGCTAAAAACTATTCTCCACCAATATCTGTTTCAAATAGATGGTATAAAAGAATAGTAATATCCGGAGGAATTATTGATACTTCAAATATTATTGCCATAATTGCAGGAAGCAAAGTTAAAGCGGGATTTACCGTTAATAAACAGATTCAATGTATAAAAGAGAATCAATTTATTTTTACAGATACTACAAGTGGCAGCCTTTCCCATTTATGGAACTTTGGTAATGGAGATACATCAACTTTAATCAATCCAAAAATCACTTATAATTTTAATATAGCAAACAGTTATTGGGTAAAACTTATTTCATCATTAAATGGAGCATGTGGCGATTCTGCATTTCAAAGGGTATTTCTTAATAATAACCCAAATACGGGTATAATTACTGGCGATTCAATAATAAAAAGGTTAAGTACCATTACCTATTCAGTGCCTGCAACCATTGGTTCTAGCTACCAATGGATTTTTACTAATGGTACTGGAACAAGCACTACTAATAGTATTGTAATTAAATGGAATACTATTGGCACAATAAATTTAAAAGTAATTGAAACATCTGGTGGGGGATGCAAAGGCGATACAATTTATAAAAATATTACTATTAATCCAGCTATTGGTATAGTAGATTTTGATGACTCAAATAATTTAATTATTTACCCGAATCCAACCACCGGTTTGATTAACCTTTCTTTTAATTATTCTGGCCCAACCCAAATAAGCGTGTTTGATGCATTAGGCAAATTGGTTTATCAAACAAGCAAAATTTCTGAACAAAACTATATAAAGTTAGATTTATCAATACTTAAATATGGCATTTATTGGATTAATATAATTAATGAAGATGGCACTTTTTTTAATAGTAAAATCCAATTAATTAAATAAAATTGGTAAAGTTATTCTTCATTTAGGTTTATCTGTAACTCTGTTCGAATTTCTGAATTCAATTATTTTCAATCTTTATTTTTATATATTTGAAAGGCATTCAAAAATTAGCTATGCCCGAGATTATCCAGGATAAAAAAATATTTTCATTGCTTGAGGTAACCCAGAGCATCCAGAAAACAATTGCTGAACGCTATACGAGTTCGTTTTGGGTGAAGGCGGAAATGAATAAGTTGAACCATTATTCACATTCGGGTCATTGTTACCCCGAGCTGGTTGAAAAGAAAGGCGGAAAAGTAATTGCCCAAATGAAATCGAATCTCTGGAAAAGTGATTACCTGGCCATTAATGAAAGGTTTTTAAAGGTATTGAAGGAACCTTTGAAAGATGGGATCAAGATACTTTTTTGTGCCACCATACATGCCGATCCGGTTTATGGCTTGAACCTGAGGATTATTGATATTGACCCAAGTTTTTCGCTGGGTGAACTGGAACGTGAAAAACAGGAAACGATAGACCGGCTTATAAAGGAAAATATCTTTAACCTAAATAAAATAGTACACTTGCCTTTACTACCCCAGCGCATTGCCATTATTTCGGTTGAAACCAGCAAAGGTTATGCTGATTTTATAAAAGTGATTGACACCAATGCATGGGGATATAAATTTTTTCACATGCTCTTTCCTGCACTGTTGCAAGGCGATAAATCTATTGGCGCTATCATGAACCAATTGCGAAATATCAAAAAGGTTTTGCGTCATTTTGATGTGGTAGCCATCATTCGCGGTGGGGGTGGAGATGTGGGTTTATCGAGCTTTAACCATTATCAGCTGGCAAGAGAGATAGCCTTGTTTCCAATACCTGTAATTACCGGAATCGGACATGCATCAAATGAAACGGTTGCCGAAATGGTGGCTTTTCAAAACGCCATTACACCTACAGAACTGGCGGATTTTTTATTGCAGAAATTTCATAATTTTTCAGTTCCAGTTCAAAATGCAGAGAAAGTTATTATCGGTAATACACAGCAAATTTTAAAGGATGAAAAAGCGGAGTTAATTAATACAATGCGATATTTTCGTTCGGTATCGGTTAACATGCTTGCTAAAAATAAACATATTATACAAACGCATTCAATTAGTTTGATAAGCAATTGCAGGTATCGGATCAACCATGAAAAAAATTCTCAAAACAATATGTCTCTGAATTTTAAAAGAGCAAGTCAGGCAGGTTTAGCTATTCCAAAAATTGAAATAAGTAATATCGAAAAATCGGTAAATTTGTTGGATCCTGTTCATGTATTGAAGCGAGGTTATTCAATTACGATGCATAAAGGGAAAGCTATAAGATCGATTGCTGAAGTTAATATTGGGGAAACCCTTGTAAGCACTTTGGCCGACGGTGAACTGATAAGTGAAATAAAAAGCAAACAGGAAAATAAGGACTATGAAGGATAAAATAAATTACACCGGGGCATTTGAGGAATTACAGCAAATAGTTGCTGAAATAGAAGCCGGTGAAATTAGTGTGGATGTGCTTTCCACCAAAGTAAAAAGAGCGGCCGAATTAATTAAAATATGCAAGGCAAAAATTCGCAGTACTGAAGAAGATGTAAATGCTATACTGAAGGAACTGGAATCGGAAAATGATAATGAGTCCTGATGCTAAGCCATAGCATTCGCAGAGTTCTTGTTGCGTTTGCGTTCGTTTTCATCTAAGAATACTTTACGTAAACGCAGGGAATGCGGCGTAATTTCTACATACTCATCACCCTGAATATACTCCATACATTCTTCCAGCGAAAAGTTAACCTTTGGTGCAATACGGGTTTTATCATCGGTACCCGAAGCACGCATATTGGTTAATTTTTTCTCTTTGGTAATGTTTACCACAATATCATCCTGGCGGTTATTTTCACCAATAATCTGACCCATATAAACGGCATCGCCCGACTCAACAAAAAAGTTTCCGCGGTCCTGTAATTTATCAATCGAATACGCAATGGCTGTGCCTTGCTCGCCCGAAATCAGTACCCCGTTTCCTCTATGCGGAATGGCGCCTTTCCAGGGTTCAAACGCTTTAAAACGATGCGCCATAATGGCCTCACCTGCTGTTGCCGTTAATATATTATTACGCAATCCGATAATACCGCGCGATGGAATTTCAAACTCCAGATGAAGCATATCTCCTTTGGGTTCCATTACCAGTAAATCGCCCTTGCGCTGACTCACATATTCAATTACCTTACCCGAATATTCCTCGGGAACGTTTACCGTTAAGATCTCAATCGGTTCGCATTTTACGCCATTAATTTCTTTTACGATAACCTGAGGCTGGCCAACCTGCATTTCATAACCTTCGCGACGCATGGTTTCTATTAAAATAGATAAATGCAGGATTCCACGTCCGAACACCAGGTATGAATCTGCTGCGCCGGTTTCTTCAACGCGCAATGCCAGATTCTTTTCCAGTTCCTTAAACAAACGATCACGCAAGTGGCGGGAGGTTACAAATTTTCCTTCTTTACCAAAAAACGGGGAGTTGTTTATGCAAAACAACATGTTCATGGTAGGCTCATCAATATTAATCGGAACCAAACCTTCGGGGTTTTCAAAATCGGCAATGGTATCTCCGATTTCAAATCCCTCAATGCCCATTACCGCAGCAATGTCACCCGCAAAGGCTTCTGCCACTTTCATTTTGCCCAACCCTTCAAATGTATAAAGTTCTTTGATTCTTGATTTTTGTATCGAACCATCACGCTTTACCAAACTAATAGGTTGGTTTACTTTTACGGTACCACGTAAAATACGACCTATAGCAATACGGCCGGTAAATGAAGAATAATCCAGAGAAGTAATCTGCATCTGAAGATTTCCCACTTCCACATGCGGGGCAGGAATTTCTTTTAAAATATCATCCAGCAATTCGGTAAAATCAGTAGTTGGATTCTGCCAGTCGCGTCCCATCCAGCCCATTTTGGAGCTGCCATAAATAGTATGGAAATTCAATTGTTCTTCGGTCGCATCTAAATTGTAAAACAAGTCAAATACGGCATCATGCACTTCATCAGGACGACAGTTGGGTTTATCAACTTTATTAATTACAACAATGGGTTTTTTACCTAAAGCCAATGCTTTTTGCAATACGAAACGGGTTTGTGGCATCGGACCTTCAAAGGCATCCACCAATAATAAAACGCCATCCGCCATGTTTAAAACTCGCTCCACTTCACCTCCAAAATCGGCGTGACCGGGAGTATCAATAATATTTATTTTTGTACCTTTATAATTTACCGAAATATTTTTGGCCAGAATGGTAATACCGCGTTCGCGCTCCAGGTCGTTACTATCCAAAATTAAATCTCCGGTTTGTTGATTGTCGCGGAAAAGTTGCGTTTGGTGTATAATCTTATCTACTAAGGTTGTTTTACCGTGGTCAACGTGTGCTATTATAGCTATGTTTCTGATATTCTGCATTTCTGATTAAAAAAGGACTGCAAAAGTAAGCTAAATAGTTGGTTATAAAAACAATTGCTTGATAATTTGAAGATTAAATCATTTATCTTTGCCATGCTTTGAAAAGGATAATCCTCATTTTTGTATTGCTGGCGCACGTTTTTTCAACGGTTGGTGTTTTCGCACATACACATTTTTGTAATGATTATTTAACGGATTTAACATTTTTCAGCAATCATGATGAACCTGCATGTTGCGATTGTACCAATTTTAATAATAGTTTATGCTGTGAAGATATAATGGTAAAATCTGTTAATAAAACAGAATCTACTGTGAGACCTTTACCCAATTTTGACTTAAAAAGTAAATCAGCAGGCACTTATTTTAATTTATATTCAATTAATAAATCTGCTGCTGTACATCAAATAAATTTCAGCACTTCCATTTTTTTTAATCCCCAGGCAGCTTCTATTGAGCAAAAAAAAGCTTTGGATGTGACCTTGTTGCGTTTATAGCAATTAATCTTTCTGTTTCGTTTTTATTTCATGCAATTGATATTTCTTTTTGAAGTATTCAGTTTTTCATGAACGCAATTTTTATTTAACAAATCAATAATTTTTAAAATATGAATCTCAAAAATATTATGTGCGCAATGGCATTCATAATGATTGCTTCCACCGCATTTTCGCAAAAAGCAAAAGTTCAAACGGTAATATTTAAAGTGTATGGCAATTGTACACAGTGTAAAGAAAGAATCGAATTATCCCTGGATGTGAAGGGCGTTAAAAAGGCAGACTGGAATATAGATACCAAACAAATGGAAGTAGTTTATGTTCCTGCAAAAATTACTATAGAACAGATACATGCACTTATTGCAAAATCCGGACACGATACGGAACTTGCAAAAGCTGCAGATTCGGTTTACACCACATTACCTGATTGCTGTTTATACAGGGAGCATCCCAATACACATAAAGACTGATGAGCAGACTGATTATTGCATTTTTATTTTGTTTCGGTTTTGTAGATTTACTTTGGGCTCAGAATGAAAAAATACTTAAGGGTGTGGTTGTTGAAACCAATCCAAAAGGATTAATAGAACCGATACAGGGGGCATTGGTTTTTTGGCTGGGTTCAGGAAATATAGTTGTTACAGACAGTGTGGGGGTATTTAAAATTAAGCTTGAATCCGATAAACAAAGGCTGGTGGTGCTGGCCATGGGTTATAAACCGGATACGATTCTGGTGGCGGGAAAAAGTAATGTGAAGGTTTTATTGCTCAACAAAAATCATTTGAAAGAACTAATTGTTTCTCATGAACGGAAGAGTTCTGAAATCAGTTTTATTGACCCCTGGAAAACAACCATTATGAATGAGAAGGAATTGTTTAAAGCTGCCTGCTGTAATTTGTCGGAAAGCTTTGAAACCAATCCTTCGGTTGATGTATCCTATGCAGATGCATTAACCGGTACCAAACAAATTCAGCTTTTGGGTTTGGCCGGGCAGTATACACAAATAAGTCAGGAAGGCATGCCGGGCATCAGGGGTATTGCAACCAACTTCGGACTGGCATATACGCCGGGCTCCTGGGTTAACGCGATTCAGGTAAGCAAAGGTGTGGGTTCAGTTGTAAATGGTTTTGAAAGCATTTCGGGTTTGATAAATGTTGAACTGCATAAACCCAATGCAAAGGACAAATTATTTTTGAATGCGTACGCAAGTGAAGGAGGCAGGTATGAAGCCAACCTGGTATTGCGTCAGCAACTGAATGATAAATTCTCACAGGCTTTATTTTTGCATGGCAGTATTTTAACACAGGAAATTGATAGAAATAAAGACGGATTTATGGACAATCCATTGGGTCATCAATTTAATGTTTTGTATCGTTTTGCATTTGATAACAAAAAAGGATGGATTACTCAAGGAGGTGTGCAGGGTTTGATTGATAACAAAACAGGTGGGCAAATGGGTTTCAGAACGGGATTTAATGATACATTAACTCAACAATTATATGGAACTCAAATTAACGCGCAAAGAACTAATGTCTTTTTAAAATCAAGTTATGTATTTCCTCAGCAGCGGTATAAAAGCATTGGACTTCAGGTATCGGGATCAAACCAAAAATACGATAATTATTTTGGCAAGAATTTATACAAGGCAACACAACAAAGCACCTATACCAATCTTATTTTTCAATCTATTATTGGTAACAGTAATCATAAGTATAGAACAGGCCTGAGCCAGCAGATGGACTGGGTGGATGAGTCGCTGTTTAATATAACCGCATATTCGTTTAAACGACAGGAAATAGTGAGTGGTGCGTTTATTGAATATACTTTTTCCTATAAGTATAATTTCAATATCGTGGCTGGTTTGCGTTGCGACTATCACAACTTTTTTGGGTGGCAAACAACTCCTCGTTTACATATGAGATATGCTCCTTCAATGCAAACCGTTATTCGAGCTTCTATAGGAAGTGGCTGGCGAACTGCAAATGTAATTGCCGAAAATTTAGGAACCCTGACAAGCTCACGCATTTGGAATTTTCAACAAACCTTTACAAAAAATACGGTTTATGGGTTCAAGCCCGAAAAAGCATGGAATGCCGGTTTGAACCTAACACATGACTTCACACTAAATTATAGAAAGGGTACCCTGGGCATTGATTATTATTATACCCAATTTGAAAATCAGGTTATAGCCGATCGGGATGCGAATGCACAACAGGTTTTGTTTTATAATTTAAATGGGAACTCGTATTCAAACAGTATACAGATTCAGTTGGATTATCAACCCATAAGAAGGTTTGATGTAAAGATTGCGTATCGTTGGTATGAAGTGAAAATGCAATATCTGCAAGGCATGTTACAGGTTCCTTTAAATGCAAAACAAAGGGCATTTATAAACTTGTCGTATCTCACAAAAAACAAATGGGCTTTCGATTTAACCACGCAATGGCTGGGTGAAAAACGCTTGCCCATTACTTTATCCAATCCTGAAACCTATCGCTTGCCTGAATATTCCAAACCCTATTTTCTTGTGAATACCCAAATTACAAAATCATTAAAAAAGAAATGGGATATTTATTTGGGTATTGAAAATCTGCTGGATTTTAAACAGACAAATCCTATCATCGATGCCCAGCATCCTTTTGGAAATTATTTTGATGCCAGCATGATCTGGGGACCGGTATTTGGCAGGATGACATATGGTGGGATTCGGTTTAAAATGTAATGATTTATCATCCCAAAAAACGATGCCCGTCGTCGTCGTAGGGACAGGTCGCGACCTGTCCCTAC
>JAUXUD010000035.1 GCA_030680835.1 Bacteroidota bacterium
GCTAAGCCAGGTATAAACAAATGGACCACTGCCAACAGGGATACTGCCTGTGAGTGTTTGCGGAACATACCCGGTACAAATTCCCTGATTGCGTGATATATTGTTTCCCGTGGCCGAATTAATCGTGATGTTCAGATAAACCGTATCCCCATTACATCCGAGTGCTGTTGTTTCAACTACTTTTAAAACAGTGTTGCCAACGTTATTCCAGCTTATATTAATGCTGTTGCTAATACTGGCTCCTGTTCCATGGGTAAAGAACCACTGGTAAATTGAACCGGGGCTTGTTGTTACCGAGTATGCTTGAACACTTAAATTATTTACGGTTGTATTGCCGGTAATAGCACTGGTTATTGGTTTTGAACCTACGGTTATGGCAACCACATTGGAAGTATCAAAATAGGTTCCAGAGATTACGGCTCTTTTATACCAGGTATTTACATTTAATGATGGTGGTGAATAGTTAATCGCATTATTGGTTCCACCTGCCAAAGCAAAACCACTTGTTGAACTTGTTGTTGAACTGAGCCAGCTATAAACATAAGTGCCACTACCTCCAATTGGCGTGCCTCCAACAAGGGTTTGGGGAATGCTCCCCGTGCATATTCCCTGGTTTGCCGAAATATTATTATTGCTGATACCCGGTGAAACCGCAACCGGAATACAAAATATAAACGCATCATAACCCCCCGCATTTATTGTTTGCCAGGCCCCTGTGGTAGCCATATTATTGTTTGATACCGCTCCACCCGTAAAGGCTAAATTTCCTAAATCATCAACGCTTAATCCCCATCCATCATCCCAGGCGTATCCGCCAAAATATGTTGCCCATAGCGGGATTCCTGAGGTGTTTATTTTTAAAATAAATGCATCATACCCCCCGGCATTTGTATCCTGATATGAAGGTGCTATGGCAATATTGTTTTTCGATTGTGAGGAGCCAACTGCAAATATATTTCCGGCAAGATCAGAAATGATATCCTTCGCTTGCTCCTGATCAGAACCACCGTAATAAGTAGCCCATAAGCGCATGCCTGCCGGGCTAAATTTTGCAATAAAGTCATCTCTTATGCCCCCGAAAGTCACCTGATAGGCTCCTATTGAAGCAATATTGGTTACTGAATTTGTTTCTCCTGTTATAAAAATATTTCCGCTTGTATCTGTGCATAGTCCAAAAATATTATCCACTAAATTACTTCCAAAATACGTAGCCCACAAAAGTGCAGTACCACTGGCATTGAACTTTGCAATATATCCGTCACCGGTACCACCAGAGAATGTGCTTTGAAATGCCCCGGAAGTGGCAATTCCTGTGTATGAATTTGTATTCCCTGCAATTACAATATTACCATTTCCGTCAACCGAAACATCTTCTGCCTTATCTCCCCCATTATCTCCAAAATAGGTGGCCCACACAGGGAAACCACCAGCAGAAAACTTTGCTACGAAAGCATCATTATTACCGCCACTATTCGTAGTTTTAAATGCGCCTGTGGTTGCTATTCCACTGGTTGAATTGGTGGAGCCCGTAAAGTAAATACTGCCACTTGCATCTAATGTCATACCATAAGCGGCATCTTCTCCATTTCCCCCATAATAAGTGCTCCATAATCTCATTCCTGATGGATTTAATTTTAGAATAATAACATCACATATTCCACTTAAAGTAGTTTGATATGCACCCGCTGATGCCAATCCAGTTGTATACGAACCCGCTAAAACAATAATGTTTGCAGCCCCATCGGCACATATATCAGTAGCCCCATCGTTATCGCTCCCTCCAAAATAAGTAGCCCATTGCAATGCACCTGCTAAATTAAATTTCGCAATAAATGCATCACCTAAACCTCCAAGAGTTGTTTGATAGGCTCCACTTGTTGCAATATTCGAAATTGACTGGGTTCCTCCACCCATGATGAGGTTTCCACTGGCATCATGAGTAATACAGGTGCCATCATCCCTTGAGCCACCACCAAAATAAGTTGCCCAGGGACTTGGGTCTATTACCAGGGTTTTGGTTGGGTCGTAATTTTTAGCTTCAATGCCGAAAAGATTTGCCTCTGGCTGCTGGCCGCCGGCTACTGGCTTTATTGCAGCGAATTTTGATTGAACTGTTTTTTGCTGATATTGACTGTTTAATTGATAACTATATGGAATACTTTCATCAATATTGCCATAAGCAGTTTCTATTGTTATGTGTCCATCTTCTGTTAATGATGTGCTTTTTGCACCCAGAAATTTCAGTTTAATATCATTGAGATCTCCTCCGGGATGGATGATGAAATTGTATTTGAATCCGCCTGCGCTAAAGCTATGGGGGACAAGGCCATGGTTTGTGTTTTCTGGGTTCAACACAAACTCCACATCTATTTTCGGGTAAATATTATAATAAACTATTTTTTGATAATGGTGCACGTTTGTAATACCTGCTTCACCCGTGCCGGTTGTATAATAATTGATATAATCTGTTGAGGGTTCAAAGGCTTTTATCTGCGCATTTTTATTTCCCCCATCAAATAATACATCAATTCTGTGAATATAAATTGAATCAGCTAACGGTTGTTGTTTATAGGTGTCTGACCCTTGATTATTTTCGTCAGGGCTTTCGTGCTGGGAGCTAATAACCTGTTTAATTACTTCATAGCTAAACCCGTTTTGCCTGAGCTGAACATGTAAACCACTACCATTGTATAAAAACTTTACCTCTTTGTTGGGCTTGTTGTTTTGGTCTATTATCTGGCCTTTGTTTTCTACAAAACCCTGGGACTTATGGGACATTGAAGACAATTGGGACTTTGAAGGATTGGCTTTTTTATTTGCGGAAATTTGAAAGGAGGATAGCAATAAAAAAAGAAGCAGGGTAAGGTGTGTTTTCATAAATTTTTGAGATTATAGTTACTAATCCATCATTAAAAAACCCATTGTATAAACGAAGATACCAAAAGAATTCAATCGATTACTACCAAATTTCATAAATTGCACATCACATTTTATCGTACATCGTACATCGTACCTTCTCAACGATTCCCTTTCTTCTCACTGCTTAGCAATTGCTCCCGCCATAACTGGTTAAAAGATTTCTCAGCAATTTTTGGAAACTCTCTTTGTGTTCCCCATTCATCTTTATACAATTGTCGGAAGGTGAAATTTTTTATGCTTGCAGGGCGGTTCAGATTTTTACGATTCATCATAAATTTTTTCCAGGTATACCAGGCAAGTTTTTCTCCGGTTTTTTCAAAACCCTGCTGAACACTGTCGTGCCGGTTACGTAACAAATTGTTGTGTATATCAATTTTTACCGGACACACATCACTGCATTTGCCACAAATAGTTGATGCATAGCTTAGGTATTTATATTCTTCCAGCCCCTGTTGCATGGGCCCGTAAACCTGTCCGATGGGTCCGCTGCCATAACTTTGATAACTGGGTGCACCGCCAGAGTTTTTAAAAATCGGACACACATTGCTGCATGCACCACACTTAATGCAGGATAATGCCTGTCTTTGATCTTGTGTAGCAAGTATATTGGAACGGCCATTATCCAGTAAAATTACAATAAAGTCTGTCGGACTATCAACATCTTCTTTGTTGCGCGGACCTGTAATGGTATTATATGAAGTGAGTTGCTGACCGGTTGAATGACTGGCTAAAAGTGCAAAAAACAAATCCAGTTCATTAATGGTTGGTAAGAGTTTATCAATAGATGCCAGAACAATATGTGTTTTTGCAAAAGCAAAACTCAAACGTGCATTTCCATCATTTTCGGTGATGGCCACCAGGCCTGCATCAGCAATTAAAAAATTAGCTCCGGTAATTCCAATATCCGCCTCAAAAAATTTATTGCGTAATTCGGCTCTCACATCACTCACCAGTTCATTTTCATCTGCTTCAAGCGATGATTTAATCTGGCGATTGAGTAGTTTATTGATTTCGGGTAAGGTTTTATGAATAGCAGGTAGTATAGGATGAAAAGCTTTTTCATTCAGCGAAGTCATAATATAATCTCCCAAATCGGTTTCAACAATAGTCTGGCCTTTTGCTTTTAAGTGTGCATTTAATCCGATTTCATCACACAAAGAAGACCTGCTTTTCACAATTTTGAGTGCTTTGTTTTTTAAAATAATCTGGTCAATTTCGGCAAGTGCATTTGCTCCGTCAAAGGCCCAGATTACTTTACCACCTTTACGGATTATGGCTGCTTCAAAATCAACCAGATATTTGTCGAGGTTCTCGGTAACTTTCCATTTTATGTATGCTGCCCGTTGTCGTGCGAGTTCTATATTACTGAAATCGGAAAGTGCCTGTTGTCTCTTTTTTTCATTGCCATCCAGCAATACAGAAACCTTTTGCCTGAAATCTCTGTCAGCAATTTTATTTGTAGTTTCTTTTATGAAGGCTTCCTGTGGTCGCATGGTTCAATCAGGCCAAATATAATAATTAATTCAATAACAAATTATCTATCAAACGGGTTTGCCCGCAATAAGCGGCTATTAAAGCAATTGCATTCATATTAAAGGCACTGAGTTCTGTTAAGTTATCGGGATCAGTAACACACAAATATTCAAGCTGCAAGTGCTTGTTGTGTGCAATCATTTTTTTTGCTTCAGCAATTGATGTTTCCCAGGTTTCTGCATTCCAATTTGCTTTAATATGATTCAAAGCCTGTATCAATAGTGATGCAGCAATTCTTTCTTCTTTATTTAGCTTTACATTTCTGCTGCTCATGGCCAGGCCGTCTGTTTCTCTTTTAATAGCACAGCGGTTAAAAACTATATTTGTAAAATTGCGTTCAAGCAATGTTTTTATAACCAAACATTGCTGATAATCTTTTTGTCCAAAGAATACTTCATCCGGTTCAATAATTTCAAACAAACGTTTAACAATGGTTATTACTCCATCAAAATGCCCGGGTCTGTGTGCCCCTTCCAATAAATTGATGTAGGGTCCGTAAACTGCGGCACTGTCTTTATGGAAATCCGAACCATACATTTCTTCTATAGTTGGGTGAAACAAAATATAGCATCCTGACTGAACCAACAGTCGAATATCGTTTTCTATGTTACGTGGGTATAATTCTAAATCTAACAGGTTGTTAAATTGAGTAGGATTTACAAAAATACTGCATGCCACTATGTCGCATTTTTCTTTTGCAGCATCAATTAAAGAAAGATGTCCTGCATGCAAAGCACCCATGGTTGGAACAAAGCCAATCCTTAAATTTTGCCTTCGTTTGGCTTGCAAATGGCTTTGCAGTGGTTTTATATCTTGATAAAGATTCACTTTAGTAATTGGTTATCAGTCTTCTAATATTTTTATCTCATTATCTGGGGCGGAATATTAAGAAAATTATTAACATTATCGTAATTTTGCTTACTTTTTAACCTGAGTGTGTGTATGACAAAAAAGAGAGTTCTATTCATCTCTTCCGAGATGACTCCTTTCCTAAAAGTAAGTAGTGTTGGTGAGTTGGCAAGAATGTTGCCCCAAGCAATACAGGAAAAAGACAACGAAATACGGGTATTAATGCCCCGCTTTGGTTGTATCAACGAAAGACGCAACAGGTTACATGAGGTTGTTCGTTTAAGTGGTATTAATATTACCATTGATGACAACGACAACCCATTAACTATTAAGGTAGCGTCTCTGCCTGAAGCAAAAATGCAGGTGTATTTCCTTGACAACGAGGATTACTTTCATCGAAAATTTGTTTATACCGATGAAAACAACGCGTTTTACGGCGATAATGACGAAAGAACTATTTTCTTTTGTAAAGGTGCCATTGAAACGGTGAAAAAATTAGGATGGCAACCAGACATTATTCATTGCCAGGGTTGGATGACCAGCCTGATTCCACTTTACTTAAAAACGCTTTATAAAGACGAGCCTGTTTTTCGACTGGCAAAAGTTGTTTATTCTGTTTTCGAAAATCAGTTCGAAGAGAAAATGGGTAAAGAATTCAGCAGAAAAGCAAGCCTGAATGCAATTGATGGCAAGCAGGTTTCCTCGCTAGCAAATGCAACTTGTTCTGATTTATACATGTCGGGGATTACCCATGCCGATGCATTGGTAAGAGCCAGTAATGAGATAGATCCTGAAGTGAGCAAGTTTATGAAAAAGCAAAAAGGAAAACCAACTATTGAACATTCTGAAACCGGCGATAATGTAGATGCGTATATTGATTTGTATGATACCTTGCTTCAACGCCAGAATTAAAAATTTAACGTATATATGTATCCTTATTCTGGGTCTTTTTTCCTGTAAAAAAGACCTGGAATCGGTGGATGCAAATTTTGTAGGTGCCAGAAATGGTTTTGAAACAAAATATGATACCCTCATTGATTTAAAGGCATATACCGTTCAACTGGATTCTTCAGTTACCTCAAACCTTTCTGCTTTCGCCATTGGAGCCATTTATGATCCTGTATTCGGCATTACACAGGCTTCTCTTATTACCCAAATCGGACTTCCGGGTGTAAGCAATTTTCATTGGGGCGACACTAGTATTAAGCAATTGGATTCTGTTGTTTTGCAATTGCGTTTCAGAAATCAGCAAATGTTTGATGGTACTTACCTGAATGATTATTACGGGGACAAAAATGCAGTTCATACTTTAAACGTATACAAAATCACCGAAGACCTTAGCTGGGATTCATCTTATTTCTCTCGACGAAATTTTGTAAAAGAAAATACCCCAGTGGGCTCCTGGACTGGTAAATTTAATTTTACCGATTCAACAAAAATTAGTCTGGATTCTCCGGTTTTTGTATTGCCACCGCATATTCGAATTACCATGAACAACAGCTTCAGGGATGAATTGTACAATGCAGAAAAAGATGGTTTTTTTGTGGATGCAAAAGCATTTAAAAACAAGTTTAAAGGTTTCGCCATTATTGATGAAACCAACCTGATGGCTAATAGCGGAGCCATCGTTTTTGTTAAACTAAATTCCGATGTAACTTCATTAACCGCATATCACGGCTCTACCTATCACGATTTTACAATCAATCCCGGGTATGAAGCCTCATACAATCATTATGCACATAAATTGGTACCGGCAGATTTGCTGCAAAATTTAAATTTCCCTTTATCCGATTGTAAGGGACAGCACCATGATACCGGATATGTACAATCATTGGGCGGTTCAAAACTAAGAATTGAATTCCCCAATTTGTTTACCTATTTCAGCAATCCGAAATTGGTACTTAATGGTGCCGAAATTGTTTTTACTGTTTTGGCAGGTAGCAGTAACACGATGTTTACCATCCCAAAAAGCATGTTGTTATTTGGTTCAGATTCTTTAGGCAGATATACCCCCACACTCGATGCTTATGAAAGTGCCACTTATTATGGTGGCTTGTTTAATACCAATTACAACCAATACCGTTTTAAAATTGCCCGACATTTGCAGTTCCTGTTGGATCAGTATAAAAAAGGCAATAACTTTAATTATGGAATGAACCTGATTTTATCCCCGGCTAGCCCTGTTTCTGCTGATCGTGTACTGATTGATACACGCAAAAACTCGGGCACTTTTAAACTTAAACTTACTTATACTGTTATTAAATAAAGCATCTACCGCGTGATTATTTTTTTTGAAACTGATATAAACCCGTTAAACCTTGCTCAATTGCAACTGCATTTGAAGCAACAAGGTTATGAAAGCAATTATATTTCTTCTGAGAATTGTTGCATTGTTCCCGGGCTCATTAAAACCGAAAGTTTGAAGCAATTCGACTGCATTTCTTATTTTCAAACTATAGATACTCCCTTTCAACTTGCATCCAAAAACTTTAAATCTGAAACACAATTTGAAGTAAACGGAATTTTGATGGGAACGCAATATGCAAATATTATTGCAGGGCCATGCAGTGTAGAATCTGAAGAACAGATTTTTGAAACTGCTGCCTTTTTAAATAAAAACGGGATACGTTTCCTGCGCGGTGGTGCCTATAAACCTCGTACCTCACCTTATTCTTTCAGAGGTTTGGGTAAAGAGGGTTTGCGCTTGCTGAGCCAGGCTGCCAAACAAAATAATTTAAATGTGGTAACCGAATTAATGGACCTGAGTCTGTTGGACGAGGTAATGCAATATGCAGATATTATTCAGATTGGAAGCAGGAATATGGCTAACTTTTTTATGCTGGCCGAGTTGGGTAAAATTAACAAACCGGTAATGCTGAAAAGAGGCATGCAGGCAAGAGTTAATGAATGGCTGTTGGCTGCCGATTATATTTTAAGCGGTGGCAACCAAAAGGTAATTTTATGCGAACGGGGTATCAGAAGTTTTGATCCATTGAGCCGTAATGTGATGGATGTAGCTGTAATACCTCTGGTTCAGAGTCTCAGCCACCTGCCCGTTATTGCCGACCCGAGTCACGGAACCGGAAGCGCCGCATTGGTAGCTCCATTGGCAAAAGCCAGTATGGTTGCCGGAGCAAATGGCTTAATGATTGAAATACATCCAAATCCTGCAAAAGCACTTTCTGATGCACATCAGGCAATGAGTTTTGAGAATTTTGAATTGTTGCTGAAAGAATTAAATGTACTTCAGCCTGCTATTGACAAGCCCATTGACGCCACTTACTCAATCGCCTGAAAATTTAAATAAATAACTTAACTTCGCAGAACTATGTGTGGAATTGTTGCTTACATCGGGCATCGCGATGCTTGTCCGATTATTTTAAAAGGATTAAAACGCTTGGAATACCGCGGTTACGACAGTGCCGGTGTTGCCCTGTTAAGCGGTGAAAAACAAATGCTCGTTTATAAAAAATCAGGCAAAGTTTCTGATTTGGAAAGCGAGATTGGAAACCGCGATACCTCATCACATACAGGTATGGGACATACCCGTTGGGCAACCCATGGTGTACCCAATGATTTAAATGCACACCCGCATTTATCGGGTGATGGCGAGTTTGCTATTATCCATAACGGAATCATCGAAAACTATGCGGCCTTAAAGGCAATGTTACAAATTCGTGGCCACGAATTTGTGAGCGAAACCGATACCGAAGTGTTAATACATCTGATTGAGGAAGTTTATAAAAACAATTCCGTAAAGTTTGAAGAAGCAGTACGTATGTCACTCACCCAGGTTGTGGGAGCTTATGCCATTGTTATTCTTTCAAAAAAGGAGCCCCGGTATTTAATCGGTGCCAAAAAAGGAAGTCCCATGGTAATTGGAGTGGGCGAAAACGAATTTTTTATTGCCAGTGATGCCACCCCGATTGTAGAATATACACGTAATGTAATTTACATGCAGGATAGCGAAATAGCGATCATTGAAGGCAATGACATTACAATAAAAACCATTGACAATACCGTTAAAACACCTTATATACAAGCGATCGAGTTCAACCTCGAAAATATTGAAAAAGGGGGATATGAGCATTTTATGCTTAAAGAAATTTTTGAACAGCCCCGCAGTATTTTAGATTCATTCAGAGGGCGGATTCACTTACCCGACGCACGTATAACCATGGCTGGTATCGATAAATTTGAAGATAAAATAAAAAATCTGGAACGGATTATAATCGTGGGTTGCGGAACTTCATGGCATGCCGGTTTGGTAGGAGAATATTTGTTTGAAGATTTTGCCCGCATTCCCTGCGAGGTTGAATATGCCTCAGAATTCAGGTACAGAAATCCGGTAATTAATGAAAACGATTTTGTAATTGCCATTTCGCAATCAGGTGAAACGGCTGATACACTCGCTGCAATCGAATTGGCCAAGAAAAGGGGAGCAACTATTTTTGGCGTTTGTAATGTTGTAGGTTCAAGCATACCGCGCGCAAGCGATGCCGGTGCCTATACACATGCCGGACCCGAAATTGGTGTGGCTTCAACCAAAGCCTTTACCGCGCAGGTTACCGCATTAACATTAATGGCATTGTCAATAGCACAAAAGCGGGGAACCATTACCACAAACCGTTTGCGCGAAATGCTGAATGAAATTGAAACCATTCCGGCTAAAATTGAAAAAGTATTGTTAAACGATGCAAAATTAAAATTGCTGGCTGAAGAATTTAAAGATGTGCGCAATGCACTATACCTCGGTCGGGGTTATGGTTTCCCAATTGCTTTGGAAGGAGCATTAAAACTTAAAGAAATATCCTATATCCATGCCGAAGGATACCCTGCTGCAGAAATGAAACACGGTCCGATTGCTTTAATTGACGAAGAAATGCCGGTTTTTGTAATTGCAACTCAGCATAGCAATTACGAGAAGGTAGTAAGCAATATTCAGGAAGTGAAAGCCAGAAAAGGCAAGGTGATTGCAATTGCAACCGAAGGCGACAAACATCTGGAGGAAATGGCTGATTATATTATTTATATTCCGCATTGCGAAGAAGCCTTATTGCCTCTAATAGCAACCGTTCCCCTGCAATTGCTTTCTTATCACATTGCCGTTTTAAGAGGCTGTAACGTAGATCAACCCCGTAACCTGGCCAAATCTGTAACCGTAGAATAATCGGAATCTGGTATGTACTGATTATTAGTAGAAGTCAACACTATAGATACATTTTATCGGAATTTTCAGCTTGTTGCCGGTATAAACATATTCGGCATCATGAGACAAAATATTGGTTTCAATTTTTGCTAATCCGGTAGTTGTTTTAACAATAATGGCTGTTTTATAGGTTTTACTGTTCCCAAGCGCAATCGCTTTATCAAAATTGGTAAAACGAACACGTATATCATCATCAAGCGTTAAAACATCTTTTTCATCAAAAACCAATTTTGTAAAATCCTGTAAACTGCTGGCTGGAATGGATCTGAAGTTACTTAAAGTGTAAGTGCTCATGGTATTTAAGTTATAAGTGTTTAATATAGCGCAATATTAACACATAATTAAAAAAAGAAAAGTGATTTAAATTAAATAAAATCCTGAAATTGCTTAAAAATGTAAGCCTCTGGCTCATTTTAAACAATTCATAAGATAATTTCTCATTTTGAACCGACCAATAAAAATGCCTGTCAACATAAATAGTTGAAATTGTGTGTTTTAATTTTTTGGCCTTTTAATTGACATTTGCATAGGTTTAAAAGCCAGTAGAACAAAATATGTTTCAGCCCATCATCGACCGCTTATACAGAATGAAAATAGGCACGCGAACAGCTATTAGCTTTTTTGCGGTGGTGATGGTTGTGCTTATGTTTACTACTGCTTCGGTGCTTTTGCTCCAGTACGGAAAAAACATTGACAAACGAATTGAAAGCAGTTTTAACCCTGTTATCAGTGCGATAAAAGATTATCATATCCTCATTGGTGAAACCGGGCATTTAAGCGCCGATTTATCTCTTCAGCCGAGTGAAATAAAAAAAATAAGACTCGAAAAAATTCTTGAACGCGGATATACAAGGCAAAAGCTGAGAGTGATAGGCCTTTGTCAGGAACCCGGTTTAGCAGATATAAAAAAGAGGATCATCGGGGTAGAT
Organism: Bacteroidota bacterium; assembly: GCA_030680835.1. Classification (GTDB taxonomy): domain Bacteria; phylum Bacteroidota; class Bacteroidia; order UKL13-3; family UKL13-3; genus B1. Next base: position 11,440 of record JAUXUD010000035.1, read on the forward strand.
AAACAATTTGAGTCGGTGGCCCGGATGGAAAGAGACTTAATAAAACTGATGGATACCGCAGGTGCTTATCAGGATGCCAATAAGCTGGAAAAAGCAAAGGAAATACGGATTAAACTGGAAGAAAAAATTTCAAAACAATTATATTCACTGAGCGAAACCAGCTTACTGGCCATCAGTGTATTTAACAAGCTAAATACTCAAAAATTTGCCAGTTACCGTACGCTTACCTATTTATTGTTAATCATGATTGTGGTAATCATATTGGTAAGCATCTTGTCCATTTATATTACCAATGTTACCATTATCAGACCCATAAAAGAATTAAGTGCCATACTGGATGAAGTAGGTGAAGGTAAAATTATTTCATTTCAATCGGATATTAACCGAGAAGATGAGATTGGAACCATGATTGCTTCTGCGCAAAAAGTGGTAAGCGGATTTAAAACAAAAGAACAGGTAGCCAATGCAATTGGTAAAGGTGAATACAATATTAATGTTCCCTTGCTGAGCCGCAAAGACAGATTAGGTAAAGCATTAATAGAAATGAGGGACAATTTGCTGCGTTCCAAAATTAAGGAAGCCGAAAATCTTAAATCGCTGGAAGCGTATACTCTGAAACTGGAAAAGAAAAACAAGGAACTGGATCAGTTTGCCTATATCACTTCACACGATTTAAAAAGTCCTTTAAGGGGAATCAACAACCTTACCGAATGGATTGAAGAAGATATGGGCGACCAGCTATCGGCCGATTCAAAGGGATACTTTAAAATGATGCGGGGTAGGGTTCACCGTTTGGAAGCATTAATTAATTCGATATTAAAATTTTCGAGAGCAGGCAGAAGCATTGACGACCAGGAAACCATAAAATCAAAGGACGTGGTACTGGAAGTTTTAGGCCAGTTGAACCCAAAGCCCGAATGTTCGGTATTATTTGATGAAACTTTACCCGAAGTGATTGGGAATAAAAGAGATCTTAAAGAAGTGTTTCTGAATTTTATAAGCAATGCGATTATTCACAATAACAACCCGCATCCTGTGGTAAATATTACCTATAAAAGTAACGACAACTTTTACGATTTTTGTATTGCTGATAATGGCCCTGGAATTCCAAAAGAATTTCAGCAAAAAATATTTACCATCTTTCAAACACTGGAGCGGCGCGATGATGTTGAAACGGTAGGGGCAGGATTGGCTATTGTAAAGAAAATAGTTGAAGAATATGGAGGTCTGACCTGGGTAGATTCAGATGAAGAACTGGGCTCAAAATTCTACTTTAGCTGGCCTAAATATCCAATTCCTCCCGAACACCAGCATCCGGTTTAAAACGGATTAATTATTTATCAGAGCCGGTATCTGTTAGGATTCAAAAAATTTTACGTTTTTTTGAACCTTAAATTTAACCGGTTAAAAGAATTACTTGATGCTTTGAGCTGCATTTCGTAAACTTGTTAAAATATTTTTTTTAATATTAACCATGGGGGAGAAAATAGTGAATATATTACTGGTAGAAGATGATGAAGTGGATGTAATGAACATAAAACGTGCATTCAAAAAAAACAATGTAACCAATCCGCTTTTTGTTTGCAATAATGGTTTGGAAGCGCTTGATTTTTTACACGGAAAGCGGGATCCGTCGATTGTGGATTTACCTAAGATTATATTACTTGATTTAAACATGCCCAAAATGGGCGGGATTGAGTTCCTGCGGGAATTGCGTAAAGATGAATCCCTTAAGAACCTGAGTGTTTTTGTAATGACAACCTCAAATGAGGATAAGGACAAAGTGGATGCCTACAATCTGAATGTAGCCGGATATATACTGAAACCCCTGAGCATGGAACGCTTTATTGAGGCTGTTTCTGCATTGAATAATTACTGGAAGCTGTGTGAATTTCCTGATAAATAGGGAATAAAATATGACTGATAAAGATGCTGCAACAATTTCATATCGACTCCTATTAATTGATGATGATGAAGTTGATATAATGACCTTTGAAAGGGCATTAAAAAAAACAGACCTTAAATATTCTTTGGATATCTGCAATGATGCTGCTGAAACACTTTCAGCAATTGAAAGAAATACATACGATTGCATTTTCCTTGATTACCAGTTACCCGGAGTTGACGGACTTCAGTTGCTGATGAAAATGCGGGTGTTAAATGTGAATACCCCGGTTGCGGTAATGACTTCTCAGGGGGATGAAAAAATTGCCGTTGAAATGATTAAAAACGGAGCGTTCGATTATTTTAATAAATATGATATCAACCCCGACAAAATATCCAAAGTAGTAATTACAGCCATCAGACTCTGGGACAGTGAAAGACAAAGAGCATTAGCAGAGAAAAAAATTGTTGAAAACAACAATCGTTTGAATGCGATCCTGGAAAGTACCCGAAATCTGATATACGCTTTTGATAAAAAACTAAATCTCATTTCGTTTAACAGCTCCTTTAAAGAAAATATTGAACATTTACTTAAAATAAATGAGCTGGTAAAAATTGATGTCAACCTGGAAGATTTGCCCCTGGGTGAAGTACGAAAGAAAAGCCTCATCTCAAATATTGAACATTGTTTGAAAGGGGAACAATTTACGGTTCTCGAACAGGTAAGTTTTAGCAATACAGATACCGAACTCCCCTGGTATGAAACCACTTTCAATCCCATTTTTAATTCTGTGGGTGAAGTAACCGGAGTTGCTATTTATTCGCAGGACGTAACAGAAAACAAAAAATTTGAACACGAGCTGTTACAGGCAAAAAACGATGCCATTGCCGCCGCTCAAACCAAATCAGAGTTTCTTTCCAATATGAGTCATGAAATCAGAACCCCGATGAATGCAATTATTGGGCTCACCGGACTTTTACTGGAAGAAAAATTTGAAGGTACAACCCTCGAAAATATTAAATCTATTAAGTATTCAGCCGATAATCTTCTGGTAATTATCAACGATATTTTAGACTTCAGTAAAATTGAAGCCGGTAAGGTTACTTTCGAAAAAATTGATTTCGACCTGCGTTTGCGTATGACCGAATTACGCAAAACATTTGAACACCGGACTCAGGAAAAAGGACTGGCTTTTGTTATTGAAATTGAAGACAGAATACCGGCGGTTATTAAAGGAGATCCATATCGCTTAAACCAGATACTGTTTAACCTGGTTGGCAATGCCATTAAATTTACTTCAGAAGGTTTTATTAAAGTGAGTGTTAAAATTGTTGATAATACCAACGGAAACATCTCTTTGGAATTTGATGTAAGAGACAGCGGAATCGGAATTCCGGAAAGTCAGCAATCCAAAATATTTGAAAGTTTTACTCAGGCAAATACCGATACAACCCGCAAATACGGAGGGACCGGATTGGGGCTTGCCATTACCAAAAACCTGATTCAGCTTCAGGGTGGTGATATTAAAATTAAAAGTAAAGTGGGCGAAGGCACTTCATTTATTGCCACAATTCCTTTTAACACCAGCAATGTAACCTCACTGGATAACACCAAGGATCAGGAAAGTGAACTGGCCGATTTATCTTCTCTGGTTATTTTGCTGGTAGAAGACAATATCATGAATCAATTTGTAGCAAAACAGTTTTTCAAGAAATGGAATAATGAATTGGTAATCGCCAATCATGGAGCCGAGGCAATTACTATTTTAAGGGAGCGTGATGATATAGATTTGGTATTAATGGACTTGCAAATGCCCGAAATGAGTGGTTTTCAGGCAGCTGAAATCATACGTGCCGAAAATTCTGTTGTTAAAAACTCAGATGTGCCCATCATTGCGCTTTCTGCAGATGCATTTTTAGAAACCCGAAGGCGTGTATTAGATGCCGGAATGAACGATTACGTTACAAAGCCATTTAAACCCGAAGAACTCTACCAGAAAATTGTGAAATACACACAAAAAGAAAGCCAGCTAAGCTAATGAGCATATTTTTTGATTCAGAAAACATTTCTATAGAAGCCCTGAACAAACATTGTGAAAACACAATGAGCCACTGGATAGGTATAGAATTATGGGAATTCGGTGCCGATTTCCTAACGGCGCGCATGCCCATTGACCATAGAACCATTCAGCCCATGGGCGTTGTAAATGGCGGTGCATTTTGTACCCTGGCTGAATTTGTGGGTAGCGTAGCCGCTACCCTGTGCATCAACCGCGAAAAATATATTGTCCTGGGATTGGATATTAACGCGAATTATATAAGGAATGCCAAAGAGGGCTATGTTTATGCTATAGCAAAACCCTTTCATATAGGAAAAACTACCCATGTTTGGGAAATAAAAATTAACGACGAAAACGGAAGTTTATGTTGTATAAGCCGCCTTACTTTGACTGTAATTCCAGTACCTGCAGATGTCACCTGAAACAATTGACGCATTTGCAATTTTTCGTCTTCCCCATAACGAAAAAACACAAATAATTTCCGGCAGCACATGTTCCGGACTTATCAGCCTTTCGGCACTAACAGGTGAAACTGCATTCATCGTTTCTCCGTTTAACAAAAAAGACCAGGTTTTTGCAATCCGTTCAGGTACAATACTGGATTTTAATCCCCTGTTATTTCCTGATTTAGCCTTTCATTGTTCAAAAAACGTATACACTGATTTTCCAAAGCAACATTATCTCAGCATTGTTGAAAAAGCAATTTCTCAGATTCGTTACACAAAGCATTTTGATAAGGTAGTGTTAAGCCGGACAAAATCAGTTGAGTTAAACATGTTTAATCCTTTAAAATTATTTTCCTCCTTAAGCAGTGCGTATCCAAATGCATTTGTTTACCTGGTTTCAAGTCCCGAAACAGGAACCTGGATGGGTGCTACGCCCGAACTACTATTATCATCCAACGCGGTTCATTCAGAAACTGTTGCATTGGCAGGAACTTTGCCAAATAATAAACAGGACCAATGGGGTGAAAAAGAAATTGAAGAACAACAAATGGTTGAGATTTATATTGAATCCGTGCTTAATCAGGAATCCTTAAAATATGTAAAAACCGGACCAGCCGATTTAATAACCGGAAATATTAAACATTTGCAAACCCGGTATCAAATTGAAAATTCCAATTCCCGGTTTAACAATTCTGCCGCTAATTTAATTTCCAAATTAAACCCAACTCCGGCAGTAGCAGGAATGCCAAAAGAATATGCAATCCGGTTTATCGCAGAAAATGAGGGTTATAACCGGGGCTTTTACAGCGGCTTTGTGGGAATTACACGGGCCTCGGACCAGCAACTTTTTGTAAACCTGCGATGCCTGGAATTACAGGAAAATAAAGCCACCCTTTTCGCAGGTGCCGGAATTACCCGGAACTCAAATCCCGAAAGCGAATTTTACGAAACGGAACGGAAAATGGATGCAATTCTGAACTATTTAGTATAGATTAAGCCAAATAATTGTCAATTTCTGCACGCTCATTTCATCTATTTGTTTACTTTCGCCGCGTATATTCAGTATATTTTTAAAATTTTACAAAAGCCAAAACCATTTATAATGTTCGACAGAGAAAGACCCAGTTTTGAAGAAAGCAACAATGTAACCGTTAAACGTTGTTTTTTTGCTTACGAATTTGCCCGCGAATTTGTTAAAAACAAACAAACCGCTGATATTGGCTGTGCAGATGGTTATGGAACACAATACCTGGCCGCATATACTAAAAGCACTATTGGCGTTGATTATAGTGAAGTTACCATTGCCGAAGCCCGTATAAAACATGCAGATAAAAAGAACTTAAGCTTTATCTCCGGCAGTGTCCCTCCCATTCCTTTAGCTGATGAAAGTGTAGATGTGGTAACTGCTTTTCAGTTTATTGAACATATTCAGGAACGAACCGCATTTATGCGCGATGTAAAGCGCGTTCTAAAGCCCGGGGGCATATTCATATGCACAACACCGAATAATAAAATGAGCATTGCCAGAAACCCTTTTCATGTGCATGAATTTACTTTTGAGGAAATGGAAAAAGAAGCCAGGGCAATTTTTGATAAATTTGAATTGCAAGGTGTTCAGGGAAATGAAAAAGTAAATAAATACTATGCCGACAATGCCGCCTGGGCTAAAAAAATTCTTAAGTGGGATCCGCTGGGCATTCATAAAATCATACCCGCTTCATTATTGGTTGGTCCCTACAACTTCCTAACCACAATCATGCGTAAAACGCTTAAAGACCAAAACCAGGACACTCTGGAAATTTCCACCTCTGATTTCTTCCTTACCAAAGACAACCTGGATACAACCTGGGATATTTTCCTGATAGCATATAAATAACAAAAAAAGGGGCGGCCGAAGCCACCCCTTTTTCAAAATTCCAGGAATATGTACTAGTTAGTCTTTGTAACCTTAGTGGTTTTGCTTGAACCATTCATGTTTACTTTTACAAAGTATACACCATTGGCTAAGCTACTCAGGTTTTTCAACTCATGGTATGTTGTACCTACTTTAGTGGTTAACTGATCTGTTGAGATTACTCTTCCTTGCATATCAATTAATTGAACACTAACCGGTGTAACTGAACCTGATTCGATGCTTACACCCATATTGCTTACAAATGGATTCGGGAATACTTTAACGTCATCACCCAATACATCATTTTCGTTAACAACTGCAATTGCAGAATAGGTAAATACACCGTCAAAATCAACTTGTCTCAAACGGTAGTATAAGGTTGGTACACCTGCTTTAGCAAATGCCGCAACATCCAGTTTTCCGTATTGTGTGGTTGATTTGCTGTTTCCTTTTCCTTCAACAAAAACTACATCTGTAAAGTCAACGCCATTAATTGAACGTTCAACCATAAAGCCTTTGTTGTTGGTTTCGGTTGCAGTAGCCCAGTTCAGGTTTACATCACCGTTTACATTTCTTGCATTAAAATACAGCATGTTTACAGGCAATGGATTCACCAGTGTATCACCACCGATTCCATACTGACCATAATTTAACATGCCGGTTCTGCTTAATACAGGAGCTGCGTTTGAACCCGTTGTGGTAACATGCGTACCATCAAACATCCATGATGAAACTGCTGATGCCCTGTTTAACAACAGAAGTCCTGCATAACTGTTAACTCCATAGAAACCGGTACCATTAAAGGTTCCTGTGTATACACCACCTGCTGTAGTAGTAGCCAGTGTCCAGAATCCATTGATACCTGCTCTCTTAGCTGTAATACCAGCATCGGTTATTGGTAAGCCTGCATTTCCAGGAGCTGTTCCAACAAAAGCGGCAGTTACAGAACCTGTTGTGGTAGGAGCTGTTGTATAAGTTAAACCTACTGTTCTGGTAGTACCTGCATTGTCAGATAATGGGAAGCTAAGTGCTGTTGTTGTTGCACCAACCCATAATCTCATACTTCCATGAACTTTACCGGTTCCGGTTTGAACACCAATTGAACTTACACCTGTACCCACTGCAACTATTAAACTATTTGTGTTAATCCGGGTATTTGCACCCAAAATCAAACTGTCTTTTGCAGAAATAACATTGCCTGCAGTTCCAGTGATATTGACAACCGATGAATTTGCCACTTCAATGGCTCGAACGGTATTGGTTGAAACATTGGTAACGTTTATAGTTCCACCCAAATTAAACATCAGCTTATCATTCAGGTTTGGCGCAGTGCGTGAAGGCGACCAGTTGGTAGCAACGGTAGCATTTGTAGATGTAGTTCCAGTCCATACATAAGTAACCAGAGGAGCAACATCCACATTGATGGTATAGTCTTCAGTTTCGCCATAAGTAGAGTTACTTACACCGCACGATTGTGTAATAGAAGGTTGTACATCGTCACCACCTCTTATTCTCAAACGCAGAGAACCCAATTGTGAACCTGAACCGGTTGGAAGTGTAAAGGTAATAATGGCTTGACCATTTGAACCCGCATTGGCACAGCTACATGCTGAATTAAATTGAATTGGTAAATCTTCACCTAAATCAGAAAAGTCGCCGTCATTGTTATAATCAATCCACGCCATTGCATATTGAGTTCCATCGGAACCGTAATCCAATGTTAGGGTATAAGTTCCACCTTGATATAAAGTAGGAACCGTTACGCTGGTATAGTTATTATACACGCCTGTGCAACCTGAAGAATTATCAAGATTGCCTAATCTTACACGTGCAATATAATCGGTACCGCAACCACTGGTATAGATTGGAATACAATAAGGAGCTCTGATTTTACGATTACCTACCGGTGCTGTAACTGTAGGTGTTTGAGGAACACCATCAACGGTTACGCCGGCAATAGTAATATCCACAGAGTCACCTATTACGGCAGTTGAAGGAATGTCATAAGTAACCCAGAAATAGTTTACCCCATTGGTTACCGGCTGAGATCCTGAGATACTGAATGCACCATTTGGTGATGTAGAAGTTAAACCAAACTGAGTGGTAGTTGCAAAAGTTGAACTTGTGCCGGTATACCAGATTTTGGCATTTGAAATGTTAGAAGATGGAGATGCTGAACCCGCTGTGTTTAAACTAAAATTAGTCACATTCACAGGAGCACCAGATGCACTCATGGTAACAGGTACCAATAATATCTTATTGTTTACCGAATTCTGTTCAACCTGGCCTAATTCAGGATGACTTGAAGTTGAACTTACATAAGACATCGGTATGGATACAACCCGGTTACCGGTTGGATTATTTGGATTTGGTATATAGTAATTGCCAAATGCATATATACTATCAGCCCTTGCATCCAGAGTGGCACCGTTGGCAGCAGAAGATGATACATCATAAGCCAGCCAGTAGTAATTACTGTCGTTGTTTACGGTATCTGTAATGCTGAACATCATCTGACCGCTTGGCGAGAATAAAGTTGCAAGCAGGTTGCTGGTACTAAATACCGGCGAGGTTCCTGTTTTGTATAGTTTCGCAGAAACAATATTGGAAACCAGACTTGTGCCTGCAGTATTTAATCTCACTTCAGTAACAGTACCCGGATTACATGGCGAAGCCAATACTTTTACAGGTACTCTTATAATAGGTACATCAGTTGCACCGGCAGAAGTAAACCCTGTAATCTGGTCAACTTTTGAAGCCAAATATTGTGGTGCAGCAGATACTACATTTATCAGATAGTCTTCTGTTTCACCATAGCCATAAGTTCCGCATGGTGAAATTGGACTTGAACCTGTTTCAATTAATGCAACACGCATTCTCAATTCTCCGGCATTGGCAGTACATGGAATAGTAATAGTACCTGTTCTGTATACTCCATTTCCATAGGTAAATGTACTTGACATATGCAAAGTCTCACCTGCATCGGTGAAGTCTCCGTCATCATTCAAATCTGCCCAGATTCCCAATACACCTGTATATTGACCACCACAGGTTGCTGTGTGAACCGAGAAGTTTAAAGGAAGTCCGGCAACCATCGTAGTTGGAGTTAAATTGGTGTAATTCGAATACATACTCATAGATGAACCTGGTCCACCAGTGGATGAGCAGGTTGAAGTATTGTTTAAATTACCAATGGTAACATTCAGTATTTCTCCATCAGCAGTGGTAGTTGCAGCAGAAATACAATAAGGAGCACGAATTCTGCGGCTTCCGGCCGGAGCACCATTTGAAGGATATTGGGTTACTGTGCTAATAATTACATCAACCAAAGCAGCATCTACCGAATCACCTAAAACAGCACCTGATTTTAAATCATAAGTGAGCCAGAAATAATTGTTGTTGTTTGCTAATGGCTGCAGGCCTGTAATTGAGTATGCTGGCCAGGTTATTGAAGTTAAACCGGTTGGTGCATACGTTCCAAATAAAGTAGCGGTTGAGAACGTTGAACTACTGCCGGTATAATAAATCTTAGCATTTAACAGGTTCAAAGTATCCTGTGATCCGCCATTTGTGTTCAGATCAAACTGGGTTAAATTAATTGGAGCACCTGTTGATGAACCAATCACGTTAATACGCAGTATTTGATTTTGGGTCGAGCCCGGCTGAACGGTACTGATTGACGGATGTATAACATCTGTGCTTACATAGGTCATTGGAGCTACTACCACAAGATTTCCTGAAGGATTGTTGTTTGATGGTATTCTGTATACTCCCAGAATATTGATACTGTCAACCCGTGCATCCAGTAAATTGTTTACTGAAGCTGAAGTGCTTACATCATAAGCCAGCCAATAGTTGGTGGTGTCACCAAAATTTCTGTTAATGGTATCAGAAATTACAAAAGTAAACTGACCTGATGGTGCAAACACGGTTCCCAATAAATTGGTATTGGTGAAATTAGCCGAAACCCCTGTTTTGTATAATTTGGCACTTACAATATTAGCAGCAGCAGTAGTACCTATAGTATTAAACCGCATCTCAGTTACCAAACCGTTTCCGCAACCCGACATGGTAACAGGTATTCTCAATACAGCTGCATCGGTAGTTCCGGGAGCAACCGAACCTGTAACCTGAATGGCACTGCTGGAAACATAAGAAATAGGAATTGAGTTTTCATATGCACCTACTTTAGGTGGTACATTTCTTACGGTATTGTTAATATCTACAGGAACTGTTGCAGTTAAATCAACTCCGCTATAGCAGGTGGTTACCGCATAATTATAAGTAGTAGGATCAACAAATAATGGATTTGCATTATAAGATGAGTCACCACCACCTGTTGGAGATAAATAATTTGCAGCGGTTAAATTGGTACCTCTGTATAACAAGGTTGCCCCAACTGCATTATAATATAGATTATAGTTAACCAGGTTACCTGTTGGACTGGTTGCACAATACAAAGGTGTATATAAACCACCGGTTACAGCAAAAATATTGTTTTTAATAATAGTACTTGATGAACCTGTATTATAGAGTCCGGTATAAGTGGCAGAAGTACCGGCTGTGTTACGCATTACAAAGGTATTGTGGTATACTTCTGCAACATAAGCCGAACTTGCCTGATATAAGTAAATTCCATAATAACCAAGGTAAGATGAGCCGTTTCCACCTACTATTAAATTGTTGTGTATATTGGTTTTTAACGCTGCAGAAGAGGCTTGCGGGTAATATAGATAAATACCATACCCTCCAAAGTTTAAAACTCTGTTACCAATAATATTGTGTGATGCTGTTGTACTAGAATTTTGATTATAGTAAAAATACACACCATAATAGCCATAAACCTGAGATAGCATGTTAAAGGTGTTGTTCAACAAATCAATTGCATTGTAGTTATAGGGCATATAGGCACCAAAATAACTGGTATTGTTGGTAACGTTATTACGTATCTTTAATCCTCTGTTGTAATTCGCGTTTTGTGTGCCATAATGCACAATAGCGTAAGCACCGCCATTAATTACGTTGCTATCAATTACTGATGAGTCGCATCCCATTGTTGATACCCCGGTTCCTGAAGCAGAAGATGTGAAAGCTATACCATAACCATAAAATGTTGTACTTGTTTCAACCGGTAAATTAATAACACATTTTGTAATTGAATTATTACTTGACTGGTAACTGTTGGCTGCTCCGATATTGGCAAAAGCACCGCAGTTACCACTTGCATATGTATTTTCAATGGTAAGATTTCTTACTTTCACATAACTGGCGTTTACAATTTTAAAAGTTGCCTGACCACCCATGCTGCTGGTAATAATACGTGTAGTTGCGTTGTTTCCTTCAAAAGTTATTGTATTGGTTGGGGAAGTTCCCAAAACAGGTCCTTGAACAATCACCTGGCCGGTATAAGTACCCGGACGAATATCAAACACAACCGGACCAGCTACTCCATAAGTTAATGCTGCTGCTGCCAAAGCAGGAGTTGCAAAATCAGGAGTTGTTCCACCTACTGTATAGGTTCCGCTTAATGGAGCATAAAGAACCGTTGCAATGGTATCGTTATTTTTGTCAGCATCCGAGTTTCCGTTAGGAGCTGCAGTATAAACTTTCAGGTTATTGGTTGATACCACGGTAATTTGATTGGCACCTGTAAAGGTCATGGTATCCTGCGCGCATGATGCCATTGAACCCGACCATGCCTGAGTTACTGCCGAACTTGCATTGTGCTTATAGCTTGCATTTAAACTGGTAACGGTATTGCTTCCAATATTCTTAACGATAAATTTAAGATCCTGTGCACCCAATGAAACCGGTATGGCAGGAGTTAAAATGGAATACGCCATAATATTATCGGCAACCCCACCTGTAAATTCATCACTTCCCGGATTTGGAGTAATGGCTCTTACATCTCCATCCTGATCGGTTGGTACATCCAGGGTAAGATCAACACCATAACCATTGCAACCATCTGTTAAATGATAGTTGCCCGGTACCGGACTGATGGACACAAATGAAGGACGTGAATTGTAAGACGAGTCTCCTCCCGCTGTAGCTGAAAGGTAATTGGATGGATTGTAAAAGCCACCTCTGTAAAGTAAATTACCGGAAACAGGGTTCACGTAATTATAGTAGATATTATAATTAACCCGGTTACCTGTTGGATTGGTTGCTAAATACATTGGAGTATATGAACCTGCCGTAACAGCAAAAATATTGTTTTTGATTATTGTTGATGATGAACCGTTATTATACAATCCGGTATATGTTGTTGAAGTACCTGAACCATTCATAACAATGGTATTGTGATAAATCTCGGCAATATATGCTGATGAAGCCTGGTATAAATAAACTCCATAGTAACCTGGATAAGAACTTCCCGTTCCTCCTATGACCGTATTATTATATATTTTAACTTTAGCAGAAGAAGTTGAATTAATCGGATAATAACAATATAACCCATATCCCCCAAAATTCTGAATTTTATTCCCAATAATATTATGTGAATTTACGGGATCACTTGATTGGTTATAGTAAAAATAAAGACCATAATAACCATAATTCTGGCCAACCATGTTAAGGGTATTATACATAAAATCAATGGCATTATAGTTATAATAAAGATAAGCACCCATGTAATTTGTATTGGTAGTTACATTATTACGTATTTTAACTGCACGGTTGTACGATGCATTTGAAGAACCATAATGTACAATGGCATAAGCGCCCCCATTAATTATATTACTGTCAATTACCGATGAATCACAACCCTGAGAAGATGCACCCACACCCGATATGGTACCTGTAAATGCAATGCCATAACCATAAGATGAGGTTCCCACCTCTACAGGCAGGTTAATAATACATTTGGTAATTGAGTTATTACTTCCATTATAACTAGAAGCAGAACCCACCACGGCAAAGCCTCCGCAAGGGCCCCCAACATAAGTATTGGCAATGGTAAGGTTTCTTACTTTAATATATTTGGCATCTTTTATTCTGAAAGTTACACCACCCGGGGTACTGCTGGTAAGTATACGGGTTGGGGCACTATCACCCTCAAAAGTAACTGTATTGGTAGCGGAAGTACCCAAAACGGCAGCCGGAATATCAACCTGGCCTGTATAGGTACCCGGACGAATAATAAATTTAACCGGACCTCCTACACCATATTGAAGTGCCGATGCAGCAAGTGCAGGAGTTGCAAAATCGGGTGTAGTACCCCCTACTGTATAGGTACCGTTTAACGGTGCCATTAGTAAAACATTTATTGTGTCATTGCTTTTGTCGGCATCCGGATTACCATTAGGTGCCGCTGTATAAATTTTTAATGTATTAGTTAAACCTAAAGTTACCTGATTGGCACCTGTAAATACCATAGTATCCTGGGCACAAACTGCTAAAGTACCGCTCCATGCTTGAGTAACCGGAGTACTCGCATTTAATTTATAACTCGCGTTTAAACTGGTTACACTATTATTACCAATATTTTTCACAATAAATTTAAGGTCCTGTGCACCCAAAGTAATTGGAGGGGCAGGAGTAAGCAAGCTAGATACCATTAAATTATTGGCCACACTGCCTGCAAATTCATCACTTCCCGGATTAGGAGTTGTGGATCTCAGGTCATTGTCAATATCATTCGGTACATCAGCGGTAAGATCAAATCCATAACCATTGCAACCGTCAGTTAAATGATAGTTGCCGGGTACCGGTGAAATTGAAACAAAAGATGGAAGACTATTGTAAGATGAGTCCCCTCCGGCTGTGGCAGTATGATATGTTGCAGGGTTATAGTATCCACCTCTGTATAACAAATTGCCGGTAGCTGGGTTTGTATAATTATAATAAATGTTATAATTAACCCTGTTTCCAGCTGGGCTTGTTTGGCAGTATAGCGGAGTATATGAACCTGCTGTAACCGCAAAAATATTGTTTTTAATAATGGTATTAGAAGATCCCGTATTATAAAAACCGGTATATGTAGTTGATGTTCCGCTTCCGTTCATTACAACAGTATTGTGATAAAACTCCGCATTATATGTAGAGCCTGCCTGATACATGTATACACCGTAATATCCCACATATGTACTACCCGTTCCACTAACAACTGTATTATTATAAATTTTTACTTTAGCCGCTGTAGCCGAAGATAATGGATAATACAGATAAATACCGTACCCTCCAAAATTCAATATCCTGTTACCAATAATCTGATGCGATTGAGTAGTGTTACCTGATTGGTTATAATAAAAATACAAACCATAATAACCATAATTCTGACCCACCATATTAAAGGTATTGCCAATTATGTCCAATGGATTATAGTTATATGCTATATAACCCCCCATATAATTGGTACTTACTGTGGTATTGTAACGGATTCTGATACCACGGTTAGAAGATGCATTTTGCATACCATAGCATACAATTCCATAACCTCCTCCGGTAAGTGTATTACTATCAATTGTAATTGAATCACCAGCCATAGAAGATGCACCATTTCCATTTGCCGCACCGGTAAAATTAACACAGTAGCCTGATGATGATGTACCCGTTTGAATCGGTACATTTACCAAACACTTGGTAATGGATATCATATTGGTTGCACCTACACCTGCAAAGCCAATACCATTTGTGGCTGTATTGGTTATGGTAAGGTTTCGCCAACTGATATATTTGGCTGCATTATTTACAATAATGGCAGATCCTCCTAAATTACCGGTAATGATACGCGTTGTAGCATCCACACCTTCAAAGGTGATGAGGTTTGCTGCACTCGCTCCGGTAATTAACGGAACTGTAATAGCTGTGGTGACCGTATAGGTACCTGCGGCTACGTTAAAAGTTACCGGACCACTTACCCCGTTAAGGACAAGATCGGCAACTGCCGCCGCAAACGTAGTGTACGTTCCGGTAGCACCAATGGTATAAATACCACTCATAGGAACTGCTAACGCCTTTCCAAACGAAAAGACAGAAAGCACGATTGCTAACAACCAGGCTTGCCTGAAGTTTCGCATTTTACTTTTTGTAGATGTTTTGTTCATATATTATAATTTAGGTGTTTTTTTTTCTGTATAAATTTTCTGTTTCAAATGTTTGTTTAAACATTTATGTTTTTGCTTAATTTTCTTTATGCGTTTAGTGTTTTTGCGTTTTCAATTGAGGGCTTAAGTTATTAAAAGTCTTATTTTTTACAAATAGCATCCAATTTATTAATATATAGCCATTGATTTTCAATGATTAAAAATTGATAATTAAGTTTTTTTTTACATTTAAATGGCCTTATTATCATTAAATTAAGATTAAATTAACATAATTTTTAGTTTTCAAATCAAATAATTATTGTTAAAAAACCGAACTTTTATGGAACCTGTGCATGCTTGTTTATTACCAACTTTTTCCTGTCTGATAAAATACAATCAACTCAAAATAATTATAGTAATGCGGATGTATCCGGACTTTATTTAATTGCACGAATACCCATTATTCAAGTATAAATTATTTTTTAAAGTTTCCAAAAAACGGAACGTAAAGGTATATTATAATTGAAAATTCTATTCATAATTTTTAGTAAATATTAAGTTTTTACATAAATATGATAAACCGATTAATTAAACAAAAAATTAGAAAACAATAACCCGTTTACTCTTTAACCAATTTAAAAGTTTTATTATCTGAGTTATTCTCAATCCGCAAATAATATACTCCCGCCGAAAGCGAACTTAAATCAAGCGTGGTTTCACCCCTGAATTTTACTTCAATTAATTTAAATCCCCATAAGTTCAACAAACTACACTGACTCTCTCCCATCAGCTGATTTGCCACAATGTTCACCTTTCCTGAAGTTATGGGGTTGGGGTATACATTTATACTGGCGCTTGTTCCGGCCTCATCCAATGCGCTGCTTCCATTAATGGTAAAGTATTCAGATGTATCCCCCTTGCCTGATATGGGATCCATAATAATAATGACTCCTTTTGATGATTTTATCGACTGACTGTAAATAAAACTAAAAGAGTCATTTCGGGCAGCAATGGCTGAACCAATATTTTCCTTGGTTTTTAGTGAGTCGGAACTGAAAAATATAAACACACTGTCTACATCCACAGAGGTCCATTTTACCTTTACGGTTTTGGTTTTTTCCCAAACCGAACCTGCATGGGGTTCAAGCAAAATAATAGATGGATACTTTATTGGCGTAGTATCTCCGTTTATATAGGTAAGATTGTTAAAGTTTATATAATTAACCCAGTCAGGATGATCTATGAATGGATTCCGATTGTGTTGTATCGAGTTCACGTATTCATGACGGGCAATCTCAAAAGCATCAGGTGGATCCTGTGCATGCCATTTCTTTAATACAGAATCTTTCTGAATCGCAGCAGAAATTGCGCCTAATGACCAGTTGTTGCCAGCTACCCCATTATAAGCAATGCACATATAAAACAGTGCACGGGCCAGATCTCCTTTTTGTTCATTTCGGGGTTCATATACAGTACTCCCTTTTGCATTTAATCCTAATTTACCTGACCCATTTTGTGAGGTAATGCTTACTACTTCACCAAAGGGATAATTAGACCTTACATTATTTCCCTGTATTTGATTTGCCGGAAAAATGTGGTGCTGATCGTTATATTCCGGAAGTTCTTTAGTTCCACCGGGAGCATTGGGCCAGTTTGGATTTCCCTGGTTGCTGGGCATCCAGCTTTGTGCAAATGTATGCTCCCGGGTGAGTGTACCCCCACTGGTATTACCCCACCATAAAAAGGGTTCATTATAAATATACGGAATCGAGGTATATACACAATTAACAACCCTTTTACCTGCGGTAGTGTCGCGGGCTATAAATTCATTGATTAAAGTAGCTGTATAATTTCCATAAAAAATGGTATCGTGTATGTTTATTTTTTGATGAAGTAAGGGAATTAAATTACTTACAGTTGGACTGATTCCATTATAATAGTTTCCCGGATTTACTCCGCCCGAAGTTATGTTCCCACTTAAAGGATTTATTGTTAAATAATTCTCAAATCCGGGAGGTCCGTTAAAAGAAAAAATAGCAAAATGATAAGAAGTGTTTGCTAAAATATAAGCAGGTTTAAAACTGTTGGCTGAACCTATATAAGCAACTACCGATCCGCCTATATTATCTCCTTTTAGGTAAGTATTCCCATCAACAGGAAACTCTGAAACTGCGAAACCTTTTTTTCTTAAAACAATATAATATTCGGGTTTTGTTGCAGGGTCTGTATAATTTACATTAAAAGTATATGCTTTTAAATTGGTAAAACTTAATGATAAAGGTTGACCCGAAGGTTGTGTGGCGAAACTGCCACCAATTCCATAAAAATTAATTTCAAACGCCTGATTATCCGTATCATTATTATTGATTGTAATTTTCGCAATTCTTGACCCCTGATTTGCAGGACTAAAATTCACGGTAAAATTAGCCGAATCATTTGCGGCGATGCTGTCTGGGGCATTTGAAATGGAATAATCAGATGCGTTTACACCCGATATGGCGATTGATCCGATAGTAAGTGCCTGAGACGTTCCGCCATTTTTAATGTTAAAAATTGTAGCGGCGTTTGTTCCTATTATGTAGGTAGTACCGTTAGCAAGTGAATTCCCGTTTTGTCTTACATTAATCGTTGCTGTAGAACTGGCAATAGGTTTCATTAAGTAAACGCTATCCAAAGCCACATTAGAACCCGATTGTTTATCTGAATAAAAAAATCTGATATATCTGCTTATGGAAGCAGGATTATCAGAAAATTTTGTGAAACCGGAAGCCATCGAAGAAAATGACCGCAAATCTGTCCATGTATTTCCATTAATTGATTCCTGAACTTTAAAAGTGCCGGTAAAATAAGGAGCAGAAATCCCTGTACCCCTTATATAATAACTTAAGGTTCCCGGTTTTTCTGCAAATGCTATCTGAACATATTCTCCGCTTCCATCCAACCTGCAGGCAGCATTCCCATCACTTCCGCTCGCATAGCTATATGGAGTAGTTCCATTTATTGATATATTCAATCTTGTTTTCCAGCCATTGGGTGCAAGGGTAGAATCTTCAGATGGACTTGGATTTACGAAACTCCAGAAAGTAGGTAAAGTAGTTTGAGCCGATAACTTCAATAAAAGGCCGAGTATCATTAGAAATGTGAAAAACTTTTTCATATAAATGGGATTAAATCGCAACGCAATTTAACCATTATCTGCTTCTCTTGTATTAAATCTGTAGGTAGTTTAACAATGTATAAAAATCGGCAATCATGAATGAAGAACTTTTACAATACATCTGGCAATACAAATACCTTTTAAACCAAAAGCTGTTTACAACCCATGGCGAAAATATCCAGGTTATTTTACCCGGGCAGTTGAACAATGATTCGGGGCCCGATTTTTTTAATGCCCGCATACAACTGGGCGAGACATTATGGGCGGGGAATATCGAAATACATATAAAAGGCAGTGATTGGAAAAAACACCAGCATCAAAGTGATCCTGCATATGACAATGTTATTTTGCATGTGGTACTGGAACATGATGAACCCGTTTTTAACAAACACAATCAGGAAATTCCTACCCTTGAATTAAAAAACCTATTGCCCGAAAAACTGATATCAAAATACCTGTTTTTAAAACGCTCACGAAGTGAAATACCTTGTGAAAAAATATTTGAATTGCCCCAGTCTTTTGCCATTGAAAACTGGATGGAACGACTGAGTATTGAAAGGCTTGAAAACAAGTGCGTTTTTATTAATGAATTGCTAAAGGAAACAAACCATCACTGGGAGCAGGTGTTTTACAGAACGCTTGCACGGTATTTCGGTCAAAAAATAAATGAGTTGCCCTTTGAATTGCTGGCCCGTGAATTGCCCCTTTTGGTACTTGAAAGAAACAAAGATAATTTACTACAAACCCAGGCATTGATATTGGGGATTTCAGGCCTTTTGGAAGAACCCCTTAATGATGATTATTTATCGGTATTAAAAAGTGAATTTAAAGTCCTTAAAAATAAATACAAACTTCGTTCGCTCGACAAAAGTCTTTGGAAATTTGGGAAAACAAGGCCTGCAAATTTTCCTCCCATACGGCTCTTGCAATTTGCCCAATTGGTTCACCAGTCTGACCACTTGTTATCAAAATTACTGGATGCACCCACTCTTGAAGAAGCAGAACAATTGTTCTCTGTTCAAAGCAATCAACTCATCAATACATTTGCCCTGCATTCAAAAAATAAAGGTTTTAAACTAAGCGGATTTCAAACCGGGAAATATTTCATAAATTTAATTCTTATAAATGTAGCGGTTCCTGTATTGTTTGCATATGGCAAATGGAAACAGGAAGAGACGTATTGTGTGAAGGCGCTTGGCTGGCTGAACCGGTTAAAACCAGAAAAAAACAATATTACAAAAAGATGGGAAAAACTAGGCATAAAAACTACCGGGGCAAAACAAACTCAGGCGTTAATCGCTTTAAACAATTATTATTGCAAAAAACAACAATGCTTAAGATGTGCTTTTGGCAATCATATTTTAATTAAAAACAATGGTTAAAAATCTTTTATTCGTTATATGTATTTTAATGGGTTCAGTGAGTTTATATGGCCAGAATTCTTTGTTGTTTATAAACCCGGTTCAAAATAAACTGATTAAAGCAAAAATAGGAGATCAGTTATCATTGCAGTATTATGGTTACCTGGGTCAAACAGAATATTTTAAACAAAGCATCAGTTTAATAACCGACAGCTCGGTAATTCTGGGTGTATACTTTCCCCAATTAAGTGATGAACAAAGCCGTAAAATTGGAAGTATCGGTTTTACCCATAAAGAAATACTTTTAAAAGATATTACCATGTTCAGAAAAATGGGAGTGGGCAGAACTTTAATAAAAGCTACGCTGGGCTTGGGCACAGCTTTTACATCAATATATTTGTTGAACCGATTTTATGAACAAAACAGATATTCAACCCCTGCAAAATTTGGAATCTCTATCGGAGTTGCCATCGGAACCACCGCTTTAATAAATTTTTGCTTCCCCGACAGGCCAAAATATAAAATAAAAGATGGGTGGAAAGTTGAATCTTTAAAATAATTTTGTTATTATTGTTAGCTAAAATCAAAAATCAGGTTGGAAAAGCTAAAATATTTTGTTGAGAAACATGCCTTTGGGGTATGCAGCTATCTTGGCGATCGCTTTGGCATTTCAAGCGGCCGCATCCGGCTGTACTTTATTTATATGTCGTTTATAGCAATGGGATCACCCATTATCATTTACCTGATGATTGCCTTTTGGCTCAACATAAAAAAGTACACGAAACAAAATAAACATACCCTCTGGGATTTGTAATTTACCGGCTTTTGAGTAAAGAAAGGTTAATTTTCATTGTTTTAAGCGTTTACATTTTTTCCGCCTTCGGATGGTGGACCTATGCACATTACCTGAGCAACAAATCGCTTTATGAACAGCAAAAAGAATTATTGGAAATTACATGCTATAAGGCTACCTATGATGTTGAAGAAGCGCGCGATGAAGAACTGTTTTACGATAGTATCTATATGAAACGTTACTTTATCGCTAATTTTCCAAAACACGAAATCATTTTTCTTTCAAAAGAAGACCCGATGCATAATTTTATGATCCGACCCAGTTTTGACAGTTACCAAAATCTCGAAAAATCATATCACCGCAAATTAATTATGTACATTACCGAAGGTCTTGTAATGATTGCCCTGTTATTTTGGGGAATGATATGGATCTACAGAAGTTTTAAGCGTGAGCTGCTGTTAAAAAAACAACAAAGTAATTTCCTGCTGTCTGTTACACACGAATTAAAAACGCCCATTACTGCAATTAAACTTTACCTCGAAACCCTTTTAAAAAGAAAGGTTTCCGGCGAACAGTCCGATATTATCATTCACAACTCACTCAATGATACAAACCGGCTTCAGGATTTGGTTGAGAATTTATTGTTATCGGCTCAATTAGACAGTAAAAAATATGAATTGCAGTTTTTTGAAACCAATTTAACCGAATTGCTGAATGAAATTATACAAAACTTTGCAAATCCTAGAAACCTGTTCGACCGGATCGTTATTAATTTGGATGAACAGGTAATCGCACGGGTTGATCCAACTGCAATAGAAATGATTGTGAACAATTTGCTCACCAATGCTTTTAAATACGGTGGAGCAGCAGGCAAAATATTTGTTGAACTCAAACAAAATAAGGGAGAAACCTGTTTAAAAATAGCCGATCAGGGACCGGGTATTAAAGATGCAGACAAAAAAGATCTTTTTACCAAGTTTTTTAGAATAGGAGATGAAAATACGCGCAAAACAAAAGGTACCGGTTTGGGGTTATTCATTGTTAAAAACCTGGTTGATTTACACAAAGCAGACATTTCTGTTATTGATAACCAACCAAATGGTACTATTTTTGAAATAATATTTAAATCCTATGAAAAGTAGAATATTATTGGTTGAAGATGAAATTCATCTCCAGCACGCAATTAAATTAAACCTCGAACTCGAAGGTCTTTTTGTAAATATCTCTGCTACCGGAACCGATGCAATAAAGACTTTCAGGGAACAGAAATTTGATCTGGTGATACTGGACATCATGCTGCCTGAAATGGATGGACTCATGGTTTGTGAAAATATCCGTATGTATGATTCAAATATTCCTATTTTATTTCTATCGGCAAAAAATACGGCAACCGACCGGATTAATGGATTGAAAAAAGGAGCAGACGATTACTTAACAAAGCCTTTTGAACTTGAAGAATTGATTTTGAGAGTGAATATTTTATTGGAAAGAAACAAACAAATTAAAAATACAAGTGAAAATAAAATCCCCAAAATATTTACTTTCGGTAATAATTGGATCAACTTCGAAAGCCATGAAGCAAAAGGACTTACAGGTACTTTTGAACTCACCAAAAAAGAACTGATGCTGATGCGCCTGCTGATTGAAAACCGGAATCAGGTAGTTAGCCGCGAACACATTTTAAAAGTAGTATGGGATTATACGGTTATTCCAAATACGCGCACCATTGATAACTTTATTTTGGCACTCCGGAAGTACTTTGAAGAGGATCCGAAATTTCCGGTTTACATTCAATCTGCCAGAGGTATAGGTTACAAATTTGTTACTGCAGAAACACGCGAAAATGAGAGCAGTGAATAGGTTTTCATATCTTAGTTCCCTGCAGCTGATTTAACATACGTATTAATTGCCTCTTACAATTCTTAGGTGCTGTCTTATATAATTTGCTTTCTCAACAACCTCATCAATAGTTGGCGCCAGAATACTTACATGGCCCATTTTACGCATAGGCCTGCTTTCTGCTTTGGCATACAAGTGAATAAATACGCCCGGTATTTTACTTATCCGGTCTAAATTTTCAAATTGATAGCTTCCTGAAAATCCCTCAGGTCCCAATAAGTTTACCATTCCTGCAGCCTGCACCTGTTCAGTGCTTCCCAAGGGCAATCCCAGTAAAATGCGGGCCAGTTGCTCATATTGCGAGGTATAACAGGCTTCAATGGTATGATGGCCGCTATTATGGGGCCTGGGAGCTACTTCATTTACAAAAACAGAACCCGTTTCATCCAAAAATAATTCTACCGCAAACAATCCGATTCCATTAAATGCATCTACAACATTTCGTGCTGTTTCTTCGGCCTGTTCTTCTATAATTGATCCCACACGAGCCGGGCTGAGCAACACAGTAACCAGGTTTGCTTCCGGATCAAACTCCATCTCGATTGCCGGATAAGAAACCGTATTCCCTTTGTCATCTCGCGCAACAATTACTGCGAGTTCCTTGCTGCATACAATAAATTCTTCCAATACACAGGGAACATCAAAAGGAATTTTTACCGTGCCATTTATTATCGCCTCGCTGTTTAATATAGCAACTCCTTTTCCATCATACCCTCCTATACGGGTTTTGGCCACAACCTGTTTTGAACCCAAATTTTTTATTGCGGTTTTCCATTCCCCTGCATGTTCAACCAAAATAAATTTACTACCGGGTATTTTATTTTCTTTAAAAAACTGTTTTTGTAATCCTTTATCCTGTATCAATTGCAGAATTCGGGGCGAAGGAATAATTTGCATTCCTTCCTTTTCAAGTAATAAGAGCGCCTCTGTATTCACATGCTCAATTTCATACGTTAATACATCACTAATAGCCGCCAGTTCACGTATTTTTGCTTCATCCGTTAATTTTCCATGGATAAAATGATTGGCAAGAGTACTGCATGAACAGTTTAAATCCGCATCCAGTATATTGAAATGTAAATTCAATCGCATGCTTTCTTCAATGAGCATGCGTCCCAACTGTCCGCCACCTAAAACTCCAATTCTTTTGCGTAATACATTCATTGCGGCAAAGGTGCATCATGTTCCGTGCGTTTACAAGTTAAAAAGACAATCATTTGAAAAAGCTGAACCCCATTTAATAATACGGTTTTCTCAAAAATAATCTTGTTTTAACCAAAATGGAATTTAGCATTAAAATTGTCAATTATCTCCTAATTACCTGTTCACTAATTATTTAATAATATACAAGTAAAAAATATTATTTCCGGAACTTCCAAAAAATACCCATATTTAGGTATGGTATGCACAAAACCAATCGCCTACATTTGACTTCTAATTTATTAGCATGAAAACAAAAAACAATTTATTCTCAAGTCTTTTAACAGGCTTGGTGATTTTAGGTTTGGGCAGCTGTGGCAATCCCCAACCATCCAAAACCAGCGAACCAACAGCTGCTACTGCAGAAATGATGATGGCAACAGACTCCCCGAACTGTTTTGCCGAAGCGGGCGATTTTACTTTTGAAATTTATTATGGGGCCGACAACTCGCATATCCAGGTTTATATTACTGCATATTTCCCTGATAAGAAAACTGTTGTTAAAACCACGCCCTTGTCGGTTAGTAAAACAGGTACCCAATATGAAATAGACCTCGATACAGAAACGGATACTGCAGCAGTTTGGGATACAGAATTGCTTATTCAGAATATTCCCATAACTTTAACTGACCCTATAGCAGAAGGGGATACGTATCTGGTAAAACTAAAAGGAAGAGATGCGCAAAAACCGGTAAGAACCAGACCACATTAATTTAATAAAGTTTAGAAACAACTGTGAACCTGAAACCTATTTTTATTAGTCTGTTATTATGTATTCCCATGTGGATTATGGCGCAGCAAACAGCGCCAAAATCTACTATGGGAGATTTTAGTGATGTGTATTTGCCATTAATATTTAAAAATCATGCAGAAGCAAACCGGGTAATGAGGTATGCTTTTGAACAGGAAGATAACAACTATTTAAAAATATCAGCAGCCTTTGCCGGTTTATGTTTAAACACCAAATCGGGAGCTATATACCCGTTTCTGTTTGATCTTATTCAAGCCTATGGCTCAAATATTCCGGATTCATTTCCCGAAAAACAAGGATATTTAAATTATGGCCGTTTTCATTATTCAAGTAAAAATCAGGCTTATGATAGTGCCTATAATTATTTACTGAATGCCAAAAGCTGGTTCGAAAGTACATCTAACATCGAAATGCAAATTGAATGTTCCATTGAACTGATTCAAACAGAAATAATATTAAGTTCGGTTTTTAACCCACACTGGAATACCCGGATTGAAAAGTTAAAAGCTTTGCTGAACGCAAAAAACGATATTCAGTTTGTTCGAATTCTCAGGCTTGAAGGAGATTTGCTTTTTTTTCAGAACAAAATCGCCCCGGCAATTTCTAAATATTCAGAGGCGGTTAAAGCTACACCCCCTCAACAATTCCTGTTGTTAAGCAATCTCTTTAACGATTTGGCTGTTGTTTCTTTTCCGTTGGGTAATAAAGAAGAATATAAAAACTACCTGGAACAATCAATAAAAAACGCATTTTTAGCAGATGATAGTCTGGATGCTGCCCCTGCTTTAATCAATCTGGCAAAGTTTTATTTCGATTTTGGAAACCGGACAAAAGCTTTGGAAATTGCGCATTTGGCAGAAAAAATTGTAGATGAAAACACAGATTTGTTTTTACGACGTGATGTGTATATAAAGTTATTTTACTTTCATCAGCAAATGGGCAATTATAAGCTGGCACTGGATTATTCGGAAGCAGCCAGAATATATACCGACAGTATTACCGAACTCAGGGATCAAAATTATATTTCAAAACTCAACGCCCAGTACAACTTTGAGCAGATGCTTAAAGAAAACAGGTGGCTCAATGAAGAGTCGAACCTGAAATCGAAACAACGAAATCTATTTATGGCCATCAGTATCATTCTTTTTGTTGTAGTAAGTATGATCGTTTATATTTTTTACCAGCGCGATAAAAACCAGGAAGCGCTTCAGGCGGAAAAAGAAAAAATATACCGACAAAATGTTACCGAGATTTTAAAAGCACAGGAAATAAAATCAATGAACGCATTATTTGAAGGTCAGCAAACCGAAAGAAAAAGAATAGCAGAAGAATTACACGACCGTTTATGCGGAATGCTGGCCACTATTAAATTGCATGTTTCCGCTCTCGAAAGCAAATTATCGGATAAGAAGGTAAAAAAATTACAGCAAATTCTCCAATACGAACATGCCATTCAACTGATTGATCATGCTTATGACGAGGTTCGTAAAATATCGCATAACCTTTCGTCCGGAACGCTCATAAATTTCGGTCTCCTGCCTGCGTTGAAAGATTTGAAAGAAAACCTGAATGAAGGGGCCAATTTCTCTATCACATTCCGCTCATTTGGATTGGAAGGATTCAGGCTTGATTCGCTCATAGAAATTCATGTTTTCAGAGCCATTCAGGAACTCATTACCAATGTAATTAAGCATGCCGGTGCCACCGCCATTCAAATAGATTTAAACCTGATAGAAAACAATTTGAATATTATCTTCAGCGATAATGGCCGCGGGTTTGATCCCGCATTAAAAAGCAGCGGCCGGGGTCTTAAAAATGTAAACTCGCGAATTGAACGTTTAAATGGTGATTTAACCATTGATAGCAATAAGGGCAATGGTACTACATTCATCATTAATATCCCCGTAACATGATAAAAGTAATAATTGCCGATGATCAGGATATGTTTGTGGAAGGCTTAACATCAATTTTAAATGCCTACGAACACATTATTATTTTAAAGTATGCAAAAAACGGTTTGGAACTGTTGCAGTTGCTTAAAAAAAACAAGCCTGATATTGTTTTACTCGATATTAATATGCCGGAGCTTAATGGAATTCATACCCTCTTTTACATGCGCAAAAAATATCCTGATTTAAAGGTGATCATCTTAAGTACACACAGTTCATCTGAATTTGTTAACAACCTTACAAATCTTGGTATTGACGGCTATATTCTTAAAAATACCAGTGGTAAAGAACTGGTGCATGCCATTGAACAGGTGGTAAATGGTACCCGGTATTTTTCTCCCAAAATTCAGGAAATTATGGAAAATAATCCGGCAATGAATATAAATAAAACAGATTTTATTCTCTCCGATCAGGAAATTAAAATTATTAAACTGCTTGCAACAGGAAACACAACACAATACATCGCCGACAAATTATTTATCAGCATATATACTGTAGATACCCATCGCAAAAATGTGCTGGCCAAATTGCAGCTTAAAAATACTCCTGAATTAATTAAATATGCAGTAAATGCAGGTTTGGTAGAAGATTAAAAGGATTGTGTTAACTCAAATTTATTTTCTGTTTCACCAGGTCTACCTTATCCCTTAGTATCCTAAAAAATTGGTTTCTTTGTTTTTCGGCAAAACCACTGATCAAGGTTGATTTACGCAGCAGGTTATTGATCCATAATTCATTTTCATGTACAAAATCGGCACTTGTAGTGCTCATCATATTAAAGGTATTATTGCTAACATAAGCCAATTTGGTTGAACCAATATTGGCTAAAATACTGTTGTTGCCAATCATCACTTCGCTTTTATACAATTTAAAATTTTCTTTCCCGCTTTGACCGGGGCCAATTAATTTGCTGCTTTTTGATGCTTTCTTAAATATGGTATTTAACTCTTCTGTTAATAAATCACAAATAGCCAATGCATCGGCTTTATTATTAAAATACCCAGATTCCCAGAAATATTCAACCTGCTTGAGTGTACTGTTAATGGTATCTTCGGTCCATATTTCAGTTGAATTTATCTGGTCATAATTCTTAAGAATATCCGCCGCACTGTTAATCATTCCACTATCTATGTGTTTGGGATCAAATGATAAATCGGTGTATTCCGGCGCATTTAAAATGGATTTAAGCCAGTAAAACAATTTAAATGCAATGAGCATGTCATTATTAAAATGATGCCACACAGGAATATCATCTGCGGCAAAAACAATTTGATTGTTGGGTGATGAACCGATCTTTTTAACATCGCCGGCTAAAAACATCAGCCACAATTTAAAGTTCTCCTTTTTGTCATCAAGTTTCAGGTAATCAAATGTTACCTTATTGCTCATATGTTGTACTTCCGGATCAAAAGAAACCCTGAAATGCTTACATATCAATGTAATTTCTTCAATATTAAATAAGGTTTCACACCGTATTCTTCTGTATGCACTATCCGTGCTCAACTTCAGTAAATCTGCCAGCTCATCAACAAAAGACACATTTGGAGGAACGGCAGTTTTTATTCGCTGTAAAAATTGTTCCTGAATGAATTTTGATTTTTGTTCCATGGATACTTTTTGTAAGCTTATTTGCAATAATTGTACAAATCTTATGCAATTTATACAAATATTGTACTTTTTGATAATTATTTATAGCCATTCCTGATCGTTACCTTTGAATCGTTTTTTAACAGTCTATCTTTAAATAATTATGGAAGAAGTAACAAAAAGTAGTGGAGCAGCCGAAAAAATTATTTTAGATGATGTTACCAAAGGCAAATGGTATAAAGTGGTGTTTAGCCTCAAAAAACAATTTGGTAAAAAGCCCAATATGGATGCCATTATCTATTTAATAGGGGTAAACGAATTCGGGCACATGCGCGAATTTGCCAAAGATGAAAAAATGGACCTGATGCATATTGCCACCTGCAAATTACTGAGCTATGAAGGTTATTTTGTTTATGACGGAAAGGATGAAGAAGGCTGGCCCCATTATACAATGCTTAAAAAACCGCCCTATACCGATTTGCTGAGTCAGGAAAATTTATTGCGAAAACTTGTGGTACAATATTACGAAGAAAATAATTTGTTTGAAGAAAACTAAGGTACGATGTACGATGTACGATGTACGATGTACAATGTATAATGTACGATGTAATGTAGGAGTTAGTATATTTTAGAAAATTACACTTTTTTGACTAAATAATTAATTATGAAAAAGGAATTTCAACAACATGCACCCACCAATGCCATTTACGGTTTGGGACTGATCGGAGCAATGATTTATTTTATTTCTAAAGCAACGGGTTTCTGGATGGGGGCACTGGGGTTTTTAAAAGCCCTGGTATGGCCTGCAATTCTGGTTTATGAAGCGCTAAAATCACTTGGTGTTTAATGCAGATCAAAGTATCACTACCAATGTTATATATACACTTTGTTAAGGTTCTCTATGAGAATTCTGCAGGCCATTTCAATTTCTTCATGAGTAATGGTTAGCGGGGGTGCAATCCGGATTCGGTTATTGGCAAATAAAAACCAGTCGGTAATAACTCCATCCTGCAAACAACCCTGAATTACCTTTAAATTATTATCAAAATGATCGAGTAACAGAGCAAGCATCAAACCTTTGCCACTTATGTTTTTTATCCCCGGGTGAACCAAAAGTTTTCTGAACAATTGTTCTTTAGCATCAACCTCGCTGAGCAGATTGCCGTGAAGCAAAACTTCAATACCCGCCAGTGCAGCGGCTGCAGTTACCGGATGACCCCCAAAAGTGGTTATATGCCCCAGAATTGGGTTTTCGGTAAACGCCTCCATAAGTTTGCCGGAAGTAATAACCGCACCCATGGGCATCCCGGCTCCAAGCGCTTTTCCCAGCAATAATATATCGGGAACAATTCCATAATGTTCAAAGGCAAATAACTTACCCGTTTTTCCCATTCCACTTTGAATTTCATCAAAAATCAACAGGGTATTGGTTTCATTGCATCGCCTTCGTAAAGCCAGCAAAAAATCCGGTTCCGCTGCAATATATCCCGCCTCTCCCTGAACTACTTCCGTTATTACACAGGCTGCCTTCCCATTTATTTTCTCAAGCGATTGCAAATCATTGAAATTAATAAAGTCAATGCCCGGCAATAAAGGCCTGAATGCCTGTTTAAAATACTCCTCACTGTTTAAACTCAAAGCAGCATGGGTGCTGCCATGGTATGCGTTTTTACAGGCAATCATTTCGGCCCTGCCTGTTATTCTTTTTGCGAGTTTCAGTGCTACATCCGTAGCTTCAGCTCCCGAATTGAGCAGGTAAACACAATCAAGGTTCTGGGGCAATAACGAAGTAAGCAATGCTGCCAGTCTGGTTTGAACACTTTGAACAAATTCACCGTAAATCATTACATGCTGGTGCAGGTTTAATTGTTCAACAATCGCGTTTTTTACCTGAGTATTACCGTGCCCCAAATGACTTACACTAATTCCTGAAATTAAATCGAGATATTTTTTCCCGGTAACATCAAATAAGTAGTTTCCTTCGGCTCTGGCAATTTCAAGCAATACAGGAAACCTGCTCGTTTGGGCCTGGTGTGCCAAAAATAACTGCCGGTTTGTAAATAACATATTCCTGCGAAGATAGTTTCTGTTTTAAATTAAACAAAAAGTGCAGATATATTCTGTATAAAATTATTCATTCAAAAATTTTATGGTCCCAATATGTATTTTATATTTGGCGGAATCTATGCATATTTAATAGATTCCGCCAATTATATTTTTCTCAAAATATTATTCAAACAACGAATCTATGGTAATATTATTTTGAACCAAATCCAGTGAATGCTTGTTTTCATTAATGCCGAAGGAGCTTATGATTGTCAGAAACAGGCTTTTCTTTACTTTGCTTATTTCTTTAAATGTTGCTAATTTCTGTCTGAGTTTTTTCGCATAATCACTGGTAATGGTAAAGCGGGCATTATGAAATTTCATTTCGCAAACATTAATAATCCCATCAGCCCGGTCTATTACCATATCAATTTGTATACCGGGGTAATCTTCACTCCCCTTAAAAATATAACTTGAAAAAGTAGTATAAACACCGGCAATACCCATTGATTTTTTAATTTCGTGCTGATGCAAAAAGCAAACATTTTCGAAGGCATAGCCGCTCCAGCTTTTGAAAATGCTGCTTTGGGAGATGCTTGAAAATGTTCCTTTCCCGCTCCTTTTATTTCCGCTTATAAATTTCAGATAAAAAAGGGAATAGGCATCTGTGAGTCTGTAAAGAGTATCTTTTTTCTTGTTTAAAAGGGGCAAATTGGTGCTTATAAAATCCGATTGTTCCAGTTCATCAAGTACTCTTGTAATCCTTCCGCCATCAACCAAACCGGTATGTTTTACAATTTCTCTGCGGGTTAGCCCCTTCCATTTTGAACTCAAGGCATGAATCACTGCAAAATGATTCCCGGGGTTATCGTATAACGACCTGTAAAGTTTATCAAACTCATCTCTTAAAAATCCCTGTTTTGCAAAACATATTCTATCAATATTTTGTGCTACACTTTCTCCCTTTTTTACTTCATTTAAATAAAGGGGAATACCTCCCAGCATCATATAAATCTGCACAATCTGATAGTGATCAAAAAGAATTCTCCGCGACTTAAAATAGGCTTTTGTTTCTTTTAAGTTAAAAGGTTTTAGATGAATCCTGCAGGTAATTCTGTTATGCAGTCCGCCCTTGTTATGCACTACCTTCTGAATCATCCAGGTTGCAGCCGACCCGCATACAATCAGCATTACATTATTTCTTACGGCCCAATCGTTCCAGAAATGCGCCAGCATGGTTAAAAAATTAGATTTGGGCGTGGCTAACCAGGGCAGTTCATCAAAAAAAATAATTTTTTTCTTTTTGCCTTTTTTACGGGCGAGCAGTTTTTTGAGTTGTTCAAAGGCATCCTGCCAGTTACCCGGTGCAGAGTCAGATTCAACAACTTTGAAATGTGTTGAAATTTTATTCGAAAAATTAATCAGTTGTTCACGGGTTCCAACACCCTGAATTCCGGTAATCCTGAAATCCAGCTTTTGTTTTAACACATTGTCAATTAAAAACGTTTTACCTACTCTTCTTCTGCCATAAATAGCAATAAACGAAGAACCGGGCGCTCTTACTGAAGCTTCGAGCAGGGCAATTTCCTCTTCTCTTCCTTGTAAATGTTCCATAAATTAAAACTTATAATTGGCGGAATCTTACACAAATATATAAGATTCCGCCAATTATAAAAATTAATAAAATAACTTATAATTGGCGGAATCTATCCATTTTTATCTTATTCCGCCAAATATAATAATCATATACCGCATTACGCTGATGCCATTATTTTGATGTTTAATGAAGTAAATTTGAAAAATGCTGCAAGAAGAAATGCCTGCATTCCCTTGCCGCCTGCACGGATACTACAGGCTATTTATAATACAACGGAGGAACTTAAAATACTTTCAAATATCAGGCGTCCATCTGTATTATACAGCTCACTGTCAACCGCCCGCTCGGGGTGTGGCATCATGCCAAATACATTGCGACCCAAATTGCAAATACCGGCTATATTTTCCAGCGAACCATTGGGGTTTGACTCTTCACTTGCATTTCCTTGTTCGTTGCAATAGGTAAACAGTATTTGATTGTTTTCTTTAAGTGCAGCCAAAACCGGCTCATCACAATAAAACCGACCTTCGCCATGCGCAACCGGAATCTTGTATGCTTTATTTAAGTCGAGCAAACCGGTAATAAGCGATTTTTGAGTTACCGGTTTTATATAAACATTTTTGCAGTTAAATTTCTGGTTTTCGTTGTGCAGCAGCGCGCCAGGCAGCAGATGGCTTTCACATAGTATCTGAAATCCGTTACAAACACCCCATACCAGGCCACCGGCAGATGCAAATTCAATAACATTTTGCATAATGGGAGAAAAGCGGGCAATGGCACCGCTTCTCAAATAATCGCCGTAGCTAAATCCTCCGGGCAAAAATATCAGGTCACAACCCTGTAAATCATGGTCCTTATGCCATAATTTTACCGTTTCACATCCAAACTGTCGTGTAAAGGCATCCATTGCGTCCTGATCGCAATTTGAACCCGGGAAAATAACAACTCCTACCTTCATGTAACTGTATTAATTTCCGGCAAAAGTAAGGAATCCCATTTAAAACCACTATTTTATATAAAGGAAAAAAGCGATTGGCAATACTCCGGGGCCTAACCCGTATTTTGAACCCGGTGCCTGTGGATTGGTAACGGGCAGTGTTACATTTAACTTAACTTCACTGAAAGTAATTTTTGATTGCGTTTTTAAGGCCGTTACATATTGCTTGCAACCACTTGTAAAAGATGGTGAGGGATTGCTGAAAACCTTGTTTTGCATGGTTGGATCAGAGGGTTCTACGATTAAAGTAAACGAATTGAGCAAATTCTTTTTCCTGGGGTCATTTTTATCACAAATTATCAATTGGGCATTCCCCAGATTAAAAAAAGATTTGTCAATATCAGGCACTTTCATTAAATCTATTTTTTCAAATCCATTATCCAAAATATAGGTAAAACGCTGAGCCAGCTCAATATTTTTAGGATTTGGGTTTGGGGTTTGAGCACATAATTTTTGACTTGTACCCATATATAACACAGCCATTAACAGAATCAACACAAGATTTTTCATACACAAGAATTTGAATACAAAGTAATAAAAAAGGTTTCTAAATAATTCCTTTATTCAATAAACGTGCCTAACTTAACGTAAAATATTCCGTTTTTTCGGTAGTATGCGACCTGATAATTCCTCCGCTTACCAATGAAACCATCATTTTTTGAGCCCTCCACCTCGAAATATTGAGTAATTTACACACTTCTTTTAAGGTGATCCGGGGCGTTTTTTCTAAATATTTTAAAAGTCCGGCTTCCATATGTGTGTACTTAATAATATTCTGGCCCACTCCATTATTTCGTTTAAGCACATCCAATACAATTTTACTGGCTAATAACGACTGGTCTTTAACGCGAATGTGAGCCCACCATTTTTTATTTTCATCCAGGGCGTAATAGGGTTTGTTATCCCCTTCCGGAATGATGGCTTCAAGAATGGTTTTATCTCCAAACTCATACTCATTTATCATGAGGTTAATTTCGGGTTTTACATAAAAGTGTGCGGCCAGATCCAGCATATACTTTTCATCTTCACTTCTTACCCCCGAAATTGTTTTGTTATCATTTACCCCAACCAATAAAACGCCTCCTTTATGGTTGGCAAATGCACTGATGGTTTTGGCAATTTTACCGGCCGATGAAATTGTTTTTTTAAAATCAACCTTTTCATTTTCACCCGCAGCAATTTTTAATAAAATGGGATGTATTGACATGAGAGATTACCTTCTTATTAACCACAAACCGGCAAATGTTAAACTGCCATTAATTAACAGCATTTCAATTCCAACCTGATAGTGCAATTGTAAATACGCAGGTGCATAAAACTGGTAGAAATAACAAATTGCCGGAGCTATTATACATATCATGGGAGCCCATTTATCTTTTATTTTATGTTTGGTTAAAATACCGAAAGCAAACAAACCTAAAAGTGGCCCATACGTGTAACCTGCAATGTCCAGTAAAATTCCAATAATAGATTTGTTGTTGATGTATTTAAAATAATATACAAATATTAAAAATACAATTGCAATAATCAGATGCACCGTCATCCGGATATTTGATTTTTTCTTTTCAGCCCATACCTTGTTTCGCTGCAAACCTATAATATCAATACAAAAAGATGAAGTGAGTGCTGTTATTGCGCCATCGGCCGAAGGGAACAGTGCCGATATCAATCCGATTATAAAAATAATGGAAACAAAACCCGGTAAATAATTTAAAGCAATGGTCGGAAATAAATCATCACCCTTTACTTCAATCCCCTTATTGAGGGCGTATAAATAAAGCAAACCTCCCAGTAATAAAAAAAGGAAATTAACAAGCACCATTACGGTACTAAAAAGCACCATATTTTTTTGTGCTCCGCCCAGTGTTTTTACACTAATATTTTTCTGCATCATTTCCTGATCCATCCCTGTCATGGTAATGGTTATAAAAGCGCCTCCGATAATTTGTTTCAGAAAAAACCGCTTGTCCCATCCATCGGTATTAAAAATTTCTGTATGTCCGCTTTCGGTAAGCTTGCTTAATACCGTGCCCAGATTAAATCCCAGATCACCCATTATATAAACCACACAAACTACCAGGGCAAGCAACATAAAAAATGTTTGCAGGGTATCTGTCCACACGATGGTTTTTACACCTCCTTTAAAAGTATACAGCAATATCATTAATAAAATAATAATGGCAGTTACGTGAAAAGAGATTCCCAATCCATCAAGAATAAACAGTTGTAAAACATTAATTACAAGATAGAGTCGTAATGTAGCACCCAGGGTACGCGAAACAATAAAATACAGGGCTCCTGTTTTATATGCATACATGCCAAACCGCTGATCCAGATAATTATAAATAGAAGTAAGATTGAGTTTGTAATAGAGGGGCAATAACACATAGGCAACAACAAAATAACCTATAAAATAACCCAGTACCACCTGAAAGTATGAAAAGTTTGCAAACTCTACTGTACCGGGAACAGAAATAAAAGTAACGCCCGAAAGCGAAGTGCCTATCATGCCAAATGCTACTAAAAGCCAATGACTGCTTTTATTCCCGTTAAAAAAAGATTCGTTGTTTGAATTGCGTGACGTATAGAATGCCACTCCTAAAAGCAACAGGAAATATGTGATAACAAATACAAATAAAATTACTGGCGACATAAACACAAAACTATTGTTTGCCGAACCTATAGCCAATTAAACTTAACCACATGTTTTGTTAAACGTCCTGTTGAATTAACAGGTAAACCCGCAAAATTTTTATTTGGGAAGCTGAACTCCAAAAACAATGAGCATTAATGCCACAACAATGGCAAGAAGCAAAGCAATCCGTAGGGGTTTCATAATTGATTTCTTTTCGTGCTTTTTTTCATCCGGAAAATACTTCCGGTAATAATATTCAACAATAACAGCTCCACCTATTAAGTTGCTTGCAAAAATTATTGCAAACCCTGCCATAAACTTTGTGCTGATCAATGCCGTAATCATAAACAGGGAAATAGAAAATAGCAAGGCTTGAAAGCCAGCTTTCCGCTCATTGATATCCAGTAAGTTTTGCCTGAGCATCACCCCGCCAAATATTGGGTTCACAAAAATACAAAATCCCAAAACCACCATTTTTGAATATATCGGAGTTACATTATTTGTTTTTTGAGATTCTTCCATTTCTATTTTAATTAGTGTTTGTCATGTGGTCCAGAGTCTGAGCTAGAATGTTCACTGGCAAGGCATGCGAAGTTCGTAAAAAGCGCAGTTTACTAGTGTAAATGAGCATTTTTACGAATAAGCATAACGCAGCCAGAGGACATTATAGACAGACTCTAATTATAACCCGTATTGACTCAAAAGCCATACCAAAACCGCAATATTCGCTGCACCCAGTTCCAATTCGCGCTTACTTACTTTATCAAACGTATCAGTTTCACTATGGTGTAAATCAAAATACCGTTGCGAATCGGGACCAAAACCAATGAGTACTATATTTTGTTTTTTAAGCGGACCAATATCAGCGCCCCCACCGCCCTCGGCAAATTCCTGAATACCATAAGGTTTAAAAAGCATTTCCCAACTTTTTAGTTTTAACATTTGAATGCTGTCACAACTTACACCAAAACTCCTGGGGGTAAATCCTCCTGCATCAGATTCTATTGCTGCCACATGCTTTTCTTTGTTTTGTCCGGCCAATTCGGCATATTTTTCTCCGCCCCGCAAACCATTTTCTTCATTTATAAACAACACACAACGGATACTTCGCCTGGGTTTTATGCCAAGTGTTTTAAACAAATGCAGCACCTCCATGCTTTGCACACAACCCGCCCCATCATCATGCGCTCCGTCACCATTGTCCCATGAATCCAGATGTCCGCCTACCAAAATAATTTCATCGGGTTTTTCTGAACCGTTTATTTGTGCGATTACATTATACGACAAAACTTCCGGCAGCATTTCGCAGCTTTGTTTAAAATAAAAACTCAGGTTTGGATTTTGTTTTAATTCTCTGCTCAGTACTTCGGCGTCATAGGTGCTGATGGCACAGGCCGGAATTTTTACCACACTATCCAGAAAACGCATGGCACCCGTATGCGGGTATATATCTATATTGCTGGCCATAGAGCGAACTACTACGCCCAGGGCACCCAGATTTGCCGCCTCTATTGCCCCGCTGCTGCGTTGGTTTACAGCATCCCGGTATGCCTCAAAAGTTCGTATATATAAAGGATTCATCGGGCGGTTGAAAAACACTATTTTCCCGTTTATTTTATCTCTTCCCAATTTGTGTAACTCGGCAAAATCTTTAACCTCTATGATATTGGCCATCAACCCGTTTTTTGAAGTAGCGATGGCATTTCCCAAAGCACAAATATGCACGGCCGTTTTGCCTGAACCGTTCATAAACCAGGCTTCTTCCTTCTCACCCCGCACCCAATGCGGCACCATTACGGGTTGCAACCATACGCTGTCGAAACCTTCATTTTTTAATGTTTGGACTGCCCATTCAACTGCCCTGGCTGCCTGTGGTGAACCGCTTAAACGACCTCCGATTTTATTGCTCAGGTAATCGAGTCGTTCGTAGCATTTCCCATTTAAAAGTTCTTCGTTAACAATCATTCTTATCTTTAGTGAATCGGTTTGTGCATTGACATTGTATACACAAAACCAAGCAAACAGGCATAAGATAAAAAGAAAGTATTTTATTGAAGGCATGTAATATATATTTTAAGATGCAATGTAAGCGGTTTATTGAAAAAGTTTGGTATTGGGCATTAATTATTATTTATTTGAATTTAAACCCTCAAAGTTTTATCTCTAAAATTCATGAAAAACCTTCGCTTCAAAATTTATCTATTGCCTGTATCTTTATTGATTCTGCTAAACGGAATTTGTTTGGGACAAAATAATTATTTCCCCTATACGAACGAAAAACATGGAACGAATTTTAACTTTCCGGTTTTTTCGCATGCAACGAATTTAAAAGCAGTAACAAAAATAAATCAGCTATTACAGTTGAGTGAACTGCAGTTACTCAAAGGGTTTGAAAAAGAACATATTTTTGAACTGGCCATGATGGATAATGGCGGGATGTTTAATAAAAAAGTTGAATTGAAATGTACGGTTCAAAACAATTCAGACAAATTACTTTCTATCCAGATAAAAGACATGAGTTGTGGTGCTGATTGCGTGGGTGGAACGCGGTATTACAATTTCAATTCGGGGAACGGAGACCTGATTCAATTGAAAGACCTGTTTACAACCGATGGGTATCAAACATTTTACAAATACGTGACAACCAAACGCGTGAAAGCCCTCGATCAGCAATTGGTAAAACTGGATGAACAGGAAAAGATGTTATGGCAAGGGGTAAAAATTTGTTATGAAGAGAGCACCCTCATTGATTTTTATATAAAGGACAATACGCTTTTTATTGATGGAGAAAACTGTTTTTACAATACCCAAAAAGTTGAGTTGATAAAAAGACTGGATCAATTTACCTTACCTGAGTTTAAAAATTATTTAAATGATTACGGTAAATCATTGTTTTCAATCTCTTCTGCAGATATTTCCGGCTTTCAATCCAAACAACTGCCACAATTATTTGAAGGTTCCGGGGCAAACGACTCCGCGCTTATTTTTATTTTAAATATTACCTATCAGGAAGATATGAGAGGCATATATGCATATACCCAAAGAGGTATTGGAGTAAACATGGAGGGAACTTTAAAGGGAACAAATTTATATCTGGCCGAAATTGCAACCAAGCCCGGCATTACACCCTATATATATGCTGTATATAATGAAAACCAGATTATTGGAACTTTATCTGACAGAAAAAAAACAATAAATGTTCCCATTCATCTGAAAAGGAAATAATCTATCGAAAAACAAAATAATAATTCGTTTAAAATTTCGTTAACGAATCATATGTTTAGTTTATGAAGATTTCATACATTGCACATGCCTCATTATTGCTGGAAACAGAAGATGCCACTGTGGTAACAGATCCCTGGTATAAAGGACCTGCATTTCATAACCAATGGCATGTTTTTCCAAAGCCGGTTAATATCGATTTTACCAACAGGGTAACTCATGTGGTTTTAACCCATGGCCATGAGGATCATTTCCATTTGCCTACTTTAGAGTTAATAAATAAAGAGGCTCAGGTTTATTACCCATATATTTGGAAGAGCGGGGCTGTAAAAAAACTTAAAAAAACAGGTTTTAAAGACATTACCGAAGTATCGGGTTTTAATACGGTAGTGCTGGGTGAAAATTTTACAGCAACCTATATTATCAGTGGTTTGGATGCCATAACCGTATATGAATATGGGGGTACGGTAATTGTAAATTTAAATGATGCCCTGAACTCGTTAAATAAAAATTTCATACAATTATTTTCAGAAATCATCAGAAAAAAATGGCCATCCATCGATTATCTGGTTTGTGGAATGGGCGGTGCGGGTTATTTCCCCAATACCATTCATACACCTTATAAAAACGACCGGGAAACCGCCATATTAAGAGAGCGGTTTCTGGCGCATAAATTCTGTGAGTTGGTTCAGGCATTTGAACCCAGAAATGTAATACCGTTTGTACCCGGGTTTGCATTGCTTGAAGAATCGAAACAATGGATCAATGAAATTAAATTTTCGCGAAATCGCCTTGACCAGTATTACCGTGAAAATTTTAATTCGAAATCGAAAATAAAATTCCTGAACCTGTTGCCCGGCGATTATATTGAAAAAGGAAACTGGGTAAAAGCATCCCCATACCATCTGGAAATAAAGAATGATAATTTAAGTCATTTGGTAAGAGAACAATACGCTGAAGAAATTGAGTTTTGCAAGCAGTTTGAAATGAAGCCTGCCAGTATTGTAAATGAATTAAGCATTGGTTTAAACAGTATTTTATCAGTTAGTACTGCCGATATAAGTAATGAATTGCTGCGAAAATTAAATTTTGCAATCGCCTTTAAAGATGTAAAACTGGAGCGCTATATTCATGTGTACTGCGATACCGGAAAAATGATTGCTGAACCGGTTGAAAAATTGCCTGCAGCAGCCATTCTAAAAATTACCACACATACCTGGAAACTTGATTATGCAATAAAAAATGAATGGGGCGGTGATATATTTTTTATCGGATATGGAGCTGATATTGATATTATAGATCAGTCCTGTTTGAATGATAATTTAGATATTATCAGCATTCGTTTACTTTCACGTTTTCCATCGGCAACATATCATATGCTCCGTGAACCTTTCAGGGCAATTCAATATTTAGCCTCCAATTTTGAATTCGTATATTTAACCCTTGCTCAAAAATTAGCAACTAAAGGAAATCCCAATAAAATTGAATACAATGAGCGAAGTATTTGGATTAACAAAACCAAAGCAGATGTATGCAGGCTATGCAAAATACCATTATTATCAGAAGAGTCTGCTAAAAAACTGGTTCCGGTTAAACCCGTTCCACTGCAATTAATCAATCACTAATTTTTCAATCTTTCTGTTTCCCGATTCATCGGTTAATTCAACAAAATAAATTCCTGTTTTTAAGAGGGAAATATCGAATTCTGTAGTTGCAATATTCATGTCCCGACTCAGGCACAACTCACCTTGTAAATTAAAAATAACAAGCTTAAACTTGATTTGATTTGGATTGAAAAATTTTAAAATATGATGAGCCGGATTGGGAAACATTTTTATGGATAGGTGCTCTGTATCTTCTTTTAATCCCACTAATAAGGGGTCTTTTGACATATATTTTTCGCATAAAATCCAATTGTCAGGATCAATGCTTTTTAAACCTGTTACCGTTTGGTTCAAAGCAATTTCATAATACTCGGTGGCTTTATTTTGTTGAAGGTAAATGATCGTATCTTTTCCCGAAAGTGTGAATTCGTAAGGAACCGGAATTGAAAATAAATTACCTGTATCCTGTGCATTGGTTTGGGTGGTTTTGATGTATAATTTACCGTTAGCGTAATTCCACCGAACATTATAAAAAGGGAAGCCCCGATTGTAAATCCACTGGTTAAAAAAGAATCTATAATCTTTAACGGTTATATCATTTACAACTTTTATAAAATCTTCGGTTGTGGCAGTACTTTTTGCAAAACGCGCCTGATATGTTTTGCACACATTATAAAACATGGAATCGCCTAATAGGTAATGTAAAACATGTATTACAGATGCTCCTTTATTATACGTTAAACGGCTGCTAAAAATGCGGCCTACATCGGTTGTATCATAAACATACACGGAACCTATTCCACCTTTTGCAGAGGTTTGAATATTTGCAATGGTAGCAGCAGCCGAAGCGGGGAATAAGTAATATTCGGCGAGGTATTCGAGATAAGTTGCAAATCCTTCGTTGAGCCAGATATCTTTCCAGGTAGCGCAGGTAACATGATCGCCAAACCATTGGTGCGCAAGCTCATGACCCACCAGTTCGAAATTAAAATAACCCAGGCTGGTCATGGTTTGATGTTCCATACCTCCACTAAAAGGTGCCATTACATGTCCGTATTTTTCTTTATAGAACGGGTACAGGCCAAACAAATCCGAAAACAATTCGATTTGCGTAGCAGTAACCTTCATGTCTTTTATTCCGTCGGTATATGCCTGTGTTTTATTGTAGTAGTAATGCTGAATTAAAATACTGTCGCTGATTTGTTTGGGTTTGGCATAATTAATATATTCATTATACTGGCCAACCGTGGCAGCAATTAAATAATAATCTATCAGATAATTTGTTTTCCATTCATACCTGTGTTTACCATTTCCTGCAGGTATTATTGCTTTTAACAATCCGTTGGAAGCTGCCTTGTTTGAGGTATCTGTGGTAATATAAATATATGCCGAATCTATTTTATCCTGCAGGGATTGTTTGCAGGGCCACCATTCATAAGCGCTGTAGGGCTGACTTAAACTCCAGGTTATCTGGTTACCGTATTTTGGCGAGCTTTTGTTGCTGAACCCACTTCCAATGGCAGCACTGCCTCCATCCGGCGGTGTGCCGTGATAATATATTTTTACATCAATTAAATTGCCTTTGGTAATTGGCTGGTTTAAGATTACATATGCCACATCATCTATCCTGTAAAAAGTAAGGTTCTGTTGGCCTGAACCTAAAATAGAATCTATATTCAGACTGCGGTATAATTGAAAAACGAATGTATCGAGCAGCAAAGCCCTTGAGATGGCCATGGTACGCACTGAACCGGAGATATATGTACTTGTTCTTTCAACTTTTAAATCGAGGTGATGAAAAAATACATCATATTTTTCCATTTGTTCCATTTGAAAATTGCTGGCATTATTTTTTTTCAGTGCCTGGCTATAATTTTTAATTTTGGCCTGGCTGCAAACGTTTAATACCTGTGAAAAGCTTTGAAATACAAGCAGGTTAAGTATGATAATAAATATTTTCTTCATGTTTAATTAATAAAACGTTTCCCCTTTTAAGTATTTTGTTTTTAATAAAGGGCAAACTTTATAACGTTCTTCGTGGGTATCTTCATATATGGCTTCGAGGGTTAAATATACATGATTGATGCCTATTTTATCGGCCCACTCAAAAGGGC
This sequence comes from Bacteroidota bacterium, assembly GCA_030680835.1. Classification (GTDB taxonomy): domain Bacteria; phylum Bacteroidota; class Bacteroidia; order UKL13-3; family UKL13-3; genus B1. The sequence goes on from JAUXUD010000035.1 coordinate 53,662, forward strand.
CATAGGGATAATTGGTGCCCAATTTCATACTGATATCAATGTCTGTCATACTTGCCGTATTTTCCTGAAGGGTATAACAAGCCTCATTAATAATCATAAACAATACTCTGGGGGTAACCATCCCCACCCGATCATTAACTACTTTGTAATCCCAGTTAAAAACAGTCATCCAATGTTGCAGTTTGGCTGCATCTTCCTTGTTTAAGAGTGAAATTTCGGTTAGGGATCTGTTTAAAAATGTTGGGAGCGAATTAATACCTAATAAAGTACATTCAACCTTACGGCCGTAGTCGAAAGCTGCCTTAGCCAACTGCTGTTTTACCGCACAAACAAAAACCGGAATTCCCTTTAATCCGGCAAAATATTTGAGTTGTTCTTTTTTTTCATCAAATTTGAGATCAAAAATTACATCATAATCATGCACATTTGCACTCAGCAAGTCACTTTCATCAATGCAAGTTAACTCACATGAAACAGCGTTCAATTTTACTTTTAGTTCTTCTAAGCGGGTTTTTGAACCTCTTGCCAAAATTTTCATATTCACAACAACATTACTTAAACAAAAATAAAAACACTAAAAAAATGGAAAAGAAAATCATTAACAGCAAAAATGCGCCTGAACCCATTGGTCCATACAGTCATGCTGTACTTATCAATAACACTTTGTATATAAGTGGGCAGGTTGCAAAAGATGCACTCAGCGGACTTATGGTTCAAGATGATATTAAAAAAGAGACCCGCAAAGTAATGGAAAATCTGGAAGCAATTTTAAAAGAAGCCGGCATGGATTTTACAAATGTTGTGAAAACCACTATCTACTGTGTAGATTTGGCAAATTTTGCAGCAATCAACGAGATTTATGGCAGTTTTTTCAGCGGGAATTTCCCGGCAAGGGAAACCGTTCAGGTGGTTAAGCTTCCTTTAAATGCAAACGTTGAAATTAGCGTTATAGCTGTTAAATAAGCCGTCATGAGCCGAAAATTATCAAACCTCATATCCATTATATTTCATCCGATTTTTGTTAATTTTCTTAATTTGTGGTTATTATTTACCTTATTTCCGGCTTTACATTATGGAATACCGCAACGGATGCAGTATTTTTATATTTCGTTTATTTTTCTGGCTACCAGTATCATTCCTTTAATAATGGTTATAATGATGCGGTTTACGGGGAAAGTTAAATCGGTATTGCTCACCGACAAAGAGGACCGTAAACTACCCTATCTGGTTACCCTTATTGTCTATTTCTTTTGCTATTACTATTTTACAAAACTCCATACGCATCCGCTGATATTATCATATTTGGTTTCATGCGCAGCAATTGTTGGATTGGTGCTCTCTATTAATTTTTTTGATAAAATCAGTATTCATACAGCCACCCTGGGTGCAATGGCCGGACTACTGGCAGTTGCAGGTAAATATACCAGTCTGGACATCCGGTATTTTTTGATTCTTACTTTTTTAGTTTCAGGTTTGGTTGCAAGTGCAAGAATTATTTCCAATTCACATCAAAACATACAGGTATATAGTGGTTTTTTACTCGGCTTTTTGCTGATGTTTTTTATACTATAGGTTTCAATTTTAAAAATAACAATACGATTATATGAGTTACGAAACAATTTTATATACATCTGACCAGGGCGTTATCACAATTACCCTGAACCGGCCTGAAGTATTTAATGCATTTAACGAACAGTTAAGTGCTGATGTAAATGATGCCCTTAAAAAAACATCAAAAGACAAATCGGCAAGGGTATTAATTATTACAGGTGCCGGAAAAGCATTTTGCAGCGGACAGGATTTAAAGGCCATTGCAGGCAGCCAAAACAGGAGCTTAAGCGAGAGTTTGGTAAAACGTTATAATCCCATGATCCGGGCAATAAGAAACTTACCCATTCCGGTAATATGCAGGTTAAATGGAGTTGCTGCCGGAGCGGGTTGTTCGCTGGCACTTGCCTGCGATATGATTGTTGCGGCTGAAAATGCCAGTTTAATTGAGGTTTTTGTAAATGTGGGATTGGTTCTGGATTCGGGTTCTTCTTATTTTTTACCCCGATTAATTGGTTCAGCCCGCGCATTTGAACTTTCAACCATGGGATCAAAAGTAAGTGCACAGCAAGCATACGAATGGGGTATGGTAAACCGCCTGGTTAAACCCGAAGATTTGGATGCAGAGGTAAACAAGCTTGCCGAATATTATGCAAAAGCGCCTACAAAAGCGATTGCTTTAATGAAAAAAATGCTGAATAAGTCGTTTCACAGCGATTTGGATACTCTGCTCGACTATGAAGTGTATTGTCAGGAAATAGCAGGCAGAAGCAGCGATTATAAAGAAGGTGTAAATGCTTTTAATGAAAAGCGAAAACCTGATTTTACAGGAAATTGAGTTGCTGGTTATTTCAAAAAAATGCTAAACTTCTCAAAATTAAGGTTGTAAGATAAATTTTATTATAAAATTTATTATTTATAAAATTTTAAGAATCAGGCTAATAAATTTGTAAAAAATCAGATAATAATATTTATTTTGTTTATTGAGTTTTATTTTATATAACTTGTCGAACAAATAAAATGTTATGGCTATATCGATACCTCATTTAATGCTGGCATTAAAAGATGCAGAAAAAAGTAAGCATTCTTTAGAAATTGCTGCTTCTATTTCTAATTATTTTAGCTCACAGATTAGTTGTTTAACTTTTAATGAAAGTACTCAGGTACTAAATACAAAATTCGGAGCCGGTAAATATGCTGTAGAAAGAGGAAATGGAACTCCGTCGCCCAAAGAAATTTCAAAAATTATTAAACAAAAAAACCCTGATTTAATTATTTTACCCATTAGCCTGGGCACAACAGACCCGGGTGTTGTTACCGTTTCGGAGGCAAACAAGTTAATTGATTCTTTTGAGAGAATGGTGTTAACCGTTCCTGAATCAAATGAAGTTTTTGATTATTCGCATATTCTGGTTCCCATAGATACTTCATTTGAAACCCGGCAAAAGGTACCTTATGCCGTTGCACTTGCCCGGGTTTTTAAGGCAACCCTGCATGTAATTGGCGTTTCAAACGACAAGGGAAAAGATGCCGAGTTTGTTATAAAGAACTATACCCGTCAGGTTTTTAATAATATAGAAGAAAAAGGGATAAAGTGTACGCTGGACGTAAGATTGGGTGGTAACCCAACCAACCAGATACTTGAATATGCCAAGGAGAAAAACGCGGGAATGATTATGATTATGACAGAACAGGAAACCAATTTAACCTCCTTTTTCTCCGGTAAATATTCCGAGCAAATGATTAAGAACTCTCCCATTCCGGTGCTTTCCATTCATCCAAAAGACTTAATCATCAGCGATGCCCGCTTGTAAAGAATTTATGCGGTACTTTCTCCGGGATTGAAGTGTTGACAAAATTTCAGGAAAATAATTCCATTCACTTTTTCCTTTTAGATACACTTTTAAGTCATTGCAAAACGTTTACCTTCATAATTGCTTCCAAAGTCATATTTTTGCAACCAATATGGTATTACATTTGAAACCCAATTGTTTTATTAATGTTGTTTTTTCATGATTAAAATTAACACAGGTCCGTATCTTGAACAAATCCAATTTCCATCCGACTTAAGAAAAGTTGCGGAAGCGGATTTGGTTAAAGTGAGTGCTGAACTCAGGCAATACATAATTGATGTGGTATCTGTTTATGGTGGCCATTTTGGTGCAAGTTTGGGTGTTGTTGAGCTTACCGTTGCCCTGCATTACGCTTTTAATACCCCGGTTGACCAATTGGTTTTTGATGTGGGTCATCAGGCATACGGACATAAAATTTTAACCGGACGAAGGGAACAGTTTCATACCAACCGGCTTTACAAAGGACTTTCGGGCTTTCCCAAACGGAGCGAAAGCATTTATGATACTTTTGGCGTAGGACATTCTTCTACATCCATCTCGGCTGCACTTGGAATGGCCGTTGCTTCCAAATTAAAAGGTGAGCACGATAAACAACATATTGCCGTAATCGGTGATGGTGCTTTAACCGGTGGTATGGCATTTGAAGGCCTGAACCACGCAGGTGTTGCCAATGCAAACATTATTGTGGTATTAAACGATAATTGCATGAGTATTGACCCGAATGTGGGTGCCTTAAAAGAGTACTTAACAGATATTACTACTTCCCCTACCTATAATAAATTTAAAGATGATGTTTGGAAAACTCTGGACCGCCTGCACAAGCTCGGACAGGTTTCGCAGGAAATCATATCAAAAGTTCATGATACTTTAAAAGGGGGATTGCTTCGTCATAGTAATTTATTTGAAGCATTAGGGTTCCGTTATTTTGGTCCGGTTGACGGACATGATGTAAACCACCTGGTAAAAATATTCAATGACTTAAAGAAAATTCCCGGACCAAAATTGCTGCACTGCATCACTGTGAAAGGTAAAGGTTTTGCCCATGCCGAAAAAGATCAGACCAAGTGGCATGCCCCCGGATTGTTTGATAAAGTTACCGGTGAAATTTATAAATCGGCATCCGTTGCACCCAAACCCCCCAAATACCAGGATGTATTTGGGCATACACTGGTTGAACTGGCCGAAATGAATTCCAAAATTGTTGGGGTTACACCTGCAATGCCTTCGGGAAGCAGCATGAATATTATGATGAAAGCCATGCCCGACAGAGCTTTTGATGTGGGCATTGCTGAGCAACATGCTGTAACATTTAGTGCAGGCATGGCTACTCAGGGCTATATACCTTTCTGTAATATATACTCCACCTTTATGCAAAGGGCATACGACCAGGTGGTACATGATGTGGCGCTGCAAAAATTGCATGTGGTTTTTTGCATGGATCGGGCAGGTTTAGCCGGAGCTGACGGACCCACACATCATGGCATGCTGGATATTCCGTATATGCGTTGCGTTCCCAATATGGTGGTTTCGGCACCCATGGATGAAGAAGAGTTGCGCAACCTGATGTATACCGCCAGCCTGATTAAAAATGCAGGTCCGTTTTCTATTCGCTATCCAAGAGGAAATGGCGTAATGGTTGACTGGAAAAAACCTTTTACCGAACTAACAATTGGCAAAGGAAGAAAGCTTAAAGAGGGAAATGATATTGCAATCTTAACTTTTGGTACAGCAGGTAATTTAGCAGCTATTGCGCTGAACCAACTCGAAGAAGAAGGCATACATGCCGCACATTATGATATGCGTTTTGTAAAACCCATTGATGAAGAATTGTTACATGAAGTTTTTGTAAAATTCAGACATATTATTACCATTGAAGATGGCACTATTGTTGGCGGGTTTGGAAGTGCTGTTTTAGAATTTATGGCTGATCACCACTACCATTCAAATGTAGTAAGAATGGGAATGCCTGATAAAATTATTGAACATGGCGAACAAGCCGAACTTTATATGGAGTGCGGATTTGATGCGCGGGCCATACAGATGAAAGTTAAATCGGTGTTGGGAATTAGGGCTACTGTTAAATAGTGGCTAGGAATTGCGCTAATTAGGAAAGTTTCAATTTATTTGTCACCTTAAAATGGTTAAACTTTTTCTAACTCTCTGGTTGTTAACAACTAATTATATTGCTACTGATTTTTCTTGTATACTGAGTCACTTCGATTACTTTTGATTATAAATCCAGGGATATAAAGTTTACTATTTCAGTTTTCTTAAACTTGCAGTTTGAAACATCATTTAACAGTATAAAAAACCCTTAAAAAAAACAATATGAAAAAAAGCACATTAGTTATTACACTACTTGCCCTGTTTGCCATTTCCTCTTGTAGCAAGAAAGACGACAGCAGTACAACACCCACCAAAACAAAGGCCGAATATTTAACTTCAGGCACTTGGAATATAAAAGCCGCATCTATAAATCCAGGCCTTGATATGGGTGGAATAACAATTACAGATTTGTATGCAGTTATGCAAAGTTGTGATAAAGATAATACCAGAAAATTTAATACAAATGGAACCGGTAAAGATGATGAAGGAGCGACCAAGTGCAATGCAAGTGAACCTCAGACCACCGATTTTACCTGGGTTTTTGACTCGTCTCAAACTAAATTAACCGAAAATGGCACAGATGTTTATAATGTATTACAATTAGATGCTTCAACCTGTAAAGTTTCTATGGTGGTGGATGGAGCAGACTGTGGCGGAACACCCGGAGTTAAATATACCTTTACTTTTACCTCTGGGCATTGATGCACCGTCATAAGAATAAACTGTAGAAAGCTACCACGTTACATAACCGATTAAAAAAAATTAGCCCTCATAAAGTTCTTTATGAGGGCTAATTTTTTGATTAAAATATTCAAAGTATTCTTTAACAATTTAAGATTTTAACTTACTGTAGTTCCTACATCTTCACCATTACAAACTTTTAAAAAATTGCCGGTTTTGTTCATGTCAAATACTACGATTGGCATTTTGTTTTCCTGGCAAAGGGTTATGGCCGTCATATCCATCACGTTTAAGCCGCGTGCATAAACCTCATCAAAACTTATTTTATCGAAACGTGTTGCAGCAGGGTCTTTCTCGGGATCGGCTGAATAAATGCCATCTACGCGGGTTCCTTTTAACAGCAAGCTGGCTTCTATTTCAACTGAGCGCAATGCCGCAGCTGAGTCGGTTGTGAAATAGGGATTTCCAGTTCCGGCTCCAAAAATTACAACTCTCCCTTTTTCCAGGTGGCGAACTGCTCTTCGGCGAATAAACGGTTCAGCAATTTGCTCCATATGAATTGCAGTAAGTAAACGAGTTTTCAATCCCAATTTTTCCAATGCTCCCTGCAAGGCCATCGAATTAATAACTGTTGCCAGCATTCCCATATAATCTCCTTGTGCGCGTTCAACCAACCCTCCGGCAACTCCCTGAATTCCCCTGAAAATATTTCCCCCGCCAATTACAATGGCTACTTCAACGCCTGCATCAACAACTGATTTTACGTCAAGGGCATAATGTTCGAGAATTTTTGGGTCAATACCATACTGCATCGAGCCCATTAAGGACTCACCGCTAAGTTTTAAGAGAACGCGTTTGTATTTCATAATTAGGTTTTGGTGTAACTTTTATGACTATTTTGACAAATATAATAAATATTGGTTGGGTAGCTTAATTTTTGACATAACTACGTTATGCCTGTAATTAAACAAGTTTCGTTAAATTATAAAAAAAATCCCCTCCGTTGATGGAGAGGATTTTTTTGATTATAAAGAAATTCGTTTAAAGCTTTTTACTGTGAGTCCTTTTTCAACTCCATCGAGCATCTGGCTGATGGATTTGCTGCTGTCTTTAACAAACTCCTGGTTTAATAAAGTTGAGTCTTTGTAGAATTTACCCAATTTACCCTGGGCAATTTTTTCAAGCATGGCTTCGGGTTTACCTTCGGCACGGGCCTGATCCATTCCAATGGCAATTTCGCGTTCGATAACGGTTGGGTCAACCTGGTCTTTATCAACCGCAATCGGATTTAAAGCTGCAATTTGCATGGCCACATCCTTGCCGGCAATAAAATTGGCTTCGCTAGCCGGGTGGTTCAAAGAAACCAGTACACTTAAGCGATTACCGGCATGTATATAAGGTACAATGTTTTCGCCTTCTAAAATTTCGTAACGAACCACATCAATTTTTTCGCCAATTTTACCCACCTGTTCGGTAATTTTATCGGCAACGGTTAAACCATCCATACTCATAGCCCTTAAGGCATCGGCGTTTGGTGCTTTACCGGCCAGGGCGGTTTCAGCCAATTTATGGGTAAAGGCTACAAAATCGCTGTTTTTAGCAACGAAATCGGTTTCGCAGCTTAACTGAACAATTACACCCAGTTTGTGATCAGGCGAAACTTTTGCAATTATGGCTCCTTCTTTCGCATCGCGATCGGCACGGCTTGCGGCAATTTTGGTTCCTTTTTTACGTAAAAAATCTACGGCACCATCAAAGTCGCCATTTGTTTCCTGTAATGCTTTTTTGCAGTCCATCATTCCTGCGCCCGTCATTTGGCGAAGTTTGTTTACATCTGCTGCAGTTATACTCATTGTTATAATAATTTCACCCCTTTGGGGTTTTAATATGTTTTGGAAATTGTCTTTATGCGTTGGCAATTACCAAAGCATAAAAAGTTTAATTGTTATAAGCCTTTGTTTAAGCCTCTGCTTTGTCAACCACTGCATCTTTAGCGGCAGCTTCTTCTTTCTCGGCAGATTCTTCTTTTTCACGTTTGCGTTCCGACAAGCCTTCAATAATTGCATCGGTGATATAACGGGTAATCAAGGCGATTGATTTGGCTGCATCGTCATTTGCGGGGATTGGGAAATCAACCACAGTTGGATCTGAGTTGGTATCTACAATACCGAAAGTAGGAATGTTTAATTTGGTAGCTTCGGCTACTGCAATGTGTTCGCGTTTAATATCCACGATTAACAATGCGGCAGGTAAGCGGTTCAAATCAGAAATGCCACCCAGTACTTTTCTCAACTTTACTTTTTCGCGTTCAATCATCAAACGCTCTTTTTTGTTGATATTTACATAGGTACCATCCGTAGAAAGCTTTTCCAGCGTCTGCATTTTTTTGATGCTTTTTCTAACGGTTCCGAAATTGGTAAGCATTCCGCCTAACCAACGATCGCAAACGTAAGGCATGTTAACGCGCTTGGCTTCGTTTTCCATAATTTCTTTTGCCTGCTTTTTGGTAGCAACATAAAGAACTTTACGGCCTGATTTAACAATGTTTTTAATGGCTTGGGCGGCCTCATCCAGCTTTACAGCTGTTTTGTGTAGATCGATGAGGTGGATTCCGTTTTTTTCCATAAAGATATATGGGGCCATTTTCGGATTCCATTTGCGGGTTAAGTGACCAAAGTGCACTCCCGCTTCCAGCAACTCTTCGTGCGTGATTTTTGACATAGAAATATATATTCTGATTAACGTTTTACGAATTGGAAACGTTTACGAGCCTTTTTCTGTCCAGGCTTTTTACGTTCAACCATACGTGGGTCGCGGGTTAGCAGGCCTTCCACCTTTAATAAAGGTTTTAGCTCGGCGTTGTATTTAACCAATGCGCGCGAAATAGCCAGTTTAATGGCGTCGGCCTGACCGGTTTGACCGCCACCATCCACATGAACGGTAACATCGAACTGGCCCACGGTATTGGTTATCTCAAAAGCCTTATTTGCAGCTATTTGCAAATTCAGCGTTGGGAAATAGTTTTTGTAATCTCTCTTGTTAACAGTCATGTTACCGGTACCGGCAGTCATATAAATGCGGGCAACAGCTGTTTTTCTTCTTCCTAAAGCGTTATTAATTTCCATTTCTTAGAACTTTAATTCTTTTGGTTGTTGTGCTCCGTGCGGATGCTCGCTACCTGCATAAACATGCATATTACGAAACAAATCGGAACCTAATTTATTTTTTGGCAACATACCCTGGATGGCGTGTTCTACAATATATGTAGGGCGGCGCACCAATATGTTTTTGGCAACTTCGTAACGCAAACCACCCGGATAACCCGAGAAGAATTTGTATTCTTTATCATTTAGTTTATTGCCGGTAAAACGAATTTTCTCGGCATTGATGATAATTACGTAGTCTCCGCAATCAGCATGCGGAGTGAATGATGGCTTATGCTTGCCACGTAAGATATTGGCGACTTTGCTGGCAAAGCGGCCTAATGTTTGTCCTTCAGCATCAATAATTAACCAGTTTTTGGTTATGCTTGCTTTATTGGCTGAAATTGTTTTGTAACTTAATGCGTCCACGCTTGTACAGTTTTTATTAAAGGGGTTGCAAAAATAGGGGTTCGGGTTCTAATTCACAACAAAATGTTTAAAAATCTTGTTTTGCCCTAAATGGACTGCAATAATACGTTAAAACCTGACAAACTTTTTATACCTGTAGGTTCCTTTTGCGTTATAAATCATCACAATATAGGTGCCTTGTCTTAAATCAATGATTTCGGGCAGGTCAAAAACAAAAGGGTCATTAAACTGGTCTCTGGCCGGCAGGGTCCTTTGCATAACTAGTTTTCCAAATGAATCGATAATGAAAAAGTTGGCCGGCATGCCTGTATTTTGCACAAAAGTTACCCTTAACACATCGTTTTGGGATACAAAAGAGGGAAATAAATCAAATTCAAATCCGCTGCAGGGGCCTTCTATAAATGTGAGAACCCCGTTACGGTATTGAGCCACACATTGATTGCGGTAGGTAACCTGATCGCAACCGCAAACGGGAACATAGTCGGTTGGGCATGACGCTGAGGGGTTGACTCCCAGTGGATCAATGCATTGGGCCAAAGCTTGTTTTTGAACGCCCAGCAGGTTCAAACCGAAAAAAACAAATAGCTTAAAAAAAGTGCGGACCATTAATCTTCATCATTTATTAACCAGGAGAAGAAAAACTTAGTGCCTTTACCTATTTCCGATTCAATCCATACTTTACCGCCTTTATCTTCCACAATTTTTTTAACGATTGCCAGGCCAACGCCGGTACTTTCAAAAGTATCCCTTGCCTGCAATGTCTGGAAAATAACAAATACCTTGTCAAAAAATTCCTTTTCGATACCCGGACCGTTATCTGCTACATAAAATTCGTACCAATTATCATTTCTTTTAAACCCTATTTCAATTCTTGGTTCAGGGTTATTATTGTATTTAATGGCATTGCTGATATAATTTGAAAAAATTTGCTCGATGGCAATTTTTTCGGTAAGCAGTTCCGGTAAATCATCGGGAACAATAAATTTAAAGTGTTCGGGCGGACTTAAACTTTCAATTAATTCATCAATAGTTGTTTTTAAACTGAAGGATTCCGTTTCATGTTTTATTCGTCCGGCACGCGAATATTGCAGAACTCCGTCTATTAAACCTTCCATGCGTTTTACACGCTTCCGCATTAAGTCGAGATTGGTTTGTGTATCTTTTTCTATCTTACCTTCCAAATCCTCTTCAATCCACATACTTAAATTATTGATACCGCGTAAAGGGGCTTTTAAATCGTGTGAAATCACATAGGCAAACTGATCGAGTTCTATGTTCTTTTTCTCTAATTCCCGGGTATAATTTTCCATGCGTCTTTTGGCTTCCTTTTCCTGGGAAATATCCTGAAAAATACCCCTGATTGCCAAAACTTTCCCTTTATCTATAAACGGAACTCCTTTGGTTCTCACATCAATAATTTTATTCTTTTGGGTAACTATCTGTGCCTCCATTTCAAAAGGCTCATGATTTACGATTGCATTTAAAAACGCATGACTGATGCCTTCACGTGTTTCGGGAGTGTACATAGCGTATGTTTCGTTTAATGTAGGCTTCTCCTCAGGACTGAGTTCGCAAATATTGTACATTTCTTTAGACCAGACGATGGTTCTGGTTTTTACGTCAATTTCCCATCCGCCAACACGGGCAATGTGCTGGGCTTCTTCCAGATCGGATTGCTGTTTAAGAATCCTTTGTTCTATTAAGCGGTCTTCCGTAACATCAGAATTCACTCCAATCATGCGGTAAGGCAACTGTTCAGCATCTCTGAAAGTTTTAGAATATGCAGAAATATATTTTATGCTTCCGTTTTGATCGATAATTCTGAAAATATCTTTAAAATTAGTGCCTTGTTTTAAGGCTTCGGCTATTCCTGTATTCACACGTTCGGCATCTTCGGGATGAAGGGTTTTTTCAAATGCTTCGTAATCGCTGCCGAAATTTTGAGGATTCACATTAAAAATGGTATACATAGAACGATCCCAAAGCAACTTATTTTCCGTAATATTCCAGTCCCAGATACCTAAATTAGCTGAACTAATGGCCAGTGAAAGTCTTTCCTCACTTTCCTGAATTTTAACTTCCGCTTCTTTTCTTTTTGTAATGTCTATTCCAAAACCAATAATGGTCATGATTTCATTGTTCTCGTCAAGCACGGGATAAAATCTGCGTAACATCCAGCTTAATTCGCCGTCCGGTTTTTTTAGTTGTTCTTCAAACTCGAGTTGTTCTTTGGTTTCAATTACTTTCCTGAAAATTTTTCCGCGTTTTTCAGCTATTGAAACGGGACGCCCAAAATGCTCACAATATTCATAATCATTATGTCCAATCATCCAGCTTCTTTTTTCCAAATCTTTAACTGCAATTTCATTCACAAATAAATAGCGCTGTTCATGATCCAGTACAACCACATCAGAAGGTATTTTATTCAGAACATTTTCATAAAATACTTTCATGTATTTATTTGCTGTTTCAGCTTTTATCCGTTCTGTAATATCCGTAACCACACAAATGATAAATTCGTTGCCCTGATTTACAAAATAGGATTTTTTAACCAATAAGTTTTTCTCATTTTCATCTAAACCTTTAAAAGTTACTTCCCGCATGGTTTCACTTTTATCTTTAAACTGTTTTTCATCCAGTTCAATGAACATTTCTGCTTCCTTGCCGGGCAAAAATTCATGCTCTATTTTACCAATTATTTTGGCTTTGGGGATATTTGTAAGTGTTGAATATGCACTATTCACCAAAACCCATTGATGTTTCCTGTTTTTTACAAATAAAGGACTAGGAATTGAGTCAATGATTTCATTTAAAAAATTTCGTGAATTTTCTATTTCAAGCTGGGCATTTTTAAGGGTCGTGATATCTCTTGCTATAGCCTGAATACCCCCAATTACTCCTTTGTCGTGTATCAATTGAACATTTTGTCCGATCCAGGCTATTTTACCTGATTTAGTGGTAATCGGAAACTCATTATAGGTAACTTTGTTGCCCAATAAAGATTGCCTTCTGTAAAATGTTTCAACCTTTGCCCTCTGGCTTGGTTCAACCAAATCGAGGTAGCACATTGACAGCAACTCTTCGTTACTGAATCCTGTTATCTGGGTTGCGATATCATTTACATACGTAAATTTTCCCTCCTTATCGGTATAATAAAAAATATCGGTAGCCGATTCAATCAACAGTCTGAATTTTTCTTCATTTTTCTTTACTTCTTCTTCAATCTTTTTTCTTTGCGTAATATCAAACCTGATGGAAAGATACTGGTAAACTTTCCCCGCATCGTTTACAAAAGGAATAACGGTAGAATCTACCCAATACACTTCGCCTTTTTTATTGACGTTACATATTTCCGCTTTCCAGATTTCACCATTCCCTGCAGCGCGCCACATTTCTTTCCAGAAACTTTTGGGATGAAATCCCGAATTAATTATACTATGATTTTTACCAATAAGTTCGTTTTGGGTATATCCCGAAATTTTACAGAAATTTTCATTTGCATAAATAATTATGCCTTTCAAATCTGTTAAAGATACAATAGCGGTAGAGTCAATGGCATTTTTGAAATTATTGAGTTCCTTAAATTCTGTAGAACTCTTTTCCCATTTTTTCCCAAAATCGTTTTTTTCAGTCTGGAACTTTTCATAGCTTTCGTTTACCAAACCAATAAATTCTTTCCATTCCCCTGAATCGGGTAATTCATTGCCAAAGAGTTGTTTTAGTTGCTGTTTTAAAAGACTATGCATTACCTGGAGTTTTGTGTAAATCTATTGTTATTTTAGTAAAAAGTTCGTGTTGATTAATTGTTTACGAAATAAATTCATTCATTCCACATTTTATATAACATTTTTTGAGTCTGCATGAAATTAAAAAGTTTCATCATTGCCGATTAATTTTGTATTTTCCTCAGCAAGATATAACTATATTTCAATTTATATTCCTGTTTATAAAATCAAAAAAAGTTCAATTGAAAAAGGTGAAATACAATGGCATCCAAATTATTATATATTATCAGGCATGGCGAAACGGACTATAACCGTTTAGGGATTGTACAGGGAAGCGGCGTTGATATGCCGCTAAATGAGCTTGGGAAGCAACAGGCTCAAAAATTTTATCAATTTTATAAGTCTATCAGGTTCAAGATGATTTATACCTCTGCATTGATACGTACTCAACAATCGGTACTTCCTTTTATAGAAGTGGGACGCAGGTATGAAGCGCATGCGGCTTTAAATGAAATTAGCTGGGGTATTTTTGAAGGGAAGCCTCAAAGTGCCGAAGAACGGGCTGTTTACTGGGACATAGTAAATGAGTGGAAAAAAGGGAATTATAATGCCAAAATTAAGGATGGAGAAAGTGCCCTTGAATTACAAAACCGGCAAAAGCTGTTTATTAATTTTTTAATGAAACAAGCGCATGAAGACTGTGTTTTGATATGTATGCACGGCAGGGCTATGAAGAGTATGCTGTGCGCTTTAATGAAAGAGCCATTAAGTGAGATGGAAAAATATGAACACAGCAATTTTTGTTTATACCTTGTTGAAACAGATGGTGAAAATGCCCGGATACTAAAACATAAAGATACCTCGCATTTTGATTAATGCGTAGAGCCGGGATTTAAAAGTTCGGTAGCGGTACGCGTCTCATCATCGGGCATTACGGCATTTGAACTGGCGGCATTTAAAATTGCATTCAGCTGGTCAATCAGTCCTTTGGCTTGTGCTATATCCAGAGAATCTGCCATTTTCAAATCTTCCATGGTACCTATCCTGTCTTCTTTTTTCATTTTAACCAGTGCTCTGTTAAAATAAGCTGCACCTAGTTTGGGATTTAATTTAAGCGACTTATTGTAATCATGCAGCGCCTCATCGTATTTACCTTTATTATAGTTTATCAAGCCCCTGTTTACGTATGCTTCGGTATATGCGGTATCCAGTTTCAATGCCATGCTGAAATCATCAAATGCCCCATCACGGTCGCCTTTTTGAAGTTTGGCAAGGGCTCGGTTATTATATGCAATGGGAACTCTCTGGCTTTTTTTGATAACATCGTCAAAAAGGGTAATGCTGTTTTGCCATTTACTTACCCTGATGGTGGTGCGGTATGAGATAAAAATAACGAAAATGGCGAAAGTAGCAAACAGATATTTATTGAGCTGTACGGCATGCGCAAATTTATTATCAAGCAGGAAGGTAAAATATTGAGCAATAATAAAAAACAATCCGGTATACGACATGTATGAGTACCGGTTGGCCACACTAAAAAAACCGGATGGAACAAATCTGATGAGCACTGAAATAGAAATACTAAAAAACAAAATACCAAATATCATTTCCTTTCTGAAGGTACCTGATTTATGTATGAGAACAAGTATAAGCGGGATGACCAACACAGAAAAATAGTATTTAAAAGGCAAAAGGGCTGCATTATCGGGATACGGATATATTGCGCTGAGATTTAAAGGAATAAATAATTTGTTGATATAAAATACAATAGAATAATTTGAAATCAGGATATTGTTAATCAAAGAGTAATTATGGTTGATATTAAAAATCGTATCATTCGTTTCACTGTGGGTCCATAATGTTAAAAAGCCAAAAAATGCAGCGATCATGAAAATGGGAATTTTTTCGATAAACAATCTAATATTTAATTTTCTTGACAAATAGTAATCCAATAAAAAGAGCATCGGGGCGAGGGTAACTGCTGAAGGTTTTGAAAGGGCAGAAAGGACAAAGTATAAGCTTACATAAAAAAGATGCCTGATTTGGAAGCCTTCCCTTACATATTTCAAATATTGGATTAGCGCCAGCATATAAAAAATAAAATAGAGAGAGGTTTTGGTTTGCGATACCCAGGTTACCACACCCACATGCATAGGATGGACAGCAAACAACAAAGAAACAATTGCAGCTGTTTCGTACCTACCGGTTAATTTATATATAAATAGATATAGCACTACTGCCCCTGCCAGATGGAACAGGATATTAAAAAAATGGAACATTTTGGGATCGAGACCCCATAATTTATGTTCAATTGCATATACCAGAAAAGGGAGCGGGTTATACATTCCCAGTACAGGAGTTGTAAAAATGTTTTTCAATCCCTGAAAGGAAAAATCCTTGATTAATTGATTTTCCAGAACATAATAAGTATCATCATAATTTACAAACTCAAAATTAATTGATTTTGAAAAGAGTAAAATTGTATACAGGCTTATTATGGCTATAATAATATAATTCTGATACCTTTTAGGTTGTGCAACCGGCTTTACCTGATTCTCCGGCTTTTTCCTGTGCTGTTTATTTTTAATCCCCATAATAATCCGTATTAATTCTAATGTTATTCATTGGCTTAGAATAGTCAGTGATTGTACGGTATATTTTTAAAGTTAATTCATTCATTGGGTTGAACCTATTTCCATCTGTTCGGTTTGAATCCCGTTCTGCGTTTCGTCGATGGTAAGATTTGGAATTCTGTTTGTGGCCGGAGAATTCACACTCAATTGTTCTATTAAATTTTCAGCTTCATTTATATCCAGTGAGTCGGCTATTTTCAAATCTTCAAGAGCCCCCTTTTTATCCTTTCGTTTCATTTTTACCAAAGCCCTGTTAAAAAAGGCAGCACCCAGTTTCGGATTAAATGTAAGCGACTTGTTATAATCTGCCATGGCTTCATCTAATTTGCCGAGATTGTAATTAATCAAACCCCTGTTTAAGTACGCTTCGGTATAGGCTGTATCTAATTTTAACGCCAGGCTAAAATCATTTAATGCTCCCCAATTGTCTCCGTTATTTAATTTTGCAAGCGCCCTGTTATTGTATGCAATGGGTATTTTTTGGCTTTTTTTGATTACATCGTCAAACAATGTAATGCTGTTTTCCCATTTACTCACTCTTATTGTTGTTCGGTATGAGAAAAAAACAACAAAACTGAAAAAGGTTGCATATAGATAACTTTTAGTTTTTGCAGAAATTGAAAATTTATTATCCAGCATATAGGTAAAAAACTGTCCAATAATAAAAAACAATCCGGTATAAGAAAGGTAGGAATACCGGTTTGCCACACTAAAAAATCCGGTGGGAACCAATCGTATCAGAACCGAGATGCTGATTGAGAAAAACAATAACCCGAATATCATTTCCTTTCTGAATTTACCTGATTTATAAACAAGCCACAGTATTGTTGGGATCACAAATAAGGATAAATAATATTTAAGGGGTAAATAAGTTGTATTGTCGGGGTATGGATATATGGCGCTCAGGTCTATTGGTACAAAGAATTTGTTGATATAAAATACAACAGAATAATTTGCAATGAGCAGATTATTGATGAATGAGTAATTTAAGTTTACATTAAATATAGAATCATTGGATTCACCATGGGTCATCAGGGTTAAAATTCCAAAGAATACAGATATCATAAAAAATGGAATCTTTTCGATAATTAATCTTTTATCTAATTTTCTTCCCAGGTAGTAATCAAATAAAAACAGCATAGGAGCCAGCGTTACGGCAGATGGCTTTGAAAGTGCTGACAAAATAAAGAAGATACCCACATAAACAAGGTTTTTGATTTTGTAATTGTCTTGTATATATCTTAAATATTTTGAGAGCGCCAGTATGTAAAAAATAAAGTATATAGATGTTTTGGTTTGAGAAACCCAGGCTACAACCCCCACATGCATGGGGTGAATTGCAAACAACAAGGTAACGATGGCAGCCGTTTCATACCTTTTTGTTAAACGTAAAATAAACTTATACAATACAATTGCTGCAATAAGGTGAAACAGGATATTAAAGAAATGAAATACCTTTGGGTTCAATCCCCAAATTGCATGTTCAATTGCGTATACCAGAAAAGGAATCGGATTATACATCCCAAGTACAGGAGTAGTAAATATGTTTACCAATCCTCTTGGAGACAGATCCATAATCAAACTATTTTCAACTACATAGTAGGTATCATCCCAAAAAACAAATTGATAAAATATAGATTTTGCAAAGAGGAAAACAGTAAAAATAACGATGAGTGCCAAAATAAAATGATTAAGGCGCTCATTGGATTGAACCAGACTTACCGGTTGCTTTTCACTGACTCTGATTTTTTTGTTCTTTTTAACAGCCATAATAACATTAACTTTTTTTCTTCATTACCAGAAATAACGAGCTTCCGAATGGTTTTCTGCTTAACATATTGTTTTCAAAATTTGTGATATAAAATAAAATCGAATTGATAAATTTATTTTGTTTGCTTAAATCTGATTTTATTACGGTATCCGGATTCATTTTCATTTTTGTTCTTTGCATAAACCGGGCAAACCATATGGGTGGGGACAGCACGAAAGGCCAGTACATTTCAGTCACCAATGAATACTTGTTACGGTCAAAAATTTTCCAGATATCCTTTTTATCGAATCTTTTTTTAATCCCAACCTGAACATCATGAATTCCCCTGAATGCCTGAAGTGAAGGGATATTTGTAATTAACAATCCATCTTTCCTTAACACATTGTTTACCTCATCCGTAAGATTCCTCTGATCTTCCATATCGAGAAAGTAGAAGGTATCATTACTGATAACCACATCGGCGTGGTTATCCATATAATATTTTGAAATGTTTCTCAAATCGCCTTTAAAAGCAGCAATGTTCTGTTTGTTGCATATCTGAACGGCAATATCCGATGCATCAAAACCATCTATGTTAATGTAACCCTGTTTTTTCATGAAAGTAATTAAACCTCCTGTTCCGCATCCGGCATCTATTATTTTAATGTTTCGTTCGTTAAAATATTTTTTAATATGAGACAATACCAAAAAGTGAAGCGACCGGTACCACCAGTGCTCTTTTTCAGTATCCGCCATCCTGTAATATTCCTCCTTAACCATAACCTATTTACTTTTACCCAAGTTAACTTTTTTTATCACCCATTGCGGTGTGTTGTTCTGATCCATATACTGTTTGCCCAGGTATTCACCCATCAGTCCCAGAAAAATTATCTGAAATCCGGAAAGCAGTAAAATTAATAATACAGTAGATGTCCAGCCGGGAACCTCCTGAGAACTTAATTTTGAGATGATAAAATAAGCAGAAAGAAAAATCCCAAGCAGGAAAATAACGAAACCGGAAACAGTAAATATTCGTAAAGGCTTGATTGAAAAATTGAGAAACATATTAAGGTATAAAGAAAACAGTTTCTTAAAGGTATAATTGGATTTTCCCATTGCTCTTTTATCGTGTTCAACATATATACTACCAATATTATTTGTAGTTCTTAATATCAGTCCATCGATATAGGGAAAAGGTCCTTTGTATTTTATTATTTCACTTACCACTTCTTTTTGAATAATTTTAAAACTCGACAAATACAGCTCTTTGGGTTTGTTCATTAACAGGTTTGCTACTACATTATTTATAGCGCTCATCAGGTTGCGAACGGGATTATGTCTTTTATCATGGTATCTTGAAAACACCACGTCAAATCCTTTTTCAATTTCGCTGAGTAATATTGAAATTTGCGAAGGGGGATTCTGAAAATCATCATCAATAATTACCGCATAATTTCCCACAGCATAATTGAGCCCGCATAACACTGCATTGTGTTCCCCAAAATTTTTGCGCAGTGATATGAATTTAACATTACTATTTTCGTTCGATATCTTCTCACAAATTGTTTCACTGTCATCATTACTTCCGTCGTTTACCAGAATTATTTCAGTTTCATCAGTATATATTGTTAAAATCTCTGTTACCAATGCGTGTATCGATTTTTCGGCATTGTAAACAGGGATTATTACAGATAAATTCATGCTAATGTAATGTTCAAATTAAAAGGTCAATAAGTTCCGGTAATCAGGTTGCTATGTCAGCTTTCCAAAAACGATTTAGTGGGTTTTTTTTAACCTACTAAACAAGGTAACTATGGTGCAACTGTTACACCCACCATAGCTAAATAAATCAGAATTGGCAACCCAATATTAAGATAATATTAAGAAATTTGTTAAGAATATTTTAAGTAATAATGACGATTGGTTTTTTTCAAAATACATATATTTGATTATCAATTATATAAATATTTATGAATTATTTAAGCGTACAAAGTATTCATTTATGGTATCCGAAATTAATAAAACATCTTTTTCGGTATGAAACCAGGAAATGGGAAGGCTTAAAGTAGTTCGATGAATGTTTTCGGAAACCGGAAAAACAGAGTCTTTGAATAATTCTTTATATGCCTCCTGTTTGTGTGGGGCAATCGGGTAATGAATTTCGGTTTCAATTCCATTTTGAGATAAGAATATTTTTAATTCATTTCGCGTATCGGTTAAAATATTAAAAATATGCCATACATGATTTGACCCTGCAATTTCCGGTAATTGAATTTGTGAAATGTTTTTAAGCTTTTGCATATAAACAGAGGCCAGGTACCTTTTATGATCTGTGATGCTTTGGAGATGCTTTAATTTGATTCTTAAAAATGAAGCTTGCATTTCATCCAATCTCGAATTCCATCCTATAAATTTATTTTCATATTTTTTTTCACTTCCATAATTTCTCAGGGCCTTTAACTTTTCAAAAACCATTATATCTTTACATATAATCGCACCTGCATCTCCCAATGCCCCCAGGTTTTTGGTAGGATAAAAACTAAATGCCCCGATATCGCCGAAACATCCTGCTTTTATCCCATTTATTTCTGCAAAATGTGCCTGAGAACAATCTTCAATTACTTTTAAATTCCTTGCCGTTGCAAACTCCATTATTTGTGGCATATCACACATTCGACCATACAGGTGCACCGGCATTATAGCAACACAATCTGAATCATATTTCCTGCTTAACTCCTCCACATCTATCAGGCAGGTATTTTTATTGGGTTCAACCAGCACAGGAATTAAACCGGCTCTTATAATGGCCAAGATACTGGCTATATAAGTATTGGCCGGCACCAGTACTTTTGATTTTTTGGGGAAATTAAAAACACTCAAACCCATTATGAGTGCATCCAGGCCCGATGCAACACCTGTGCAAAATAAATGGTTATGGTATTGTGCAAATTCCGTTTCGAAAAGTATTACCTGTTCGCCTAATATGTAACGTCCACTTTCAAGCGTATGAATAAATGCATTTTGAAACTCTTCAAAAAGAGGTTTATTCAGTTTAGCCAGATTTTCATATTCAATCATGATGCGTAAGCCTCATAAATATAATCACTTTCCGAAAAATACTCTGAAGCAAAAACCATTAATATGGCATCGGGGGTAAAATTATACATGGTATGCCAGTCTTTGGGTTCAATAATTAAACAGGTATCCGGCTTGTTTAGTTCAAATATTTCTTCTTTCTCCCCATCATGATTATAAATGGTGCATCCTCCTTTCAGGCACACAACTGCCTGAATGGTTTTGAGATGCCGGTGTCCCCCGCGCTTTGAATCATCCACCCCATAAATATAGAATACCCGTTTTATTTCAAAGGGAATAACTTTTTCAATTACCGTTAAATTTCCCCTTTCATTCGTAAATGTTTTCAAGTCGATACGTTGTGCCATTGTTTTTGTTAATGATTTGAACAGTCGTCCAAATTAACAAATTTTATCACTTCTTGTACCAACAAAAGACAGGGTCTGTTAAAAAATAAATCTAATCCATCTTTGTTATTTTAATGGTTTGGCTTATTCCATTCCTGCTCGCCTTCACAAAATATACTCCTTGTGCCAGGCCCGATAAGCTCTTTAAAACCGAATAGTTTGTACCTGCATGTATCAGTAAAATTTCGTCCGATAATTGATTGCCCAGCATATCATACAATTGAATTTGTGCCGTTCCGGCTGATACTGCTTCAATAGAAACTCCGGTCTCATTATAAAACGGATTTGGGTAAACACGCACTGCTTCCTGCATTACTTCTTGTTCTGTAATCATTACAATTTCCGAATATGCTGAACTGCCGTCCATATCCAGTTGCCTGAGGCGATAGTATACCACAGGTGAACCGGTTTTTGCAAACACAGCAGGATCAAGATGCGCATATTGAACAGTTTGCCTGGAATTGCCCTTTCCTTTAACAAAGATCAGGCTGGTAAAATACTCTCCGTTCACTGAGCGCTCAATCATAAATCCACTATTATTTGTTTCTGTTGCCGTGGCCCAGTTTAATATTGCATTTCCATTTACATGAAATGCTTTAAAAAACAATAAATTAACCGGTAACGGATTTATTACGTTATTACCCCCAACTCCAAACTGTCCGTATGTATTCATGCCCGTACGGCTTAAAACCGGAGCAGCATTTGAACCTGTAGTTGCAGCATGTGTACCCGTTAATCCCCATGTACCTGCTGTATTGGCCCTGCGCATTAAAAACAAAAGCTGATAATTGCCTACTCCCAAAAATCCGGTAGCATTAAATGTGCCCGTAAAAGCACCTCCAAACATCGTTGATGAAAGATTCCAGTAACCATCAACACCTGCCCGGTTGGCTGTTACACCTGCCACAGCATCGGTAAGCGGTAAGCCGTTTGTACCGGGTATACTCATCACAAAACCAGCAGTTACCGAACCCGGTATTCCGGGCATCGTGGTGTAGTTTAGCGTTACATTTCTTGTGATACCATTGCTGTCGGCAAGCGGAAAAGTGGCCGAGGTATTTGATGCATTAAACCATCGTTGTAATGTTCCATAAATAGTTCCATTACCTGATAAGGTTCCAATCGACACAATATTTATTCCCAGGCCCACTCCCATGTTTCCGGTATTCAATCTGCAGGCATTTCCCAGTATCAGGCTATCACTGGCAACCAGTATATTATTTACCGTTCCCGACATTTTTACGAGTATTGAATCGGCAAGCTCCAGAGTTCTCACCTGAGATGCCGGGACATTGGTTATGGTTTTAACGCCTCCCGAATTAAAGAGCAGCTTATCATTTATATTTGAAATGCTGCGTGAGGGACTCCAGTTACCTGCAGTTGTAAAGTTGGCCGATATGGCACCTGTCCAGGTATATGTTGCCAAAGGCAAGGGGGGATCCACCACAATGGTATAATCCTCTGTTTCGCCCCAGTTATATGTTCCGCAGGGCGATACTACAGACGCTTCTACATATACCACACGCATACGGGTTGATCCAACCATTACTCCGTTAGGAACAGTTATTATAGCCGAAATAATCTGATTTGGAATACCTGTTGCGTATGAACTGGTAAACACATTTTCTCCGGCATCTGTTAATATACCGTTTTGGTTCCAGTCAATGTAAATCCCAATTCGTTCTCCATAAAAGCCTCCGCAGGTTCCTTTGGTTACACTTACGTTTACCTGATCGCCGGCATGCACCACTGGTCCGGATAAGCCGGTATAATCGGAATACCTGTTAATTGCAGATCCCGGCCCCCCGGTAGTTGTACAACTGGAAGAATTGCTGAAACCCGCCATAGTTACATTAAAGATATCCTCATCTCCGGTTTGGGTTGCCTGCGAAATACAGTAAGGAGCCCTGATTACCCGTTTGCCGGCGGGCGCAGAAATGGCAGGTGTTTGCGTTGTTCCATTAAAAATCATGCTGTTCATTTGCGCATCGGCCGAATCGCCCACATTGGCAGATACCGGTATATCGTAGGTTAACCAAAAGTAATTGCTGTCATTGGCAAGTGCCTGGGTTCCACCAATCACAAAAGTACCATTAGGCGCGCTTATGGTTGAACCAAACTGATTGCTGGGTGCAAAGGTGCTGCTGGTTCCGGTATACCAAACTTTTGCATTATTGATATCGGCCAAAGCAGCTGTTGAGCCCTGTGTACCCAA
Source organism: Bacteroidota bacterium (assembly GCA_030680835.1). Taxonomy (GTDB): domain Bacteria; phylum Bacteroidota; class Bacteroidia; order UKL13-3; family UKL13-3; genus B1. Next base: position 77,227 of record JAUXUD010000035.1, read on the forward strand.
ACTAAAACTGGTAATATTTACCGGAGCCCCGCTTGAACTGGTTATTACTTTTATACACAACATACTATTATTAACCGAGCTTGTTTGCAGGGCTGATAAATCGGGATGTGTTACTGTGGTACTGATATAGGTCATAGGGGCACTGATGATTCTGTTGCCTGCAGGATTGCCATTTGCAGGGATACGCCAAACGCCGAAAACTTTTACACTGTCAATTCGTGCGTCGAGAAAATTACCTATGGATGCCGATGCAGAAACATCATAAGCCAGCCAGTAATTATTCGAATCATTCAATACTGTATCGGCAACAATAAAACTAAATGAACCCGATGGAGCAGTTACTGTTCCCAACAGTTTTGATGTATTAAAAGTCGCTGAATTTCCGCTGGCATATAATTTTGCGCTTACAATATTTGCAGTATTTGTTGTACCGGTTGTATTAAAATTAAACTGTGTGGTTGTACCGGGCAAACATAATGTAGAAATAACTTTAACCGGTATTCTCAGTATAGGAATATCATTGGCTCCTGCCGCAACAGAACCTGTAATCTGTATTGTGCCCGAACCTGTAAATGAGGCTGCCTGTTGAATAATATTTATCGAATAATCTTCGGTTTCTCCCCAGTAATAATTTCCACATGGGGGCGGAATCGTGGTGCTCTCCGAATATACCACACGTAATGTTGTAATCCCTAAACTTGCGTTGCAGGGAATGGTAACAGTACCCGATTTAATAAGTCCCAAACTTGAACTGGTAAATACTCCCGATGAATAAACCAGCTCTCCGGAATCGGTATAAGAGCCATTTTGGTTAAAATCAATATAGGCAGCGATAAAAGATCCAAAATTTCCATTGCAGGAGCCTGCACGGATTGAAAAAGGAGTTGCCAGGCCTTTGGCAATATCCGGTGGTGTAAGTGCCCTGTAATCAGAATACATGCGGAGGGCAGAGTATCCGCCACCGGTTGTTGTGCAGGTAGATGTGTTGTTGAGTGAACCAAAAGTAACATTCCATATTTCTTCATCGGTGGCATAAACAGCCGAAGATGTACAATAAGGCGCCCTTATTTTTCTTGAACCTGCAGGGGCACCGTTTGTGGGTACATAGGGTACTCCGTCAATAGTAACACTCGAAACAACTGCATCTACAGAATCATCAATAACGGCACCTGAAGCCACATCATAAGTTAACCAGAATACATTGGTTCCGTTTAATAAAGGCTGACTTCCCGGTATGCTGTATGCGCCGCTGGGAGCATACGAAGTGCTTCCAAATTGTGTAGTCGTACTAAAGGTTGAACTGTTTCCGGTATACCACATATTTGCATTGTCAATATTCAAATAAGGGCTTGCTGAACCCAGTGTACTGAGATTAAAATTTGTAGCATAAGCCGGAGCACCTGTTGCACTTGTATTGATTACTATTTTTAGCAGCTTGCTGTTTATACCTCCCTGTTCTACTTTCGATAATTCAGGATGTGAAGCAGTCGAGCTCACATAAGTCATGGGGATACTAATTTGTTTATTGCCCGCAGGATTTCCAACAGTGGGTGTATAGTATTGTCCGAATACTTTTACACTATCCAGTCTGCCATCAACGTAATTTGAAGAAGTACTGGCACCTGGTGAGATGTTATAGGCCAGCCAGAAATTATCGGTATCGCCGTCATTTCCTGAAAGCGGTTCGTTAATGTTAAATATCATTTGTCCGCTTGGGGAACTTACCTGAGCGAGTAAATTGCCCGTATTAAATGTATTGCCTGTGCCCGTACCATATAAACGGGCCAGTGTAATATCGGAAGGGGTGGTAGTTCCTGCCGTGTTAAACCTTAATTCGGTAATGGAACCGGTGTCGCAACCCAATGCTTTTATGGGTATCCGTAATATGGAAACATCTACAGAACCCGGCGAGGTATAACCGGTTTGCTGGATTGCCGTACTGCTTCTGTAGGCTATTGGATTGCTGATAATGTTGATTGTATAATCTTCGGTTTCGCCATAATAATAAGAGGTGCTGGCACTCAAACATGGGTTGCTTACCGCAGCATTATATTGTAAAACAATTCTCATGCGGGTATTTCCGGGCAATGCAGTACATGGAATGGTAAAACTGCCGTTAATAGTTGTTGTTGAAGAGTTTGTAGAAGCATAAACCTGTTCATCAAAATCAAAGGTGCCATTTTGATTGTAGTCGATAAAGATACCCAGATAAGAAGCCAGCGAAAAACCTGCTCCTGATATCATGCAGGTAGTAAAATTAACCGGAATATTCTGGAGCATATTGGCCGGATTAAGCGTAGTGTAATCGGTATATTGTTTGTTTGCATTTGAATTATTGAGGGCAGGGGTACATCCGGTGCCATTATTCAAAACAGTAACAGCACTTTGCGTCATGCTTACCTGTCCGATATCATTATAGTTATTGTAATAAGCGGCCGAAGCACAGAATGGATATCGTATTATGCGATTGCCGGCCGGAGCTGTAGTTACCGGGGTTTCTGTATTTCCACCTGCTACAAAAGATAAGAGCACTGCATCCACCGAATCATCCACGAAGGCCGAGGAATCTATATCATAGGTAAGCCAGAAATAATTGGTATCATTGTTCAGGGGTTGCGCTCCGGTAATAGTATAAGGTGACCATGAAGAAGATATCGTAGTGGTATCTAAATGTGTGATTCCGAATTGAGTTGTTGTTGAAAACAAGGGGCTGGTACCGGTATACCACAACCTGGCGTTTGTAATATTATTGGTATCATTTCCACCACCTGTTGCAGCCAGATTAAATTGTGTAACATTTATCGGAGAGCCTGTTGATGTGGTCCTGATAAAAATTCGCAGCATCCGGTTATTTACCGAACCTGTTTCAACTTTGGAGAGGTCGGGGTGTATTACATTTGAAGTTACATAAAGCATTGGATTTCCCACTACCCTGCTGCCAGCAGGATTGTTTGTTGCCGGAACATACCAGGAACCAAATGTTTTAACACTATCGATAACCGCATCCATTAAATTTCCGTTGCTTGCACTGGCTGAAATATTATAGGCTATCCAGTAATTATTTGTATCGTTTAAAACGGTATCGGAAATACTGAACACAATCTGTCCGCTTACAGAAGTTACAGTGGCCAATAAATTATTTGTATTAAAAACACTGCCTGCTCCTGTTTTATATAATTTGGCAGTAGTAATATTACTCACATCTGTGGTACCGGTAGTACTAAATCTTAGTTCAGTTATTGTTGATGGATTGCATGAAGGAGCCAGTACTTTTACAGGAACACGCAAAATGGGAACATCGTTGGTTCCTTGCGCAACAAAGCCTGTAACCTGAACCCCTTTTGAGGCAATGTAACTTGCGGGACTATTTACAATATTAATCATATAATCCTCGGTTTCTCCCCAGTTATAGGTACCGCAGGGAGGAGGGGTAGTGGTAACTTCAGCAAAAATTACCCGCATGAGGGCATTTCCCGGAATGGCAGTGCACGGTATTGTTATTGAACCCGTTTTTAATATTCCGGCAGTGGAACTTGTAAAACTCCCTGAGCTATATGCAAGCTCGCCGGGATCGGTTAATAATCCGTTTTGATTATAGTCGATGTACACAACCAGGAATGAATTGTAATTGCCACCGCATGATCCTGTATTGACTGAAACCGGGGTGGATACACCCATGGAAATATTTGGGGCAGCAAGACTCATGTAGTTTGAATATCTGTTGATCAATGATCCGGGTCCGCCTGTAGTTAAACAAGTTGAAATATTATTTAAGGTTCCAAAACCAACACGCCATATTTCTTCATCTCCGGTTTGTGTGGCGGCTGATGGGCAATAGGCCGCGCGTATTTTCCGGAATCCCGCAGGGGCAGAAATTGTGGGTGTGCGCACAATACTGTTTATCGTTATATTGCTAACTTCAGCATCCACCGAGTCGCCCAGTATGGCTCCTGCTTTTATATCATAAGTTAACCAAAAATAATTGGTATCGTTTAACAGGGGCTGCAAACCGCCGATAACATAAGGTGCCCATGAACCACTGGCAGGAGTTGTTGTTGTATAGGTTGAACCAAACTGGTTTGAGGTCGCAAATATTGCATTATTACCTGTATAAAATATTTTGGCATTGGCAATATTGAGTGCATCATTACCCCCGCCTGTTGTATTCAGGCTGAACTGTGTAACATTTATAGGTGCGCCCGATGAAGATCCAATTACAAGAATGCGCAACATTTGATTATTTGTAGTACCAGGTTGAACCGTAATCAGCGCAGGATGATTTGCTGTTGAACCCACATAAGACATTGGGGTATTGATAACCAGGTTGCCGCTGGGATTATTATTGGAAGGAATTTGACCTGATCCGAAAATTTTAATGCTGTCGATGCGGGCATCCAACAGGTTCAGGGCTGGTGCCGTTGCAGAAACATCATAGGTTAGCCAATAATTTACGGTATCTCCTGTCGACCTGTCGATGGTATCAGAAACCGTGAACATAAATGTCCCGGAAGGAGCACTAAGCGTTCCCACAAGTTTGTTTAAATTGAAAGAAGAAGATACACCGGTATTATATATTTTGGCATTTACAATATTGGCCGTATTGGTAGTGCCAATGGTATTAAAATAAAAATTTGTTACAATTCCATTTCCGCATCCTGCAAGCACAACCGGAATTCTTAATACAACAAAATCTGTGGCACCCGGGGCTACCTGACCCGTATTTTGAATGGTATTTGCAGAAACATAGGTTAAAGGTGTTGTATTTTCATAAGCACCAATTTTGGGGGGAACATTTCTTATTACGTTGTTAATATCTGTTGGAACCCACGCAGTATAATCATAACCCGTAAAACATGAAGTAACCTGTAAGTTGGTGGCACTTATGAATTTAGGATTCACATTAAACGATGAATCACCACCGGCATTGCTTGTTTTAAAATTGCCGGAATTGTACAGTGTTGAATTTCTATATATGATACCTGCATTGGCAACATTATAATAGATGTTGTTGTTAATGGAATTGGCAGAAACAGGTCCGCTCGTGAGATAAACAGGGGTTCCGCTGCCCGCTGCGTTGCACACAAAAATATTGTTCTTGATAATCGAATTTGTTGGCAACGCTCCAAAAAGAGCTCCGTAATTCACCCCACTCAGCGCAGCATTCATCACAACCGTATTATGAATAATTTTAACATCGGAAAGATTTGAAGCTGATAAATAAATTCCATATGCAAAGGCATAATTTAACCGGGTAATTACATTATTAAACAACTCCAACCCTGAGCCCATTGTTGAATACGTCAGATAAATGCCTGAATAAGCAGCACCTTCAATCTTATTCCCATGGATACGTGTTGCTATACCGCTTGTGTTATTACAGTTGAATAAATAAATACCATAACCAAGTGTTGATGTGGGTCCGAAGGAGATGGCATTATTTAACAAATCCAACTGATGGTACACATAAATAATATAAATGCCCGCATAGTATGAAGGGGCCAGGGTATTGTAACGTACTTTATGGTTTCTATTATTATTTGGATTCCCCAAACTGTGCCCGTAAATTCCAATACTATAATACCCGCCGCTTATCGCATTGCTGTCAATAGAAACGGAGTCGATAAAATTATTTGAAAGACCCAATCCTGAAGGCGTGGCCGTAACAGAAATCCCGTAACTGGTTGTTGTACCTGCATTTGGCAGGTTTACACTGCAGTTGTTTACAAAACAACCGGTTCCGTTATTATTGCTTCCATTCCCAATAATTCCCACACCAACCGGGCTGGTGCCTGTATTGGTAATGGTTAAATTGCGAAAACCCACATACTTGCAGTTGTTTATCAATACAGCAGCCTGACTGGGGTTTGAAACTGAAATAATACGGCTTGCCTTATTTCCATTACCCCCGTCAAAAGTTATGGTATTGGTAGCTGATGATCCGGCAATCGGTCCGTTAATTACAACCGGTACATTATAGGTTCCGGCCAGTACCAAAAAAGTTACCGGTCCCGAAATACCGTTGGCCAGATCATCTATTGCGGATTGGAAATTGGGATAATATCCACCCGAACCGATGGTATAGGTTCCGCTAATGGGAGCGTTTAATACTGCAGTAATGGTATCATTGGCCGGATCTGAATCAGCACTTGAATTGGGTGCATAAGTATATATTTTAAGGTTATTGGTTCCGCCTAAAGTAACCTGGTTCATTCCTGAAAATACAATACTAACTGTATCACAAACTGCCAGGGGTGTTGTATGCAGCTGTGCAACGGCCGACCCTCCGTTAAGGGTATATGCCGTATAGAAAGAATCAACAGCATTGGCTCCCAAATTTTTTACCCTGACAATAAGGTCCTGCGAGCCCATGCTAATAGGTGTGGAAGGGCTAATCAGTGAGACCGCGCTTAAGTTATTGGATAGGGCAATATGCTGGTCGGAACCACAATGCGGATACGCCGGACGTGGCTGGCCATCCCTGTCTGTCGGCACCATAATGCTTCCTGTTGGAGAACCTTTGGGATTGCAGGCATCCATTAAATGACCGTCGCTGTTTGGAGATGCAAAGTTGGGGATGAGATTTTTTGAAGAATCTCCACCTGCTGATATGGTTTGATAATTAGCGGTGGTATATGCTGCTCCCCGGTATAAAAGATTCGGACTGCTGGCTCCCCCCAAATAATATACATTATTATTAATGGCAAAACTGCCGGCTGTAGTTGCAAAATTGGCTGCATAATAGCCCGCTGAAGTTGAATTCATCACAAAAATATTATTCATGCAGTTCAGGTTTCCTCCCATCGAATTCGAATAATAAAAGCAATAACCTGTGGTTGCATCCAAACATTTTACCGTGTTGTGGTAAACATTAAAATATCCTGCATTCGTAGCATTAAAAATATAGATTCCATAATTATTTGAATTGGATCTTCCAATAATTGTATTATTATAAACTTCTGCAGGATTGTTAGCCGTTGAACTCATATAAAACATGTTCAGCGAATAATATGAATTTACAAACTTGTTATTAATGATCCGGTGCGGATTATTCCCTGTGAAATGATTATAGCAATAATAGGAATATACTGCATAACCGAACATGGGCGAAGCTGCCATGGTAAAAGTATTTCCAATCAGGTCGAATCCATTTTGTATATACATAATAAACAATCCTGAGTAGTAAAAATTGTTTACGGTATTTCCTCTTATTTTAAAGAAACGGTTATATGAATTTGAAATGGTTGAAACTCCATATATATATATTCCATGATAGGCACCTGTTATGGTATTGCTGTCTATAGTTATGCTATCCATCCGCGTTTGAGTGGTAAGTCCGTAACCGGCGGCATTGGTAGTAGTAGTGATTGCAGTTGCCTGTGTGGTTCCGGTATTTGGTAAATTAATTAAACACTTTTTTATAGTGTTTCCGGTTCCGGCGTTGGTGGTTGATGATCCTACCAATGCAACACCTGTACATGTACCCGTAGCATTATTATTTATGGTTAAATTTTTTAAAGTAACATACCTGCAATTATTTAAAATTACGATAGCTCCATTTGCAATGCTTCCCGTAATAATTGAAGTGGCCGCATTTACACCGTCGAACACAAGGGGATTGCTTGCATTAACTCCAAAATAATTTCCTATAATTAAAGAGGAAGTTTGTGTGTATGTGCCCGCCAGTACCTGCATGGTTACAGGTCCGCTTACTCCGTTTGATGCCAGATCGGCTAGCGCAGCAGCAAATGTAGCATACGTGCCGCTTGAACCAATGGTATAGTTACCATTAAGCGGTTGGGCAATTAGTTGATTAAATGTAAGTGAAGTGAACATAACCAGCAAAAGAATGGTTCGCCGGCAATTTTTTAAATTTCTTTTGGTACAAGTTTTTTCCATGACTACTGTTTTAACTTTTTACGAATTCGAATATAAATTACCAGTAAAAAAGTAATAAACAGGCTACAGGAAGTCACCGGTTCAAACAATATAAACCCATCAATTACTTTTTACTTCCTATCAATAAAAATTAAAAGTTATAAAGACTTCAGTTGAAATCAACATTTCGAATTTTAATCAATTTTAACCTCGCTGATTTTCAGGATGTAAAAATCGCCAGACTTATTTAATTAAGAAAATATTAATAAAATGGGATTAAACCCGGATTAATTTTTAATGGATTAATCAATTAAGCAATAGAATATTGCGCACATATATTGCAAATATTTGTGGAACACCCATCAGGGCGGGCGCAGGCCGCCCCTGCATTCAAACCACAATCATTTATTATCACATTGTACATCGTACATTGTACATCGTACATCGTACATTGTACATCGTACATTGTACATCGTACATTGTACATCGTACATCGTACATCGTACATCGTACATCCTCCCTTCACTAAAGTTACGGCAGGCAAGCGTACATTTCTATCTTAAAATTTCACGTGATATAACGATACGTTGTACCTCACTGGTTCCTTCATAGATTTGTGTAATTTTTGCATCACGCATCATGCGTTCAACGTGGTATTCTTTTACATAACCATATCCGCCGTGAATCTGTACCGCTTCGGTAGTAACCCACATGGCGGTTTCTGAAGCAAACACTTTTGCCATTGAACTGGCCAATACATAATCTTTACCTTCATCTTTAAGGATTGCTGCTTTTAAACACAGTAAACGAGCAGCTTCAATCTGGGTTGCCATATCTGCCAGTTTAAACTGGATAGCCTGATGATGCATAATTTCTTTACCAAATGCTTTGCGTTCTTTCGAATATTTTAATGCAAGTTCATAAGCCCCGCTTGCAATGCCCAATGCCTGAGCAGCAATACCAATGCGCCCTCCGGCCAATACTTTCATAGCAAATTTAAATCCGAAGCCATCATCCCCTATGCGATTTTCTTTAGGTACTTTTACATCCTGAAACATAATGGAATGGGTATCGCTTCCGCGAATTCCCATCTTATCTTCTTTTTTACCAATAATTACACCCGGCCAGCTTTTTTCAACAATAAATGCATTTATGCCTTTATGCCCTTTTTCAACATCGGTTTGTGCGATTACTAAATAATAAGTTGCTGTATTTCCGTTGGTAATCCAGTTTTTGGTGCCATTCATTAAATAATGGTCGCCCATATCAAATGCAGTAGTACGCTGCGATGTGGCGTCACTGCCTGCTTCCGGTTCAGACAATAAAAAGGCACCATGGCATTTACCGCTTGCCAGTGGAACCAGATATTTTTGCTTTTGTTCTTCGTTTCCATAGGTTTCCAAACCCCAGCATACCAATGAATTGTTTACCGAAACCACCACCGAAGCCGAAGCATCTACTTTCGACAGTTCTTCCATGGCCAGCACATACGAAACAGCGTCCATGCCTGAGCCTCCGTATTTGGGATCCACCATAATGCCTAAAAAGCCAAGTTCACCCATCTTTTTAACCTGCTCGTATGGAAATTCCTGTTTATTATCGCGCTCAATTACACCCGGTAATAACTCGGTTTGTGCAAAGTCGCGTGCGGCTTGCTGAACATTTAAATGCTCTTCGCTAAATTCAAAATTCATATGCTATGCTGTTTTATTGTGGCGAATATAGAATAAGACCTATCAATTTCAAATGATATAAAATATTTACGATGTACAATGTACGATATACGATGTACGATATACGATATACGATGTACGATATACGATATACGATGTACGATATACGATATACGATGTACGATGTACGATGTACGATGTAAGATGTACTATGTACGATGTAAGATGTACTATGTACAAAGTACGATGTAATTATTTTGATAATAAATAATTGTGGTTTCAATATAGGGGCGGCCTGCGTCCGCCCTGATAGGTGTTCCACAAAGTGGTACGATAGAGGATGGAGGAATTGTTAGTTTTCTTTTATCTTTTTTATGATCAAACTGCTGGAGTAGCCTTCAATAAAATCAATTGTTTTAACGCTTCCACCTTTTGCAGTTACTATATCGTAACCTACAATGTCTTCGGGTTTGTAGTCACTGCCTTTTACCAAAATATCGGGTTGAACCAACTCAATTAATGCAAGGGGTGTGGGTTCATCAAATAATACAACCGCGTCTACAAATGCCAGAGAGGCTATAATATGTAAACGTGATAGTTCATCTTGTATGGGACGATTGGGACCTTTAAGACGGCCTACCGAGGCATCGCTGTTTAATCCAAGCACCAATACATCTCCTAAATCGGCCGCTTTGGCCAGGTAATCAACATGGCCACGATGCAAAATATCAAAACAACCATTGGTAAAAACTATTTTCTTACCCTGTGCATTCCACAAATCAACCTGAGTTTTGATCCCTGGCAAGTCAAATATTTTATCCTCTACTTTAAGATGTTTGCTCATTGGTTTTATTGTTTTTTTGCTGAACCAAAACAAACAGGGAAGCTACCGAACCCAGCACCAGCAATACGAGCATCTGGGCACCATGTACCATCGTGGCATATGCGATTCCATCTTCAATGGCCACTCCGAATAACAATAATGACTGAGAAACAAAAAAGTGAAAAGTGCCTGCACCTGCACCGGGAGCCGGTAACACCACGCCGATGGTTCCAATGGCAAATACCGTTAATCCGTCTAAAAATAAAAGGTGGTTGGTGGGTTCCATGGCAAACAGGCAAAAATACATCATGAGTATATAACAGAACCAGATTGAAAAGGATAAAAATACAAATAACCAGGGCTTTTTAACATGACGAATACTCAATAAACCATCTCCAAAACCTTCTATCAATTCAAATATTTTAACAAACAAGGGACTTGCTGCTAATTTTTTTCTTAAAACATAAATGAGCACTCCGATGGCTGCAACAATAAGCAGTAAAAGCCATTTCAGGGGAAATCCGGTATCCGCATCAACATCAGAATAGTGAAATGATTTTGAAATAAAACGATATATCAATTCAAACTGTAACAAAAAAATAATGGCCAAAACGATGATTAACATTACTACATCTACAATACGTTCGGTTACCAGTGAACCAAAAGATTTTTCCAAAGGCATCCGGTCTGTTTTAACGAGGGCGGCACAACGTGATACTTCACCGGCACGGGGAATCACATAGTTCATCATATATCCGATTAACACTGCGTAAAAACTATTAATGGTACTTACATGGTAACCCATTGCGTGATATAAGAGCGTTGCACGGTATGCGCGAAGCCAATGGCTGAAAATACCCACAGAAATGCCTATCAGCAACCAGTTTAAGTTTGCCGATTTAAGCCTTACAAATAAATCACTCCAATCTGTATCTTTAAATACAAAGTACATGAAAAACACGCCAATCAATACAATAACCAGGTATTGCAGTGCTGATTTTATGTTCTTGTTCAATGGGTTAATAAATTATTGTGATCGGGATAAACTGCAACCGGTGTGTATTTTTTGGCTTCTTCAAATTCCATAATACAATACGAAATAACTATAACCTGATCCCCAGTAGCCGCTTTTCGGGCTGCAGGCCCATTCAGGCAAAGCACCCCGCTACCTCTTTCACCTTTAATCACATAGGTTTCGAGCCGTTCGCCGTTATTGATATTTACCACCTGAACCTTTTCGTTTTCAATCAGGTTTGCCGCGTCCATCAAATCTTCGTCGATGGTAATACTGCCTACATAATGCAGCTCCGTTTGAGTAACCCGGGCACGATGTATTTTTGATTTTAAAAGTTGTATCTGCATAAAAAAATTTGCGCCCCAAAGGTAGGCAAAAAGCTTAAACTCCCAAATTTCAAACCATTATAAGCAATAAGTTGCTTTTGAATCGGCTTTATATGTTGTAAAAAATACGTCATAATCAAAAATCGTGACTAATGTCAGCTGTCGAGCCCATCATTGTAACGTTTATTTGCAGTCCAATTAAACTTAAAATATGAAGAAAATTTTAATGCTCGCAACCTTTTTTGCAATTCAGGCAAGCTCTTTTGCACAAACCGCCGACAGCGTTAGCATGTTACCAGGCACAGTATTAGATGTGTATTACAATTTTTCAACCGGTAACAGAGATACGGTTCGGAATAATAACTGGCACATTGCATTTGCAACCCGTAAAGCAATGCCTCCCCTTAAAACCATGCAAGCGGTAAGTATCCGCATCAATGAAGGCCGAAACGTTGAGATTTTTAAATCCAATACGCTCATCAGCAGCTGGTCAACTTTTGATACTGCAGGATGGATGGCCTGGCCCACATTTTATAATAGCGACAGCAGCTGGGATATCGGTGCCTTAAACCAGGAACGCAATATGACCAATCCTTACGATTACGGCTGGGGTCAGTATAACCAAACCAGTCATAATGTAGAAGGAAGTAATATCTGGTTAATTGCCATTACCACTTCACCGGTTCCGGGAGCTCCCAAAACCTTAAAACGTTTGGCGGTTCAAAAATGCGTGTATGATACCCAGTGGGTATTTATTCTTTCAAACGTTGATGGAACAGATAGTACCACCATGATTATTAATAAAGCTTCCTATAACGGAAAAATGTTTGCATATGTTGACGTATTAAGCAAAACAGTTATCGACCGCGAACCGATGATGAACAGTTGGGATCTTTTATTTACCCGTTACAAAGCACTGGTAACATTATACGGACAAACACTCATGTATCCGGTAATGGGAATTTTGCATAACCCCATTGCTTCTACAGCAAAGTTGATTGCTCCGGGTGCAAAAACCACAGCTCCATCTTCTTCGCTGGTGTTCAAGGAAAATAATACACAAATTGGGTGGGACTGGAAATACATTACCACCTCACCCGGTGCATGGCCTGTGAAAGATTCATTGGCATATTTTGTAAAACTTGGCGTTAATAATTACTGGAGTTTATCTTTTAACGCATATTTCGCAGATGCATCGGTTCAGTATATAAAGTTTAATAAAAAACAATATACCACTTTAACCGGTGTTGAACAAAATACAAAAACACTTACTGCAATGCATGTTTATCCAAATCCTGCTACTGATGGGGTAAATGTAAATGGTGCGTTTAATAATCATGTAAATCAGTTAAACCTGAGTATTATTGATATTACCGGAAGAGAAGTTCTGTCACAAAATTATTCAGATATTAATGGCGCATTCTCAGCTTCCCTGGCAACCCATTCATTAAAAAGCGGTTTATATTTTATTAGCATCTCAGCCGATGGAGCCATGAGTTCCAAAAAACTGATTATTGAATAAACTTTGTATTGTATCCATAATCCATATAGAATTTTAAACGCAAACACTGCCCTATGGGTGGTGTTTGTTTTGTTTACCCTTTCGGTAAATGCACAAACCGAAAATAAAAAATTAGATCTGGATGAATTTGTAGTTACCGGCCAATACGGTGAAAACAGTTTGAATAAATCGGTGTATAAGGTAAAAGTAATTGATTCAAAACGAATTCAGTTGCAGGGTGCCTTTAACCTGCAGCAATTATTGGTTAACGAATTAAATGTTCGTATTAATCAGGACCCAATATTAGGAGGCAGTGTTCAGCTACAAGGTGTAGGTGGCAATAATATAAAAATATTAATTGACGGTGTTCCGGTAATCGGAAGAGAAAATGGAAATATAGACCTGAGCCAGATTAACCTCAATAATGTGGAACGCATTGAATTGGTTGAAGGTCCTATGAGTGTAAATTTTGGAACAGATGCATTGGGTGGGGTAATTAATATTATTACAAAAAAACAAAAGCAGGAAAGCCGGAATGCCAGGCTAAATTTATACACCGAAAGTATAGGTCAGTACAACGCCGATATCAGTATCGGGGCTGGTAATCAAAAATATAATGTAATGGGGGGTTTCGGACGTAATTTTTTTGCCGGATATAGTTTAAATCCCGAGAGCAGGATGATGCTTTGGAAACCGAGAACCCAATACATGGCCGACTTAAATTTTGGAAAGGCTCTTGAAAATGGCAGCTTCAGGTGGAGTAACCAATTTTTTACAGAAAAGGTAAGTGATAAAGGAGAACCCACCATCGACTGGACTCAGGCTGTTGCTCAGGATCATTACTATTATACCACCAGATATACTTCATCATTCTTTTTAGAAAAAAAATACGAAGGTAAAAGAAATATCAATGTGGTTGCATCTTATAATTTTTACCAGCGCAAACTCAATGCGTATCAGGTAAACCTGGTAGAATTAAGCCGCGAGCTGATTCCTTCGGCAAGCGAACAGGATACCAACTGGTTTCATCAGGTTATGAGCAGAGGTACTTATGCAAATGTGGCCTTTTCAAAAAAATTAAGTTACCAGATGGGTTATGATGTAAACCATGAATTTGCATTGGGAAAACGCATAGAAAATAAGTCGCAGCAAATGGGAGATTACAGTTTGTTTGGAAGTTTTGAAATGAAGACTTTAAAACGATTGCTCATCAGACCGGCATTTAGAATAACATACAATACCCGATTTACCGTACCCGTAATTCCTTCATTAAATATTAAATATGATATCTCCGAAAACTGGATCCTGAGAGGTTCTTATGCACGTGGGTTCAGGGCGCCTTCATTAAAAGAGTTGTATTTACAATTTGTGGATATCAGTCATAATATAAGAGGGAACACCGATTTAATCCCGGAGACCTCAAATAATTTTCAGTTAAACCTGATGTATCAGAACAAAAGCGAAAAAAGAGTTTGGCGTTTTGATCCATCTGTGTTTTACAGTGAAATAAATAATATGATTGATTTCGCCAGAATCGGTTCAGGCAATACCCTCGCATATCAATATGTTAATATCAACCGGTTAAAAAGCACAGGCATTAATTTGAACGCCGAATACAGAACTCAAAAATACCATGTAACCATGGGTTATGCTGTTACCGGCCGTGAAAATAAACTATTGCAAAATACAGGCAACAGCCGCTTTTTTTACAGCGACGAATGGCGTTTGAACCTGGGTTATAATTTTTTAAAACAGGATGCAAGTATCAATTTGTTTTTTAAACACAATGGCAAAATTCAAACTTACCAGTATGATTATATGAGCGATGCGGTTATCCTGAGTTATATGAATCCTTTTAGTTTAATGGATATCAGCATAAGCAAAAATGTATTCAGTAAAAAACTAGCACTCACTTTCGGTTCAAAAAATATTTTAAATGTAAAAAATGTAAACGCAAGCTTAAGTACCGGTCCGCACAGCGGCATTAATAATTTTGCCATGACGGGTATGGGACGTTCGTATTTTATGGGTTTATGCTATTCGATTAAAAGATAATATACATGCATAAATCCTCACAAAATATTATTTCTGTTTTTCAAAATAAAGTTTCCCTTTGGGGTTTGATTTTGATTACTTTTTTGGCCTGTGAAAAGCCTGATAAGAGATACCTGTTACCACCCAAACCGGGCGATTCAATTGAAGTAAGGCAATTAGACCTGGGAGAAAATTACGAAAACCAGATTTATGTAAATCTGTTGGATCAGAACATTATAAAAAGTACTGTTAAGTACGATTCGTGGGATTTGGCTTTTGAATGCGGGGGTAATGGTACCCGTGTGTTTATGAACGGTGGCAAGGGCGTATTAATAGGAAGTATTGGCAGGGAAAAAGAACCCGGTAAGTTTTTGCAAAGTGTAAACCTGAGTCAGGTTAAATGGCGCTGGGATGAGGCAAGTGGCGGCGACTCGATTGTATTGAACCGTTGGCTGGATCAGTTTAATCATTCTTATGATTCTGTTTATATAATTGACCGGGGCATTGAAAGCGAACCCGGCAAACGTTATTATCAGTTTAAACTCAATTTCGGACTTTTTGGATTTGATGATTATTTCATTAATGTTGCAGACTTGCAAGGCAAAAACCTTTTCATTGCTGTTATACATAAAGACCCGTCAAAAAATCTTGTATTCATGGATTTTGGCAAGCCTGCACTATTAAATTTTGAACCCTACCAACAGGATTGGCATATTTGTTTTATGCGTTACCGTTATGTTTACCATGAGTTTAATCCGCCGCTTTTATATACTGTAACCGGTATTAATATCAATCCCAAAACAGTTTGTGTAGCGATTGACAGCACCCTGCGTTTTGAAAATATAAATCTCAATGCGGTTAAGAATTTAAAGTATTCGAACAGAAGGGATGCAATTGGTTTTGAATGGAAGGTTTATGATTTTGCCCAAGGCAGGTATATTACCCGTAAACATGTTACCTATATCATTAAAACAGAAGGCATGAATGCTGTTTATTACAAATTAAGGTTTACCGATTTTTATAATAACAAAGGGTTAAAAGGCTCCCCGAAGTACGAAATTTCCCGCATCAAATAATAAAAACTAAAATGTTTAAAAAATTGCTCTCATTATGTGTTACGTCTGTTTTAACGACGTTTATTTTGGCTCAGAATAACGAGCCCCATTTACAAAATTTAAAGCAACTCACTTTTGGGGGTGATAATGCTGAAGCTTACTGGAGCTTTGACAACAAAAAAGTTTGTTTTCAAAGCAATAATAAAGCCTGGGGTTTACATTGTGATCAGATATTTATGCTGAACCTAACAAAAACAAAACAGGATTCAGGTGTGAAGCCTCCGCTTATCAGTACCGGTTTGGGCCGCACTACCTGCGCGTATTATATGCCCGACAACAAACATATTTTATATGCATCCACGCATCTGGGCAATAAAGATTGTCCGGCCGAACCTTCGCATGCCAAAGGTTATTTATGGGCAATCTATCCCGACTTTGATATTTTTGTTGCTGATGAGAAAGGAAATATTACTTCGCAACTTACACGCGAACCCGGGTATGATGCAGAAGCAACGGTGAGTCCGAAAGGCGATAAAATAGTTTTTACCAGCACGCGTAATGGTGACCTGGATTTGTACACTATGGATATTGATGGTAAGAATGTGAAGCAAATAACTTTTGAATTGGGTTATGACGGGGGTGCATTCTTTTCGCCCGATGGCACAAAACTTGTTTTCAGGGCATCGCGTATGCGAACTGAAACAGAGATTAAAGAATATAAAGATTTATTGGCAAATGGTCTGGTTGCGCCATCCAATATGGAAATTTATACCTGCAATATTGATGGCAGCGATTTAAAACAAATTACGCATTTGGGCAAAGCCAACTGGGCTCCTTTCTTTCTTCCCTCAGGCAATAAAATTATTTTCTCCAGCAATCATCACAGCACAAAAGGTTACGATTTTCAATTGTATGTAATTAATCTCGACGGAACCGGATTAGAGCGCATTACCAATGAAAGTTTGTTCAATGCATTTCCCATGTTTTCTCCTGATGGCAAGAAACTTATTTTTTCGAGCAACCGAAATAATGGAGGCACGCGGGATACGAATTTGTTTTTGGCTGATTGGAAGGAATAGAAACGAGAGGCGAGAAACGAGAAGGAAAATTCTGTATGAATTTGTTAAATTGCGGGCATGAAACGTAAAATAATAAAAAACACAGCTTTAGGAATATTGGTTGTGTTGGCTCTTATCCAATTTATACATCCTGAAAAAAACCTGGGAGAATCGCTGGGTGCAAATGATATTCAACATGTAATTAATGTGCCTGAACCGGTGATGCGGGTATTGAAGACAAGCTGTTTTGATTGTCATAGCAATCGCACCAATTATCCCTGGTATAATAATATTCAACCTATTGCATTTTGGATGGAGGACCATGTAAAAGAAGCAAAAAAGGAATTGAATTTCTCGGAATTTGCAGGTTATACACGCAAGCGCCAGCTTAAAAAAATGGTTGAAATTGGCAAAGAAATTACAGAAGAAGAAATGCCTTTGCCCTCATACTTAATCATACACAGAGATGCAGTGCTTACCACAGAACAAGCGGAATTATTGAAAACCTGGGCGGAGCAAAGTCATGCTGAGTTGAAAAGCCGGCCTGAAGAAAGTTATAAATCGGATTCAACGGTTATCAGGGCCAGCAATTAACGAGTTAGAAGGTTATTTTTGGGGTTGATTTTGATTCGAAAAACAAAATCATTGTTGATTATTTAATGTTATGTTCGACCCAATGACATTAGCCTCAACTAAAGAAAATAATTTGTAGATATTATTAACTTTAGGGGAAGCATTGGTTTGTCCTTAATAATTTGTTACAATTGATTGTTTTGTACTTTTTTCCTTGATGAAAAAAGTACCAAAAAAATCAAGACTTATTTCAGCACCTTGCACTTGTAAAAAAGAAATGTTTTGCCACGCAGCCCAAGCCGCAAGGCCAACCGTTGCGAAAGATAGGCCTTGCTCGAGGGCCGCTTGCACAAGCCCACCGCACACATTCCTTTTTAACAATTGCTGGCGGCACTGAAATAGGTCGGTCCTTAATTTCCATTTGTTTTAAAAGGTAAAATTCAGGAAGCATTAAAAGCAATTTTCAAACAAAATTTAGCGATCAAGTAATTCAATCATTTAACTTCGGTTTATATAGTTTTGGATAGTTCTACCATAACTCTATGTTTTATACAATGCATTGATTAAAGAAAAGTTTTCAAATTTAGAATTCTTCAGGACCGACCTATTACAATAACGCCTACAAATGTTAAAAGTTAGGCCGGTAAATAATTATTCAATGAAGGCTAATATAGCAGACCTTGAGCAAGGCCTCTTAGTCGCATCGATTGGCCTTGCGGCTTGGGATGCGGGCCAAGGCCAAACTTTTTTACATTTGCCAGTTATTGTAATAAGTCTTGATTTTTGGGGTACCTTTTTGATCAAGCAAAAAGGTACAAAATAATCAAATGTCACATATCATAACGTTATATCAAATGCCTCCCAGAAAGCCATAAAAACAATCTCACTAATGCATTTACAAAATATTGCACATACATTTAAAACTAAAGTTTAATATCATCTTATAATGGATGAATTATTAGTTAAATTGTCGTGTATGCCCTATCAGGGTCTAATCCATTTGACATCGGCTAATAACCAAACAAAATGGAATGCCAATCAAATTACATCAAACCTATACAAATGATACTTTTTGATGATTTGCGTTATATGTTTGAGCCAGGTATGTTTTGCCCGGGCGTAATTGTGTTTATGAATTTTTGACAACCAAATTTTATAATTCATTTTGCCTTTAATACGCTTGTAATATTTTTTTGAAACAATGGTTCTGCAAAAATAATCATACGATAAGGTATCATGGTCGAACTGTTTGTATGCAGAGCGGTATTTGCCTGTTTTTCTCAGGTTGTTTTTGCCCACCAGTCCAAAGTGATTGTTTAGTAGTTTTGAATTTTTACTGTTGCCATAACCCGATTCCAGAAATGCAATACCCAGTATCACACTTGCAGGAATTTCGTACTTATGCATCATTTCAATGGCAACCGGTGCAAACTTTTCAATGTATTGCTTGGGCGTATAATGCGCGTATGAAAACCGGCAAAATGCAGTAATAAACAGGAACAGAAAAAGCGCCTTTTTCCATTTCATTATCCAAAATTTATCTCCGTACTATCGCCAATATTTAAGCTTTGGCTCATGCCTTTTAACAAAGCATCGCTGCCAATTAATGAATGGTGTAAAATGGCAAATTCAATCTGTGCATACGGGCCGATAATCGACTCTTTGATGGTGGCATAATTGAGTATGGCATTTTCACCTACCGATACATTGGGACCTACAATCGAATTGCTGATTTTGCAACCATCGCCTATATAAACAGGCGGGATAATAATGGTATTCTCAAACTTATACTTGGAAGTATCATAGTTGAGGCGTTTTAATAAAAGCGAATTGGTTTCAAGCAATATTTCTTTTTTACCACAATCAAACCAGTTGTCTACACCAAATGAGCGAAACTTAATGCCTTTCTGCATCATTTTCATCAGGGCATCTGTTAAGGTATATTCGCCATGGGTAGTAATTTTATCACTTACATTTTCTTCAAGCGCTTCGAGCAATAATGCGCTCTCTTTTATTTTATAAACACCCACAAGTGCCAGGTTACTTTTTGGGATAGCAGGTTTTTCAATTACCCGAACAATGAACCCATCTTTATCCAGTTCGGCCACCCCAAACATTCTGGGATCATCTACTTTTTTCAAACCCAGCATCGAAGTCTCCGATGCGAGTACCGATTTTAAATCTGCATCTACAATGGTGTCTCCAAACACAATCAGCATTTCGTCTTTGGGATCGATAAAATCCTTTGCCAGCCATATGGCATGTCCTACACCTTTGCCAGTAGTTTGTATTACAAATTTTGCATTGATGCCCGGATAATGTTTTAGAATATACTGTTCAATTTTATCTCCCAGGTAACCGATGATAAAAATAAATTCATTGATACCGGCAGCAATTAAATTTTCGGTAATATGCGCCAGAATGGGCTTACCTGCAATAGGAATCAAGGCTTTGGGCTGGGTATGGGTGTGTGGACGTAAACGCGTTCCGATACCGGCTACAGGAATGATTGCTTTCATTTTTAACAACAATAATTAAGATTCAATCTAAAAGGGAAGAAACAAAAATAAACATTTTTATATGTTACTGGTAAAATACTATTTTGCACAGATTTGAAACGAACGAATATGACCAGAGATAAAATAATTTTTGACTTGATTGAACGTGAGTTACATCGTCAGGAGCATGGATTGGAACTGATTGCTTCCGAAAATTTTGTGAGCAAACAGGTAATGGAAGCCATGGGAAGTGTATTAACCAACAAATATGCCGAAGGATTACCGGGAAAAAGATACTACGGAGGTTGCGAAATAGTTGATATAATAGAAAACCTGGCTATAGACCGTTTAAAACAAATGTTTGGAGCCGTATGGGCCAATGTTCAACCTCATAGCGGGGCTCAGGCCAATGCTGCAGTAATGTTGGGTTGTTTGAACCCAGGAGATAAAATACTGGGTTTTGATTTATCGCATGGCGGACATTTAACCCATGGTTCACCCGTTAATTTTTCGGGTAAATTATATAAGCCCAGTTTTTATGGAGTTGAACCCGATAGTGGTTTGATAGATTGGGACAAGGTAGAAGTGATTGCACAGCGTGAATTGCCCAAACTGATTATATGCGGCGCATCGGCATACAGCAGGGATTGGGATTATGCACGGTTGCGCAAAATTGCAGATGCAGTGGGTGCAATTTTAATGGCAGACATATCGCATCCGGCAGGACTTATTGTTGGAAAATTATTGAATGATCCCATTCCACATTGTCATATTGTGACCTCAACCACACACAAAACCTTACGCGGACCCCGTGGTGGTATTATTATGATGGGTGCAGATTTTGAAAATCCATGGGGAATAAAAACACCCAAAGGTGAAAACAGAATGATGAGTTCGATATTGGATGGAGCAGTATTTCCCGGCACACAAGGCGGCCCCTTAGAGCATGTTATTGCAGCCAAAGCCGTTGCATTTGGCGAGGCACTCACGCCCGAATATCAGCAATACACCAAAAATGTACGGGCCAATGCACAAGCCATGGCAAAAGTATTTGTTGATTTGGGCTATAAAATTATCAGTGGCGGAACCGATAACCACATGATGCTGATCGACCTCAGAAATAAAGGCATCAGCGGCAAGGTTGCAGAAAATGCGTTGATCAAAGCCGATATCACCACCAATAAAAACATGGTTCCTTTTGATGATAAATCGCCTTTTGTAACCTCAGGCATCCGTATTGGTTCAGCCGCAATAACCAGCAGAGGTATGATGCCAAACGACATGGCAGGCATTATCAGCTTAATTGATAAGGCACTGATGCATGCTGATAATGATACGGTATTAAGCGAAGTTGCCAAAGAGGTGAACCGCATGATGCTGGGTTTTCCGTTATACGGGTAGTAGTTGTAGCTTAATTTTATTTCGGTCTATTTCTTTTTATTTCACAAAGTGTTTTTAAATACTTTTCTAAAATGGTACCCATAAATAGCGTAAGTTATGGCCAAACCGAAAAGCCTGGGGTGCCTGAACAAGGACCAGAAAAAGAGTTTCCAATAGTGAAATCTTGCCTTATCGGTTATACCAATAAACCAAATGGATTTAAACAGCGGCAATGAATCACTCATTTGCAAACGTAGCTTTTTCATAGGCCTGTATTCTTCCAGATATCTTTTTACACGGGCATGATAAGGTTTCGGCGAATAAATTCCACTGATAATTTTCCGGTAACCATTAAGTAGTTTGTCCCGGTTCATAACAGGAATAAAGTTCATGCTTGAATCGGTATTATCGCCTGAAATACTTTTTAATAATCTTTTTTCCTTTTCGAGCCTTTTGTAAAGTCTTGTACCAATGGGTGCATTTAACAAACCCACCATGGCAGAGATAATTCCGCTTTTTTGTATGAACTCAATCATTACTTCAAAAATCGAAGCCGGATCATTATCGAAACCAACAATAAATCCACCCTGAACTTCTATTCCCGCTTTTTGAATTCTTTTAATACTTGCAACCAGATCGCGGTTCTTGTTTTGCAATTTATTGCATTCAGCCAAACTTTCTTCATTGGGGGTTTCAATGCCAACAAATACCGAATTAAAACCTGCTTTTGCCATCAGTTGCATGAGTTCTTCATCGTCGGAAAGATTTATGGATGCCTCGGTACCAAAAAGAAAAGGATGTTTTTTTGTTGCCGCCCATTCAACCATGGCCGGTAATATTTCTTTTTTTAACTTCTTCTTATTCCCTATAAAATTATCATCAACAAATAAAACATTACCTCTCCATCCGTTTGCATAGATACTTTCCAGTTCTGCCATAACCTGCTCTTTGTTTTTGGTTCTAACACCACGTCCGAAAAGATTGGT
Source organism: Bacteroidota bacterium (assembly GCA_030680835.1). Classification (GTDB taxonomy): domain Bacteria; phylum Bacteroidota; class Bacteroidia; order UKL13-3; family UKL13-3; genus B1. The sequence goes on from JAUXUD010000035.1 coordinate 100,024, forward strand.
GATATCACAGAATTCGCAATTGTATGGACAGCCGCGTGAGTATTGAATGCTCATGGAAGCATATTTTTTCATGTCAATTAATTCCCAGCGCGGAATGGGGGTATTATTTAGTTCAGGAAATACATCGGTGGTGTAAATATTTTTAGCGCAATCGTTTTTATAATCTTCCAAAAAAAGCGGTAGCGTTATCTCTGCCTCATTTAGCACAAAATAATCAACCCCTTCAAACTCTTTATAAGCCGAAGTAAAAAGAGGTCCGCCCGCCACAATGGTTTTGCCTAAATTTTTGCATCTGCCAATTACTTCCGCTGCCGATTCATTTTGTATCGACATGCCGCTGATAAAAATAAGATCTGCATGTTCAAGTTCTTTATCCTTCAATGCCATAACATTCATGTCAATTAGCTTTAACTCCCAGTTGGACGGAAGCATTGCGGCCACGGTTAATAAACCCAGAGGCGGATGTGTTGCCTTTTTGGCAATAAATTTCATGGCATATTTAAAACTCCAGAAAGTATCTGTAAACAAAGGATAAACTAAAACAGCTTTCATATAAACATGCATTATGTGCAAATTTTATTTGAAGCGCATTGCAAACTGTTATAAATATTCGGAAAATATTTATATAGTTTACAGATTTTAATAAGCGATCTCCGTTCATTGCAAGCCGAAACCCTGGCGTAGGTTTAGTTTTACAAGATAGCAGGATATTATGCCTGCAATAGCCTTTTATACAAACTCTTCTTTTTGCTTCCCTATACCGGGCGCCTGTCAGGGACTATTTAAAGGGTAACCAATCGTACCGATGACATTCACTCTTTCATTATAGAATAACCGATCGTACAGATGGCTTTCGTTGTATACATTATTGGAATAACGATCATACAGATAGCTTTTGTTGTATACATTATTGGAAAACTGACCGTACAGAAGGCTTTCGTTGTATACATTATTGGAATAACGGTAGTACTAATGATATTCTCTGCACATATGACAGGAAAACCGATTGTACAGATGACTTTAACAGTTTACATTCCCGTTTTAAACTTTATTATCAAAAAAAAACACGCATGAAGGGTGTTACTTTTTGAATTTAAGCTGGTATGCTGAATTTTAGCTTGTTTAAAAGTTTATTTCATTAGAACTGGCTTTGTAAATATATCCAAAATGGTTTTTAACGTCTGTAACCACATCATTACATTATTCGGATCAAGATAAAAAAGGTTATCTCGTTGGGTGCGTTTGTCGGTTAAGGTAATATCGCCTACCACTTCCTTATTATATGTTTATCAGCGAGAACCGGTTAAGTATTTTCTAAGATACAGTTTTCTCAATTGGCATCAATAATTTTAATATTATTCATACTATTGTATTATGACTGCTTTTTTAATCATTATTTTAATTGCATTTTCTATTTGGCTGCTAACTAAAAACAGAGATAAATCAAGCTATATCGATTCAGCACCAATTATTCGTGATTTTGAGACACCTTTAATTAAACAAAAAAACTACAAGTTGGTTAAGTACGATCTTTCATTAATTGAAATTGAATATTCAGGTAAACTAGAATTCATAGAATGTGTAAATTTGCAAAAAGCGCATTTCAGTAAGTCAACTAACGAAGACTGGACAGATATTATAGGACCAGTAATGATTAGCAATAGAATATTATCTTTCTATGACATCACAATAAATCAAGATGTATATCAAATGTATATCACGCTTGTGAATAAGTTTGTAGGCAAGATGGGACGAAGGTCTGATATCCTTTCATCTTCTTTACAATCAAAATATACTTGTGATTTTTCAGTTTTGATGAAAGAACTTATAAAAAATCTGACGTGGCTTGAAAAGATTTATCTTTTTGATGTAATCAATACATTTAAGTATAAAAAAATAAGACAGGCAATTGACAAGGAATTATCATGGTATCACACAAGATTAATGGGAATAAATGAAACCGATACTAACAAAATATTATTCAAACATAATTTTCTTATTGCGTCTGACTCATTAGAAGATGCAATTGATTTTATTACAAAAAAAGAACTAAAAGAAATATTTAAACTTTCTTTAATCGAACCTAAAAAATCATGGAATAAAAATCAGTTTTATAATGCTATAATTCAAAATGAAATAACTTTAGAAATGTTCACAAAAAAATTTAAGGAACTTAAACTTTGCTTTATAAATCCATCCTTTAATTCCGACATTGAAAAATTAGTGAATTATTACCAGGAAAGGATTACTCTTTCTCAATATTTGTGGTTGAAATTATAACTGATTTTTATCGGTTGAACATTTGATAATGCATAATACTTGAAGATAATGCTTGTGCGATTAATCCTGATGATTAATTGAATTTGAATAGAAATTTCCATTTAAAGAAAAGCTGAAAACAGACACTCAATTTGATTAATAATGATTGAACTAAGTTGCCTGTTTCATTCCCAATAAGTAATACACATTCTTATTCTAAATTTATTTTCTACAATTTAATAGCCTATTTTTGCCTTTATAATCCTTTGTTTTCAAATGCCCGATATCATAAAACTTTTGCCCGAACATGTTGCCAGTCAGATTGCGGCCGGTGAGGTGATCCAACGCCCTGCTTCCATGGTAAAAGAATTGATTGACAATGCGGTTGATGCGGGTAGTACAGAAATAAAAATTTATATTAAAGATGCAGGCAAAGCCCTGGTGCAGGTGGTAGATAATGGCTCCGGAATGAGTGCCAGTGATGCACGCCTTTGTTGGGAACGCCATGCCACTTCTAAAATTGCATTAACCGAGGATATTTACAAAATAAATACCATGGGTTTCAGAGGCGAAGCACTTGCCAGTATTGCGTCGGTGGCTCGTGTGGAACTAAAAACCAAAAGAGCAGAGGATGAACTGGGCGTTTATATTTTAATTGAAGGCTCGGAAGTAAAAACCCAGGAAAGTGTTGCCAGTCCGGTTGGAACCAGTATTTCAGTTAAAAACCTGTTTTATAATATTCCCGCCCGAAGGAATTTTTTGAAATCGAATCCGGTGGAATGGAAACATATTGTGGAAGAGTTTACTCGGGGCGCATTGTCGAACCCCGAAATTGCTTTTCAACTCTGGCATAATGATGAGCTGCAGTTTGATTTTAAAAGCGGGAGTTTTTTGAACCGGGTGCTGGCAGTTTTTGATGATCGAGCGGCTTCAGATTTTCTTGAGGTAAATGAACAAACAAGCATAATAGATGTAACCGGATTTATTGGCAAACCCGAAGTGGCAAAAAAGATGCGGGGAGAGCAATATTTTTTTGTGAACCGGCGCTTTTTCCGGGACCCTTATTTAAACCATGCGGTTCAAAACGCTTTTGAAGGCATGCTGAGCAAGGAGCAATTTCCGTTTTATGTGCTCAATATCGAAATCAATCCTTCACAAATTGATATCAATATTCATCCTACCAAAACAGAGGTGAAATTTGAAGATGAAAAAAATGTGTACCAGATTATAAGAGCAGTTGTGCGCAAAGCATTGGGCGAATATGTGCAAACGCCTGCTGATCCCAATTTTGATGACAACCGGTTCATGAATTTACAGTTTACCGATTTGCAAAAACATGCGAGCTTTACCGAAAACGGTAAGGAAGGAACGGTTGGTAATTCGGGGAGTGAGTTGGGTAATTTTAAAGAATTGTATCAGCAACAACGCAAACAATCAACGCAAAACTGGGAATCGCTTTTTAATCCGGTAATTGGAAATAAACCAGAAGCACCAGCTGAAAAGCAAGCCTTGCTAAATAATGATCTGGTTCCCGAAAACCGTACCTTCTTTCAGTTAAACAACCAGTTTGTGGTTACCCCCATAAAAAGCGGGTTGATGCTGATAAACCAGCAAGCCGCCCACGAACGGATCTTATACGAACGTTACCTGCAAGCCCTGGTTCAAACTCCTATTGCCAGTCAGCAATTGCTTTTTCCCAAAGCGGTTAATTTACCTCCGGGCGATGAAGCTATTTTGCTGGAAATTCTCCCCGAGATGGGTGCACTGGGTTTTACCATCAATTCATTTGGCAAAAACGCATATGTAATTAATGGTTTGCCGGCCGAACTGCATTTGGAAAACGAACAAAATTTGGTCGCCGCCATTATTGAAACTTATAAAGCCACCAAATTAACCGAATCGAATAAAAACAAGGTGGTTGCCAAAACCCTGGCCAAAAAAGCGGCAATAAAAAGCGGTACCCGCCTGCGTTACGAAGAAATGAACAGCCTGGTGGATGAATTGTTTGCCTGTTCGGAGCCACAGTTTGCTCCCGATGGAAAGGCGTGTATCAAAACGCTGTCACTCACGGAAATAGCAAGGATGTTCTAGAAAAACTGGTAGAGACGCGATTAATCGCGTCTTTACAAGCGGTTCCACCAATACCCGTAGCCCCATGCGATATTAAATCTGTATTTCGTATTGAAATTATTGTTTAATTTGCCGCATTATTTACTATAGATGTATCAACAAAACGGACTTTCAGGATTTTCGAATATGCCCACGGTGGTTAAGAACCTTTTAATTATTAATGCGCTTTGTTTTTTTGCGCATTACGTATTGGTTCAAACGGGCAAGGCAGACATCAACCATATATTGGGATTGTATTACCCCGAATCGAAATTATTTAAGCCATACCAAATCTTAACGCATGTGTTTATGCACGGCGATTTCTGGCACTTGTTTTTTAACATGTTTAGCTTATGGATGTTTGGCAGCAAACTGGAGAGTTACTGGGGCCCGAAACGCTTTTTCATTTATTATTTCGTTACCGCATTTGGAGCCGCAGCCCTTTACCTGGGCATCAATGCCATCGAAATTAATAAAATTAAATCTGCTATCGAAGTGTTTGCCCAGAATCCGGATTATGATTCGTTTTATTTGCTCATTCAAAAAGACAATCTCTACGCCAACGCCAGTCAGATTGCCGATTTTTTAGCGGCCTGGAATCTTGATAAAACAAATCCGCTTTATGTGAACGATGCCAAACAAATTGCGCAAATGATGCTCGAATCGAAAATGAGCGTTCCGGTAGTTGGAGCCAGCGGCGCGGTATTTGGGTTGTTACTGGGATTTGGGTTGCTGTTTCCAAACACCGAATTGCTGATTATGTTTATCCCGGTTCCTGTAAAAGCCAAATATGTAGTTATCGGTTTGGGTTTATGGGAATTATACTCCGGATTGCGAAACAATCCAGCTGATAATATAGCCCATTTTGCACATTTGGGAGGCATGTTGTTTGGTTACATTTTAATAAAATACTGGAACCAGACCAATCGAAGGAGTATGTATTAGCCACAGGTAATTTACACCAAAGGTTAAAATTTTTCGTTGCTTACTTTTGTAAGCGCAACGGTATGTGTATGTTTGAAATTGAAAAATGTCGGTACTCGAAGAAATAAAATATCGTCTCAGGCAGGATAATGCGGTTATAAAAATCATTATGATTAATGTAATGGTTTTTATTGCGTTTGCATTCATTCATGTAATCTTTTACCTGGCCAATTCAAGAGATACCAGCCATTGGATTACCCGACTTTTTATGTTGCCTGCATCATTGGGTAATTTAATATACCAGCCCTGGAGCATCTTCACGTATATGTTTTTGCATGAAGGCTTGCTTCATATTTTATTTAACATGATTTGGCTCTATTGGTTCGGACAATTGTTTCAACAATATTTAGGCAATGCAAAAACTTACAGGGTATACCTTTTGGGTGGGTTTTTCGGAGCGCTTTTATATATCCTTTTCTTCAATATTTTTCCTGCTTTTTCGGCCAGTGTAGGTCAATCGTATGCACTCGGTGCTTCGGCCGGAGTGTTGGCCATTGTAGTTGCTACAGCAACTTTGTTGCCCGATTATCGCATCTCTTTGTTTTTATTGGGTTCAGTAAAACTGAAGTATATCGCCTTATTTTCGGTTTTGCTCGATTTAATCAATATTCCCAATGGTAATGCAGGTGGCCATATTGCCCATTTAGGCGGGGCAGCTTTTGGTTATGTGTTTATCAAATTTTTATACAGCAAAAGTCCCTATGTAAATGCATTTAATCGGTTTTTTGGTGACATCGCTTCCTGGTTCAAGCCCAAACCTAAAATGAAAATTCACCATCGTACTACCTATATGCGGGTTGAAAACAACAAAAAACCTTCCCAACATGAAATAGACATGATTCTGGATAAAATATCGAAAAATGGATATGAAAGTTTAAGTAAAACAGAAAAGGAAATATTGTTTAAAGCCAGTAAAGATTAATAAGCCCATTGAAACTTAATTTTATTAATATCATCTTTCTCGTACTCAACTGCATTGTAGCCCTATGCCTGTTAATGGCGTACCTGGCACCTTATATCAGTCCGGCCGATTTTTGGCCCATCGCATTTTTCGGACTGGCATATCCGCTGCTGGTGCCTTTAAATTTTTTGATGATAATTTATTGGCTGGTACAATTGAAAAAATTTGTTTTTATCTCAGTTATTTCGTTGCTGCTTGGCATAAATCACATCACATCGTATATTCAGTTTTTTCCAAAAAAAAATAAAGATTCCAGACTTCAAAAAATTAATATAGTAAGTTTTAATACGCACTATATGGGGGCATACGACAGAAAGAATAATGATACCACTTTTTTCTTTCAGGAAATTGCTGCATTGAAGCCCGACATTTTTTGTTTTCAGGAGTTTGCCAATTTGGGTGGCAATTATGAAAAGCCTTTATTCAAAGAATTTTTCAGGCAGTACAAAAATTATTATAGCGTAAATGCAGATGGGCAGGAAACCGGTTATGGGGTAAGTCTTTTTTCCAGGTATCCAATCATTAATAAAGGCTTCGTGGAGCGGATCAACAATAACAGCAACCTTACCGTTTTTGCAGATATTGTTGTAAACAACGATACAATCAGAGTGGTAAGCACCCATTTAAAATCTATTGTGTTCGACAAAGAAGATTACCAAACCATACAGGAACTAAGAAGCCCCAACGAAGCCATGCAGGTTGGGCAGGTAAAACATATTGGTTCAAAACTCAAATATGCATTTATTAGCAGGTCGGTTCAGGCCGAAGAGTTAAAAGAAAACCTGGTTAACTGTCCGTATAAAGTAATTATTTGCGGCGATTTTAACGACTCGCCAACCAGTTATACATACCGAACAATACGGGGAGATTTAAAAGATGCATTTAAAGAATCGGGCTGGGGAATGAGCCGAACCTATATTGGCAAAATGCCCTCCTTCCGCATTGATTATATTTTACACGATCCTGCCTTTAAAAGTTTTAATTACCGCACACATACAATTAATTTTAGTGACCACAAAATGATTAGCTGCACCATTCAAATGCGGTAATCGGTGAATTTGATGTACGATGTACGATGTACAATGTACGATGTACAATGTACGATGTACGATGTACAATGTACGATGTGTGGTTTAGTTAAATTTTAAAAACCACGTCAGTGGTGCAATCTCAGTAGCCCTAAAGCACGTGGCAATTAATAATCCGATTACCGGTTACAGTTTACAGTTTACCGATTACCTTTTCGATTTTCATCTGGTTTTGGGCTTGGGGGCGTTGTTGCCATTGCCGTAAATTTTCGGATATTATACGTAAAGGTGAGCATAAAATACGCCTGCAAAACATTGCTGCGGCTGTCTTCGATATACGTTTCGGTTACCGAACGCGCAATGCTGTTATTTTGCTTCATGATATCAAATACGGAAAAGCGAACTTCGCCTGCCCTGTTTTTAAGAAATTTATAGGCAAAAGCTGCGTTCCAGAGTAAAAAATCCTGGTTAAATGCTGAACCCAAACCCCGGTAATGGGTATAACTTAAATCGGAACTGAGAACAAAAGCTTTGAGGAACATAAAATTGGCTTTTAAACCACTGGTATTGATGAAATAATTATTGCTGGTTTGTGCCTGTAAGGTGTTTTTAACCAGGTTTACATTGGCATTATGACTTAAGGTAAAATCTATTTGCTGACTGATATTACTGCCCAAAACAAATCCACCGTTTATATTCAGTGTGTTTGCATAATTGGTTTGGTAATTGATTAATCCCGGCACAGAGGTATAATTGATGCCGGTATTGAGGTTGAGATTGCATTTTATGAGTGCTATCGGCATACCGTAGGTTATAAAAGTGCGCATCGATAAATTGCCGTTTAAATTTACCGGATACGACAATTGCGAACCTTTGCGCAAGGTAACTCCATTCTGTATGAGTGTGTCTTTGGTGGCCGAATACGTAGCGTTGGCTATATAGTTATTGGTCAAGTTAGCCATGGCAAAAATAAAGAAAGATTGTGCGTTTTCATGCCTGTTTGCACCGTAACGAATCAATGCAATATGCGAGTTTTCCTGTTTTAAATTGGGATTTCCGGCGCTTAATAAAAACGGATTGCTGTTATCAACTACATTTTGCATTTGGGTGATGCCGGGCGTGTTGGTATTGGTGCGGTAAATTACTCTAAATGTTTTGCTGTTGGTAAACTTATAAGAATAGGTGACATGGGTTAAAACATTAAAAAAAGTCTTATTAAAAGGCAAGTTTACCGGGAACAACTGCATGCTGTTTAATTCAACCCGTTGTGGCGAAAATCCTACAGTAAATGTATTTTTTTCGTTATTGAAATTGTATGCAATATTTCCTTTTTGGGTAATGATGGTATTGTCGAATTTGTTTGATAAATAAGTATTTATCGAGTCGTATTCCTTGGTACTATTGTTAAAAATATGGGTGAGTTTATCGGCCTGGTTATTTGTATATGAAGGACTGTAACTAAATAAAAGCTGTGAAGTTTTACTTAAAGGTTCGGTATAGGTAATATTAGCCGACCCGGTTCGGCCTTCGGTTTTGGTTATACTGCGTTGGTTCACCGCATCCGGAAATTGCGTGCCCAGCGAGTCAATACTTATATTATTTGAATTTTGGTCGGTTTGATTGTTTTTTTGATTTCCATCAATTCCCAGGTTAAAACTAATGGTTCTACCCACTTTTAAAAACTTATGCCGGAATAGCAAGTTACTGTTTAATGAAAGTCCTTTATTACTAACCTCTTTATCAGTCTCCGAACTGTTAATTAATTTATTGAGGATATAGTTAGTTCCATAAGTTGAAGTAAAAGCATCGTTGTTTTGAAAACTCACCCTGGGCGTAAAAATAAGGGTATTAAACGTATCGAATGCGTGCTCCAGCCTTAGGTTGAACCGATTGTTGAAATTGATGGTTTTTGAAGAATAGTCTTCATTATAAAGCTGGTCGTTTTCGGGGTTCATTAAATAATGTCGTTGCAATGATTTGTTGCTTGTGGTATTGCTGTTATTAAAAAAATAACTTCCCGAAACCTGCGTTTTTGTGCCCCAGCGATCAGCATAATTAACTCCAATAGAGTTGGTAATATTGATACCCGATTGCTGCCCCACAAAAAAGTTACTCATATCGGGACCGCCGCCACCACCCATGCCGCCGCGTCCCATGCCACCGCCACCTCTCATTCTGGTGGCATCGGCACTGCTTCCAAATAAATCCTGCATCGAAAAATTTTGCTGATTGATGTTGTTGCCAATACCCAATACGGTAATTCTGCGGTTGCCTTTAAATACATTAAGCACTGCCCCCGACTGGTATCTGTCGTCGGTTCCGTATCCTGCAAATACTTTTCCAAAAGTTCCGTTATTACGGCCTGTTTTTGTTACTATATTGAGGGTTTTATCGGTGTTGCCATCGTTGAAACCGGTAAACTGCGCCTGATCGCCCAGGCGGTTAAATATTTGCACCTTGTCTACAATTTCGGCAGGTAGATTTTTAAGCGCCATTTGGGCATCATCCCCAAAAAATTCTTTTCCATCCAGCAACACTTTTTTTACCTCTTCACCCTGGGCTTTAACCGTTCCGTTTTCAACCGTTAATCCCGGCATTTTTTTAATTAAATCTTCTGTTGTGGCATCCGGATTTACCTTAAATGCATTGGCATTAATGCTGGTTGTATCTCCTTTTTGTTCAACGCGGATTTCGGTGCTTTCAATGGTAACTTCCTTTAATGATTTTTCGGCTTTATCCAAAAAAACAGCTCCTATATATTTATCTTCATTAACTATAACAGTTTGATTTTTTGTTTTTAAGCCCAGATAACTAAAAACCAAAAGGCAGGTGTCGGGTTTATTTATGCTTATTTCAAAAATCCCTTTTGCATTACTTGCCGTTCCGGCTGTAATTTTACCGTTTTGATAGCATGCAACCCGAACTCCCTGCAAGGGCAACAGTGTGGCTTTTTCAAACACCTTTCCCGAAACTTTAATATTTTGAGCCTGAAGAGTTATGTGTGGAACCAACAAAAAAAGCGTATATACCAGTAGTTTGTAAAATTTTGCGTTCAAGATATAAATGGATTAGTTTTATTGTTTGGCCTTCAAATTTGCAATTTGTTTTGATGAGATGCACCATAAAAGGTTTAATGACTCATTAATTTTGTTTCAAATTTTGATTAACGGTAAAGTTTTATACATTTGCCAAGTCTTTAGGGGTGCTTGGTTTTATACGTTTAAACGAGTAAAACCAAGCTGAGATCAAACTCTTGGAACCTGATCGGGGTAATACCTGCGTAGGGAAAAGTAAGTCAATTTTTAGAAAAAACAACGCGGGTTTTGGTATTCAAATTGGCTGCAGGTTCAGTTTTCAACTGAACTTATTCCATAGAGGTTAACAGATTATACTACTTGGCAACCTCAGCCAGGTGGTTTTGTTTAACTTCAATTCAATTAAAATGTTTAAAACTATTAAAACTGTTTTGCCTTTGCTGTTATTAGCCGGCTCAGTTAAAGCTCAAACCGACACCAGCTTGTCGAAAACTACATTACAGGAAGCTGTAATTATTGGAATTAAAGCTACCCAAAAATTGCCGGTTACCTATAGCATGCTGAACCGAAAGCAAATTGAGGCGCGTTACTACGGTGCCGATATCCCTACCCTCATTAATTATACACCCGGAATAAATTCGTATAGCGATAATGGTTCAGGCATTGGCTATAGTTTTTTTCGATTAAGAGGCATTGATCAAACCCGGATAAATACTACAGTAAACGGGATACCGGTAAATGACCCTGAAAACCAGGGTGTATTTTTTAATAATTTTGCCGATTTGGCCAGCAGTGCCGAGAGCATTCAAATTCAACGCGGTGTAGGAACATCTACCAATGGCACTTCTGCTTTTGGGGGTAGTATTAACCTGTTAACCAAAAATCTTTCCCCGGTTTCCGAAGTGAAACTCAGCACGGGTTTGGGTTCTTTTGGAGCCAGTAGGGTTGCAGCTGAGTTTCAGAGTGGAATACTGTCACGTCATTTTATGTTTTACGGCAGGTACAGTGAGCTAAAAACAAATGGGTTCAGACAACATTCGGGAGCTGCCATTCAATCTTATGCTTTTAGTGCAGCATATATTAACAAGCGTTCTGTATTAAAACTAAACTTGTTTGGCGGCAATGCACAAAGTGAACTTTCATACCTGGGAATTGATAAAGCTACCTATGATGCCAACAATAAAACCAATACCTTTATCAATGGCGAGACCGATGCTTTTAAACAACAATTTTATCAATTACAATACACCCTGCAGTTAACACATAGCCAAACCCTTTCTGCTTCTGCTTATTATGTAAAAGGCAATGCCCCAAAATTTCAATTCCTTTACCCGGGCTTTTGGGGACTTGGATTTTCCTACTATAATATGCCTGATGCAATAGTAGGTTCAGATACTTTTACTGCTGCAGGTGACATGATGAGTTCATACCGTTTGGACCAACATTTTAGAGGCGCATTTATTACCTATAATTACCACTCCGGGAAACTCGATTTTACAGCAGGACTGCATGCAAATTCATTTGTTTCAGATCATTTTATGGAAATTAACTGGGGGAGTATGATTCCGCAAGGTGTGCAGCTTCAGGATCACAAAGTGTATTTTAATACCGGGTATAAAAAAGAATTGAGCGGATTTGTAAAAGTCAATTTCGACCTTACAGAAAAGCTCAACCTGTTTGCCGATTTGCAAGTGCGTACAACAAGTTTTAAATATAGCGGCAAAGATCTTCAGATAAAGCAAGATCCTTATAAAGTGGACCCGATGAACTGGTTGTTTGTGAATCCTAAAATAGGAGCCCGGGTTAAATTGGGTTCAACACAATCTGTTTATTTTATGGCAGGTATGGGCATGCGCGAACCTACCCGATTTGATTATTTCCAGGACGATTTTGCAACCAAAGATACCAAACAGAATGAGATAAAGCCTGAACAGGTATTTAACCTTGAACTCGGACATGAAATAAATACCCGAACCCTGCAATCTAAAATTAATTTATATGCCATGGAATTTACCAACCAGATAGTGGGTTTGGGTCAGGTAAACGCATTTGGATATCAGATTACCGGCAATGTAGGAAAAAGTTTTCGCAGGGGATTGGAGATGGATATAAACTGGATGGTTCATAAAAAATTGCATGTTTTTTTGAGTTCATCATTTAGCAATAATCGAATAAAGAAATTGAACCAGCACTTTAAATCAGTTGAAAGCAGCAACGATAGTTTATATTTATACGTTGATACATTAGTGATTTATAAAAACTCCCCACTGGGATTCACCCCTTCAAGCATTCAGAATTTAGGAATCAGATATCTCCCTTTAAATTGGCTTAGTGCCGAGCTTTTATATCGTTATGTGGGAATGCAATATATGGACAATACCGGTAACAAAAACATCTCCATTCCCGCCTTTAGTTTCATTGATTTACGTTTGGCAATTCATTTGAAGCAATGGGTTCATTTGGGTGATCCGGTATTAAGTTTTCAGATGAATAATCTGGCAGATGTAAAATACGCACCTGCCGGAAGTTTAAGTGGCGCAAACAGCATTGATGCCAATGGCAACAGAGGTAATTTCCCATTATATATACCGGCTGCGGGTAGAAACTACTTTGTAACCTTAGCCTGGAAATTCTAGGCTAATGCATGAATGAGATTGTTTTTATGGCTTTTTGGGAGGCATTTTATATAACGTTATAATCTGTGACATTTGATTATTTTGTACCTTTTTGCTTGATCAAAAAGGTACCCAACCCCGATAGCTATCGGGGCAAGACTTATTACAATAACTGGCAAATGTAAAAAAGTTTGGCCTTGGCCCGCATCCCAAGCCGCAAGGCCAATCGTTGCGACTAATAGGCCTTGCTCAAGGTCTGCTACATTTGTGTTCATTTGATTCATTATCTACAGGCCAATCTTTTAA
>JAUXUD010000047.1 GCA_030680835.1 Bacteroidota bacterium
TTATTTTTAATGTTTATTCACATTTATCTTTCAAACCGTCCTGTTTCCGCCTCTTCTCTTGCCTTGCTCCCCTGCTCCCGCTCTCCGTTTCTTTTTCTCTTAGGGGGTGCAAATGTATGCAGTTTTGCGCTTTTTGCAAATGTATTTACTCAATACTCCGACGTTTAATTGTAACTCACTGTATTTAAAGCCTAAATACTTAATTATTTTGGCAACTCCACTTATTAAAATAATTTTGCATCCGAAAATATCAAACCAAATTTCAATAAATCCCTTTATATGAACACTACTATGCGTTTATTTGAAAAACATAAAGCAACACTCGATGCTGCTATTAAGGCTTTAACCGAAAGAACCTATTTTTCTCCCTACCCCGAAAGCCCCAAAGCATACGCTGAAGACGCAGATGCCAAAGCTAAATTCTGGATGAGTTCAACCATGAACAATAATTTTCAGGGTTTGAACAATGAGCATGCCAACGCATGGCTGGGTGAAGAAGTTTCCCCTTTTTTACAGGTAGGTATTGGGGTTCAATATCCTGCATTTTCTGTTGAAACTTTAATAAACAATGCACAAGATGCACAAAGCGCCTGGAGCAAAACTAGTATTGATGATCGTACCGGAGTTTTAATAGAATGTTTGGATCAGCTAAAATCACGCTTTTTTGATATCGCCTATGCAACTATGCATACCACCGGACAGGCATTTATGATGAGCTTTCAGGCCAGTGGTCCGCATGCAAGCGACCGTGCCCTGGAAGCGGTGGCAATGGGTTATCGCGAATTAAAAAGTGTGCCTGAGCAAGTTGATTGGATCAAACCAATGGGTAAATTTGATTTAAAAATACACAAAACCTGGATACCACAACCTAAGGGAATTTCATTGGTAATTGGTTGCTCTACCTTTCCCATATGGAATACAGTGCCGGGTGTTTTTGCCGCTTTAATTACAGGAAATGCATGCATTATCAAGCCGCATCCCAAAGCTGTTCTGCCAATTGCAATTGTTGTTGAAGAATTGCAGAAGTCACTTGCAGCAGCTGGGTTCAACCCGAAAACCATACAACTTGCCGTTGATAAAAGCGCTGAACCCATCACCAAATTACTGGCTGAACACAAAGCAGTAAAAATGATTGATTATACCGGTAGCAGCGAGTTTGGAAATTATATTGAAAGTTTGCCTAAAACTACTTTTACAGAAAAAGCAGGCGTTAACTCTATTATTTTGGATTCGGTTACCGATTTGAAACCTGTATTGGGCAATATTGCCTTTAGCGCCAGCTTATATAGCGGACAAATGTGTACGGCCCCTCAAAATATTTTTGTAAGTAAACATGGCGTTCAAACCAGTGAAGGAATTGTAGCCTATGAAGATGTTGTAAAAGGAATCGCAGATGCAATTACCGGTTTGATTGATAACCCAAAGGCAGGTCCGGGCACATTGGGTGCCATACAATCTGAAGCTACCCACAAGCGCGTTCAGGAAGCCAAAAACTTGGGAGGTACACTTATTTTAGATTCAAAACCAATAAAAAATGAAGAGTTTGCAGATGCGCGGATTGCTTCGCCCGTTGTGATAGAACTGGACAAAACCCAATCGGATATTTTTAATCGCGAATGTTTTGGTCCCATCGTATTTATCATTAAAACCGACGGGGTTGAAGATTCACTTGCATTGGCTAAGAAATTGGTTCAGGAAAAAGGCGCGCTTACCTGCGGGGCCTATACCACCGATGAAACCACCATAACAAGAATTGCAGAAGAAATGAACAGTGCATTTGTACCGGTTAGTTTTAACTTTACGGGTGCCGGCTTTATCAATTCCCATGCTGCATTCAGCGATTTTCACTTAACCGGTGGAAACCCTGCAGGCAACGCAAGTTTTGCCAACAGCGAATTTGTAAGCAAACGCTTTGTTTGGGTTGGAAACAGATATATGTAAATTAAAGAAGGTATGAATTATGAGGTATGAGTTATGAGGTATGAGAAAGTCAACTCATAACTCATAACTCATAACTCATACCTTTTTTCACCTGTTTTATTATTGCAAAATAATAATCAGTGTAAAAACTTTTGTGCTACAATTTTATCAACCGGAAATGTGAGTTGCTCTATATCAAAATTTTCAATTTTACTCCAAAAGAATCTCAGATTCTCGGTTCTGTTACCCATGGTTATTTCTTTTTCTTCCAAATCGATAATTACAGGAATAGAAACGGGATTTACCTTGTAATATACGGCCAATAACTGATCAGTGGGTCGAAAAATACTGGGTTGAAAAAAATCTGTAGTATATAAATGCTCCCCTATCTCTACATCAATACCGGTTTCTTCTTTAAACTCCCTGGCCAGGCATTCGCGTAAACCTTCTCCAAATTCCAGTCCCCCGCCCGGAAATTTGGTAAAATGTAATTGGGGCATTTTTTCATGCACCAGTAACACTTCATGGTATTCATTTATAAGTATACCATAAACACGAATTGTAAATTTATTTACCGGCACGCAGGTTACTTAAACTGTACATGATGCCAACATTGATGGTAAAATACCATGGATTTGATCTGATATCTCCACCTGAAACAGATAATGGGTAGTAACCCAATAAAGGCTGTATAAAATAGATTTTATTTTTATCGGCTTTGTATTCAATTTTTGATCCGATTATCAGGTTCAAAGCAAACAATCTGGCATCAAAACCGGTTGAATCTATTTTAAAAGATTTTTGGCCTTCTATGGTAAATCCGGGATTGAGGTTAGCCTGTATCTGGTGCTTTAATAAAATATTGGCAACCAATCCCGCACTAAAATTAAATACCCATTTAAAATCACCCGATCGTTTTACATAAGTATTTAACATTACAGGCAGCTGAATATACTGAAAGCGATAGTTGTAGGTAATATCTCTTTGTGTATTGGTAGCATCCAATATTTTTCCTGAACCGATACCTGGATAAGTAGATTGATGAAAAATTAATCCACTTTGCTTCCTGCTAAAACCTGCTTCCAGGTATCCAATTCCTGCCTGTATATCCAGGTTCTTTTTAATAGAGTAGTTAACCCAGGCATGTATGCCCAGAGTAAGCCGTGCCCCCTGCGTTGATTTTACCGAATCCCGGTAAATGGTATAAGCGTCCCCATTATTAAATGCCGATTCAACTGTTGGGGCTATGCTAAAGCCGCCTGTAAAAATAACTTTACTCTGTGCATGGCTCAACGGGGTCATGCTATACAAAGCCAGGAGTGTACAAAAAAAATTAATTGAAAACTTTTTTTTGCGGCAGTTAATTGGGTTCAAATTCAATTTCATCATTTTTTTCATTTTTTTTCTCAGTTTTTTTGAGCGTACTGTCTTTCTTAATTCCAAACTCTTTCCTGAATAATTCTTTAATTGTTTCCTTTTCTGTTTTAATATCCTGGTTTATTTTCGTCTTTACTGCTCTTTTATCGTATGCAAATTTAAGATTATCTGCCTGACCTTTAACAGTAATAAAAAGATTCATCGTATTTGTTATTTCATCTTCTTCACCAAACTCATTGGGTTGCGGTTTCCTTTTCTTACTTAATAATTCAGATAACGACAATTTAACATTATAATCCATGTAATTGTCAAAGGTATGCGTACCTGATAGATTCAGGTTGAGTGCATTGTTTTTTAATTCCATCGCAGGAATATGCAATACCTTATTTTTTACTGTAATCACGTTTTTAAAATCCGAAAATTTTAAATTATTCAGTTCATTTACATCCACAAAACGCGAAAGTGAATTCAGGGGTTCGTAATTCAACAACTGACCGTTTTTAATGGAAATATCCGATACCATCTGTAATTTTTCAGTGAGCGGATTAAATTTTTCATCCCAAACAAGAACCATGTCTGTTTCTGCCGAAAGGGTTCCAAACAGGTTTTTATAGGTGAGTTCTCCCTGACCGAAATTATCAAATTCACTTAACACTTCATTGATGTTCAAATTCTTTGAACTTACATTTGATTTTAAAGTATAGCTCTTTTCATCTATCAGCAAAGTTGCTTTTGCTGTAATATTTCCTCCGTTTGTTTGCATTTGAACCTTTTCAAATTCAATATATGCCGGTTCTATCCACAATTTTGCCTTCAGTTCTTTGGCAATAAATTTTTTGTATTTTAATTGTAACAGATGCATTTCCACAGAAATTCGGTAATCGAGCTTATTTTCATCCGTAGCAGTGACTTTTGGGGGGGAATAAATAAGCAGGTCTTCCAGGCCTACAAGATCACTTTCAATAATCATTTCGGCTGTGAGCTTTTGCTGCTTCCCAAAAACATAATCAAGTATTTTATGGATACTTCCACTTGCCTGTAACTTCGTTTTACCTGCAGTTAGCGACACTTTGTCAAAGCTTAATATATTGTTTGTAAATCGTGATTCGATGCTGCAATTTGTAATGGGTTTCTCAAAATCCCGCATTTTTAAATGCGTGATATTTGCTTTAAATAAACCTGCATTATAAGCATCCGACCAGTCCCAGGTATTATTTTTTTGTTCGCCTTTTACAGAACAGCTAAATTGAAGCTCGCCGGTGGTCTCCTGAATTTCCGGAATTTTTAAAAACCTGGTTAATACTGCCAAATCAGTATTTCCGTTAAAATCAAGGATTAGTTTGGGATGTTCAAAATCCTGTAACTGTAATTTGCCATATAACTTTTGATTTTGCAGACTTGCTTCAATTTTTGAAAGGTTCAAAACAGAACCCGACAGTGATTTTTTGCTACCATTTGAGTATTCACCTTTAAAGGATATCTGCTCCAGTTTCAATTTAGATTCGGGGTCTGTTAAAGTGCCATTTTCTATTCCGAAGTTTAGCCGGATTAATGGAAATTCCTTTATGGACTTCAATCCTTTCAGCGTGCCTTTAAAAAACACATTGCCTTCACTGGCATAGTTGTTAATGGATTCCGGTAACTTAAAAGGAAGTATACTGAGCAGGTTTTGAATGCTTATCTGATTGGCCGAAAATTGTATATCAAAATCAGTTTTTTTGTTCAGTTGTTTTACTTTACCGGCTAATTCCAGTTCAAGGGCATCAATGCTACATTCACTTTTTGCAATCGTATACAGGTCCTTTTTTCTATCTACCAAAAGTGCCGTGCTTAATTGAATGTGCTTTTCCTTAAACAGCTCTGTACCTCCCGATTCAAAGGTTTTAAGCCAGGCATCCAGGGATAAGGTCAGTTCAAAAATTTCATCACTAAAGCTTCCGCTTAATTGTGCATTTTCTACAGCGGTTTCAATGTTAAATTCCTGAATAATATTGTGATATACCAAATGAACTTTATTAAACTTGAGTTTGTTTAATTTAAAAGAAAAGGGGCTTTTTTTCCTGGCACTATCCTGAACCGATTCTTTAATAATAAGATAGTTTGCCTGGTTTGTTGCATCAACAAATAAATGCAGCGTACCACTATCCAGTTCTAATAACTGAATCTGATATTTTTCATTTATGATATCGTAAAAATTAAAACCCAGATACAAATGTTGTGCTTTTAGTAATTTTTTATTTTTACGAATGGGATCATCAATACTGATTTCATTAAATGCCAGGCTAACATTTGGAAATGTGTTCCAAAAAGTAACATCAATACTTTTGGCCCTTAGCGTTGCGCTCAATTGTTTATTTACTTCTTTTAATGCAAGCTGTTTCAATTGATCCAAATTGTAATACACATACAGAACAGCGCTTGTTAAAATGATAATAACAAATACAAATGAAATCAATACAGCTTTTACCCATTTAGGCATAACAAAAATATTTATTCAAAGGAAACGCCATTATCACAAAACAAAAAGCATAGATAATGAACAAACGGTGGATTTAAGTGAATCAATACGATTAATTTGATAAAAATAAAACATGTTTTGGCTTTATTAATACTTTTGCCTTTCTTTCCCTAATCAGTATAACTCAAAAATCATCACAATAAAGAAATCATGAAATCTGCTTTTCAGTTTGTTTTTGCCTGTTATATCGCGGTACTTTTTTTGGTAACTTTATTCTTTTTTTTTCCAGTCATTGCAATTCTCAGCATCCCCAATAAATTACCTTTCAGGGTAATGATTTGGAGGGTGAGCAGGTTCTGGAGCCGCATACTTTTATTTTGTAAGGGAATGAATGTCAGCATTTCCGGCAAGTTTCCTATTACGGGTAAAAATTATGTTATTGTTGCCAACCACTTGTCGTATTTAGACGCTTTGAACCTATTTGTAGTAATTCCGCATTATTTCAGGGCTTTGGGTAAAATTGAATTTTCTAGAATTCCTGTTTTTGGTTTTATATACCGGCAAACTGCAGTATTGGTTGACCGATCAAGCAACGGCAGCCGAACGCGAAGTATGAAATCAATGTGGCGGGTATTGGAAAAAGAGTGCAGTATTGCTATTTTCCCCGAAGGTACTTTTAATGAAACAGAATTGCCGCTAACCACCTTTTACGATGGAGCCTTTAAATTAGCCGCAAGTACAAATACAGAAGTACTCCCCATAATTTTCCCTGACATGAAAGAACGCTGGCATTTTAGTGCCTGGTGGAAAATATGGCCGGGGATAAACAGGGCCATTATTTTAGATCCCATAGCTCCAAAAGGCAAAGACGCTATAGCCATCAACAATTTAAAAAAAGAAGTTTTTGAAGTAATGAATAATGCTTTTAAAGAAGCCCACCCTTTGAGATGAAAGAAACAGAAAGGGAAAGTGGAAAACACTCTTTCTCTTACTCATTCTCTTTCTCTTTCTCTTTCTACTTTTGTGTGGGTGTGAGCGCGAGAGCGAAAAAAAATCAGAGCGGGTGTGCGTGCGATCGTACGCACACCCGCTCTGATTTTTGTGGAGGCACACGGGTTCGAACCGCGGACCCTCTGCTTGTAAGGCAGATGCTCTGAACCAGCTGAGCTATGCCTCCATTGGGATATTAACCCTTTTGTTAAAGGGGATGCAAAGATATGAATCACCAATAAAATTGCAAGAACTATTTAAACTATTTGTATCAATAGTTAAAATACAAAATGTAATCAACCATACGCTTTACCGTGTAACATCCAAAACCAGTGATGAAGGAAGATGTACCGGACCGGATGGTCCAATTGCTATGATACTGGTAAGAATCACTTTGTCGCCTGGACGCGCATTACGCAGGAAATTTACCATTCTTCCGCTGATGGCCGTACCAACACCATTTTCGATTTGTACCTGTATGCTATTTCTTGCCTGGTAAGCCAAAACCCAACTTTGAGGTGTATAGCTTACGCCATCAAAAATAAAATCCTTCAGTACCGTTGAAACCGTATTTGCAGCCCTCACTCTGGCCAGCGAAACCGGTCCGCTCGCTTCGATTGAACCCAACATGGGTATTGGCTTAGGTACCTTTCTGATCCGGTATTTGCTGGTTCCCATTAACCTGCCGTTTACCGAAGCACTAATTGTAAGATCATGCTGCGTTGTATTGAGCCCCGGCCTTAATATATAAGTTCCAGCCGTTGATCCAGGGGTAAGCATACCTCCTTCACTGCACGAAACTTTCATATCCCGCGAACTTACACCGGGAACAGACACAGAGATTGGATTATCCAAACCTATATATACCACGTTCATTCGGGTTGCTGAAATTACAGCCAGTGGAACCGAAGCAAAGAATGATCCGGTTGTTTCAAATTTTTCTTTCTCCCCGTCTGAATTTATTGTGGTAATTACTGCAGTATACCTGTTTTCTCCCGCGTGGTTCGCAATCACTTCATATTTACCAAAACCATCCTGAATGTTCAATGGTTTTCCATTCACTTCAATTTGTGGCTGTGACCTGGAACTTAAAGCCGCCAGGAAAATTTTTGCTTCATATGGATTTCCCAGGGTAATATTGTTCCCATTCACAGGAATAATGGCAGGTACCAGTTTATCCACAGCCTCCAAACCTTTGGTTATTGAATTTTTTAATACTTCAAGCACCTGTGATTCGGTATTTCTGATATCGTTCTGAATATTTGAAAGTAAGGCTATAACTGCAGCCAGAGGGGCGTTTTCGAACATCTGCGACTCCCATGTTTGAGATGTAAGCCTGGGATCTTCTGTAATCAGGTCGCTTTTAATATGCATGCGTTCCGAAGGTTTATCGAGTACGTTAATCAAGTGGGTTCGTAGTTCGTTTATCTTGTTTCTCACTTGTTTTCCCCTACCTTCGGTAATGAAAATATTGGCATGTAACTCCGTATTATCCGGGTTTCTTAATTCCTCCGCCGGATCTCCTTCAGGGTGTTTATCTGTTTTTACGCGGCCTCCCGCATTACGAACGAGTTCTTCCTTCAACAACTGAAAATAGCTGACTCCTTCATCCGAAATTTTTTTAACCTGAAGTGCTTTTGTTAAAGCTGTCTTTCCAATCAGATCATCCGGAAGGTCTTTATTGTATTTTACCATCATGTCAATTGCGCTCTTGTTTTTCATCATCATATTTTCTCCTGCCCGATCCATTTTTAATTCCACGAGGTGGAATGACTTTAAAATTTCTGCAGATACATTTAATGCTAATAATGCTGTTAATACCAGGTACATCATGTTAATCATTTTTTGTCTGGTTGTTAATTTTACTGCTGTCATGACCTTATTATTAAATTTGTTTAATCAACGCTACAAATTTTACAGCATGAGCAATGGAAACCCGTGAGCATACTTTTATGCTTATTATTGTTTGGGGCTTTAAACCGCTAATTCTATAAAGGGTAATAAAGATGATGTTTTAAGCAGTTCTTAAAACATTGTGTTTTAGATCATCCTTGTTTCTTACTGACAATATAAAAACGCTAAATGCAGTTATTATTGTATAATAGTAGTAAAAAAAAATGCTGCCAGTTATTTAACTGACAGCATTTTATATTTTGAAACAAGTATATTCTTACCGACATCCTTTAACCGATTGTCGTTAAGCTTGTCTTAATATTCCCAGAGATCATGTTCTTTTTCAAACAACTCATTCTTAATTCTTTCACCCTCTAATAGTGCAGCAACTCCATTATCTTTATATTCGGCATACTGCTTAATATACATATCCTGCTGGTTGGCTTCTTTGGTAATATAACTCGCAAAGAAACGCTGTTCAAACCAGTCATCGTAGGTTAAACGGGCAGCATCATTTTGCCGGTTAAACACCTCATAATTGATCAGGTAATGCCGCAAATCGGCAGCATCATTGGAATGGTATTTCAATACACATAAATCCTGTTCACCCAAATCAACACCACCCAAACGTACTGCATAAAGGGGTGCAATCGATATAATTCTTACAAAAAACTGCGAATGTTTTTTGTCAAACAACCAATCTTCCACCAACCTGAATTTTGAGATGCGCAAATCAGGAATCATCGGGTTGATAATGGTATCGGTTCTGGTAAAGGTAGGATCATTGGGATCAATCGGAACATCAATATATTCGGTATCTGTACCCAGAGTTAAGAAGTACTCAATCGACATTTGAGTGGTAAGTGAATCATTATAATAAGGTATGAGTTTTCCATCCCTCACGGCGTTGTATAAAATAATGCTCAAAGGATTTTTGGGCCATGCCATGGGCTGATTTTGTTTTTCACGTGTATCAATAACGCGAACCACACGTTTGGCAAACATTACATCGGCCTCACGCAAATAGGGCCATGGAACTACTTTACGTTCTGTAACTGCCTGACGATTGTAAATAAAATCATCATACACGCCCTGAGCCATTGAACTCAATGAAAGCAGAACAAAAACTAAAACACCTAATGATTTTTTCATCTTATTATAAAATTCAAATACGAATTAAGGTCTAACTTCTAATGATAACGATGCGGGTAATGGTACCAGGCCGGCAGGACCAACTGCTTTAATATTCATCAAAATAAAACGGTCGCCGGGACGGGCATTATTCATGAAACTTTTTGCCCTTGAAGTAATCGCGGTTCCGGTTCCATTTTCAACAGTTGCCTGTCCGTTTTTAGGCTGATAAACCAAAGACCAGCTTTGTGGTTTAAAATCTACTCCTTCAAATGCAAAATCCTTTAATGGGGTGAGTACAAAATTGGCAGATTTTAACATACCCAGAGATACCGAACCGCTTGATTCGATCGGACCTAACATAGGTGTTGGCTTTGGAATCTGGCGAATTCTGTATTCTGCAAAACCCATTACCCTGCCTTTTACTGTCGCGGTAATTGTTACTTTTCTTATTGCCGGATTTTGCTGAACTGTTAACAGGTAAGTTCCGTTATTTTTATCTGCTCTTAAATTACCACCTGCCGAGCAGGAAACGGTAACTTCTCGGGCTGAAACGCCAGGTACTGAAACCGAGATGGGATTATCCAAACCAATATAAACAATATTCATTTTGGTTGCTGAAATAACCGCCAATGGAGCCAGGGCAAAGAAACTGCCTTCTTTTTCATATCTCATTGCTTTACCGCTTGAATTAACCGTTGTAATTACAGCTTTAAATTTGTTTTCACCTTCACGGGTAACGGTAGTTGAGTATTTACCAATTCCTTTTTCTGAAACCAGTTTATTTCCGTTCACAGTAATATCTGCCTCAGATCTTGAGCTGGATGCTGCAAGAAAAATGTCAGCTTCATATTTATTACCTAAAGTAATGTTGGTTCCATTAATAGGGATAATCTGGGCTTCAAAATCTGTCACAATCTGTACATCATCTGTTAAAGTACCTTTTAAAATATCCAAAACCTGAGATTCAGTATTTTTAATATCATTCTGGGTTTTCGACATCAGTGCGATTACCGCGGCTAAAGGAGTACGTTCAAATAATTGCGACTCCCATGTTTGCGTAGAATTTTTAGGATCATCGGCATATAAATCACTTTTTACAAATGCTCTTTTTTCCGGAGGGCACAGCGCAAGAAGCTTGGTACGAATCTCATTGATTTTCGCTTTTACTTTAGCACCTTCGCCTTTATTGATCATAAAGTTTGCGTGTAATTCTATATTATTAGGTTGAGCAACTTCTTCATTTGGGTCCCCTTCAGGAAACTCGTCAGTTTGCTTACGGCCACCTGCATTTGTTATGAGGGTTGCCTTTAATTCTGCAAAATACTTTAAACCTTCGTCGGCAATTTTCTTAACTTCCAGTGATTTATTATACGCTTCTGTACCTTTGGTATCATCCTTTAAATCGTTATGAAATTTGGCGATACTTTTCATGGTATTGGCATTTTTCTCATCAATATTTCTTCCTGCACTGTCCATGCTCACTTCCACCATGTGGAAAGACTTCAAAACT
This sequence comes from Bacteroidota bacterium, assembly GCA_030680835.1. Classification (GTDB taxonomy): domain Bacteria; phylum Bacteroidota; class Bacteroidia; order UKL13-3; family UKL13-3; genus B1. The sequence goes on from JAUXUD010000047.1 coordinate 11,283, forward strand.
TCAGCAGATACATTTAACGCTAACAATGCAGTCAGCACCAAATACATCATGTTGATCATTTTTTGCCTTACAGTTAATTTTCCTCCAGACATTTTATCTTAATTAGTAAATTATGATTTTTTTAAAATTTAGTTACCGCGAACATTCATGGCTGCAAGCATATTGCCATATACATTATTTAATGATGTAAGATTTTTGGATAATTTATCCATTTCTCCTCTGAATACTTCCGCATTGGTATTGCTATCCTGTAAAGTAGTAACCACTTTAGACAAACCACCCACAAACTCATTGATTGATTTCAAATGGTTATTTGACTCCGAAATTTCCAATTCATAAATCGAATTTAAAGACGATAAATTCTTGGTCATTTTTTCAATTTGCTGACCGTATTCGCGTGAACCTTCAGATGCACTCACCAATCCATCCATGGCATTGGTTGCTTTCGAATAAGTGGTGTTCAGGCCGGTTAAAGATTCGGCAGCCTGCTGCACATTTTTAGTATAGGCATCAGTAGCAACAACGGCACTTGAAAGATCTTTCATGTTGCTTACATTATCGCTTAAAGTGCGCATTCCGTTACCCAGGCTGCTGATTAAATCCGGACCAATTCTGGCTTCTTCCATCATTTTATCCAACTGTTGGGTAATAGTGCCCTTATTTCCTTTTTTCTCTTTTGACTCCAAACCTGCCAATTCAGGATAAACAAGCGTCCAATCGGGCTCCTGATGTGGTGGTTCAAACGCTGAAAGGAAGAAAATAGCTGCTTCTGTCATCAGACCAAGCATCAGCATAATGTCCGCACCTTTCCAGTGTAGAATTTTAAAAAGTGCACCAATAATTACAACAGACGCTCCAATTCCATAAGCCTTTGCCATGAAAGACTTAAACCCTTTGCTTTCTAAAAAACTGTTTTTCATTTGTTTAATTGTTAATTTTTTTTTGGTTGATGATTTATTTTAATTTTTATTTTTTGTCTCTGTTAGAGCGGCCTACATAACTTTGAACACAACGGAATCCAACATATGAGTTTGCACTGTCCTGGTATTCGTAAGCGCGTGCACCATTTGAAATATAATGTGCAATATCTTTCCAGGAACCGCCGCGAATTACTTTACGCTTTAAGGTTTCAGAATCTTCTTTTTGGGCGTCATATTGATAATCCGAGTTTAAATCATGTGAAAACAAATGTCCAGATTCTGCAAAAGCAGATATCGTCCACTCTGCCAAATTTCCACTCATATCATATAAACCATAATCATTCGGGAAATAAGAAGCCACGCGAATTGGATAAACGCCACCATCAGCACCGTAATCACCTCTGCCGGGTTTGAAATTTGCCAATGAGCAGCCTTTTGCATTGCGTACATACGGACCACCCCATGGATACATGGCCTGATCTCTTCCACCTCGTGCAGCATATTCCCACTCATATTCTGTAGGTAAACGGAAAGCAGTTACACCATTTTGTTCCGTTTCAGCATAATATGAGTTCAAATGGAAAGTTCGCCAATGGCAAAATGCACGTGCCTGTAACCAGCTTACGCCCATCACCGGATACTCATCATATTTTGGATGCCAGTAGTACATGGTTGCAATCGGCTCATTATATGCATAGGTAAAATCACGCATAAATACTAAAGTATCCGGATAAATTTCAACAACCTGTTCGTGCTTGAATTTGGCCTTTGAAGTTTTATAGGCATCCTGTTTGTGAAGTTGAGCGGCTGCGCGTAAATCAATATAATCGTATTTATATTTTAACTTTCTTACGTCAATTTGTTTGGTACGGTAATAAATTTCATCATTTTGATAGAACATATCATTGATATCGCCTGCCTTTAAATCTTCAGGTTCTAATTTTAATTTATAATTAATGGCATGCTCTCCGGTTTCTTCCTCAGTAATTGGGTCAATTAATGGAATCCAGTATTTGTCACCCAGTTTTTCACGGATAATGGAATCGAATACGTTGTCAACAAACTGGCGATACTCGTTATTGGTAATCTCAGTTTCGTCCATGTAAAACGCCGTAATTGTGATTTGTTTGTTAGGTGCGATCATAGAGTTGGGAATATCCTGCTCATTTTGTCCAACATGAATCGTACCTGACGGAATGTATACTGTACCATAAGGCATGGGATGAAACCACGCACTTCTGCCACCTACACCCACTAATTCTCCCCTATTGTTGCTCAGTGTGCAACCAGCAAATGTAGCCGCCAGAGAGAAGAAGATTAACCATCTAAATTGCTTCATTGTTCCTAAAAAATTAAATTACTGTAATTGGCAAATTTATAAAAACTGTATTAAAAACCAAATTTTACTTTTTGTTAAGAAAACGTTAAGTTTTTCATTTTATTACATAAACCTTGGTGTGTATATGGGTCTGATATAGCGTGGGCGGGGTGGAATCTTGATTCCAAAGCAATATCTGATCATTATTTCATGCGAGCCGGAGCTGTATTTTAAAATTTTGGAAGTGGTTAAATCATAGCTGTAACCTACGTTTAAACCAAATGGAAATTCATAACCCGCCAGAACTACTACGGCGTCCATAGGCCTCCAGGTTAGCCCTCCCCGGATGTTTTGGTTCCAGAGTAAAAAGCAGTTCAGATCGGCCTGAATTTTAGCAGGGTCTTTTTTTATGAGAATATTCGGTTGCAAACGCATGGAGGGAATGGGTAGCTGATACTCTGCACCCGTCACTATATAAAAGTGCATTTTATTATCGATGGTAATAGAACCGGTTGGTTCAAACCACTCATAAGTAATTTTGCTTTGGTTAATATGCGTAACGGAAGCCCCCACATAAAAATTCTCGAACAATCGACCCAGGCTGGGTAAAGTATAATATAAGCCAAAATCAATATCGTTTCCGGTACCCTGTACATTCCCTTTGGGTACTCTGGGATCCGCCTTGTCTAAGGCATTCAATTTACTTCCATCCAATCCTTTTTGCATCAATCCAAATGCTACCCCAATGCCCAGTACACTCTGATTGCTAAATGGCTGTCTGAAAGCCAATGAAAACTTAGGCATTACCGTTGTTTCAAATCCCAACTGATCTTTTGAAAAAGTTAAACCCACACCTATTCTGGACATAAATTTTTCCACATTTGGCGAAAGGGCTGCATTTATTGAACCTACCAAATCAACCGGTGCATCACCCTGGTATAAATCTTTGTACAAAATCGGATCCTGCTGGGTATTTTTGCTGCTAAATCCCATCCACTGGGTGCGATGAAGCAGGGTAACACAAATTTTACCATCTGTAGCCCCGGCATAACCCGGATTAAAGGTAAGTTTGTTAAACATAAACTGACTATAGTGTGGATCCTGCTGAGCCCATATTTTACTACCAACCAGAGAAAGTACGAAGAAGACAATAACCTGAGTAAAATTTCTATTCATTTCTTATTCTTTAATACTATATTAACACAATTCAACTATACGAATATATAAAATAAAAAAGAAAAAACATAATTGTTGAAAATTAATGAAAAATTATGACTTATTGGACAGTGTTACGATACTGTAGCCCAAATGTCAATTTACATATCAAAAGCTCAAACAATACCTTAAAACAATTTCTTGTGAACCCGAATTATATTTCACGGTTTTTGAGATTACAAAGTCATAACTATATCCCATATAGAAACTGCTCCGGCCAAACTTTGGAAACTGGTAACCGCCCATCACCACAATAGCTTCCATCGGTCTCCAGGATAAACCGCCTCTGATACGCTCTTTCCAGATAAGAGAACAATTCAGGTCTGAACGAAATTTATACGGAGATGTTATCATGAGGATATTTGGCTGTAATTTCAGGGAAGAAACCGGCAGTTGAAATTCGGCACCCATTGTTAAATAAAAGTGCTTTTTATTTTCAATTATAGTTCTGCCATACAATGCACCCGGCAATTCGTATGTGATTTTGCTTTCATTAAAATGCGTCACCGAAATGCCTGCATTAAAACGGGTAAAGCGCTTTGTTAAATCCCTTTTTGAATAAAAAAGTCCAAGATCAATATCCAGCGCTTCTCCGTTAACTTCAGCAGGGTATTGCAAGCCTGTACCCATTAAATTTATTTTTGTGGCATCCAAAGATTTTTGAATCATACCTATTCCAATTCCAAAAGCAAGGGTATTCTTGTTGCCAAATGGATGCATATAAGACACGGCCAGTTTTGCTTGAGTAGTTGTTTCAAAACCTATCTCATTTTTAAAAAAACTAAAACCTGTCCCTATACGCGAAAGAAATTTTGTGCTATCCTTACCCAGAGCTGTATTTATAAAGAGTGCAAGGTTGCTGGGTGGGACTCCTATATATCGGCCATACAAGCTGTCAAACAACTTGTTTCCAAAGCCAAAGGATTGTTTGTGATTCATTAAAGTTGCGCAAATTTTGCCATCGGTGGCACCTGCAGTACCCGGGTTAAAAGTGAGCTTATTAAACATAAACTGGCTATATGTTGGATCCCCTTGTGCATAAATTTTACATACTGCCAGAATGGAAAACATAACCACCAAATTTTTTGTAAAATTCACTTTTTTTTTTGCCAAAGTAAACCGAGGCAAGCTAATCAGCAATAGGATCAAATCAAAATAAATAAAATATTATTTATAATTTTAAGTAATAATATAATAATAAAGGAATGAAATGTTTAATATATCAAACTGCTTTGTGCCAGGCATCGATAAACTTATCAATAGACATAACCATGGAGGGAGAAATTGGGGTGGGCGCCTGAATATTTACTGTAAGCGAGGCATCAACAATTGCCTTCACGGTAGTGGCACCAAAACCGGCAATGAGTGTATTGTTTTGCTTAAAATTCGGGAAATTTTCGTACAGTGAACGGATATCGGCCGGACTAAAAAATACAATAATATCGTAATTAACATGGGTTAAATCGGATAAGTCGGCAGATTTGATACGGTAAAAGAACGCTTCTTTAAAAGAAAGTTTCGCTTTTTTCATAAACTTTTCGATATCCAGTTTACGCCAGTCGCTGCATGGGAACAGGTATTTTTCGGTAGGGTGATTTTTAAACAGTGGGAACAATTCTGTTTCGGTGCCTTTGCCAATAAATACTTTTCTTTTCCTTACCTGTATATACTTGGCCAGATAGTTTGCAATACTTTCATTAACGCAAAAATATTTCAGCTCAACCGGAATGTCAATTTTTAACTCCGTGCAAATCCTGAAGAAATTGTCAACCGAATTTCTTGAGTTTAATATCATGGCTGTATGGTCCAGGATATTTACCTTTTGTTGACGGAACTCTTTCCCTGAAATAGGTTCAACCTGAATAAACGGACGAAAATCCATTTTTAGTTTGTACTTTTTTTCAAGGTCAAACCAGGGAGATTTTTCACTTTCCGGGCGGGGTTGAGATATAAGGATACTCTTAATTTTTGTGTTTTTCAACTTACCAGCTATTTAAAAATAACTTAAAAACGATTAACCAAGGGAATATTTCAAAGGCGCAAAGATATAAAAATAAGTAAATAATAGGATACCCCGATACTTTTGGAGCCATCAGAATATTTTTAATAAGACGGTAAATAATGGCAGCCAGTATGGTTAGAAAAGAGATTCCGGTTATGGTTACCAAGCTGTTAGAATCTGGTCCATAGATGTAAATTAGGGTTAAAAAAACCAGAACAATCCCCAAAAAATTGTTTATAAAAACTGCATTGAGCAATGTTAAAATCGCCATACCCCTCATTTTAAAAATTCCGCTTATCATCAGGTTTAAGAAAACTTTAAGGATATAAATCAGAATCAAACCCAGAATGATCCAAAAGAATAATTTAAAATAATTATCGGTTTCATAACTTTTTGTTTTTTCGATAACACTTACCAGAAACAGCGAAATTGAAACCAGAAAGGCAATGAATAAACTGATGGAAGTGAGCAGGTAATTGGAACCTTTTTCGTTAAAATTTTTAACCACCGATGTTAAGTCAAAAGCAGAACCCAACACTTCATCAAAACGTTTTATATTCACCAGCCGGATAATGCCAATATAAAAAATCAGCAAAATCAATACAAAAAATTTCCAGTTCTGACTCTTAACCGGTCGCATTTTTATTGCTTTTAAGCGGGGAAAATCCCTGGCAAGTTTTTCCTCTTCAATGGCTACCCTGATCCCTTTAATATTTTCATTTAAAAAAAAGATTTTTCTGAGCAACTGTATGCCCGACAAAGTGTCTAAAATATTGGGTGCATGTGGCAATGAATGCATTTGGGTATATGCCGAATCACTCACCCAACCTGCGGTATCTTTCAATAGTGTTACGGTATCATTATTATATACCGGTGCTATTTTCTTTTTAGCAATTGTATCCTTTTTATGATATGATACGATTTTCTTATTACCTGTTGTGTCATTTTTATGAACCGGTTTTATTCTCTTTTTTACTATGGGTATATTTTGATGAACCGATGTGTCATTCCGGTTAATAATTGAATCATTCTGCTGATAAGGCACAGATAAATTTACAGCAGGTAAATTACCATATACACAAAATAATCCTAAAAAGATGTAAATCAGCTTCAATTAAAAATAGTTAATAAATCCAAAATGTATTTTGGCATTGCGAATCTCTATCGGGTTATCCATTTGTTTACCTACTGCATAGTATAACGAAAAAATACCTGCACCGGTTTCAATATTCATCCCTGCTCCCGCTCCCCAGGGTTTGTCTTCAATGGCTGGTTTCCGAACAGTATTCTGCAACCAGGCTCCGTTCCAAAAAAGGATAAAGGATGAATTTTGCTGAAACAAATAACGTAACTCAACATTTACAATACCGTATTTATTGGCAAAGATACTCTGTTCGTCAAATCCCTTTAAAGTTTTTAATCCACCAATGCGGAAAAGTTCGTTTAAAAACAGATTTTGTGCATACACCAATGCACCCCTTCCCTGGCCGAGCAATACAAAATTACCCGGTAATTTAAAGAATTTCGAAAAGTTAAAACTGGCACGATACTGCATGGTAACCAGCTTTACCGAATCATAGAGTTTGTAAAACTCACTACCTGATGGAATCTGCAGTGCATCAATGGCTGCATTTCTAATGATTCTCTTTGTGCCCACACCCGCATCCATTTCTATCAAATACCCTTTTGATGGGTTCAGGAAATAATCGAGTTTCGATTTTCTGATTCCGAATCCGTATAAATCATTTCTCACATCATTAAATGCCGGCAGTGATTTGTTAACAAGAATCGAGTTTGTATCAACCTGAAACAGGGAAACGCGTTGCACCTGGTAAAAAACTTTCAGGTAATTATTGCCTGTAAAACGATATTGCAAACCGATATCATTAAATACATCCAGATACGTGGTATCAAATTTCAATAATCTGAAAACATAATCAATGCCCATCCGGGTATTCATGAAATAAGGCCAAAGCACTTTTAACTGTAAATCCTGCGACTGGTTTAAAAAGCTTCTGAAATTTAATTCCAGCGATTTGCCTGAACCCAGTAAGTTTTGAAGTTTAAGGTTTACTTCACCGGTTACCATCAGCTTATTGTTGCGCGAACTATTGGGTGCAAAACCAATGATGCCGTCGAATGAACTGGCTTTTCGGTTGCTCAGATATACAACCGGCCTGGCTTTGTTGCCGTAAAAGTAAACTCCCATGGGCCGGGTAACCTGAAGGAAAGGGAGTTCACTCAAGCGCGCATCGAGATTAATTAAAAGCGATTCGTTGTAGAGCGAACCCGGAGTGATATTGGCATAATTTTGAAGAAAACGTTTTTTAATTTGAACGGTTCCTCCAAAATCAAGGGTATCAAAAAAAATCAATGTATTTTTTTCAAGCTTCAAACAGGCCATAAGGGATGAGGTATCAATAATTACAGAATCAAGGCTGATGGAAGCAAAAGGGTAACCATTGTTTTGCGCAAAAATTAATAATGCCTGCATGTTTTTAAAGAGCACAGCAGGTGAAAAAGTTTGTCCTTTTATTTGGTTCAGCCTGAAACCTGTATTTGTAAACCATTCGGTTGGAACATTCCCCTGTGTGAGCTGTGCGGTTTTATAACTATTTCCCAAACCGATCACAACAAAAACCGAATCGTTTCTTTTATCCGCTGATTTTACGGAAGCTGTTAAAAAAGAAGCCTCATAACAATTGAGCAAAATTTTGTTTATTTCGCTTTGAACCGAAAGTGAATCATTGTGTTCATGTCTGATATATTGTTTTGACAGGGCTGCGTGGGCGGGTTCAAACCGGATAAAAAGTTTTAAAACGGCCTGGGCTTTAACAAAACCAAAACCCAACAAAAACAAAAATGCAAATAATATCTTTTTCAATTAATGCTAAACGATTTAGGTTTGTGTGGTATTGCTCGCTTAATTTGCAATAATAACATGGCAGGAATTTATATACATATACCATTTTGCAAACAGGCTTGCCATTATTGTAATTTTCATTTCAGTACCTTGTTAAAATACAAAGAAAAGCTTGTTTGGGCAATTGGTAAAGAAATTTCTTTGAGAAAATCGTTCCTTGAAAACCATAAAATTGAAACGGTATATTTTGGAGGTGGAACGCCCAGCATTTTAAATGAAGGCGAACTCTTTTCACTTATTGATTCATTGAACCAATCCTTTGATCTGTCGGGTGTAAAAGAGTTCACTTTTGAAGCAAATCCAGATGACCTGAGCCCCGAATATCTTGCGGTTTTAGCCAAAACTCCCATAAACCGCCTGAGTATAGGGGTGCAAAGTTTTTTTGATGAACACCTGGTTTGGATGAACCGTGCCCATAAAAGTCGTGAAGCCATAGCATGCATAAAACGTGCACAGGATTTGGGATTGGAAAATATAAGTGTAGATTTAATTTATGGAATACCTCTGCTTTCAAATCAGCAATGGGAAGAAAACCTGCAGCACATTATTGACTTGGATATAAAGCATGTTTCTGCGTATTGTTTAACGGTTGAACCTAAAACTGCGCTGGCTAAAATGATAGATTCCAAAACAGTTCCGAACATAAATGAAGAGCAGGCAGGTATACAATTTGATATGCTGATGAAACAAATGAAACATCAGGGCTTTGAACATTATGAGATTTCGAATTTTGCCAAACCCGGAAATTTTGCAATACACAATACCAATTACTGGCACGGAAAACATTACCTGGGCCTGGGACCGGGCGCACACAGTTTTAAAGGGAACCAAAGAAGCTGGAATATTTCAAACAATCAGTTATATGTACAGGGCATTGAAAGCTTTGAGCCAAAAATAGAAACAGAAACCTTAAAAGAAAATGAATTGTATAATGAATATATCATGACCAGTTTGAGAACGCAATGGGGTTGTGACAGAAGTTTGGTTCAAACAAAATTTGGTTCAGCCTTTTTAAAAAACCTGGATCAGGAATTAAAAAATGAAATGTTAAACGGCAGGGTTCAACTGATAAATAACGCGTATGTTTTAACAGCTACCGGTAAATTTTTCGCCGACGGTATTGCTTCTTCAGCTTTTATTACGGAGTAAAACTAAATTCTGTTTTAAGCTGATCCAATGTTTTTTCAATGATGTTAATATCCATGGGAATGTTTGTAATAGGCCGATCGTTGGTGTTTCTAGGCTGTACAACAATTTTTTCAGCAACTTCCATACCTTTTATCACAGTTCCAAAAACAGTATAATTACCATTTAATGTGGGAGTACCGATTTTAGGTATCACTATGTAAAATTGTGAGCCGCTTGATGCTTTGGCCGGGTTATTGGTTCGTGCTGCACCCAATGCGCCGTACGTATGCTTGAACTTTCCTGTATCAATAATTTCTGCAGGAATTGTGTACCCGGGACCACCATTTCCATCATTTGAAGGATCTGCATCCTTTGTATTGGGGTCTCCTCCCTGAATTACAAAACCCGGAACAATTCTATGGAAAGTACTGCCATCAAAATAATTAGTATCTGCCAATGCCAGAAAGTTTTTGCGATGCAAAGGAGTTTCTTTGTATAACCATATATACATAGTGCCAAATGAGGTTTTGAGTTCTACAATTTTTTCGGTTGGAATTACCGGTGCCGGTTCAGGTTCAACTTTTGCTTTGGGTTTTGTGCAGGCAATTGTTGAGAGAATTAAAACGATGGCGTAAATAGGTTTCATTTTTTTAGGTATGAGTTATGAGGTATGAGGTATGAGGTATGAGGTATGAGGTATGAGGTATGAGGTATGAGTTATGAGTTATGAGTTTTTAGTTTTTAGTTTTATTTAGATGCAAGGTAGTATGTTTAGGCATTAAATCAACAACTATTTCAACTTCATTAATTTTAGAACTTTTTCTATATCCTCTGGAGTATCAATACAATGGCTGTCAAATTGCGTTTGAACCAGCTTAATTTTATAGCCATTTTCCAGCCAGCGCAACTGTTCCAGGCTTTCGGCTTTTTCAAGCAGTGAGGGTTTTAATTTTGTTATGGCTTGCAGAATATCTTTTCGGTATGCATACATACCCACATGTCTGAAATAAGGATGATGCAAGTGCCATTCATTTTCGGGAATGCCCTTAATAAATGGTATAACCATACGGCTGAAAAAAAGGGCCTCTCCTTTATGGTTGAGAACTATTTTTACCTCTCCTTTATCAAATAAAACCGGATGACTATCTACCTGAATCATTTGAGTAGCCAGTTCAGTTTGACCATCACACACAGCTGCCAGTTCATTAATTTGTTCGGGATTAATAAAGGGCTCATCGCCTTGTATATTAATTATATAATCATAATTACTACCCGCTTTTTCAAGGGCCTCAGCACATCTGTCGGTACCGCTTGGGTGACTTTTATGGGTTAACACCACTTCGGCTCCAAATGTAGCGGCATGTTTTACAATGCGTTCATCATCGGTTGCAATGAGCACCTTGTGGAGTTTTGATGCCATTAAAGATTGCTCGTAAACACGCTGAATCATGCTTTTGCCCATGATGTCAATAAGCGGTTTCCCCGGAAAACGGGTGCTTTCATAGCGTGCCGGAATAATCCCTAGTATCATGTTTTTTAAGCTGTTAAATTATTAAGTTATTTTTTTTCAAAACTTTATTCCTTATTGCTTTTAATGAGCACTCCGGCTCCAAATATAATCATTTTTATATGTGTACATAATCCTGCCTCACCTGTTTGCAATCCCATACCACCCAAGCTCATAAGGAATTAAAATATTTGTCTGCGTTTTTATTAGTTTTTAGCTAATCTTGTGTGATGCAAAAAATAAAATATTTATTACTCATACTTTTTGTCCAGGTAAAATTTGTGCAGGCACAAGTTACCGCGAATGAAAATGCAATTTACGACGAGAATGTAAATAGTGTTCAATTTACCAAAACAAACAGCGAAGACCGCTATCCAATAATATTACTGAACGGCTCGGATGTTTTGAAATTAAGTTTCGATAAATTGGGTGCGAATTCTGAAAATCTTCAGTATACAATTATCCATTGCAACGCTGCCTGGGAGCAAACAAAACTCAATCAAAATGAGTATTTGTCGGGAATGACTTTTGATAATATTACCGATTTCAAGTTTTCCACCAACACTTTTGTGAGATATGTACATTATAATGTTTTTGTGCCCAACGAAAATATGAAACCCCGGATTGCGGGCAATTACCTGGTAAAGGTGTTCCGCAATTTTGATGAAAATGATCTGCTGTTTACCCGGAGAATGATGGTTTTAAACAACAGCACCGAAATTGAAGGATTTGCCCGGCCGGCAACATTGGCCGAAAGCCGTTTTAGCAAACAGGAGGTTCAGTTTACAGTTGCCATCAATCCCTCTCAGGTGATTAATCCGTTGCAGGATGTAAAGGTGGTTATCATGCAAAACAGCAGATGGGATAATGCCATTACCGGTTTGCAACCTCTGTTTGTAAGTAACAATAAACTCGATTACAGTTACCTGGATAAAACCCTGTTTAACGGGGGAAACGAATTCAGGTGGTTTGATACCCGGAATTTACGTTTGTTCAGTCCGAATGTTCGCAGCAAAAGAGTAGACTCTGTAGTGCATGTAATGCTTAATTATGACGAGAGCCGGGGTGCAAACCAGTATTTTCAATATGCCGATTATAACGGGAAACGCATTATTTTTAACAAAGAGGGAAACAATCCCGATATTGACGGGGATTATACCTATGTGCAGTTTTTTTTGTCGGCGGCTCTCGGAGTTCCGCCCGACGCAGAAGTTTATGTTTTTGGCGAATTTACAGATTGGCGCCTGGCGCCCAATTATAAAATGTATTATAATAAATCACGTCAGCGTTACGACCTTGAAGTGCCCCTAAAACAAGGCCGTTACGAGTATTGTTATGCGATAAAAAACGAAGCGGGAAAGCCCGATGAAACACAGTTGGAAGGCAATCACTTTCAAACTGAAAATGAATATATGGTTTTGGTGTATACCCGAAACCTGCTTTATGGATATGATGAATTAATAGGTTCAAAAAAAATCGTAGTGAATGCACCTTAGGAAGGCAGAGGGCACTCTATTCTGAGTTGCAAATTGCCAATCAGCTTTTTAAAAATAAATTTAGTCAAAATATAAAATGAAGTCCAAAATAAATATTGTTTCCTTTATCTTTTCCTGCCTCCTCATATGGGGAATGCCCTCATGTCAGAATCCGGTGGTAAATGAACCCGGTGGATTTTTCATAAAAGGTAAAATAAAAAACAGTACGCCCGTTAAAAGCATCAGTATTCATGAATTAACACCTACCGGTTTTATTTTTATAGACTCATCATCCGTTGAAACCGATGGCAGCTTTGTTTTAAATGGAATGATTTCTGAAAAAACCTTTTGTACCATAAGGTTTGATAAGGGGGATATTGTTGTTTTGGTTGACTCAAACAGCAATTTTGAACTTGATGTGGATGTAAATGATATTGATAATTATCGTTTGAAAGGTTCTCAGGAATATGAGGACATGAAACAACTTACAAAAATTAATTCCAAATATTTAAAATTGGGACAGCGTATTGCCGATAAATATGCGGTATACAAAAATACAGAACTCAGCAAAAGCATTGAAACACAAATTCAGTTTGAATTTGACAGCATTCAAAGTGTCCATAAAAAAGAAATAAAAGGGTATGTTGAAACTTTAAAAAACTCAATGGTTCCATATTTTGCCACCACGTTTTTATTGCCCGAATCGGACTTTGATTTTTTAGACAATATTGATAGAAATTTGTTTGTTAAATTTTCGCAATCCAAATATGCCGGCATCCTCCATCAAAAAGTGGAAGATTTACGCAAAACAGCCGTAGGTGCCATTGCCCCAGATATTGTTATGAATGATCCTTTTGGTAAAAATATCTCTCTGGCCTCATTGCGGGGTAAATTTGTTTTAATTGATTTTTGGGCAGGATGGTGTAAACCCTGCAGAGATGAAAATCCGCATCATGTTGCCTTATACAACAAATACAAAACGAGGGGATTTGAAATTTTTGGAGTGAGTCTTGACGACAGCCGCGAAACCTGGATTAATGCCATCAATAAAGACAAATTGCTGTGGTGGCATGCCTCTGATTTATTAAAATGGAATTCGCCTGTTGTGAGACAATACAGTATCGAAAACCTCCCGCTTACTGTATTGCTTGATCGTGAAGGGAAAATAATTGCACGTAATTTAAAGGGAAATGAACTGGATATTAAATTAGCTGCCTTATTTGGGTTCTAAAAACGCATATACGGCACTTAACATTTAGTTAACCATTGCTTAACATTGAAATAAACCGGTATTACTATTGTTACACAAAATTAACACATATGGAAAATCCTTATAAAATATTGGTTGTTGACGACGAAGAAGACATTCTGGAATTTATTGACTATAACCTGAAAAAAGAAGGTTACCAGGTATTTATGGCTCAGAATGGTAAAGATGCCATTGCAAGTGCGAAAAAGAATAAACCCGATTTAATCCTGCTGGATGTGATGATGCCTGTTATGGATGGAATAGAAACCTGCAGGCAAATTAAATCGGATCCGGGTTTTGCCAAAACATTTGTGGTTTTTTTAACAGCCAGATCCGAAGAATATTCTGAAATTGCAGGATTTCAGGCGGGCGCCGACGATTATATTGCCAAACCCATAAAACCAAGGGTACTTATCACCCGCCTCAATGCCATATTACGTCGCAAAGTGAAGGAAATTGCCGATACCAAATTAACAATCGGGAACATCATAATCGACCGGGAATCGTTTTTGGTATACCGCGATGATCAGAAAATACAATTGGCCCGAAAGGAATTCGAGTTGCTGTTTTTGCTTGCAAGTAAGCCGGGTAAAGTGTTTACACGTGATTATATACTTGAGAAGGTTTGGGGTGATGAGGTGTTGGTTGTTGACAGGACCATAGATGTACATATACGGAAAATAAGAGAAAAACTCGGCGATAGTTATATCGGCACTGTAAAAGGTGTAGGGTACAAATTTGAAGCATGAAAAGAAATCCAAAACCTATTTATGTTGCCATATTCATTTCATTGATACTTTCGGTGATACTGGCAAGTGTTACATTCATGTTAAATGATTGGGACTTTATAAATACCGTTATTATTTTCACGCTCTCATTCGGACTTTCATTCTTCTTATTTTTTTATACCCTTGAGTTTTTTATATATCGAAAAATTAAACTTATTTATAAAACCATTCACAGTCTGAAAACCCAAAAATATGATGCCATATTAAGTAATTTCGATTGGGATAGGGACCCTATTTCTGAAATGAATAAGGAGGTAATTAAATGGGCACGGGATAACCGGCATGAAATTGATCAACTTAAGCGTTTGGCCGACTTTAGAAAAGAGTTTTTAGGAAATGTTTCCCACGAATTGAAAACACCTATTTTCAATATACAAGGATATATTCATACCTTGATTGATGGTGCCATGGATGATCCGGAAGTGAATGTAAGGTTTCTACAGAAAGCGGCCAAAAGTGCCGATCGCTTAAGTGATCTGGTAGCTGATTTATTGGCCATATCTCAGTTGGAAAGCGGTGAACTGCTAATGGAAATGGAGCGGTTTGATATTAATTCGTTGGTTAAAGATGTTTATGAACAACTGGAAGGAAAGGGAGATAACAGGAATGTTAATTTAATAATTAAAGAAGGTTGTAATAAACCTTTTTATGTGTTTGCTGATAAATACCGGATCAGGCAGGTACTGGTTAATTTAATAAGCAATTCGGTAAAATATGGCCGCGAATATGGCACCACAACCGCTGCGTATTATGATATGGACGAAAATATATTGATAGAAATAGCTGATAACGGCGAAGGGATTGAACAGGAATATTTGCCTCGCATATTCGAACGGTTTTTCCGTGTGGATAAAAGCAGATCCCGCGAAAGCGAAGCAGGTGGAACCGGACTTGGTCTGGCTATTGTAAAACATATTATTGAAGCACATAAACAGACAATTAATGTAAGAAGCACATTAAACCTGGGTACTACATTCGGTTTCACACTAAAAAAAGCAACAGCAAATTAATGTATCAAAGCTAAAGATGAAATCATTCCCACCTTCCTATCTTCTTACACTCCTACCCACCTACCCAATACCCTCATACGCATTCTAAATTAGCAATTTAACAAATTAATTGATAGGAATTTACAAAAATAGTTTGTAAAGTGGATGAAAAATATATATTTGCCTGTAACCAACAACCCAAAAACAATCTGATAATGGTTAAGAGTACAAAGAAAAAAATTAGAATGGAGTTTGAAATCAAGGCATCTCCGGCCATGCTTTTTAATTACATCAGCTCTCCTTCCGGACTTTCACAATGGTTTTGTAATGATGTTGATATTTACAATAACTTTTATAAATTTAAATGGGATGGTGATGAAAATATTGCCGAAATGGTGAAGAAAACAGTTAATAAAGGAATTAAATTTCGCTGGAAAGATACACACCCTGAAGAATATTTTGAGTTTGAAATACAGCAGGATGAGTTAACAGATGATGTTGCTTTGGTGGTTACTGATTTTGTTGAACCTGCTGATGAAAAAAATTCAATGTTGCTGTGGGAAAACCAGGTACATGAATTAAGAACCCTTCTGGGTGGCTGATGTGAAGAAATTTTATCAACTTATTTTAAGAAGCTACTTAGCCGCCTTTATTCCAACATTTTTAATTGTAATGCTTATCCTGCTTATGCAGGTTATATGGCTTTATGTAGATGAATTGATTGGAAAAGGACTTGATTGGCTGGTTATAGCCGAACTCATGTTTTATTTCTCGGCAAGTCTGATTCCACAGGCTCTGCCCCTTTCCGTTTTACTTTCATCCATTATGACCTTCGGCAATCTGGGTGAAAGTTATGAGTTGGTGGCTGCCAAAGCTTCCGGAATTTCAATATGGAAAATGTTTAAGCCCATGGTTTGGTTAATGATGTTTATAGCCATATTTGGTTTTTTTGTTTCAAATATTCTCATTCCTCAGGCAAATTTAAAAAGAGGCTCGCTGCTTTATGACGTCCGCCAGCAAAAGCCGGCATTGGCTATTAAAGCAGGTGTATTCAGCCAGGACATTCCCGGTATAACCATTCGGGTGGGCAAAAAAAATAAAACTACCCAGGAACTTCAGGAAATTATTATTTACGACCTGCGCGAAAGTCAGCTTCACCCGGTAATAATTTATGCAAAACGGGGAAATATGTCGACGAGTGAAGACGGACGTTATTTGTTTTTAACCCTATTTGAAGGTGCCCGTTATGAGGAGATGGAAAAACAAAAAGGTTACTACACTTCTCAGCCGCATACAACTACAGAGTTTGGTGAAGAACGCATTGCTTTTGATATGAATAGTTTTAAATTTAACCGAACCGATGAAAACCTGTTTAAGCATCATTGGGAAATGTTAAATATATTGGAATTGCAAAAAGCCAGCGATTCGTTAGATCTTGTATCCGAATACAAAAACAGGGAACTTGCCGGCTTTATTATGCCTTACTATTATTTTACAAGGGCCGGTGCCGACAGTTCCGGAAAATTAAAAACACTTAAAGCCATTCCCGTAACTTCAAAAATAAGTGATATCCCTAAGCACTTTAAAGAGTTAAATTCGAGTGAGATTTATGCCAGTGCGATTAACAATACGCGAAGTGTTAAAAATATCGTTGAATACAGTATCAATGAATATAGTGAACTCACAAAACTCAGGGCACGTCACAAAATTGAATGGCACCGGAAATTTATATTATCCGTAGCTTGTATCATCATGTTTTTTATTGGAGCACCCCTGGGATCTATAATTCGTAAAGGAGGCTTCGGGTTGCCCATTGTGGTTTCCGTTATCATGTATGTATGTTATCATATCGTTTCCCTTTCGGGCGAAAAGTTTGCCAAAACCCAGGCATGGACTCCCATGGAAGGCATGTGGTTTGGAATTTTTACATTTATACCCCTGGGAATGCTTTTAACTTATCAGGCTGCAAACGACTCGAAATTAATTGATGCTTCACTTTATATTAATATAGGAAGAAAAATTAACAAACTGTTCAGTAAAAAAGTTTGAACTCAAATAATTCATGAAAATTCTTCAGATATTTTCACGTTTTCCCTGGCCATTAAAAGATGGAGGGGCTCTTGCTTTTTATTCTTCATTAAATGGGTTCAAACAAAAGGGATATGAAATTACTGCGGCGGTTTTAAATACAAGCAAACACCATATCGACTTTAAACTGTTGCCACAGCATGTTAAAAACCTGGCAAGTTACCATCTTTTTGAAATTGATAATTCCATACGTTTTCAGGGTGCTTTTTTGAATCTGTTTCAAAAAGATTCATATATCATCAGCCGGTTTTATCATCCTGAATTTGAAAAATTATTAATTAGCCTGGTTCAGAAAAACAATTATGATGCGATACTATTTGAAAGTCTGCAAACTACTGTATATATTGATAAAGTAAAAGAACATACCCATGCTCCCTGCATATATAGAGCGCATAATATTGAGTACAAAATATGGGAAACGCAGTCACGTATTGAAAAGAATCTGGTTAAGAAAATTTATTTGAAATTACAGTCGGAAAGACTGGCACAATTTGAACAGAATACTGTTCTTAAATTTGATGCCATCCTCCCAATAACCCCGGCTGATAAAGTTTCTTTCAAGGAAATGGGAGTTCAAAAACCCATGCTGGTAATGCCCGCCGGAATTGATACCGAAATATTTGCCCTGCATGAACCCAATAATACAGGACCGGTATTTCATATAGGTTCTATGGATTGGATGCCC
The DNA here is from genome assembly GCA_030680835.1 of Bacteroidota bacterium. Taxonomy (GTDB): domain Bacteria; phylum Bacteroidota; class Bacteroidia; order UKL13-3; family UKL13-3; genus B1. Next base: position 29,570 of record JAUXUD010000047.1, read on the forward strand.
AATCAGGAAGCCGTTCACTGGTTTTTAAAAGAAGTATGGCCTGATTTATTTAAGCAATTTCCAGATATTGAGTTTTATATTGCAGGCAGAAATATGCCTGAAGAATTTTTAAATATTGAAAAAGCCGGAGTAAAAGTAATTGGTGAAGTTAACAACGCCTATGATTTTATGCAACTTCAGGGCCTTATGGTGGTACCTTTGTTTTCGGGCAGTGGCATGCGTGTAAAAGTTGTTGAAGGGATGGCTATGGGAAAATGCATTGTTTCAACGGGATTTGGTATGGAAGGTATATTTGCCGAACCCGGTAAACATTATTATTTGGCCAATAATGCCAATGATTTTATTATTGCACTTACCCATTTAATATCAAACCCGGCAAAAGCGCAGCAAACCGGTGAAGAAGCCCGGAGATTTGCCTTTGAACATTTCAATAATACCCAAATTATGGACCAGGTTATTGCATTTATCAAACAAATAAAAAAATGAGATTTATTGAAAATATAAAAAACAGATTGGGCAGGTATCTGTTGGATAAAAACACGAAACTTAAATCACACCGGATACAACCCTCATTTGAACAGCTGCACGAAATTGGAATTGTATATAATGCCAATGAAAAAAACAATGAAGAAAAAATTAATCTGATTGCAAATTATCTGAGAGAACAGGGTAAAAAAGTATTTATGTTGGGTTATGTAAATTCCAAAACCCTGCCGGTTTCAAAGAAATTTCACATTACTTCCGAATATTTCTGGCGCGAAAAACTTACCGGATTTAACTTGCCTGATAAAATAAAAATAGGGCGTTTCCTTGAAACCCCCTTCGATCTTTTAATGAATATTTATTTTGAGGCCGATTTGCCCTTACAGGCTATTGGGGCTTACACCAAAGCCAAATACCGCATAGGCGCCCGGATTCCCAATGCCCTCAGCTTTAACGATACCCTCATTGATACCGCACAAAATAAAGACCTGCAGCATCTGGCTTCGCAAATGGTTTATTGTCTGAAAGCCGTTAATGTTAAATGATAGGTATGAGGAATGAGGTATGAGGTATGAGGTATGAGGTATGAGGTATGAATACAAATTAGAAAATAGAATTTTCGTATATTGTAAATCACCATACATTGTACATTGTACATTGTACATTGTACATTGTACATTGTACATCGTACATCGTAAATCGTCATAAGTAAATAATACTCATACCTAATACCTTATACCTCATACCTTGTTTTCGTACTTCTAAAACCTCGGACTTACCACCAATTCTTTATTACCGGGCGTGTACACATAAAACCCTTCACCCGATTTTACGCCTAGTATTCCGGCTGTAACCATATTCACCAATAATGGGCATGGCGCATATTTATCCTGACCCAAACCCTCGTATAATACATTCATGATGGCCATACATACATCGAGTCCGATGAAGTCGGCAAGCTGTAAGGGACCCATTGGATGAGCCGTTCCCAGCTTCATTACCGTGTCAACAGATTCTACCGATCCCACACCCTGTTGTATGCATAATATGGCTTCGTTAATCATGGGCATTAATATACGGTTGGCAATAAAACCTGCATAATCCTTAGCCTCCGCTGGTACTTTGCCAATTGCTTTTGATAAATTCACGATGGTCAGACTTACTTCCGGAGCTGTTTTAAAACCATTGATAATTTCAACGAGTTTCATTACCGGCACCGGATTCATAAAGTGCATTCCGATAACCTTTTCAGGTCGTTTGGTTACACTGGCAATTTTTGTAATTGAAATGGAGGAAGTGTTTGATGCCAGAATGCAATGTGCAGGCGTATATTCATCCAGTTGCTTAAAAATATCCAGTTTAATATTGATGTTTTCGCTGGCTGCTTCTATTACCAAATCAGCATTCGAACTGGCTTCTTTTAAATTTGTAAAGGTGGTAATATTGGCCAGCGTCCTAACTTTATCCTCCTCTTTAAGTGACCCTTTGGCTACTTGCCTGTCGAGGTTTTTACCAATTGTCTCAATTGCTTTTTTTAACTGTGTCTCATTAACATCAATTAAATTTACTGTGTAATTGTTTTGTGCGAATACGTGGGCAATACCATTACCCATTGTTCCGGATCCTATAACCGTTATGTTCTTCATTTTGTTAAAATTTGCAGGGCAAATGTATAAAACCCATTGACATAAAAAAGTTGATTTCAATATCAATTTGTTCACAATTAAACTTTATGTTTGATTCCGGTATGAGAAAACAAAATATCTTGTTGTTTTTTAGTGTGTTAGCACTAATTACGATTGGGCAGGCCCAAAACTGCGCCACACAGATGGGTGTTGAACAAATGAAAGAATTGAGGTTATTTCAGCAACAACTCGTGTCTGGTACTGTAAATCTGGGTAAAAAAGCCACTGTGTATATTCCTGTAAAGATACATATAGTGGGCAATAGCAGCGGCATTGGATATTATAGTGTTTCAAGAATGCTCGAAGCATTATGTGATATAAATCATGATTTTATTCCCACCGGATTTCACTTTTACCTGGCCGACAGCATCGATTATATAAATGATGATGCACTTTATCAGGGTTCAAGCGATGCCATCTGGAACTATGCCGAAGATTACAAAATGAATGGGGTGGTAAATATTTTTTTTCATGGGGTAGGTTCACAATGGTGTGGTGTGTATTTCCCGGGAGTGGATGTGGTGTTTATAAAAAATTCTTGTCAGAACAGCAATTCCACAACCCTTACCCACGAATTGGGGCATTTTTTTAGCTTGCCGCATACTTTTTATGGATGGGAAAATAATAATACACCTATTAATAAAGAAAATATAAACGGCAGCAACTGCAGAACCACCGGCGATGGGTTTTGTGATACCAAAGCCGATTATGTTTCTCAAAGATGGACCTGCCCTTTGGCGTGGACATTAACAGATCCCAACAATGTTACTTTTAAACCCGACAGTTCTATTTATATGTCGTACTCTTATGATGAATGTCAAAGCCGGTTTAGTGAAGAACAAATGGCGGCCATGCGATATAATGTGCAACAAAGAGGGATATCCACAACAACAGCAAATATTGCTGCTTTACCTGCACCTGTATTAAAATCTCCGCTAAATGGAGATACCAACCAAAATGCATCGGGAGTGAGGCTCAAATGGCATTCGGTGCCCGGTGCTTTTGCTTATTATTTGCAGGTTGCCCGTTTTGGTGCATGGGAATTTTTGAATGCCGACCGATTGGTTTTTGATACTACAGCAGTAGTGAAACTTTTTGGAAAATGGCCCTATGCCTGGCGGGTAAAAGCAATTACAGCCGCCAATACCTGTACCTCCTTTGGAGTATCTGATACCTTTGTTACTTATGAAGTTCCCGCAGGTTTTGCCGAATTAAAAATGGATGATGAACTGACAGTTTATCCAAATCCTGTTTATGCCTCACAAACTTTCAGTATTCGTATTCCGCATAATGCCGAATTGATTGTTAACAATGCACTCGGACAATTGGTATTTAAACAAAACCTTTATGAATCCACTCAACAATCGTTTTCAATTGCAACAAGAGGTATGTATATATTGAACTTGAATATTGAGGGAAAAGCTATTCGAAAGAAACTATTGGTTCAGTAAGTCTTGAAGCAATTTTTATTAGTTCGTTAATTAAGTTTTGCGAATTTTAAATTTTTCAAAATCTTCAGGTGTATCAAAACTTTTTATATGTGTTGGATTTTCAGCCTCAACTTTTATGGCGCCTGTCTGGTTTAAAAACAATCTAAGGGATTGTTGCCCTGCTTGATAAAAGTGCACAAGTTTTTGCAAATCATCGGGATGATAAATAGCCAATAAGGGTTCTTCCATTTTATGCGAACCACTTACATAACAACAGCTTTTATTTGCTGATTTATAGGTTTGAATTAATAATTGAATATCCTCTTGCTGCAAAGCGGGGTAATCGCAACCTAATAACAAAACAGCATTTCCTGCACATATTTTTATTGCCGATAATAATGCAGCCATCGGGCCTGTATTTTCATACGCAGTTTCATCAAAGCAGAGTGGTATATTTGGGCTGAACCAGGCAGATTGCGAAGTTTTACATGAAACAAACACTTGATTGCATAAAGGCGCTAACAAATGATAAGCTGCCAGATATTGAGGCAACTCATTATATACCAGCAAAGCTTTGGCCATTCCCATTCTTTTGCTTTCGCCTCCACATAGAATAATTCCTGTTAAGTTTTGCTCCACCTGCATAAAAACTGGCTGAAAAAAGCTGAATTTATCAAATTTGAATGATTTCGAATAAATAATTGCAAAAAAAATGCTGGCAGGTGTTTTGCAGTAGTACTAAAATGTGTAATTTAGCACTTTGATTTTGTAATCATTCAGAATAACTGTAACAAGTCCGGCTTGTTTGCTATAATGAATTGAAGCAAAGCTTTTTGCACTTTCTATTGTAATAAATAATATAAAATGAAAAAACTATTTTTAGGTGTATGGGTAAGTTTTTTTGCCTTGAACACTTTTGCACAAAAGGATGTGCAAACCATGCCATCCATGATGCTGAAGGATATGAATGGCAAAACCATAAACATGAGTGATTATTCGAAATCAGGTAAAATTACCATCATTAGTTTTTGGGCAACCTGGTGCTCTCCCTGTAAAAAAGAGCTTAATAATATCAACGAACTCTACGACGATTGGAAAAATAAATACGATTTGGTTTTGGTTGCGGTTTGTACCGATAATGCACGTAATGTACAAAAAGTAAAACCTTATGTCGACGGTCAGGGCTGGGAATATGATATTATTATGGATGTAAACCAGGATTTTCAGCGGGCACTTAATATTGTTCAGATACCCCATACTTTTTTGTTGGATCAAAACGGAAAAGTTGTATACCAGCACAGCGGTTATGTTGAAGGGGATGAATACGCACTTGAAGAAAAAATAAAAGCTCTATTGGCAAAAGACAAATAGTTAAGCGAAAAATCAAATACCTTACAATCTTTATATAAATTGGTAAAATAGAGTAATTCTTTTTTGTTAGTTTTCATTTCGGGCATATAAATATTCAAATTTTTTCATCTGTTCCCTTATTTCTATATGGCATAAATTTCCCATACTTCCTTCATGGGTGTGGTTTAATTTCCCGGGTGGAGTAAATGTGTTTTCTTCTATTTGTTTTGCAATCTCACGATATGCCTCTCTAAAAGGGGTACCCGCTGATGTCAATTCATTTACCCGCTCAACACTATAAATGTGTGCATATTTTTCATCTGATAAAATATCATTTTTTATGATGATGTGTTCAAGCATAAACTGAAATATTTTCAAGCTGGAATGCATTTGATCTATTGCAGGAAACAAACATTCTTTGGTTAATTGCAAATCGCGGTGATAACCCGATGGAAGGTTGTTAATCAGCAATGTGATTTCATTGGGCAGTGCCTGAATGCGGTTACACTTAGCCCGGATCAGTTCGAAAACATCCGGATTTTTTTTATGAGGCATAATGCTTGAACCCGTTGTTAATGCGTTGGGAAAACAAATGAATCCGAAATTTTGATTCATGTATAAACAAATGTCATAAGCGAATTTTGATAAAGTAGCAGCAATGGATGATAAAGCAATTGCAACCGCCTTTTCAGATTTACCCCGGGTCATTTGTGCATACACCACATTGTAATTCATGCTGTCAAAGCCCAGCAACTCTGTGGTTAGCGTACGGTTTAGCGGAAAGGAAGAACCAAATCCGGCACCCGAGCCCAATGGATTTTTGTTGCAAATCAGGTAAGCCGCATTTACAAATTCCAAATCATCAACCAGACTTTCGGCATAGGCTCCAAACCACAATCCAAAAGAAGAAGGCATGGCAATTTGCATATGGGTATAACCGGGCATTAGCGCATGTTGATGCGTTTTGCTTAAACTCATGAGCTGCTCAAACAGTTGATAAACAGATTTTGATATTTGAATAAGTTCTTCCCGCAAATAAAGTTTAATTGCTAATAAAACCTGATCATTGCGCGAACGTCCACTATGAATTTTTTTGCCTGTTACTCCAATTTTTTGCGTTAGTATATACTCAATTTGCGAATGAATATCTTCCATCTCTGCATCTATTGTAAAGATACCTGATTCTATTTCTACCAGTATGGCTTTGAGTTCAAAATGAATTTGCTCAAGCTCTTGTTTTGTAAGTAATCCAATACTTTCAAGCATTTGTGTATGTGCCAGCGAACCCTTGATATCGTGTTTGGCGATTAATAAATCAAATTCACGGTCATTGCCAACCGTAAACTTTTCAATCCATTGTGCAGATACTTGTTCTATGTCCTTATTTTTTTGCCAGAGTTTCATTTTTGAAGTATGAGTTGGTCTAATATCTGAATATAAATTGCGATGCCTTCTTCCAGTTCATGAAGGAAAATAAATTCATCTGCGGTATGCGAACGCAATGAATCTCCCGGTCCTATTTTTATTGAGTTAAAAGGCATCAGTGCCTGATCCGAAGTGGTTGGGGAGCCAAATGTTTCCCTTCCCATTTTAATTCCTGCTTGCACAAATGGATGGTGAATGGATAGGGCAGAAGGTTTCATTCTGAGGGAGCGGGGGAATACCTGACTTTGTACATTTTCTTTAATTATAGCAATAATTTCTTCGTGGGTATATGCATCGGTAGTACGCACATCCACAACAAATTTGCAGGTATCCGGAATTACATTATGCTGTGTACCCGATTCAATTTGGGTTACATTCATTTTTACTTTACCCAATGTATCAGAAATTTTTGGAAATTGAAATGATTTAAACCAATCGATATCCCGCATTGCGTTATAGATGGCGTTGCTGCCGGCTTCCCTTGCAGCATGGGCCGCTATTCCCGAACTCACACAATCCAGTACCAGCAACCCTTTTTCGGCAATGGCCATATGCATTAGGGTGGGCTCTCCCACTATAGCAAAATCAATATTTCCGAGTTCATACAGAATACACGCAATACCATTCTGTCCTGATATTTCTTCCTCTGCGGTAGCTGCATAAATAAGATTATATGAAAGGTTTTGTTGCTTGTAATAATGCAGAAATACTGCCAGCAAACTAACCAATGAAGCTCCTGCATCATTGGAACCCAATCCGAATAGTTTACCATCTTTTTCTATGGGTTGAAAAGGATTTAAAGTATACCCCGAATTGGGCTTTACTGTATCATGATGGGAGTTGAGTAATATTAAAGGTTTTGCAGGATCAAAATATAAATTAACTGCCCAAACATTATTCTCTTTTCTTTTGGATTCAATATCATGGGTAATTAAAAACGACTCAATACAAGATGCTGTTTTATTTTCTTCTTTACTAAAAGAAGGAATCCTGATTAATTGTTTTAATAAACCGATTGCCGCTGCGTTATGCAATGATGTGTGTGCCTTCATTTTTTTGTTTGTTTACCAGTTTAATTAATTGTAGTGCATCACCAATCACCACGCTGTTTACTCCATTTTCAATCGCATCAAAAGCATGATCCAATTTAGGTATCATTCCTCCGCCTATTACTGAATCTTTTTTTAACTGCAGATAGCTTTGTTTATTGATATAAGGAAATACCGAATTTATATCATCTGTATGTTTCAATACCCCGTTGTGCTCAAAACAATAAATTAATTTTACCTTATACAGCCTTGATAATGCGATGGCCAAAACCGACGCAATGCAATCTGCATTGGTATTCAGCAATTGTCCGTTTCCATCATGGGTAATAGGCGCTATAACAGGAATCAGTCCACTTTTTATTAAATTATTGAGTAATTCTATATTAACATTTGAGGGATCCACATCACCCGCAAAACCATAATCAATGTTTGTTTTTATTCGTTTTGTTGCACGCATTAAATTGGCATCCACACCGGTAAGTCCAATGGCATTGCATTGTTTTGCCTGTAACAGCGCCACAATTTTTTTATTAATCAAACCTGCATATACCATCGTTACCACTTCCAGTGTATTTGTATCCGTAACGCGTCTGCCGTTTATCAGTTTGGGTTCAATACCTAACTTACTGCTTAAAGCGCTGGCACATTTGCCTCCTCCATGTACCAGTACAAAGTGTTCATTTAACTCACTCAACTTTTCAATAACTGCAATTAAAGCATCATCATCATCTATGATGTTACCTCCAATTTTAATGATGTTTAATTTTTTCATTATATATTTTCCAATATTTTTTTCAGTACCGTTTGAGCGGCCCATAAACGATTATCTGCCTGTTGAAGAATAAGAGAATCCGGACCGTCTATCAATGCATCACTTAATTCCAAATTTCTTCTTACAGGCAAACAATGCATAATTTTAGCCTGATTTGAAATTTTCAAACGCTCCGGAGTTAAAAACCAGTCTTTATCCGGATGAATTATTTTACCATAATCCTGGTAGGCTGACCAGTTTTTAACGTACACAAAATCCGCATCTGCTACTGCTTCATTTTGGTCATAACAAATGCGGGCCCCCGTTGTAAATTGTTCGGCCAACTCAAGTTCAGGAGGATGTGTAATCACAAAATCTACATCCGACCTGCACATCCATTGTGCAAAAGAATTGGGCACTGCCTGAGGCAATGCTTTAATATGAGGTGCCCAGCTTAATACAACTTTTGGTTTACGAATTTCTTTCCACTTATCTTTTATCATTATCAAATCGGCAAAACTTTGTAAGGGATGCAGCGTTGCAGACTCCAAACTGATTACGGGCACTTTGCAATATCTTATTAACTGAGTTAATAGTTGCTCACTGTAATCTTGTTTGCGGTCTTTTAACAGGGGAAAGCAACGTATTCCAATAATATCACAATATTGCCCCATTACTGCAGAGGCATCTTTTATATGTTCAACACCCGACCCATTCATTACCGATCCATCTTCCAGTTCCAATGCCCATCCTTCTTTATCAAGATTCATAACCATTACATTCATGCCTAAATTAATAGCGGCCTTTTGGGTACTCAAGCGGGTTCTTAAACTGGGGTTCAAAAAAATTAAACCCAGGGTTTTGTTATTGCCCAAATGCTTATTTAAATAGGGATTTAGTCTTACTGAAAACGCTTCTTCAACAAGCGCATCTACATCTGTCACATCTTTTATACTGATAAATTGTTTCATGAAATTGTTTTTTGTGAATGCGTTACTTTTTCAAATGCTTCGAGAAAAATTGCCAGTTCCCTTTGAGTAATATTTAATGCCGGCAAAATTCTCAGCGTATTTTTATGGGAAGCCGAACCGGTAAAAATATGATGTTCGAATAAAAGTTTTTTCCTGATTTCATGGCAAGGAAAATCAAATTCTATACCTATCATTAATCCTTTACCCCGAACCTCTTTCACAAGTGGATTTTGCTTCAATGCGTGCATCAATTCGTTACCGGATTGTTTTGCCTGTTCAGGCAGGTTTTCTTTTTTTATCACATCCAATACCGCAATAGCTGCGGCACATGCCAGATAGTTTCCTCCAAAGGTGGTTCCCAATATGCCATGTTTTGCTTTAAATTTTGGTGAAATTAATACGCCTGCGACCGGAAACCCATTTCCCATTCCCTTGGCTACCGTAATCAGGTCGGGTTTAATATTTGCATACTGATGCGCAAAGAATTTGCCCGAACGCCCATATCCCGATTGCACTTCATCAACAATCATTATTGCGCCACATGCATTACATAAATTTCTGATCTTTTGCAAAAAGCCGGGTGTTGGTATATTCACACCGCCTACTCCCTGTATGCCTTCAATAATAACCATCCCAATTTCCTCATTCATAGCCGATTCCAAAACTGCTTCTTCATTTAAGGGCAAGAATATTACGTTACCGGTTTGATTTACAGGAGCACAAATCTTAGCATCATCGGTTGCCTCAACAGCCAGTGAAGTACGACCATGAAATGAATTGTTAAATGCTATTATTTTCTTTTTCCCGGTATGAAATGAAGCCAGCTTAAATGCATTTTCATTTGCTTCGGCACCCGAGTTGCATAAAAACAATTCGTATTCGGGATAACCCGACTGCTCACCCAATTTATTTGCCAGTTCTTCCTGCAGGGGTATTTTTACTGAATTGGAATAAAAGCCAATCTGCCTTAACTGCTGTTCTATTTTTTGTATGTAATAAGGATGTGAATGACCTATGGAAATAACCGCATGGCCTCCATATAAATCAAGGTATTGCTGTCCGTTCACATCCCAAAGGTTTGAACCTAGTGCTTTTACCGGTTCAATATCAAATAATGGATAAACTTCAAATGTTTTCATCTTTTAAAATCCTGTTGCCTTTAATTTTAGTCCTGTGGTTTCTTCAATTCCAAAAAGCAAATTCATGTTTTGAACCGCTTGTCCCGATGCACCTTTTAGTAAATTATCAATTGCTGAAGTGATGAGCAACTGATCTCCCTGCTTTTCTAAATAAAGCAAACACTTATTGGTATTTACCACCTGCTTTAAATCTATCGGAACCCCACTGATATGCACAAACGGATGCGTTGCATAATATTTTTCATACAATAGGTTCAGGGCTTCTAACGACAATTCGCTTTTTGTATATAGCGTGGTATAAATACCCCTTGTAAAACATCCACGATTGGGTATAAAATAAATTGCAGGACTTATTCTGTTTTGCAATTGCTGAATGCTTTGATGAATCTCTTTGAGATGCTGATGTGTAAAAGTTTTGTAAGCCGATATATTATTATTTCTGTAACTAAAATGAGAGGTATTGCTAAGTGATTGCCCGGCACCGGTTGAACCGGTTATACCGTTCACATGCACATCATGTTTGAGTAAACGGGCATGAGCCAAAGGCAAAATGGCCAATTGTATACATGTTGCAAAACAACCCGGATTGGCAATATTTAATTCCCCTTTCTTAATTTCATTTCGGTTCAGCTCCGGTAAACCATAAACCCAATGTTTATTTTTTCCGATCCTAAAATCTTCACTCAAATCAATACATTTCACCTGTTTACTGATATTGTTTCCAGCTAAAAATTTTTCCGACTCACCATGTCCAACACATAAAAACAGGACATCTATTTCGTTAACGATTGTATTTGTGAATTGCTGATGCGTGTCTCCCAATAAATCGGTATGTACCTGTGACAGCGCTTTACCGGCATTGCTTTTACTGTGTACAAACACCATTTCAACCAGTGGATGGTTCAATAATACCCTGATTAATTCACCGCCCGTATAGCCTGCTCCTCCTATGATGCCAACTTTAATTTTCTTTTGCATTTTTCTGGTTCATTAATTTTACCTGCTGATGAATGAAGGTTTGGTTTCCGAAAATTTTTGCAAATCCTTTTACATCATCCCCGCTCCATGATTTGTTCATCTCTCCATAACTTCCAAAAGTATCCAGCATCAGATCATAAGATGATTCAATGCCAGTGATTGCAAACCGATAGGGTTTTAAACTTACAAAAACCGTCCCGCAAACGTGGGCTTGTGTACTTTGCATAAATGCTTCCAGATCGCGCATTACCGGATCAAGATATTGACCCTCATGCAGCCAGTTTCCGTACCATGCGGCTAACTGGTCTTTCCAGTATAATTGCCATTTTGTTAAAACATGTTTCTCCAAAGTATGATGCGCTTTGATGATAATTAAAGGGGCAGCCGCTTCAAACCCTACACGTCCTTTAATGCCAATAATGGTATCGCCTACATGCATATCCCTGCCAATGGCAAATGCTCCGGCCAACTCCTGCAAAGCAATAATCGCATCAACAGGATGATCATATATTTTCTCATTGATACCGCGCAGTTCTCCTTGTTCAAAATGAAGGGTAACCTGCACTTCATCATTTCTGCTGAGTTTGGTTGGATAAGCTGTTTCGGGCAATTCCTGGAATGAATTCAGGGTTTCTTTACCACCTATGGATGTGCCCCAAAGTCCTTTATTGATGCTATATTGCGCCTTTTCAAAATCCATTTTAATTCCGTTCAATCTGAGAAAAGCTATCTCATCTTCACGGGACAAATGATGGTCACGGATGGGTGTACAAATTGCTATATCCGGAATCATACTATTGAAAATCATATCAAACCTTACCTGGTCATTCCCTGCTCCGGTACTTCCATGAACCACAAAATCTGCATTTACTTCTTGGGCATATGCTGCAATGGCAATTGCCTGCACAATACGCTCGGCACTAACCGACAGCGGATAGGTATTGTTTTTCAACACATTTCCATAAACCAAAAATTTAATTACCTGCTGATAAAAATTTTTTCTCTCATCAAGACAGGTAAAAGAAACAGCTCCCAATTTTTTTGCATGGATTGCCATTTCATTAATTTCTTCATCGCTAAAAGCCCCTGTATTCACAGTTATTGCATGAACATCTGCACCTTTTATTTTTGAAAGATAAACGGCGCAATAACTTGTATCCAGGCCACCGCTAAAGGCCAGTATTGTTTTTTTGTTTTTCATTTTAACAGCTTTTAAATTGTTTTGGGTTCATAAAGCATGGCAGTACACAAACAGTTTTTGCGTTCCTTACTGTTAAGTATTTCAAAATTGATGCAGCTTTCACAGCCGTTCCAAAAGGCATCATCTTTGGTAAGTTCAGAATACGTAACCGGATAATAACCCAGTCCTGAATTAATTTTCATTACAGCCAATCCGGTTGTTAATCCAAATATTTTAGCATGCGGATATTTTGTTCTCGAAAGCTCAAATATTTTTTGTTTGATAAGTTTTGCCAGTCCGCTTTTACGAAATGGAGGCGCCACGATTAATCCCGAATTGGCCACATATTCACCATGTCCCCAGGTTTCGATATAGCAAAAACCTGCCCATTCCTCTTTGTCGGAGAATGCAATTACCGCCTTACCTTCAAGCATTTTTTGCTTTAGATATTCAGCACTTCTTTTGGCAATTCCTGTTCCTCTTGCCCTGGCCGATTCTGACATTTCATGACAGATTATATCAGCAGTATGATGATGCGACGAATCAGCCACATACACTGTAAATGTATTTGTATCCATTGATAAATGAACAAAATAATGCAAGGCCGGTTTACACCTGACTATGCAATGATTAATAAATTATTAAATTGATTTTTTCTGCTGCGTAAGCAGAAATGTATTGATGAACGCGTTTAGCGATTGATGCCTTGCGGTCTTCGTATAAGTATAAAAACGATTCGTTGCTGAACAGAAAACAAGGCCTTTACCATGCCATTAAGGCTTATGGTTCTAAGGCTGAGCATTAGCTTGTTTTTTTTCATTTCTAAAGATATCTGTTGTTTTAATATTTAAACCTTAAAAAATTTGTGGCTGCAAAAGTGATGTTTTAATTTAATAATGCAAGAAAAAAAATATTTTGCTAAAAATAATTTATTAAATCCTGATTCTATTTAACCAATTATTTTATAAAATATAAGACCTGAAATCCATAAGTGAAAATATCAGAAAGCAAATTGTGTTATGCCTGTTTATGATTAGTGATGAAAATGAGAAACAAATGAAATAAATAACGAAACACTAAAATCAAATTAATGAGTAAATCTAAAATTGATTCGTTTCTTTGTTACTTTGTAGCACAGGAATGATTCCAGTTGCTACAAAGAAACAAAGGAACTAAGAGGAACAAAATAAAAAGGCATTTGAAGTATTAATTTCCTATTTCTGCCATGAATCCGATTAATTTTTTTTCTATATCTTTATTAACGGTTGCAAGCGGCAAACGAACCACATTTTTGCACAATCCCATTTGGCTCAGTACCAATTTAACCCCACCCGGACTGCCATCCAAAAAGATTCCCTTCATCATATTATAGAGTTTATAATGAAGCTGGCGGGCCTCTTCAAATTTACCATCCAAACCCAAACGCACCATGCTGGTAAATATTTTTGGGTAGGCTTGTGCGATAACAGAAATAACTCCGCTCATGCCCATGGCTAAAAAGGGTAAGGTTAAATTATCATCTCCTGATATGATATCAAAGTTGGCAGGTTTTTCGTTGAGCAAGTCCATAAACTGTTCCGGATTTCCACTGGCTTCTTTAACAGCTGCAAACTTTTCACTGGCGTTTGCAAGCCTTAGCGTGGTTGCTACCGACATATTACTGCCCGTACGTCCGGGAACATTGTATAGAATTATAGGTAAAGGAGCCACTTCGGCAATGGCCATATAATGCCGGTAAATGCCTTCCTGGTTGGGTTTATTATAATACGGACTTACCGATAAAATTCCTTCAAATCCGTTGAAATCAAATCCTTTAATGGTATCGCACAACTCAGTGGTATTGTTCCCTCCTATTCCGGCAATAACGGGTACACGGCCTTTTGCCTGCTCGGTTATAAAGCGGTAAACCCGTTTCTTTTCTTCATGGGTTAAAGTGGCACTTTCGCCGGTTGTACCCAAAGCTACCAGATATTCCAGTCCCCCATCGATACAATGCTCAATAATATTTGACAATGAATCAAAGTCGATGCTGTAATCTGCATTAAACGGGGTTACCAATGCTACTCCTGTGCCTTTCATACTTAAAAATTTATGTGCAATATTAATTTTTTAGAACCGCATTTGTACATTTCGGATTACTAAATGATAAAAAGTTAATAATTTGAAGCCGCAGGTTTATCAGAACTGTATATTTTTGCCATCGTGTACGCAATTGTTGATATAGAAACCACAGGGGGGCATGCAAGTCAGCACCGCATTACCGAAATTTCGGTTTATGTGCATGACGGGGAGCGTGTTATCAATCAGTTTGAAACGCTGATAAATCCCGAAATGCCCATTCCGCCCTATATACAAGCATTTACCGGCATCAGCAATGAAATGGTGGAAGACGCACCGGTATTCAGGGAGATTGCCCCCAAGCTGGTAGAACTGTTTAGCGGAAATATTTTTATTGCACACAGTGTAAATTTCGACTATACCTTTATCAAACACCAATTGCAAGAGGCGGGCTACGATTTGCAGTTAAAAAAATTATGTACCGTTCGGCTGAGCCGGAAAATTATTCCGGGCCACCGTTCTTATTCTCTTGGAAATATTTGTTCGGCCCTGAACATTCCATTGCAAAACAGACATCGTGCAGGCGGCGATGCAGAAGCCACAGTGAAACTGTTTGAATATTTAATTGCCAACGACAAAGAACATCATATTGCCGATTCATTAAAGAGAGGTTCCAAAGAACAGGTATTGCCCCCTAATGTAAACAAAAGTGATTTCGAAAAATTACCCAGGGCACCCGGGGTATATTATTTTATAAATGATAAAGGTTTGGCTGTTTATGTGGGTAAAGCCAAGAACATCGTTTCACGTGTTAGTTCTCATTTTAGTGGAGATTTAAAAAGCAAACAGAAACAAAATTTCATGCGCGAAATCCACGGCTTTAGTCATGTACCCACCGGAAATGAATTGCTTGCCATTATTTTGGAAAGCCATGAAATAAAACGTTTATGGCCTGATGAAAACCGTGCCCAGAAACGCACGCAGGCTGTTTATGGTTTGTTTGATTACCTCGATCAAAACGGGAAAATACGCTTTGGCATTGATAAGGTAAGAAAGGAAATGCGGCCATTGGTTATATTCAGCACCCATGCTTCGGCCCTGCAATACTTAAACGAGTTGATTGAAGTGTATAACCTTTGTCCCAAGTTATGCAATAGCCAAACCAATAACGAAACCTGTATACAGGTAAATAAAAACATTTGCGACGGCTATTGCATGGCCAATGAAAACATAAAAGAATACAACAGAAAAGCACAGGTATACTTTGACCAGTTACAGGCAGATAAAAAGGCATATTTTATTGTAGGCAAAGGCCGTAGTTTTAACGAACAATGTGTAATTGTATACGAGCCCGGCAGTTTTATCGGCTATACATTTACCTCGGTAAAAGATCAGCTTGATTTTG
Source organism: Bacteroidota bacterium (assembly GCA_030680835.1). Lineage (GTDB taxonomy): Bacteria > Bacteroidota > Bacteroidia > UKL13-3 > UKL13-3 > B1. Next base: position 45,474 of record JAUXUD010000047.1, read on the forward strand.
ATGCCGTAAAAGACATGTCGCAACCCCTGCGTTTAAACAGTTTAATGGAATCGGTACTGGCACCTGTTGTAAGCGGCGAAAAAAGCAAGGGCTACAAAGTTTATACGCAGATGAAGATTGCAGTGATGTAGCGCATTAAAACCTATAACCGGTCGAGTGGGTTATGGTTGGCAAAACTGTTATGAACGACCTTGCATTAATTTGAGTAAACAAACAAGTACCCGATAAGTGGAGTTATTGTCTTTTTTTATTAACCGCTTTCCCCTGCTTTTTATTTATCACGGGTTTTTGCTTCACAACAGCCGGCGTTTCTGCAACATAAAGCCCTGAACCTACCAGGTACGTCTCATCTTTATAGTTCACCTTTCTAATATAAGTTTGTTTAAGTGCAGGAATATTATCACCCGGCTTATACCAGTAACATTCGAGCCAGACACTGCCTGTAGTCATGGCAGCAGCTATCTGATCCCTGATTACCAGTTTCCCTTTGAGGTCCCTGAGGTCAATCAGATTCTTTCCTTCCAGGCTGGGCTGTGCCGGGTTCACGAGCTCGGTACCATCCGGACTTTGCACAAAAATATATGTGTTCATAAATACAAAGGGGCCTGTTTTGTCGCGTAACTGAGCAAAGGCTTCCTTACCTCTATCTGCTATTAGTTTGGCTGCGCTGTTTACCACGTCTTCAATAAAAACCTTATGTATTTGCATACTGTAAATACCACAACCTATAATGTATTGTTTACCTGATGGGAATAGTACCCGCTTTACAAAAGTGGATTTCCATGTTGGGAAAATATTTCCGGGTTCAGGGTACATATAGTGTATCCATCCTTCTCCTGAAGGTGTGGAACCGGCCTTCAGTATCATACTTCCAATGGGTCTCCCGTTTACGTCTTTCAGTTCACCTGCGTTTATTCCTTCACTTGCTGAATCGGCAGCGTGAAAAACTCTTACAGCATCCATTGTCCACACAAAAAAATAGGTATTGTTATGGAACCATTTGCCCCCTTTATTTCTAAACTCAGGGTAGGCTTTTTCTCCTCGCTGTTCAAACACTTTTGCAGCAATACGTACCAGTGCCAATAATTCAGGAGCCGCCATTTCATTATATTTTGGGATGGATTTGGAGGCTTCAGGCAGGTAAACACCGCATCCCACAAGCACCCATTTATCTCCAAGCTTTGCTTTACTCACAAAAGCTGATTTAACTGTTGAAACACTCTGGCCCGGTTTGGGCCACATATAATCAACCCAACCCGAATTTTTCTCATTTACCGTGTTAATCATTTCACGTACCAGGAACTTGCCATGCGTGTCTTTCTGGTCCATCATGTTACGTCCTTCGAGATAAGGAAATCCGGGGTTAACGAGATCTGTACCATTTAAGTCGAACAAAAAAACATAGGCATCCTTCACCATAAAAGGACCGGAGGGATCGTGAAAAAATTTGAATGCTTCCTCCTGATTTTTCTCAATTTGGGCAACAGCATCTTTCACCATATCAACCACAAATTCCCGCTCCATCCGGTCGTTGTACATACCACTGCCTACAATATAACTTTTGCCCGAAGGTGCATTCACCAGCCGCACAAAACTGCTCTTCCACCTGGGAAGGAGTTCGCCGGGTACCGGCCATTGGTAATGATACCATCCTTCGGGTTTATTGGGAAAAGTAGTCGCTGCTGCAAGCAGTCCGCGAACGATGGGCTTACCATTGATGTCTTTCAGGTTTATAATGTTTTTGCCTTCCAAAGCAGGATCGGGGTGAAGTACCATCACGCCTTCGGGATCCAATACAAAGATGTATTTATCCCATTTCCGCCAACGTGTATTGGGCATTCGGAAATCGTCAAATGCCACTTCACCTTTATTGCGAAGCAACTCAGCGGCATCATTAACCAATAAAATAAGTTTCCGGGTTTCATCCTGCTCATATACTTGAGTAGTTTTTATATTTTGACCCCATACAAAATTAATTTGCAATACAGCAAATATTGAAAATGCTGTAATAAACGGCAGGGCGACTCTTTTCATAATTATAAATTTTACTGAATAAAAAATGAAGAACAAGAGAAACAATTTCGACTCGCTAAACTATACATGCAATTTAGCAGAAATTATGAGAATCATCAATATTTCACATGATATCGGTCAAAAACATGATTTGTTTGACTACTTAATAAGAATTAGTTTCTTATTTAAAAATTGGCTACCCGATTTAATTCTTAAAAAGTAAATCCCTTCACTTAATGTGCTTATATCTATACTTGTTGTACCATACAAATTCAGAATTAATATAAGGTCTCCATTTCCATTATATAATTCCAACTTTTTCAATTCAGAAGAAGTTGATTCTATAATATATTTTCCATTGCCCGGGTTGGGATAAATATTATACAAATCTCCGGAAACTGAACCAATACCTACCGGGGTAATAATTTTCACATGAAGCCTGATGGTATCACCATTGCAATTATTTGATGAAGTCTCCACCAATTTTATCTGATCCGTACCAATTGTGTTCCAGGTAATATTAATTGAATTGATGGTACTGATACCTGAACCATTATTAAAATACCAATGATAGGAAGACCCTACTGCGTTAATTACAGAATATGTTTTCATCGAATTTATGTCCGGTGTCGATTCTCCATTTATTGAACTTGTAACCGGGAGCGGGTAAACACTTATCTGTACTGGATTACTTGTATCTATGCAGCCACCTGAATTTATTAATCTTTTGTACCAGCTTGTTTGTGAAATTGCAGGTAAATATGAAACAAGGTTACTGTCATTTGCACCAGCTATGCTAAAAACACCACCTGCACCTGTTTGGTTTACCAACCATTTACATTCAAAATTACCTGAACCACCTATAGGGAGAGTGCCTGTGATGGCGGTTGGAGTTGCACCGAAACAAATGTTCTGGGTTCCATTAATTACATTATTACTTATATGCTGACTTACGATTACCTGTGCGGTATTACTTGTATCACTACAGGCACCTGATTTAACCAGTCTTCTGTACCAGGTTGTATTATTAATTGGAGTTGGATTATAACTGAGAGTACTATCATTATCACCTGCAAAAATCAGGTTATTAGTATCATTTACCAGGCATTTTAGCCACTTGTACAAATATGAGCCGTTACCTCCATTTGTTACCGAACCTGATATGACTGCCGGAATGGCACCTGTACAAATATTTTGACTACCTTGTATTGAATTGCCTGATATCACAGGTATTGTTAGTATTGGAATTGCCATACTGGTATCCATACATCCCCCCGAACTAATTATTCTCCTGTACCATGAATTCACTGTAATGTTTGTGGGTGAATAATTTACACTGGTGTCATTTAAACCTGCATTGCTAAAATTATTGAAGCTATCCGTGATACTTTTTATCCATCCAAATGTAAAACTTCCATTACCCCCAAACGGCATGCTTCCGTTAATCGGTAAAGCTGAAGCACCGGCACAAATATTTTGTGCACCAACCAGATTATTATTGGCTATTTGTGGATTTACATTCACCTGAATAGCATAGCCTGAATCTTTACATACTCCAGACATCACTAATCTTTTAAATTGAGTAGTTGAAAAAAGACTGGAAGGATAATAGTCAAATGTACTATCATCTTCACCTGCATAAATATAACCAGCACTCATGCCACTGACTTTTTTAAGCCACCTAAACGAAAAGGAACCGATTCCACCGCTTGGTATGGTTCCTGACAGAACGGATGGAGAATTACCTCCGCAAACCGATTGTGCCCCATATATTAAATTGTTTGTTATAACAGAATGAGTAGTAATCTGAACTGTATTGCTTATATCTGTACATCCGCCTGAACTGACAAATCTCTTAAACAGTGCATTTACAATAAGCGGTCCTGAAGAATAATTATTCGCACTATCATTTAATCCAGCATTGGTAAATGTATTTCCATTGTCGGAGCTTTTTAACCATCTGAACGTAAAACTACCAACACCACCAATTACTGTTGAACCTGAAAAAATAGAAGGTGCCGTTCCCAGACAAATGGTCTGTGTACCGCTTATGATATTGTTGCTAATTGCAGGATTTACAATAATCCAGGTAGCTAAACCTGTATCTCTGCATGCTCCAGAAATGACTATTCTTTTATACCATGTTGTAACGGCAGGTGAATTTGGACTATAATTAATTGCACTATCATTAAACCCCGCATTACTAAAATTATTCGCAGAATTTGTGGTACTCAACAACCATTTATAGCTATAACTACCATATCCGCCGGTAGGTATTGAACCAATAATATTGGATACATTTGAACCTATACAAATCATTTGTCCCTGAGATTCGATATTATTTACTATTGTTGGAATTACAGATATTGCAACCGGATTGCTACTATCCATGCATCCACCTGATGTAACCATTCTCTTATACCAGGTATTTGTTACCAACGCAGCAACATTGTAATTTAAGGAGGTATCTGATAAACCTGCGTTGATAAAATTTATATTGGCATTTGCCTGACTTTTTATCCATTTAAAAGTATAATTTCCATTTCCACCACCTGGAACAGAGCCTGACAGAAGTGTTGGAGTAGCACCGGAACAAATTGTTTGGACACCCGCAATTGAATTTCCTGTAATTACTGAAGTTACTTTTAATATGGCCATGGTTGAATTAACAGAACCACATAAACCTGTTAGCAAACATTGAAAAGTGTCGTTGTTAAAAGTTGAATCAACAGAATTAATGACCAATGTATTGGTAGTTGCACCATTATATTTATTGTTATTTACAACATTAACAAACAGACCTCCTTGTTTAATTTTCCATTGATAATTGTAGCTATAAAGAGCTGATAAAGTAAAAATCGCATTTTTACCTGAGCAGACAATAGTATTCACAGGCTGACTTGTTATAAGCGGAGGCAAAACGCCCGTTACCTTCCTTATTCGGTCATTTAATGTAATATAAAGATTGCCGGTTGCATCAATTGCTACGGCATTTGGAAGGCCTAATCCGACTGTGGTTGCAATGCTACCATCACCGGTAGGATAACTTAATGCATTTCCGGCTATTGTGGTAATTATTCCGGTTAAAGCATTTATACGTCTGATGCGATAGTTGTATAAATCTGCTATAAATAAATTTCCTGCTGTATCCAATGTTATACCGCTTGGATTATTTAATCCTGCTAAAGTTGCAAGTCCCCCATCTCCTGAATATCCATTGCTATTACCAGCTACCTTGCTTATAATTCCTGATGAAATGGTTATTTTGCGGATTGTATTCACTGTAGCGTAATCGGAGAAATACAAATTACCAGAAACATCTAAAGCCAAAGAATTTGGACTAACGGCTGCTACATATGCTTGTCCTCCATTTCCACCTGTTCCATTACCAGCCATGGTTGTTATAATCCCTGTTGAAGCGATAACTTTTCGAATTTTGCTGTTCCCCCTATCAGCTATAAATAAATTTCCTGAAGGACTAACAGCAATTCCACAGGGACTTTTAATAGCAGCTAATGTTGCTTGTCCGTTATCCCCTGAATATGCAGGAGAACCATTTCCTGCAACAGTTGTTATAACTCCGGTTAAATAATTAACCTTACGGATCCGATTATTACTCTTATCTGCAATATATAGGTTACCCGAAGTATCAACCGCAACAGCAAGGGGCGCATTCAAATTTGCAGACGTTGCCGGATAACCATCTCCAAGAAAACCGGCATACCCGTTTCCGGCAATCGTAGTGATTATACCCGAACTTGCGTTTATTTTACGTACCCGGTTATTATCGGTATCGGCAAAATAAACATTCCCAAATTTATCAACAGCAGCACCTGCAGAATTATTAAAACTTGCGCTATTTGCCGGATATCCGTCTCCTGCAAAACTCACCAGGCCATTTCCCGCAACGGTTGAAATAAATGTGGTTATCGCATTAACTTTCCTGATGCGTGCACTCACATAGTCAGATATATATAAATTCCCGGAAGCATCAGAAAATACATCACTGGGATAATTCAAACGTTTCTTTGTGGCGCTGTCACCATCTCCGTTATAACCATCAACTCCGGTTCCTGCAACTGTTCTTATAATCCCAGTTGTAAGTTCCACTTTTCGAATCCGGTTATTATTCTGGTCTGCAATGTATAAATTCCAGTTCGCATCAATAGAGATCGCTCTGGGATTACTCAAATTTGCAGAAGTGGCTGGGCCCCCATCACCTGAAAAACCAGGAGTACCACTACCTGCAATGGTAGAAACTGTTCCACCTATCGAAGGAATTTTTCGTATCCTGTTTATTTCAACAATAAATAAATTACCCGATGGATCGCAAGTAATATCGTTTGGATAATTAAAGCTGGCAAAACTACTTAAGATACCACTTGCATTTACTTTATAGATTGTATTGACGGCCCCGTCTGCAATAAACATATTCCCTGAACCATCAAAAGCAATGCTTACCGGATTAGGCAATGCTGCCAGCTTAGCATTACATGGGTAGCCGCCAACGGGAACTGTTGTTGTGCCATTTCCTGCCACAGTAGTTATTATTCCTGTATTCGCATCTACTTTACGGATTCGTTTACCGCCAATGATATATAGATTTCCGCTGCCGTCCAATTCTATTGCCGACACCTGATCGAGGCTTGTTGAATTTGCCAATACACTATCTCCGGCATATCCATAAAGATTATTACCTGCTACCGTTGTGATAATACCCGTTAATGCATCAATCCTGCGTACTGAATATCCATTTAGTTTTGTTATGAACATATTTCCAATTGCGTCAGCACAAACATTTCCTGGTGTGAAGAGACTTACCGATACCGCAGGGGTTCCATCTCCATTGCCAGCACCTGCATAGGTACTAATAATTTGTGCTCTAAGCTGTCCTGAATGAAAAATAAAAATATTGATAACAATTAGATGGAATAGAATTCTTGGTATTTTCATGGCTATGATTTTATTTTAAATCAGTAATTAATTCCAACTGCCTTTAAAGTTAGCAAGTATAGATAAAAAAAATTATTTTGCATTCCTAAATTTCATCATCCAAACTTTATATTCATACCTAATAACTCACACCTAATACCTAATAACTCATACCTAATACCTAATAACTCATACCTAATACCTCCATGACCAATTCCGATATAGCTGATATCTTAAAATTATATGCCGATTTAAGCGAGCTGCATGATGGCAATCCCTTTAAAATAAAATCGTTTGCCGCTGCTTCTTTTCGCATAGATAAAATGCCTGAACCTCTTGCCGGTAAAAACATTGAGGAACTTGAAAATACAGAAGGAATCGGAAAAAGTATTGCAGCAAAAATTATAGAGATCAATACGCGTGAATCGTTTAAAGAACTGGATGAATTGCTTGAAGCCACTCCGGTTGGAGTGCGCGAAATGATGAAGGTGAAAGGCATTGGTCCGAAAAAAATTGCCATGATCTGGAAAGAAATGGGAGTTGAAAATATTGGCGAACTGCTTTATGCCTGCAAAGAAAACAGGCTGGCTCAGGCCAAAGGATTTGGATTAAAAACCCAGGAAAATGTATTGAAGCAAATTGAATTTATGTTTGTAAGCGCAAACAAATTTCATTATGCAAAAGCGTTAGATCCTGCCTTGAACCTGCTCGACATACTGAAACAAACCGAAGAGATTCATAACGCTTCCTTCAGCGGTGAAATCAGGCGAAAAATGGAGATATTGGAAGTTATAGAATTATTAATCAGCTGTTCGGATTTGAACGCGGTTCAGCAAAAAATTATTGAGCATGAAATATTAACAGATATTAAAACGGATGATGCAGGCATGCGTGGAAAATATGAAGCCTATCCCGTTAAAATTTCATTCACAAACGAAGCATCCTATTCAACAGAATTGTTTAAGCAAACAGGCTCCCTGACACATGTAAATAAAGTATTTTTTAAAATCGGTTCAACCCAAAATAACTTTACAAGCGAAGCAGAACTATACCGGGCTGCAAAGCTCGGTTATATTGAACCCGAAATGCGCGAATCGAGGGGTGAAATTGAAAAAGCTGCAAACGGAACCTTGCCTAAACTAATTGAATTTACTGACCTTACCGGTCCGCTGCACAACCACAGTACCTGGAGCGACGGACTCAATACCATTGCAGAACTGGCTCAATACTGCAAAGAAAAAGGGTATCAGTATCTGGGTATGGCTGACCATTCCAAATCGGCTTTTTATGCCCATGGACTGAGTGAAGAAAAAGTGTTGGTACAACAAAAGGAAATTGCAGCTTTAAATGAAAAAATGGGACCGGATTTTAAAATATTTGCGGGCATTGAAAGTGATATTTTATATGATGGCAGCCTCGATTATGAAAATGACATTTTAAACACTTTTGACTATGTGGTTGCCTCAGTTCACAGTGTATTAAAAATGGCAGAAGATAAAGCCATGAGTCGCTTGATCAGAGCCATTGAAAATCCATATACTACGATATTGGGACATCCCACAGGAAGATTGTTATTAATGCGCGAAGGTTATCCCATTAACCACCATAAAATTATTGATGCATGCGCAGCAAATGGAGTTATTATTGAAATTAACGCCAACCCCTATCGTTTGGATCTGGACTGGCGTTATATTGATTATGCCTTAAAAAAGAATGTAAAACTAAGTATCAATCCCGATGCACATGAAATTGCCGGTTTTTATGATATGTTTTATGGTGTTGAAGTAGCACGTAAAGGCGGGTTAAGCAAAGGCATGTGTTTAAATACAATGAGCCTTGCTGAGTTGGATCAGTACTTTAAAAACAGGAAACCTTAATTTGAGGTATGAGGTATGAGTTATTAGGTATGAGCAAAAATATATTTACTTATACCTCATACCTTATACCTCATACCTCATACCTTCTTAAGACCTATCCGACACCCATTTTGCAACTTTGGGGCCGAGTTCTTTTTGCGATTTTGTGCCTACAAATACACCAATATGACCGCCCGGAAATGCATACTCTTCTTTGTCTTTTGAACCTATGGCTTTCATAATGGGTATACTTGATGAATTGGGAATAATAGTATCACCCGTTGCATAAATATTCAGGAAGGGCATGGTAATATTTTTAAGGTTTACTTTTTTACCGCCAATCTCCAATTCCCCCTTTATTAACTTGTTATCGCGCCATAAATCCTTAATGTATTTGCGGAATAATTCACCGGCTAAATCCGGACAATCATTTTTCCATTTTTCCATACGCAGGAAATTAGTAAGTTTTTCTTCATCCTGCATCAAATCAACCATACCCAGAAATTTGCTGATTTCAGAACTGGGTTTCAGGGAACCAAATCCTGCATTTAACATATCAGCAGGGATTATACCCAAACTGTCAACCATTGCATCCACATCAATGTCCTTGGTCCATTGATACAGCATGCACTCGTTGCCGCTAAAATCAAATGGGGCTACAAAAACGGAAAGGGTTTTAAATTTTTCGGGAAATAATGCCGCATATATTGTACTGAAAGTACCACTCTGACAAATACCCATCATGTGAATTTTGGGATTTTTAGTTGATTTTCTTACGAAATCAACGGCATCACCTAAAAATCCCAGGATATAATCTTCCATGGTTAAATACCGGTGCTGGCGTTGCGGATAACCCCAATCCAGTATGTATATATCCAATCCTTCATCCAGTAATTTTTTCATTAAACTGCGGTCTGGCTGTAAGTCCAGTACATCATGCCTGTTCATAACCGCAAAAGATACCAAAACGGGAATTTTACAGGTGGCCGGAGTTTCGCGCCGGTAGTGATATAATTTTACCAAATCACTTTGCCATACCAAATCTTTTGGGGTCATTGCCACTTCTACTTCTTCTACCCGTGAAAGAACCTCATAACCCCTGACAATTTTTTCACTGGTTTTAGTCATCTCCTCCATCATTCCATTAACATTAACATTCATATTTGCTGTTTTAAAAAATTTATTTTATATCGTTTATTACCCAAATTTGTGGGTTCAATATAGTTTTTTTTACTATTAAAAAGCCACAGATTGTTGGATGTATTCCAAAAATCTGCGGCCTTCAATTTAAGCAAACCCTAAACCTATGCGTTTTTAGAAGTTTTTTTTGCAGATTTCGGGGCTTCAACTACCGGTTCAATATCGTTATCAATTTGCTTTTCGAGAATATTGATCCGTTTTTTTAATTCGTAAATGGTTTTATACAATTCATCCATCTCAGTACGATTAATCAATGGCAAATGACTCATTGCTTTTTCCATCTGGATTTCAATTTGCTTTTTCAGGGTTAATTGCAAAGTACTTACTTCACTCATTAATTTAGAATATTCTTCAGTTTCGAACAAGGTTACAAATTGCTTGTCGTTAATGTTCAGCCAATCCTGATATACATTCATGAAGGTACTTAAATCATCTCCCTTACGCATTTTTGTATACAAGTCTTCAGATAATGTTTCCATTGCCTTTACCCCATTGGTATACATCATGTATTGCAACTGGGCATTTTTCAGGTTATAAACATTCATCATATTACTGATTTCCTTAATGGCTTCCATTTGCTGCTTATTGCTGTTATTCGGCATTAATTTGGTTAATGGAGCAAACGTATTGTTCATTTGGGTGAACCAATTGTTGTAGTTTGTTAATGCGGCACCAAACATATCGTTAGGCATCATATTGTTCATTTGGGTGTTCATCATGTTTTTCATGTTGTCAAACATTCCCTTGTTTGAATCCATCATGTTTCCCATGGTATTTTTAAGGTTGGCAGCAGCATCTGTCATCATGTTTTTCATGAAGTCGGGTTGCATATTGAACATTTTGTCCATCAATTCCTTAAATTTTTCGTTGTTAAATGTTTGCTTAAACAATTCAGGTGTATAGGTTTTATCCTGTAAGCTTTTCAATACCGGCATCATAAACTCATACACTTTGGTGTACATCTCGGCATTGTTAAATAAACCACTGAAGGTATCTTTTGAAGTTCCTTTATTGAAGTTATTCAACAATTCCTGATAAGAAGTGGTCAGTGTGTTTTTCCATGCGTTAAAAATATTCATCATGCCGTTCAAGTCTTTATTTATTGCCATGTCAGGCATTCCTTTAAACATATTCTGGTTCATTTCCTGCCAATTTTTAGCAATGTTCATTTGTGTGGTCATCCAATTGTTAAAAAATTCAAACGCATGCATATTTTTATGCACTCCCGGTGCCTGATTAAACCATGCCATCTGGCTATCATACCATTTTTTGAATACATCAGAGTTAAAGTCAACATTACCTCCGTTGGTAAAGGCTTTTTGCATAGTTTCGGCCACGTTGGTAAAAGATTCGGCTGCTTGTTTTTGCATATCAGCAAAATTTTCAAACATGTTTTTGTTTTCCATTTTATATAGGTATTATTGTTCTAAAATCAGTCATTCAGGTTCTGCTGAAATCGGGCGCAAAATTAAACCAATTTATTTATTTCCAATAGGGCAAATGTTAATTAATTGCAATCCCTCCAAATGCAGCCACTATCTAGGCAAGAAACTTTTCTGATATTTGTCAACGCGTTCACCGTTAGCTCTTTTTTCATAAAAAAAGTTGACTTTTGACAATAAATTGTCACATTCGCATCAAAATTTTAAAACCATGAACGCACCAAAAATCGGAGATGTTTTTACACACGACATCACCTACACCCAAAAACAAGTTGATTTATATGCACAAATCAGCGGAGATTTGAATCCCTTACACACAAACCCGGAAATTGCCAAAACCGGTATGTTTGGCCGCTGCATTATCCATGGTCATTTCAGCGCCAGTGTTTTTACCAAGGTATTTGGCACCTTGCTCTATGCCGATGGTCATATATACATGAAACAAAATACTATATTCTTAAAACCCATGTTTGTAGATACTCCCTATCAGGCAATTATTATTGTTAAAGAAATATTCCCCGAAAAAAACCGGGTTTTATACGAAACCAAAGTAATCGATGCCGCCACCGGAGCAGAAACCATTACCGGTGAAGCCTTGCTAATGAATAAGAAATTTTATGTTTGGTAATGATTGATTTCAGATTTTGCAAAACTTAACCCTAACGCATCAAATAAATCTTCCCGGTTTTGCCAGTAAAAAAGCTTGATTCCTCCTTGGCTGTGGTGTTACGACGCTCCAATTCCTTACCTTCAATACGCGTATAAACCTGATACAAATAAACCCCGTTCGCCAGGCGGTCTCCGTATTCGTCGGTACCATCCCAGGCAAACTCGCTGATGTTATTGCCAATGTGAATGGGACCAAATTCATCTTTGCGAATTTCCCTCACAATCCTGCCACTTATGGTCAAAATTCTTACCATTAACTGATCGGGTACTTTACTGCCGGTTAAGGTAAATACAAATCGCATACTGGTGGTAAACGGATTGGGGTACGGATAAAAATGCGTGATGCTGGTTTTGTTGATTACTTCAAAGTCAACGCTGTATTCATTGGCTCCTGCCTTATTGCCACTGGCATCAATCGACTGTACTTTTAAGGTATAATACTTTCCATCTTTTAAATGAGTGGGTGAATACTGTAATACGGCTGTATTTTGTTTATCCGTAGCCGGGAAAAACTGCACCCTTGCATCGGTAAAATGAATGCGTTCAAAATCTGAATCCGGGGTTTTAAAATACAAAGCAAAAGTTCCGGTATCGTTTTGCAACAGAAATTTATTTTGGTCTGATGAGCTAATACGGATAATTGGATTGGGAGAAACAATATCCCTGTTAAAGATGCGCTGCCCATCAAAGGTTACATCCAGAAACGGACTTTTATCATCGTTTTTTATCGTAAATTCCTGATCAAAAAAATTGTTGTTATAATTGATTTCAGGTACTTGCTTGTCGGAATTAATTTTAACAGTTAACCTGTGTTTCCCATTTAAAGTATTAGTTGGAATTTTCTTTTTTAATAAAGTAGTATTTCCGGCTTCGATGCTTCCTAATTTCTCAAGTAGTCCATATTTTACAATCCTGTTTTCATCGCTTATTTCAACCGAAACCAGACTGCTGTCAAATACCGAATATCCGATATTCTTTACGGGTAATGTAAATTGCAAAGTATCTCCCTGATCAATCAGTTCTTTATAAAACGAAAACGCATTGTTTTTTTCAACTGTTACTTCCGTTGCCGGTTCAAAATTTACCTGCCAGTTGCCAAACTGCAAGGGGGTTCTTGAATTGCTGTCGATATTAAATAGCTGAAGTTTCAGGTTTGGAAATAATTTGGCATCAATAAAATTCAATGCAATTTTATTACCTGTCAAATTTTGTAACAAAACAGTGTCTTTGCCATCTTTACTCACTCCATTAATTTGCCACCACCATCTGCCTGTTGGATTTTTATCTTCATCAATCAAATTAATTTGTGCTTCAGCATAACTTTTAGCCGGCCCAACCAATGCCGATGTAAAATCGCCCTGATGCCATTTAAAAGTAAAATACTTTGTTACCTTAAAGCTTGTATCTGATGAAGTAGTAGCATAATACATGGTATCTTCGGCAGCAGAACCTATCGCATCGCCCTTCTTACCAAGAACCGCCCAGGCAGTATTAAAGCTTTGCACATGTTCAATTTTGGAAGAACCAATTTGTGAAAACAAGGTTTTTGTATTCGCACTCCAGTTTTCAATATTGGTTCCATATCTTGAAAACATGGCTACAATATATCCCTGAGGTACCGAATCAATCAATCGTTTTAAATCGGCTTCACCCTGCGTAGTATTGGTATTAAAAGGATAATAACGAACACTCTGAGACTGCTTATTGGCCTGAACATAGGCACAATTAAACGGATAATTGGGGAGTTCGTAAGGGAACTCAACCTGGAATGGTTCAAATACCAGTACCACAACACCACTTGAAATACATGCGCCCACAGCTGCATTTAAACGGTATGGAATAATAACACCCATATTGCTATGATCCCACCTCTTATTTTCAATGCCCAAAGCCAGTTCATTATCGGCAAATTCAATTTTTTGCAGACTGTCGTTAAACTGAATAAAATTGCCGGCTGTAACATTCTTTATCTGCTCATATTTACTCTGCCGCCAACCACTTGCACCATTAACGATATGAGTAAAGCTTTGCGTTACCCATACCCCACCTTCTTTTTCGGGAACATTTAATCGCGAGCGCCAGTAAAATACTGTGGAATCATTTCCGGGAATTTTCTTTTTCCAGGAAATCAAAGCAGAACCGGTAACCTCAACCGAATCGAAAAAAGAACTTACAGGAGAAAAATTCAGACTGGTATCTATTTCAAAAATACAGGAGACTTTGATTGCCGATAAATTGTTGTTTTGAACGATAAATTCTACAGTATCCGTGTTTATAATTGCATAGTTATAGGGCATTAAAGCCTGTATGCCACTTCCTGGAATAAAATAAGAAATGTTTGCATTGTTATTACCAAAATTTATTTCATCAGCAACATGATCTTTGTTAATCTGAATGTTAAATTTATTCTCTCCGATTTCAGTTTTCTTCAGAGAACGTATCCAAAAATAAAAGGTATCCAAATAAAAAGGAGCCGTTATTTTTATGCCCGGATAATTAATCGTTTTGTTATCAGGAAGAGTGCGGTTACAGTGTATGGTAATGGTATCACCCGTAGCTTTGGCCAGATTTTTAATAATAACCCCAATGGCTAATGAATCATTTTGAATGGTTGCATTTTTTGGGCTGATAAATAAATCCGGATCCTGAATTTCATAATCGGCCAAGGCGGGTGCATACAGTATAATAGCCGGATCGCCCTGATACATTAATTGCAAGGCATGTGAGCGTGAAAAAACATCATTGGATGCACCGGTTATTTCAAGTGTAGTTTTTAAATTGATTCCTACAGGTAAACCATATCCCGGTCCACTAATCTGACTATAAAACCGGTTCATCTGTATTTCGAGATTGTTGGTAAACGTTAAATTGGAATGTGCCAGCCATCCTATTGCTCCCTTTGATTGTGCACACAAATAATCTTTTCCATAAATAAGCCCCGAACCCAATGGATCCACATCACTGGCATTTCCAATGTTACATCCGTTAAAGTAATAGAAAGTATATCGGTTTGTTGTTTTCAAATCTCCTATTGAACCAAAATCCATATCCAAAACCGATAAGGAACCATGCCCATAAAAAGTCATAAAATTAATCCCTGAATTTAATTTGTCAATCAAAACCCCTTTTAAATCAGGATCAACAGGAGCGGTGGTTGTTTTGTAATAAGCATTAACTTTTGCACCCACCGGTTTATTTTTAACGAAACCTGCAATTGAATTTAATTGATTTCTAAATTGTGTTTGGAAGGAAATATCTTCACCACCACTCAAATGCAAATAATTCTTCCGCCATATCTGAACCGAATCCGGATTGGTTTCATAATATTTAACTTTATCAAGGTAATTTTGTGCTTCCTCATTGCTGGCTGCAGGAACTCTGCCTGTTGCAATAGAAGGTGCCCCGGTATTTTGTTCAAATCCATTGGTAAATAAATTGTCGGATGAAGGCACACCGATTGCAGGTACCAGGTTCATTGTAAAATTTGCTGCTGATGTTTTAATTAAATTGTTTTGATACCCTCTGCCCAACAACAGTAAAAACTTTGGCTTATTACTTTGCGCTGTAAACAAATGCCGGCAAAATCTCCGGATGGCTAAGGGATGCGGATTGCCGTATGTGTAATAATCATATAATTCTCCCGAATACGTTAAGAGGGTATTATATTTTTTACTCCGGTATGCCTGGTAATTCAGTGCAGCATTCGCAAGTATTGGATGTGATATGATTAAGTATTCAAAGTTGGAACCCGGATTGATTTGCGGAAATAGTACAGGTCTGATTGCCGGAAATGTTAAAATCTCGGTTTCATCCACAACAAACATTTGCCTTCTCAAAGAGGTAAATGGCAGCAATGCATTAAACAGGTTTCCGCTTTTTAAACCTTCTACCCTTCTATCATTTGTAAGATCCAAAAGCAAGGGATTGCTTTTGGTATAGTTGTTAAACTGAATCAGTGTTTTTGCTGCAGGAATTGGATTTTTCAACCCGAATCTATCCGGCTTATTGGCTGCCTGATTGCTTCTTACATAATTTAGTTTAATATAGGAAACTCCAATAAAATCGGAGCCTACCGACAAATCATTAACTACCTGAATGTTTATGATTGTTGAATCTCCGATTAACCCCGAACTTAAATTTCTTACCCATAGATGCTCGCCATAACCCCTGAACGTTGAATCGATAACCAGAGCCGGACTGATTCCGTTTTGTGAAACAAAAACTTTGATATGATGGTTTGGAAGATTGGGGTCATTGAGAAAAAAATCGGATGAACCCACCACTTTTATTTCCAGATACGCGTTTTGTAAATTGGCCGCATTGGGTGTTTTAAAGGTATAATTTCTTTGCTCTCCCAAACCAATCAGCGAACTGATCATTCCTTCGGCATCGCCATACTCCGAGAGATAATATTTGGTACTTGCAGGCACAAAAGTTCCATAATAATAATCTTCCTGAGGTGTAATAAATTGTTCTGTTTCGTAATAGGGTTCAGGCGTAAATGACGAATAATCATTATCGGTAAAAGGCAAAAATCTTTTTCCGGTTTGAACCGAAGTATCCGGTAATACAGTAAGAAAATAATAAGCTGTATCTGAAAACAAACTACGCAATGTGTGCGGTTGTTCTATCGGCGTGCGATATAATTCCTTGTCGAGTATTCCGTCGTTAGGCTCAGCATATAATTCCAAAAAATCGATTCCATTAAAAACGCCGTCACTTTGACCATTAATAAAAACTGCCTGTTCAATCCCATTTTTAAATACCTGTATTCGTTTTGGGTCAATATTAATGAGCGAAACGCCCCTTGCCGCCAAACCAGCAGAATCTATCCTGTAGAGCCCATTCTGTGCAATTTTAAATTTATAATACGGTTGATATTTTTTGATCCATTCAAACCCAAATTGTTGTGCATGTAAATTAAACCCTATGCAAAAAAAAACTGCTAAAATAAACTTTAATAAAAGCACACTATTTGGCCGGCGTTTATTCATTGCGGTTGATTTTATACCAATTAATATTTCGTGTCAGATACATTATCAGCGCAAGTATCACCAGCAGTCCCAGACTACCAAATAATAAGGAATAATCTTCAAGCTGTAACAGGGAATAGAAAAATGCATAGAGTGTTATAAAAATTAAACCTACGATAGCGGTTAATTTCAAGTTCTTTAATATATAAGCTGAATAGGAAATTTCAAGCGCAATGATAGCAAGACTTGAAATCAGATAAGCATAATCAAATTTGACATGCTCACTGATTGATAAAAGTAACACATAGAACAAAACAATTCCAAAACCTATTAATAAATACTGTAAAGGATGAATCCGTTTTTTGTTTAACACTTCAACAAAGAAAAAAGTCAAAAAAGTCAGCAGAATAAACATCACATTATATTTTGCAGAGCGCATTGTTTTTTGATATTCATCAATGGGTAACAATAATTTTACCCCAAATGCTGATTTGGCAGTCTGATCTTTTTCAACTTCGCCATCTTCTGAATAATGTGAAATAAAGGAACCGGTTCCCTGCTGCGGATAATTTCTGTTTAATTCCAACACTTTCCAACTGGCTTTAAACCCTTCCTGACTAATTTCACGCTGGTCGGGTAAAAAATTTCCATCAAAGCTGGGACTCGGCCAGGCAGAAATTAAGTTCACAACAGTTACTTTACCCAAAGGTAAAAAGTGCAGATATTTACTCCCGTTTAAATCCAGGGTAAATTGAAAATCATATAACAATTCAGGGTCAACAGAAGCAGGTGCGCTAATTCCTGAAATAAATAAATCATTTGATTCTACTCCGGGTTGAAAAGGAATTTTTTTTCCGTTTAGTTCAAGCAGGACCGACTCATTAATACCCTTCATATCACTGATGCCCATGTTGAAAAAAGCATTGTTAAATTGCAGTTTCTCCATTGGAATTTTTAATAATTCAGGTTTTAACTTATTAAACTTTCCCTTTATGGTGAGCTTGCTCTGATAAAGCATGACAACATAAATACCCCGATATCTTTTTTCCGGAATAATTTTTCCATCAACAAATAATTCATCCGGCAAAAAATGAGCATATCTTGTTTCGGTACCTTTTGTTCCGTTTTCATATTTTACTTCCGTAAAATAGGGCACAGTAAGTACCAGACCACCTAATGTCTGTTCTCCTCCCCATTTTTCAGTGATTTCATTTTGAGCGTCATTTCTTAATTCCTGACGTTCATATATAAGACCACTGATCATACCTGAAGGTATCAGGAGAATGAGAATAAAAATTCCAATGGTAAAAAGTTTCAGCATGATTGAACCTTTTACCCAATTGTTGAACCGATCAAAAAAGGCAGGATTTTTCTCTTCCATAATTTAGCAAAACGTTAATGTCGGTTGTAAAGTATGTTACTCAAAAAACTATTTAAGGGCTTCGGCAAAATACTTGTGGAAATAAGGGATGGTTTCAATTCCCTTGTAGTAATTGAATACGCCGTAATGTTCATTGGGCGAATGCAGGGCATCACTATCCAATCCAAATCCCATCAGAACCGATTTAAGTCCCAATTCTTTTTCAAACAATGCCACAATAGGAATACTCCCTCCGCTTCGGGTTGGAATGGGTTTTTTACCATAGGTTTTTTCCATGGCTCTTTCGGCTGCCAGATAAGCAGGAGAATCGATTGGAGTAACCACAGGTTCCCCACCATGATGCGCTTTCACAACAACTTTTATTCCGGCTGGGGCAATGCTTTCAAAGTGGTTTTTAAATAATTCGGTAATTTCTTTTGAACCCTGATTTGGCACCAAACGCATGCTTATTTTTGCAAAGGCTTTGGCAGGTAAAACCGTTTTTGCCCCTTCGCCAATATAGCCACCCCAAATACCATTGCATTCAAGAGTCGGACGAATTCCAGTTCTTTCCAGAACATTATATCCTTTTTCTCCCCATATTTCATCAATACCCAAATCCTTTTTATAGTCTTCCAGATTAAACGGGGCTTTATTTAATTCTTCACGTTCATCCTGGCTCAGTTCAATAACTTTATCATAAAAACCCGGAATGGTGATGCGGTTGTTTTCATCATGCATCGAAGCAATCATTTTAGAAAGTATATTTATGGGATTGGCAACGGCACCTCCATAAACCCCGCTGTGTAAATCGCGGTTGGGGCCTGTAACTTCAACTTCAACATAGCTCAATCCGCGCAAGCCGCAATCAATACTGGGTATGTCGTTTGCTATTATGGAAGTATCAGAAATCAGAACCACATCGGCCTTTAATTTTTCCTTATTGGCAATGCAAAATATTCCCAGGTTTGAAGAACCTACTTCTTCTTCCCCTTCAATCATAAATTTAATATTACAGGGAAGTGTGTCGGTTTTCATCATCATTTCAAAAGCCTTCACATGGCTGTATACCTGACCTTTATCATCGCAGGCTCCACGGGCAAAAATAGCCCCATCCGGATGTACCTGTGTTTTTCTTATGGTGGGTACAAAAGGTTCAGTTTCCCATAATTCCAGCGGAACAACAGGTTGTACATCATAATGTCCGTAAACCAAAACTGTAGGTAATGCCGGATCAATAATTTTCTCACCATATACAATGGGATTGCCGGCAGTCTGGCAAAGTTCAACCTTATCAGCTCCTGCTTCTATTAACTTGTTTTTAATGTATTCGGCTGCGGCCAATATATCATGATGATAAGCTCCATCGGCACTAATGGAAGGAATTCGAAGTAATTCAAATAATTCATCTAAAAATCTTTGTTTGTTTTGTTCCAGGTATGATGTATTCATTTTATTAATTAATTAATGAAATTAAAAAGCCAAAAATATTGAATTAAAAGCCAATGAGCAACCTTAATTATTCTTTTGTGGATTTCGAAACATTTTTTTGTCTACTAATTGGTTTTAATTAGATTTGAATGTTTAAAAGAATTTCAAGTGCTTAAAAGACAAGTTAAATAATCCCTTATTTTTGAACTGTGAATAAATTTAATAAATATACAAACTCTTGGGAAAAAGCCTATTTGCTTTATCTGGTTTATCTTATATTAATAGCACCGCTAGGACTTGTATACTTAATTACCAATTTAATTGCACCGGTAAGCCCTATGAGTTTTGCTGAGTTGGATCAGTAATACATCCAAAATTCAACCGTTTATTTTTAAAATTATCTTTTAGAATTTACTGGATTGTTGAAATCTTAAATTTCAGTCTGTTTAAAATCAACCTATTTTCGCAGGGTGGATTATTTAGAAACTTTAAACCCTTCGCAGCGCGCAGCCGTGCAACAAATTGATGGGCCTGTTATGATTATAGCGGGCGCCGGTTCAGGTAAAACACGGGTGTTAACCTATCGCATTGTGCACATGCTGCATCATAAAGTGGATCCATTTCAAATTCTTTCACTCACCTTTACAAATAAAGCAGCCAAAGAAATGCGGCATCGGGTGGAAGCCGCAGTGGGTATGGAGGCCAGAAATATCTGGATGGGCACTTTCCACAGCATCTTTTCCCGGATTTTACGCAAGGAAAGTGACAAAATCGGATATCCCAGAAATTTTACCATTTATGACTCGGATGACAGTAAAAGTCTGATAAGAACCTTATTGGGTGAAATGCAACTGGATGAGAAGCTTTATAAACCTTCGAATATGCTTGGCAGAATTTCTGCAGCAAAAAATGTGTTGATTTCTGCCGAAGAATATTTGGGAAATGCCGAACATAACGAAAATGACAGCAGCAGCGGCAGGCCCAAATTTGGCATGTTGTATAAAGCCTATCAGGATAGATGTTTTAGAGCCGGTGCTATGGATTTTGATGATTTGCTGGTAAACACCCATAAACTTTTCAAGAACCATACGGATGTATTGCATAAATACCAGCATCAGTTTAAATACATTATGGTGGATGAGTTTCAGGATACCAACCATGCCCAATACATGATTATTAAAAAGCTGTGCGCGGTTCACGAAAACATTGCTGTGGTTGGAGATGATGCCCAAAGTATATACGCTTTCAGAGGTGCCAACATCAAAAACATACTTGGGTTTCAAAGAGATTTTCCGGATGTGAAAACATTTAAACTCGAGCAGAATTACCGCAGTACACAAACCATTGTTAATGCGGCAAGCAGTATCATTGAAAAAAATAAAGATCAGTTAAAAAAGAATATCTGGACCGATAACGAACAAGGTGAGCGCATCCGGGTTTTTAAAGCTTTAACCGATAATGAAGAAGGCAGGATGGTTGCCTCTGCCATTTTTCAGGAAAAGATGAACGGGCAGCAAATGAACCGTGATTTTGCCATTTTGTACCGCACCAATGCACAAAGCAGGTCGATGGAAGAAGCCCTGAGAAAACTAAATATTCCCTATAAAATTTATGGCGGTTTGTCGTTTTACCAACGCAAGGAGGTAAAAGATTTACTGGCATATTATCGTGTAGTTCTGAACCCGCAGGATGAAGAAGCATTAAAAAGAATTGTTAATTATCCGGCCAGGGGAATTGGAAAAACTTCATTGGATAAACTTGCATTGATTGCCAACCAGCACAATATTACTTTATGGCAGGTTATGGAACAGGCCAATCAAATAGGTCTAAAAAACATGAAACATGTTGAAGATTTTGTAAACATGATCAAGGCGTTTCAATTAATGCTTGAACAAAATGCTTACGAAGTAGCCATGCATATTGCCAAAACCTGTGGAGTGCTTAAATCATTATACGAAGACAAAACCGTAGAAGGAATTGCACGATACGAAAACACCGAAGCCTTGCTGAACGGAATAAAGGAATTCAGCATCACAGAAGAAATTGATGATGAAGGGGTGCTGAGACCCAAAATTTTAGAGGAGTTTATGTCTGATGTGGCGCTCATGACCAATGATGATAAAGACAACGATCCCAACCGCGATCATGTAAGCTTAATGACCATACACTCAGCAAAAGGACTGGAATATAAGTTTGTGCATGTTGTGGGGTTGGAAGAGAATTTGTTTCCTTCGCAAATGGCATTGAACAGCCGCCAGGAACTTGAGGAAGAAAGAAGATTATTTTATGTTGCGCTTACCCGGGCCATGAAAAAATTAACCCTGAGTTTTGCTTCGAGCCGGTTTAAATTTGGCAATATTGTAAACAGCGAACCCAGCAGGTTTTTGCAGGAATTGAATCCGCAATATTTGAATTTTGAAAATATGCATACCGCCAAAAATCAGTTTAGCGATTCAGGCAACAGTTATGGCAAAGGAACCGGAACCCTTAGTGGTTTAAGCAAGAAAACACTTTCTTTTAATAAGGCTCAGCCTAACTCGGTTCAACAACAGGCAGCACAGGCTGTTGATCCAAATTTTATTCCCGATGATACTTCAGATTTGCAGGTAGGAATGCAGGTGAATCACCAGCGTTTTGGTTCAGGAATGGTTATAAACATGGAAGGAACCAATGACAACCGAAAAGCTACCGTTGATTTTGAAGGTGTTGGGAAGAAAACACTGGTTCTTAAATTTGCAAAACTCAAAATCAATAATGCATGATGTTTGCTCAAGTGTATTTAATTGATATTTTTGTTTTATGATCATACTCCAATATATAAAGTTTCCTTTATCTGCCATTAAAATGTGGTTTGAAGCGAGTGCTGCAAGCTATTCATTTAAAGAAAAAATACATATTTTCTTCGTATTGCTTTCCCTGCGATTTAAAGAAATCGGCGGTCAAAAAAATACGATGATTCATCAAAATATTTTTGGGTTCAATGTTTATGCTTATGATTATACTACCTTACTTTTTTTATTCAGGGAAATCTTTTTATCAAAAGATTATTTCTTTAAGGCAAAAAGCCAAAGTCCGGTAGTTATTGATTGTGGAGCCAATATTGGCATGTCCGTTTTTTTTATAAAATACTTATTTCCTTCGGCACATATCACTGCGTTTGAACCCAACCCCAGTGCATTTGAGTTATTAAAATTAAATGTTGAACGCAATCAATTGCAAAACGTGGAACTCATCAACAAGGCCGTTTCCAATGATAAAAAGCCCATCGATTTTTTTGTAAATGAGGATAAAGGCACCTTGCTGGGTTCGGTAAGAAGCGACCGGGGAGGCAATACCAAAATATCGATTGAAACGGTATTGTTAAGTGATTATATCCAACAGGAATGTGAGCTTATAAAAATAGATGTGGAAGGCGCCGAATGGTTGATTTTGGAAGACCTGAAACAAAATGAACAGCTTCTAAAAAATGTAAATCATTTTATACTTGAATACCATCATAAAATAAATCATGAACCGTCGAGACTCACCCAATTCTTAGGTTTTTTTGAATCACGGGGATATGAATATAATATTCGGGCTATGTATAAAAATGAAGGAGATTTTCAGGATTTAATTTTAAATTTTTACAGATCTTGATGTAATATCCTGCATTATTTTATTGTGTATACGCATTACTTGTGGAATCAATAAATCGTTCTCATTATTATAAATGATATAATCTGCCCGTTTTATTTTTTCTGCTTCGGGCATCTGGGCATTCATTCTTGCTTCAACAGCACTGGCATTACTGGTATCACGGGCAATACTTCTTTTTAACCTCAAATCGGGGTTAGCTGCTACCACAATCATTTTATCAAGATCTTTATATGAACCCGACTCATAAAGTAAAGCGGCCTCTTTTAAAATATAGGGTGCATGTTGCTGTGCCACCCAAAGATCAAAATCTTTAAAAACAGCAGGATGAACCAATGCATTGAGTTTGGATAAAAGCCCGGAATCAGAAAATACTTTTTGTGAAACAAAGGCCCTGTTTAATACACCGGATGTGTATGCCTCTGTTCCCAATAATAATTGAATCTCATGAACCAGTTTATGATTTTCTGCCATCAATATTTTGGCCCGCGAATCTGAATCATAAACGGGAATTCCCAATTGGGCAAAAATTTTCACCACGGTACTTTTCCCGCTCCCAATATTTCCCGTTATTCCAATTTTTAGCATTACAATATTGCAATTTATTCAATCCATTTTGTTCGACCCCGCTGGGGTCGTAGGTTTATAGAATGTTCCGTATTTTCTATAAACCTGCGACCCCAGCGGGGTCGAATCATTATCGAATGTTTATTTCTTCTCTTCAATTTTGGCAGGGGCATTGAGCGCCTGCGAAGCTTCCATAGAGACTGCTGTTCTGTCGATACGCAACTTGGTGCCTTCGCTTTCAATAAGAAAAGTATGTTCTGTAGCTTCCAGAATTTTTGCATGAATTCCACCGAGGGTAATTACTTTATCTCCTTTTCCCAGGGCTTCACGAAATTTTTTCTGTGCCTTGTTTTTCTTCATTTGCGGGTAAATCATAAAAAAATAGAAAACCACAAAAATCAGAATCAGCATAATCATATTCATCGAACCGCCACCGCCCTGAGTGTTCGGCATTCCCATTAACAAAACATTGTTTAACATATTATTTATTTTTAGTTGTTTATTGTCGTTTTATTTTGATTGTACTTCAGCCTTTATAATCAAATAAACCTGATTGGGTACTGTATTTGAAATAATGGTTATTTGCTTTTCGTTTTTACCCAGTTTTCCACTACTGTTAAACTGCACATCAATGGCCGATTCGGCTCCCGGTTTTAAAGGCTCTTTGGGGTAACTTGGAACCGTGCAACCACAGCTCGCACTTGCACTGCTGATAATTAAATCTGCATTTCCAGTATTTTTAAACTTAAATTTATAAGTAACTACTTCGCCATCCTTTAATACCCCAAAATCATGGATATTTTCCTCAAATGTCATAAAAGGTGCCAGATCCGAACTTTTCGCGTTCGAATCCAAAGCCGTCACCGGATTTATAATCAAATCGGTAGAAGCACTTTTAGGCTCATGATTGCCACAAGCAACAAAAAATCCCAGAGCAATTATTATTAAAATTTTATTCAGCATATTTAAAATATTTCATTAATCACGATTTTCTTCAATTTCAATATTGCTTTACTTCCTTTCTCCCCTTCCTACACTCCTACCATCCTACACTCGTACACTCCTACACTCGTACCCTCACTCAACAAGCCCTCTGCCCGATTTCTGTATCCTGTTATCCTTCTTCAAATCCAATTGAATCTTATCCAAAATACCATTTATAAATCCATGGCTATTTGGCGTGCTGTATAGTTTAGCCAGCTCAAGATACTCATTTATGGTAACTTTTACCGGAATAAACGGAAAGTATAAAACCTCGCACAAAGCCATTTTCATCAATACCATATCCACCACTGCAATCCGGTCCTGATCCCAGTTTTGCGTTTTCAAAGATATTAATTCCTGCAATTCTGCATTGTTTTGAAGTGTTAAATCGAAAATATTTTTTAGAAATTTAAGGTCTTCTTCTTCATCAATGTGCATAGGAACCAAAAAAGAGGAACTTTCATCCTTAATGGCATTAATCGTTTTTTGGAGGGTTGTTAAAACCAGAACCTGGTCATCTTCCCAATTGTAAAACTGCTCCTCAGTATAACTTCCAAAGAGTTCAGAATCTACAAACAGCAACTCGTAAATAGTCCCCAATATTACTTTATCTTCCTGATGGGTATGGATTTCTTTGGTTCCGTATTCCTGAATGGCAGGATGGTTGCGTAATTCAGACAAAATATTTTTAAAAAATTCGTTTGAGTTTGACCACTTGGCCCCCACACTTTTCGACTTTTCTTTGAACTCAATATTTTTTTCAATGCATGCAATCAGCTTATTATTCAGGAGTGCCTGCAAAGAATGGATGGCCTCATCGGACCGGATGAATTTTGCTTTCTGAATTTCGAGGTCTGTTTGCAAATAAAACTTAAGTTCAACCGGAAACGAAAGCATAAAAAGGTAAAGTTTATAGGTTTTATCAAGGCTATCCAAAAGCTTCCTTCTATACAGAATGGGGTCAGCCTTCTCTTCCTGAGAATAACTATATAAAGCCTGAAATGCCTTTACTCTTAAAAATCGACGGTTCAACATAATTTATTAATAACCTTAAGAAAATGAAACACAGAACACATTAAGTAAAAAAAGCAAAGAACGTTTATCGTTTGGCCGGTGCCTGGTTTTTTACTTTAAATTTAATAGGTAGCTCTAACATTTAAAATATCACTGATTCTCTTTTCAGCTAAATTCATTGCTGCTTTTTGAGTATAAATTTTTTCATTGGCCGAAACTTTAATTATTTCCGAAGTAACATCAAAAATATGTTCAGCTTTACGGTATGCAGTTTCGCGGTTATATCCAATATGTTCCTGGTAAACATTGATGAGTCCCCCGGCATTAATTAAAAAATCGGGTGCATAGGTAATTCCTTTGTTCATCAATAATGGGCCATGAATGGTTTCATCGGCCAACTGGTTGTTTGCCGCACCTGCTACAATTGAACATTTTAATTTTGCAATATTTGTATCATTTAATATAGCTCCCAAAGCACAGGGTGCAAATATATCAACGTCCAAACCGTATATTTCATCACCAGTCACTACAGTTGCTCCGAGAGTACCGGCATAATGCTTTAATGCATCCTCATTAATATCGGAAATAAATAAAGTGGCACCTTCTTTATGCAGAAAATCCAATAAATGTCCACCCACTTTACCCGTTCCCTGCACGGCAATTTTTTTACCACTTAAGCTGTCGCTTCCGAAAACACTTTTTGCACAGGCCTTCATCCCCATATAAACTCCATATGAAGTAACAGGACTCGGGTCTCCTCCTCCACCCATGCTTTCGGGCAAACCTACCACATGGTTTGTTTCCATGTTCACATATTCCATGTCTTTTGTAGTGGTATTTACATCTTCAGCAGTTATATATTTTCCATTGAGGTTTTTCACAAAACGGCCAAATTTACGCATTAAAGCTTCGGTTTTTATTTTTGAGGAATCTCCAATTATAACCGCTTTTGCACCACCCAGATTTAATCCTGAAATGGCTGCTTTGTATGTCATACCTCTTGATAAACGCATCACATCATTTATTGCCTCCGCTTCGTTCTGGTAATTCCAAATACGGGTACCTCCCAAACCCGGACCTAAAACCGTGTTATGAATGGCTATAATTGCTCTTAAACCGGTGGCATTGTCATTACAAAATACGATTTGTTCGTGTTCGTAAGTAGCTAATTGTGTGAAAATTTCGATATTCGACATAAATAAATTCTTGTTGCTTTTGATTTTAAAGTGGCGCAAAAGTAGTTTTATTTTTGATTTTTCAAGATTTCACTCAAAAATAGAAACCCGGTATTCCTTCAATTGTGTTAAATTTGCAATCAAAAAAACTACTATTTGAAACCCCTTCGACACTTAAGAAAGTATTTCTATAAATATAAACTGCAATTGCTGTTAGGCGTTCTGTTCGTTGCAGCCTCCAATCTTTTTGCAGTATTCCCTGCCCAATCCGTTCGAAAGGCCATCGACCTGCTGAAAGACAATTTATTGTCATATCAGCAAGCCCCGATGGGAGCCTTAAAAAGTGAAATATCAGCAAGAGTAGCAACGTCAGTACTTTATTTAACTTCGCTGGTAATATTATTTGCATTAATAAGAGGTGTGTTTATGTATTTAATGAGGCAAACTATTATTGTAATGAGCCGGCATATTGAATACGACCTTAAAAACGAAATTTTTGAGCATTATCAGGTTTTGAGCAGCTCTTTTTACCGGCGCAACAGTACCGGAGATTTAATGGCCCGGATAAGCGAAGATGTTAGCAGGGTAAGAATGTATGCCGGCCCTGCGATTATGTATTCAATAAACCTGGTGGTAACCATTGTTCTGGTTTTATGGGTAATGTTTACAGTAAATGCAAGGCTTACCTGGCTGGTAATAATCCCATTACCCATATTATCATTTGCAATATATAAGGTAAATAACCTCATAAACCGCAAAAGCGATGCCATTCAAAGTCAGCTGTCAACACTCACTTCTTTTGTACAGGAAGCTTTCTCAGGAATCAGAGTTATCAAATCATTTGCTGCAGAACAACTTTCAGAAAAAGCATTCAATGAGGAAACCGTTTCGTATCAAAAAAAACAAATGGATCTGGCTAAAGTAGATGCGGTTTTCTTTCCCATTATGTTCTTTTTAACCGGTTTAAGTTCCCTCATAACCATATTTGTTGGTGGTATGGAAGTAATTGCCGGCCGGGCAAGCCTGGGTAATATTGCCGAATTTATTCTGTATGTAAATATTTTAACCTGGCCGGTAACCAGTTTGGGTTATACCAGCAGCCTCATTCAACGGGCCTCCGCTTCACAGGCACGAATTAATGAATTCATTGAAACCCATGCTGAAATAAGCAATCCCAGCCAGGAGGATTTTAGTTTTGAACATGCAATTAGCTGCGAGAATTTAAGTTATACATACCCTGGTAAGTCTATTCCAGCTATTGAAAACCTGAGTTTTAGGGTAAAAAAAGGCAGCACATTTGCTATTCTGGGGTCAACAGGTTCGGGTAAAAGTACTTTGGTTCAGCTTTTATTGAGATTGTTTGACCCGACAAAGGGGGATATTAAAATTGATGGAAAAAGTTTAAAAAACGTTAATCTGCAGCAATACAAAGAATATTTAGGTTATGTACCCCAGGAAGTATTTCTTTTTAGTGACACAATAGGGAATAATATTGCTTTTGGATTGTCACAATACACCAAAAATCTGGATGAAAAAATAAAAAAAGCATCGGATCAGGCCGCTTTAACTGAAAATATTATGGGTTTTGAAAATAAATTTGATACTCTGGTTGGAGAAAGGGGCATAACATTATCGGGAGGTCAAAAACAAAGGGTTGCCATAGCACGTGCATTTATAAAAGACCCCAAATTACTGATTTTAGATGACTGTTTAAGCGCTGTTGATACCAAAACCGAATCTCAAATTCTGGAAAACCTGAGTGATTTAAAAACCGGAAGAACATTGATAATAGTGAGTCACCGGGTTTCTACCGTTAAAGATGCCGGGCATATTATCGTACTCGATGAAGGCAAAATGGTTGAGCAGGGAAATCACGATGAATTATTGGCTCAAAATGGAACGTACGCGGGCATTTTTGCGAAACAATTAAGGGAAGAAGCTGTTTAAAATTTCTTAATTTTTTAGATTGTGGGCAGCTTGTTGAAAAAATGTTTTGAAAAGCAAAGGCGAACATATATTTTGCCGCCACTTTAGGACTAAAAAATTGCATGGACGAATTTAACAAAAACGAAAGCCAGGAAATATTTTCAAAGAAAATTCGCGCTGGAAAGAGAACGTACTTTTTTGACGTAAAATCAACCCGCGGGAAGGATTATTTTATTACCATAACCGAAAGCAAAAAAAGCTTTGAAGATGGTAATTTCGTAAAACATAAAATATTTTTATACAAGGAGGATTTTAACAAATTTGTAACGGCTTTAAACGAAACCGTTAATCACATTAAAACCGACCTGATGCCGGATTATGATTTTGATGAGTTCAGAAATGAGAATACTTTCGAGAATAATGATTCCCAAAATGAGATTTCACTCGAAAAAAATTAACTTATATTTAATTTAAAACCTTAAATTTGTAATTAAACAATTCAAAAAATATGAAAAAGCTATTTGGTTCCTTATTTATTTTAACTGCCCTTTCGATACTTGTATTTTCAGCCTGCAAAAAAAAGGACCCAGATCCTCCGGTTGAACCTGTTTCGAAAGAGCCAACTATAACAATTAATAATTCTAAAAGTTCATCAAATACATTGTCTGCAAAAATAGATTCGATAACATTGCATATTGTTGCCAATGCTGATACTGATAGAAAAATAAAAAAATTAACTATAGTGCGTGCACTTACAGGACAGGCCTCGGTAGTAATTTTTACGAAAGCCGATTATTCGGTAAAAGATCTTTATTTGAGTTATATTGATTCCATAACATCAGGTCAGAACCAGCTTGGAATTACAGATGGTGACGAGATAAATTATTCTGCCTCAGTTGAAGACGACAAAGGTAAAATTTCAACCGAAGCTGTTTATAAAGTACTCATTTCATCCGTTGCCATTTCTCCCCAAAAATATATTGGAGCTCCTTTATGTTTGCTTTCCATTAATCCGTATCGGTTTATAGGAACGGATAACTTTTTTCAAAGATATCGTTCCGGAACTGATTCAACTTCCACAGATTCATCCAGAGCCAGCTTAGCCATGTTAAATTCAGCTAAGATTGACTTCTTGTATTTTTACAGCCCTTCAGGCAGTGTAGGAAATGCTTTTTATTCTCCTGACTTTGTTTTTGCTGCTGGTATTGCCAATGGCTGGAAAGAAGAAACGGATAAATGGCCTGTAAAAAACAAAACCATATTTGTATTAAAGCCGGATATCACCTCTTCGGCTTTTGATGCACTCACCGGTAAAGCCTTTTTGGATGAATTAGAACTGGTTGATTTTACTGTTGGAGCCCAAAGTAAATTGACCAATTTAATAAAAGACAATGTATTTGCTTATAAAAAATCGAATGGCAAACGCGGTTTTATTAAAATTGGTAATCCTTCAACAGGCAATTCTGGCCAAATCCTTATATTAATAAAATCAGAGATTTAATAGTTAATAATTTTTAAAAAAAAGGTCGTTTCATTTGATGCGGCCTTTTTTTATTTTTATCGCATGAAAAAAATAGCATTATTTACATCCGGTGGAGACGCGCCCGGAATGAATGCCTGTATCAGGGCAGTGGTACGAACCGCTATTTTTAATGAAGTTGAAGTAACGGGAATTATGCAGGGCTATACGGGTATGATTGCAGGCGGAGATAATTATATCCCGCTAAATTCACGCTCGGTAGGAAACATCATTCAAAGGGGTGGAACCATTTTAAAGACTTCGAGAAGTACCGAATTTATGACAAAGGAAGGCAGAAAAATTGCCTATCATAATCTGGTTGCGCATGGCATTGAAGGGATTGTTTGCATTGGGGGCAACGGAACCTTTACCGGTGCCGAAATATTTTATGAAGAGTATGGAATTCCTTCAATTGGTGCCCCCGGAACCATTGATAACGATTTATGGGGATCTGATTTTAGTATCGGTTTTGATACCGCAATAAATACCGCTGTGGGTGCCATTGATAAAATAAGAGACACTGCTGATAGCCACGGCAGAATATTTTTTATTGAAGTGATGGGCAGAGATTCGGGGTATATCGCGCTTGCCGCAACCATTGCCGGTGGTGCCGAAATTGTGATGCTTCCAGAAATTAAGGAAGATTACCATACCATGATTCAGTTTTTTAAGGAAAGAACCATTAGTAAAAAATCGTTTTCAATTGTAATTGTTGCAGAAGGAAATTTTGAAGGTGGAGCTGCTGCAATAACCAGCCTATTGAATAAGGAAATTCCCGGTTTCGAATCAAGGGTGGTTATTCTGGGGCATATACAAAGAGGTGGCAGCCCAACGGCTTTAGACCGGGTACTTGCATCAAAACTCGGTTATGGTGCGGTAGATGCACTGTTAAAAGGCGAGAAAAACAAAATGGTAGGTCTTATAAATAATAAAATATCACTTACCCCTTTTAAAGAAGCCATCGCAAATAAAAAGGAATTAAACCCGGATATGCTGAAATTAATAGGAATTTTGAATGGATAGTTCACAAGGCCGCTTTGCCATTGGCAATTTTACCTGTTTTTTCGGCCACTGCCAACTTTAATCTGCGCCATTTCCATAAAAAGAAATCACTTTTGCTGTATTTCTCCTGTATAGACAATTTTTCCTTGTAAGCTTCAATTTTGTTTAAGTGACTTTTGCTTTCATCATGCACCCGGTAACTGGCCAAATCCCGGTTCAGAAATAAAATGGATTTAGTACTGGCCAGAGAAAGAATCAAATCGTAATCGAAGGCATATTTTAAACTTTCGTCAACAAAATTGTCCCGGTTGAGGTAACCTTTATTAAAAAAACAAGCCGGTTGATAAATATTTGGCAACATTCCGTTTTTTATTAGTGACTGATAGTTTATCTGAGCTCCTTGCCCTTCCTTTATGATGTTTCCTTCCCTGTCTATCGTTTTACATTTTCCATAGTAAATGGCAAACTCGGTATTTACATCAAAAGCTCTCATAATACTTTCAACAGCAGTAGGTTCAAGCAAATCATCTGCGTTTAAGTAAGCAATCAGTTCGCCTTTCGATTTTTTAAATCCGATATTTAATGCCTGAACCTGACCTTTATCGGGTTTGCTTTGCCAGTAAGCCAGTTTATCGGAATATTTTTTTATAATTTCTACTGAACCATCGGTTGAACCGCCGTCAATAATAATATATTCGATATTTGGGTAGGTTTGTGACAAAACGGATTGGATGGTGGATTCCAGCCAGTTTGCTTGATTAAAAGAAGGCGTTATTATCGATACTAAAGGTTCACTCATGAAGGCCGCAAATATACTATAACATTCCGCTATCCGCTAATTCTTCTAACTTTTTGTATTTTAGATTCTGACTCGAATGCCAGTGGTGAAGCAAGCTGCTGCATTTTGTCCGGATAATAAAAAACCGGTTTACGTAAAACCTTTGCCACAATTCCTCATCTTCATATCCCCACTCCGTAAAACGCTCATCCAGCTTCCCAACTTGAATAAAATGAGATTTATTGCAGGCAAGAATCCCCTTACCTCCCCAAATCATCCACTCCCCGTTTTTCTTGCCAAAAACCTCGGGCTTGTTCTTGTACAAATAAAATACAATGGGAAACCAAACCAGTTTACCCTGCGTATATCTGTTGCATTGTTCCACTATATCAATGGGTAATGAAAAATCTGCATCACAAATAAATATCTTTTCATTGCTGCATTGATTAACGGCCTGGTTAAAGGCAATTGCCCGGGTAAAGCTTCCTGCATGTGTATTAAAAACCAATTTCCCTTTAAACGTTTTTTCAATCTCAGCCCTGAGGTTATCCATATCTGTTGAACCGAAATCTGTAACAGAAAGCTCTATTAAATGCTGATTTTTGCATTGTGCCAGGCTTTTAATAAAATGATTTATAAAAACTTCACTGCGGTTATAAATTCCTACACAAATACTAATGGATTCAAGGCTCCTTTTTTTTGATAAAGGGTTTATTAAATATACTTTCAGGTATGCGCCCAAATCCAGCCATAGGGTATACCAGCCCAGTTTTCGTTGCGGTGATTTAAAAATAAACCATAATGGATATTTTATAAACGCGGGGAATAATGATTTAAGTAAATTCAATTTAGTTAAACTTAATAGACTTTACCGGCTTTATTTTACTAACAAATTTTGCGGGTAAAATTAAAATAAGCAGGCAGATTACAAAACTACCTAAATTAATTAAAAGTATATCCTTGAAAACAAGTTCTATGGGAACCGAGTCGAGGTAATAGGAGCTTTGATCCAGTTTAAAAAAACCATAATGCATTTGCAGCCACGCCAATCCTATTCCTAAAAAATTACCCAATAATAATCCTTTAAAAATTATGTTTGCAGCCATATAAAGAAAAATTTTACTGATCATTGAATCGGTACTTCCCAGTGCCTTTAAAACACCAACCATTTGCGTACGCTCCAGTATGAGAATAAGCAAGGCAGTAATCATGTTAATGGCGGCAACCGCAATCATCAGGATAATAATAATAACCACATTCATATCAAGCAACAGGAGCCAGTCGAAAAGTGCAGGGTAAAGTTCAAAAATACTGCTGATTCCCATGGTATAAGGTGTAATTCCTGCCAAACTTTCCCTTATATTTTCCGTTTCTTTAAATTCATTTAATCCAAGCTCATATCCGCTTATCTGCATAGGCTTCCAGTTGTTTAATTTCTGAACCTGTTTGATATCCGCAAACGCATAAATTTCGTCCAAATCGCCCATTCCGGTATCAAATATTCCACAAATCTTAAACTTGCGGATCCGGGGTGGATCCTGAATAAAATAAATAAAAACAGGATCGCCCAGCTTTAGGTTCATCCGGTTTGCTGTTATTTTAGAAAGCATTATGTTGTTGCTCACCATTGAGTCATTCACCGTAAAAGTATCTCCAACCTGTGTATGTGTTTTCAAAAAGCCCCAGTTATAATCGCTGTCAACACCTTTTAACACAATACCCTCAAACGACTCATCGGTTTTAATAATACCTGCCTTGGTGGCAAATCTTTGTATGCCGGTTATGCCCGTTTGCTTCCGTGCCATGCGTTCAAACAAAGTATCGCGCTCAATGGGTAAACTTTCATAACTGTTGTTTAAATCGAGATGCGTTACCTGAATATTTGAATTAAAGCCAATAATTTTGTTGCGAACCTGTTGCTGGTAACCTTTAACAATTGCAATGGCAATTATCATAACCATTACGCTTATGCACACGGCTGCCATAGCCAGGTTGATAATCAACTTTGAAAATCCGTTTCCCTTTCCCTTATATTGGGGCGGTTTTTCAACCATTAATTTCTTTGCTATGAAAAAACTTATATTCATAAAATTATTGTCCAAATATAAACGGTCTCTTTGGCTTTTGTGTTTTTTATTGAACCTGAACCTTGCAAATGCCCAAAAAACAGGTGCCGAACAAACAGGAAACTACCTGCCTTTGCTAAAAAATAAGAAAGTAGCCCTGGTAGTAAATCAAACATCAATGCTGGGTAATGTGCATTTGGTGGATTTTTTAAAAAGCAAAAAAGTAAATATCCAATTCATTTTTGCGCCTGAGCATGGTTTCAGAGGCGATCATGCTGCCGGTGAAAATGTACAAAGCGCGTTGGATGCAAAAACCAAATTGCCGGTTTACTCTCTTTATGGACCCAACAAAAAACCCAAAGCTGCACAACTGGCAAAAGTGGATATTGTTATTTTTGACATTCAGGATGTAGGTGCCCGTTTTTATACTTATATTTCTACCCTGCATTATGTAATGGAGTCATGTGCCGAACAACAAAAATTATTAATCATTCTTGACCGGCCTAATCCGAATGGTTTTTATATCGACGGACCTGTGTTGGATACAGCATTTAAATCATTTGTAGGAATGCATCCGGTACCTGTTGTGCATGGTTGCACCATTGGTGAATATGCCCAAATGATAAACGGGGAAGGATGGTTAAAAAACAGAATAAAGTGCAGGTTAAAAATTGTAAAAGTGCAGGATTATTACCACCAAAAAAGATATGTTCTTCCGGTAAAACCTTCACCAAATTTGCCCAACATGAGCAGCATCCTGTTATACCCAAGTTTATGTTTTTTTGAAGGTACTTCTTATAGTCTGGGACGGGGAACAAACACACCTTTTGAATGTGTTGGGAAGCCCGAATGTACTTTGGGTAACTATACTTTTACCCCTGTTTCCATTCCGGGCATAGCCGACAAACCACCCTACGAAGGACAATTATGCAAAGGATTTTTACTTTCAGATTATGGAAATAATATAGCACCTTTTCAAAACAAAATAAACCTGTTCTGGCTGTTGGAATTTTATAAAAACGATATAAATAAATCAACTTTTTTCACTCCATTTTTTGATAAACTGGCAGGCACCGGCCAGTTACGCCTGCAAATTATTCAGGGCAAAACCGAAGAAGAAATAAGAAAAAGCTGGCAACCGGCATTGGAGCAATACCGTAAAATGCGTTTGAAATACATTTTATATACGGATGTTAGAGAAATGAGTGATGAGAAATGAGATCCCGATTTCTATCGGGACAGAAATGAGAGATGTGAAAAATTATAATTTGAAACACGTTTTAAATACCAAACTGTCCGGGGTTATTTCTTTTTGAAGCAACAGAAATTTTCCGTCTAAACTGCTGCTCATCCTGTTTGGATAATCATCGTAGCGCTCTTTAAAAACACAATCGCCCAGTTTGTTGAAAATAAGTAATGTTGCCTGCATATCTAATGGCGCCGAAAGTGCAAGAATGGCTAAATAATTTCTGTTTTTTAAATCAACGGCATACATATTTTGGATGATGCCGGTAGCCAAACGATGCGTATAAATAAATCCGTTTTGTTTGCTTATTATCTGAATCACTTTTCCTGAAATTACCTGTATATCTAAAGTATCATGGAAAGATGCCGGTGTTGCCGGCGAGAATATTACGCTGGGCTTATCCTTTAGTACAGTATACTCAAGGGTATTGTTTTGTTTGCGTTCAAGCTTGCTATTATCGGGTGTGATCAATAGAGATAAGGTTTGATTATACGGTTTAATTAATAAAGTATAGGCAAGTGTAGGCGCAATAATCAGGAGGCTTAAATTTAACATTTTATAGGCATAAGGTTCAGCAATTTTAGAAGCTGCAAAATATATAAGCCAGCCAATGAGCGCACCAAAAGATGCAGACAGCAAACAAACAGGTAAAAACCAGATAAAGTTTGAATACAAATCATGGTTTAACCTGAAAAAACGATCAATTGCGTTTAGTAAAACAAAACTGAGTGCAGCTATGCTGTAAAATACAAAGGCATAAAATAAGATACCGTATGATTTTGAAGATGCTGTTTTTTGAAACTTAACTTTTACATAATAAAAGAAAAACAGGATACTGATTAATGCAACGGCAAGATAAATTACATCAACCTGACTTATGATGGGTATGATAAATTCTGATTTCATTGTCTATTTTACTATCAATTGAATATTTATGGAAACATCTGGAGACGCCATGAATGGCGTCTCTACCAGTGGTTATTCGAATCTTAGTGCTTCTATGGGGTCTAGTTTTGAGGCTTTTATGGCGGGGTATAATCCGCTGGCCAGGCCTACCAAAACACAAAGGGTAATCCCGCTGGCCATCCATAACCAGGGAATAATAAAACCACCACCTACAAATTGGGTAACAATATTACCGATGATAATTCCCAATACAATACCTCCCAAACCACCAATCTGACAAATAACAATAGCTTCGAATAAAAATTGCCCGCGAATTGCTTTTTGCGTGGCACCCATTGCTTTGCGGATACCAATTTCACGCGTTCGTTCCGAAACTGAAACTAGCATTATGTTCATCAATCCAATGGCTGCCCCCAGTAATGTAATAAACCCGATTACCGTTGCTGCAATCGTAACATAACTCAGGTTGCTGATTAATTCTTTGGCCAAATTATCGGCTCTGTAAATTTCAAAGTTATTTTCAACCCGGGCTGGCAATTTCCGGATACTTCTGAAAATACTGGTTGCTTCCTCCACTGCAAAATCAATGGAAGTCACATCATTTACTGCAACTGTTATCACACTGCTCATATTGGGTCTCGAAAAAACCTGATAGGCGTTTTGTAGCGGAACAATTACCAGCCTGTCGCCTCCAAAACCCATACTCGAACCTTTACTTTTTAACAAACCTACAACCCGGTATTTTGCACCGCCTATAAAAATATGTTCTCCAACGGGCATTTTGTTTTTAAATAATTTAGATTTAATCTCTGTTCCGATAATAACTACATTTTCAGCCGATGTCACTTCTTTTTCAGAAAAATTTCTTCCAAGGTCTATATCATAACCGGCAACTTTTAAATAATTTGCATCTCCTCCCATTACCATCACATTCGGGTCTGTTTTTTTGTTATTGTACTTAACTGTACTTGCAAAACTTGCATTTACACTGAGTGAAGTTGTGGCCGGAAATTTAAAATTGGCAACAAACTTTTCGGCTTCCTGATTGCTGATGGTTTTAAATTTTTTTGGCCCTTTTGATGAACCTGAAAAGTGAATATTCTGACCTCTGTTTTTTATATTAAAAGTATTGGCACCCATACCCGTAAACGTATTGTTTATTCCTGCTTTCATCCCATCGATAGCAGTTAGTATACCAACAAGGGCCATAATACCTATTGAGATAATTAAAGCAGTGATGGTTGCTCTTACTTTGTTTCCTTTTATAGAAGTGAATGCGATTTTTAAATTTTCATTTATGGTCATTCCTGTATGAAATTACTTTACAAACGCTTTTTCAACAAATTTAAAACCCTTTCGCCCATTTTGCTCTCCATAATCAATTATCATCCCGGCAAAAAAGAATACCTGACCTGCATTATAAATTACTTTAATACCATCCACATCCATTTCCCGGTCCTTATCGGTTTTGGTATCAAATCCTATTAACAATCCTTTGTCCTGTGCATTTTTTTGTCTGATCCCAACCCGTAACGCATAGTCTCCCGGAATCAGAAGCGTTTGTTTATACTGACCAATTGCGGCTATTGCCGCCTGTGTAAATTCAATTAGTTGCATGTTCACGTATTGATTTTGCGATTCGTTTGATAAGGGAAGGGCCTTCGTAAATAAATCCTGTATAAATCTGAATTAAACCCGCCCCGGCATTTATTTTATCCAATGCACTTGCTTCATCATGTATCCCTCCTACACCTATAACTGGCAACCTGCCCTCAGTTTTTTTGCTGATATATTCAATCACTTCAGTTGCCCGTTGCGCCAATACTTTTCCACTTAATCCACCCATTCCTATGGCTTCCACCTGGGCATCCGATGCTAATAATCCTGCACGCGAAATGGTTGTGTTGGTGGCTACAATCCCATCGATGCCGCTATCCATTATTATTTCAATAACATCGTTTAGCTGGCTTTCAGTAAGGTCGGGGGCGATTTTAATTAAAATGGGTTTATTGGGTCTGTCCTTTTTTATCCATGCATTTCTTTGAAATATGAGTTGATTCAATATTTCCAGTAATGGCTTTTTATCCTGCAACTCACGCAGGTTTGGAGTATTGGGTGAACTTACATTAACTACAAAATAATCAACTACCTCATATAATTTGTCAAAACAAATGGCATAATCGTTCACTGCATTTTCATTTGGGGTATTTTTGTTTTTGCCAATATTTCCACCCACTATTAAACCCTTGGGTCTGTTTTTTAATCTTTTGGCAATCACCTCTACCCCATCGTTGTTAAAACCCATTCGGTTTATAAGCGCTTTATCCGATTTTAACCTGAACAACCGGGGCTTATCGTTTCCGGCCTGAGGCATGGGTGTAACCGTACCGATTTCAATAAAACCAAAACCTAATGAAGCCAACTCTTCCAGGCATTCTGCATTTTTATCAAGTCCTGCAGCAAGGCCTACCCGGTTCCTGAATTTTAAACCCAAAAAATCGTAACTGTTTTCAACACAGAAAGATTGTATGCATATATACTTGATAAATGGAATTTTAAGAAAAACTTTTAACGCTTTAAAGGTAAAGACATGTGCAGTTTCCGCTTTAAGTAAAAACAAAAAGCTTCTTATTATTTTATACAAAATGTGAGGGGTTTTTATTTTTCTTCAAATTTACAAACCTTCCTCATAATTTTTAAACAAATAGTAAAACTCAATTTCATCAATTCTCACAAGGCTTTTGGGTTATTTAGAATTAATCCAAATACTATAAATGTGAATAAAACTAATTTAAATCAAATATAGTAACGCCTCATATTTATACATTCGCACACTAAATTTAAAAAAAATACAGAATGAAATGGATTATTAAAATGTTTTCATCAACCATTGGCCAAAAATTTATTATGGCTTTAACGGGGCTCTTCCTTTGTGCATTTTTAATCGTACATACGCTGGGCAATCTGCAATTATTTAAATCGGACGGAGGATTGGCATTTAATACGTATAGCGTGTTTATGTCGACAAACCCGGTTATTAAATGCATTTCTTATTTATTGTATGCAACCATTTTGTTACATGCGATCAAGGGGTTTATGTTACTCAGAAAAAACAAAAAGGCACGTCCTATTGATTATGCAGTTCAGGGAGGTTCAGCCAACAGCCATTGGACAAGCCGCAGTATGGGTATTTTAGGCACCATCCTGTTGCTTTTTATTGTGGTTCACATGTACAACTTTTGGTTTGAGTATAAGTTTGGGCATGTACCATTTACTTCCTATTTTACAAATATGGCCACGGGTGAAACCAAGTTTCAACCCATGAGTGCTGATTATGTTCAGGCAAATAAAATGGAAGAAGGAATGATTTCAAACGAACAAGGTCAATTCAGGGTTGTGGTAGTTAAAGATTTATTCAAGGAAGTTGAAATCAGTTTTAAAGAGTGGTGGCTTGTAGCCCTGTATGTAATTTGCATGTTTTCAGTTTCCTTCCATCTCTATCATGGTTTTCAAAGTGCTTTTCAAACGCTGGGAATCAATCACAGCAAGTATAATGGCCTGATTCAATTTATTGGAGTCTGGTTTTTCTCCATTTTTATACCCATTGCATTTGCAGCCATGCCCCTTTATTTTTTCTTTAAATAAACCGTTGAGAATATTTATATGACAACATCGAAATTAGATTCAAAAATACCAGAAGGCAGCCTGGAACAAAAGTGGTCAAAATACCGCTCAACGGTTCCATTGGTTAATCCTTCAAACAAGCGCAGTCTTGAAATTCTTATTGTAGGTTCTGGCTTGGCCGGAGCATCTGCAGCAGCATCATTGTCGGAACTGGGTTACAAAGTAAAGGTTTTCTGTTACCAGGATTCGGCCCGCAGGGCACACAGTATCGCTGCCCAGGGTGGAATTAATGCCGCAAAAAACTACCAGAACGACGGAGATTCAACCTACCGTTTATTTTACGATACCATTAAAGGCGGCGATTACCGTGCCCGTGAGGGTAATGTTTACCGCCTGGCTGAGGTGAGTTCAAGCATCATCGACCAATGTGTGGCCCAGGGCGTACCCTTTGCACGCGAATATGGCGGATTATTATCTAACCGTTCATTTGGCGGAACCCAGGTTCAGCGTACTTTTTACGCTGCCGGACAAACCGGACAACAATTATTACTGGGAGCATACAGCAGCCTGCAACGCCAGGTGGGCAGCGGAAATGTAAAAATGTATGCACGCCATGAAATGCTCGATGTGGTGAATATTGATGGCGTTTGCCGTGGAATTATTGCACGCGATTTAACCACAGGAAAGCTGGAACGCCATTTTGGTCATGCCGTTTTATTATGTACCGGTGGTTATGGAAACGCATTCTATTTATCAACCAATGCAATGGGTTGTAATGCAACCGCCATCTGGAAAGCCCATAAAAAAGGCGCCCTGTTTGGCAACCCCTGCTTTACACAAATTCATCCAACCTGTATCCCCGTTTCTGGTGATCACCAATCGAAATTAACTTTAATGAGTGAGTCTTTAAGAAACGATGGAAGAATCTGGGTTCCTAAAAAACATGAAGATGCAAAAGCCCTTCAGGAAAACAGGATCAAACCAAATGATATTAAAGAAGAAGACCGCGATTATTACCTGGAAAGAAGGTATCCTGCATTCGGGAATTTAGTGCCCAGAGATGTAGCCAGCCGCGCTGCAAAAGAGCGCTGTGATGCAGGTTTTGGTGTAAATAAAACCGGTGAGGCGGTATTTTTGGATTTTGCTTTTAATACCATCAGATACGGAACTATTGAAGCCAACAAAAAAGGAATACACAACCCAACAGAAGCCCAGTTGATTGAATTGGGCAGAGGCGTTATCAAAGAAAAATACGGTAATTTGTTTGATATGTACCAGCAAATTACCGGTGTAAATCCATATGAACAACCCATGATGATTTATCCAGCCGTTCATTATACCATGGGCGGACTTTGGGTTGATTATAACCTGATGACGAGCGTATCCGGATTATACTGTCTGGGTGAAGCCAATTTCTCTGATCACGGAGCAAACCGGTTGGGAGCATCTGCCTTAATGCAGGGCCTGGCTGATGGTTATTTTGTGATTCCATATACCATTGGAGCCTATCTGAGCAAAGAAATCGGCACCAAACCCATTTCACTCGATCATCCGGCTTTTGTGGAAGCTGAAAATGCCGTTAAATCAAATATTGATAAGTTATTTGCCATTAAAGGAACTCATTCGGTTGATTATTTCCACAAAAAACTGGGCTTGATCATGTGGAACAAATGCGGCATGGCAAGAAATGCAACGCATTTAAAAGAGGCAATTGTTGAAATTCAGGAATTGCGCAAACAGTTCTGGAGCGATTTAAGAGTTACCGGAACTGCTGATGAATTTAATGCCGAACTGGAAAAAGCAGGCAGGGTAGCCGACTTTTTTGAACTGGGCGAGTTGATGTGTATGGATGCACTGAACCGTCAGGAAAGCTGTGGCGGACACTTCCGTGAAGAATACCAGACCGAAGAAGGGGAAGCCATGCGTGATGATGAAAACTATAAATATGTTGCAGCATGGGAATACTTTGAGGGCAATAAATGGGAAATGCACAAAGAAGATTTGATTTATGATAATATAAAAATTGCTGCCAGAAGCTATAAATAGGAACATTCCAAAGTAAACAAAAACTATAAATAATGGAAAAACACTTAAATCTCACCTTAAAAATCTGGCGTCAGAAGAATGCCAAAGCCAAAGGTAATTTCGAAGCATATAAAATGACCGGCATTTCTACAGATATGTCGTTTTTGGAAATGTTTGATGTATTGAACGAACGTTTGGTAAATGATAATATTGATCCGATTGCATTTGATCACGATTGCCGTGAAGGGATTTGCGGAGCATGCAGTATGGTGATTAACGGAAGACCTCACGGACCTAAAAATGCAATTACAACCTGTCAGTTACACATGCGCAGTTTTAACGATGGCGATACCATTACCGTTGAACCCTGGAGGGCTTCACCCTTTCCAATTATCAAGGATTTGGTAGTAGATCGCAGTTCATTCGACCGGATAATGGCAGCAGGTGGTTTTGTTTCTACCAATACCGGTAGTGCACAGGATGCCAATTGTACGCTGATCTCAAAAGAAGCTGCTGACGAGTCACTGGCAGCAGCAGCATGCATCGGTTGTGGTGCTTGCGTGGCCGCTTGTAAAAATGCTTCAGCCATGTTATTCGTTTCAGCAAAAGTTTCGCAATTTGCATTGTTGCCGCAAGGTCAGCCTGAACGCAAAAAACGCGTATTGGAAATGGTTGCCCAAATGGATACCGAAGGCTTTGGAGCTTGCACCAATACAGGAGCCTGCAGCGCCGAATGTCCTAAGGAAATTTCACTCACCCATATAGCCCGAATGAACCGGGATTATTTGATGGCGGAACTTTGTTAGGAATTTACGATTGACGATGTACAATGTACGATGTACGATGTATGATGTTAGTTCGGGCGATTCCGATTGCTATCGGAAAGAGAACAACTTT
Organism: Bacteroidota bacterium; assembly: GCA_030680835.1. Classification (GTDB taxonomy): domain Bacteria; phylum Bacteroidota; class Bacteroidia; order UKL13-3; family UKL13-3; genus B1. The sequence goes on from JAUXUD010000047.1 coordinate 88,712, forward strand.
AATGACCAAAAATTCCAATAGTTTAACTAAATAAAAAATTAAAACTGCAGCATATCCAGTATGCTGCAGTTTTTTTTATTTAAATTTTTTATTGCAACAAATAACATTAAATTGGTGACTTCTTAATAAACACGAATATGAACAAGCCGATTTCCCTGAGGTTTTTTCTGGTTTTGCTTATTTTTATTACCAAACCTCTTTTTGCTACTCATTACAGAGCCGGTGAAATTACATACCGACAAATTGGAGTATACACATTTGAAATATCAGCAACTACCTATACCGATCCTTCAAACAGCAGTGCCGACAGATATGAAATAGAAATTGTGTTTGGCGATGGAACATCAGGCTATGTTCAACGAAGTAACGGAAATGGTGAAATGATCTCTTCAGATATTAAGAACCTGATTAAAAAAAATATTTATACAACCAATCACACCTATCCGGGAACAGGGCAATATATTGTCAGCATTACAGATCCAAACCGGTTTAATAATATTAGAAATATCAACAATGGTCTATCTTTTAATATTCCATTCTATATTGAATCATGCATAAAAATTACTTCTTTAGGGATTAACCATTCCCCTGTTTTTATTGTTCCTCCGGTTGATATTGGAAATGTAAATAAAATATTCAAACACAGTATTTTAACATTTGATTTAGAAGGTGCTGAATTAAGCTATTCTTTGGTTCCGCCCATGATGGCTGCAGGAATTAATGTTCCAAATTATATACTGCCTGAAGCAAGTGTAACATTTCAGTTAAACGCAAATGGTGAGATTTACTGGGAACATCCAATCAAAAACGGAATATATAATTATTGCATAAAAATATCTGAATTCAGAAATGGTATTTTAATAGGTTATGTAATTAGAGAGGAGCAGATTTTTATTGCCAATGGCTTAACTGAAATTAACCAGGTAGAGGGAGTCAATTTTGAGTTATTCGCTTACCCAAATCCTGCCAATGATAAACTTATTGTGCACTATACTTTACGCCAAAAAGAGAATCTAAATTTTGATATCTTCAATATGATGGGGGAAAAAGTAAATCCCGAGACCCGTGAAATAGAAAATGCAGGAAAGCATGAAATGTTATTCGACTTAAGTACATTTAAAAGTGGCATGTATTTTTTAGAATTGACCACAGAAGGTTCAAAAAAACAAATGAAATTTACAGTTATCAGATAGCTTGTTTTGATAAGGATCTCAAAGCTATTTCTTGATTATTGGATAAGCAAAAATTTCTGTTTTTACGATCCTACAAAAAAAAATTGAAAAAAAAACAGACCTCAGTCAATTTTATTAACAAGGGTAATAATAATCTTTGATTATCAATAATAAAACCATGAAACGCTTTATCATTGTTCTTACCTGCTTACTGCTTTGCAGTATTCAAATATGTGCACAAATGTATATCAATTCTGCAATCACCCCTCAAAACAATATTACATTATATACCGACGAAACGGTTCAGCAGGGCTCGCCGGCTTAGGTGAGCACCGTACCTGCATGAGCAAACAAAAGCTCCTTTAGTAATTTATTCATTTTCTTAAAATCTTAAACTATGAAAAAACATTTATTTATTATTATCCAGTTTATCTGGTTAATTAGCCTGAATTGCCTGGCTCAATCATACCGATGGGTTCCCGTGGGTGCAGGTTTGGGCTTGACAGGTGTGGGAAGATGCATGGCCGTTTACAACAATGAATTGTATGTAGGTGGCGATTTTGTAAAAATGCTCAATGGCCCGGGAAACCGAATTGCAAAATGGGATGGAACTTCCTGGTATGAAATTGCTGGATTCGATAAGACCGTTCGTACACTTGCAGTTTACAAGGGCGAATTGTATGCGGGTGGTGAATTTACTTTGGCAGGAACAGATACAATTTACTATATAGCCCGATGGAATGGAAGTACTTGGAAAAAGTTAGGTCCAGGTCTGGCAAAAACAACAGGAAAAGTTTATTCGCTCAAGGTTGTGGATTCAATCTTGTATGTTGGAGGTAACCAAACCAGGGTAAACGGGACATTATATGGAAATGCAATAATGAAATGGAATGGTACAAACTGGAGTGATTTCAGTGGTAACGGAGTTTATGGTGAATATGCCGAATTTGTGGATGGCTCTGTTATAGCTATAGATACCGTATTTTCACGTTTTGTAGTTGCCGGAGTTTTTGGTTCTGTGGGCAATGGTCCTTTCAATGTAGGCAATATCGCACAATGGGGTGGAGTTGATACTTTCGGCATTCCGTTTAGTGGTACCTGGTATAATATAGGTTCAAGACTCAATAATCATTTTGGGATATATGGATTTAGCCAGAGCACATCTACAGTTTATGCCATGAAGAATTATTTGGGGAAACTATATATAGCAGGAAACTGTGGGCTAATCAACTCACTTCGGGATACCGTTGGATATTTGGCGGCATACAATGGTATAGATCTCTTAAAAGCGGGTCCGGGAAAATTTGATAATCCGGCAAATACGCTGCATGTATATAATGGCTTGCTATATATTGGAGGAGATTTTATGAAAACCAATGGAGATACTGTAAATTGTGTGGTTACCTGGGATGGAAGTAAATGGGGTAATCTGGATAAAGGTTTAAAAATGAGTTTTACATCTGGACAAGTATATGCAATAACAGATTATAAAGGTTCTATTTATGCAACAGGGAATTTTAATGCCAACAGCCGCGGAACCGCAATGGCATCAATTGGGCGCTGGACATCAATAACAGGAAATACAGAAATTAATCAATATGCAGTTCAGGTAAAAATATTCCCAAATCCCAACAAGCAGTTATTAAATGTTGAATTTGAAACATCAGAAAGTAAAAATATTTCAATCATCTTGTTTGATGCCAACGGAAGGAATATCATGCAGGAAAAATTTAGCGCTGATACGGGAAATCAAACTTTTCAAATCAACACTTCGCCTTTAGTCCCTGGTATTTACTTTTTGTATATCCAGGATGAGAACCATTACAGTGTGAGCAAACAAAAGCTGGTTATTTTCTGATATTTTCTATTTCATAAAAAAATTAAAACACTAAAAGTAAGAAAAATAATTTGCTGTATGTATTTTTCATCGTATTGAATACAACTATGCAAAATGTAGGAATAGGAGCTCAATGAACAAAATCAGAAACAACAATTATTGATTGAACTATTGATAAAGGAAGTGGAATTATTGAGGAAAAAGTAATATATCCTTTTGTAATCAACTCACCCTTTTTTTTAATTTAATTCCTAAATGCAACAAAAAGCTTTAATTTAGCGTCTTATTATACAAACGTTAATTTGGGCAAACTGTTTCGTAAAGGGTTTCTTCTGGTTTTGGTAATTTTTATTGCCGGGCAGGCTCTTGCTACACATTACAGGGCCGGCGAAATTACTTACCGGCAAATAAGTTTAAACACCTACGAAATTATTGCAATTACTTATACCGACCCCACCAATACCAGTGCCGACCGTTCGGAGCTGGAACTCTTTTTCGGAGATGGCAAATCGGCTATTGTTCCCAGAAGTAACAGTAATGGAGAAATTGTAACTACTGACCCTAATAATCCCAAAAATCAAATTAAAAAGAATATTTATAAAACTACCCATACTTACCCTGGTGGCTCACAATATATAATTAGTTTAAACGATCCCAACCGGATTGACGGAATCAGAAATATCAATAATGGAATGTCTGTAAACATTCCATTTTATGTTGAATCTCTTCTCGTAATTAACTCACTTGGATTCAACCAGAGCCCTGTATTATTGCTACCTCCAATAGATGTTGGCTGCAAATTCAGAGTATTTAAGCACAATCCTGCAGCTTACGATCCGGATGGAGATAGTTTAGCCTTTACCATTATTGCTCCTAAAATGGCGGTAGGTATTGAAGTTCCTAATTTTACCATTCCCGAATTTGGCACCCCTCCCAATGATTCATTTAGCCTTGCAGTTAATAACGGACAGGTAACATGGTCAACCCCGCAGGTAACTGGAGCCTATAATTTTGCCATACTTATCCGTGAATTCAGAAAAGGGATTTTAATTGGCTATGTAGTTCGTGACATGCAGGTTTATATTAATGAAAACTGCAACAATGATCCCCCCATTTTTACTGCAGTTAAAGATACCTGTATTTTAGCCTACAATTTATTGCATGATACCATCCGCGCATCTGATCCCAATTTATTACAAGAGATAACAATCCGATATTATGGCGGGCCTTTTGTACAGTCGAACAGCCCGGCTACACTTACTCCTAATAATGCAAGTGGTGAAGCCAAAGGCATATTTACTGTATTTAACTGGAGACCGAGTTGCAATGCAATCAGATACCGTAAACATCAGGCTGTATTCAGGGTTACCGACAACGACACAAAAAACCCGTTAAGTGATATCATTTATTGGAATATTAAAGTGATTGGACCCGCTCCAAAGAATTTACAGGTTAAGCAGGATAGTAATGGTTTTGCTTTGAGTTGGAAAAAAGACACCTGCAACCTGGCATACGGATATAAAATTTACCGAAGGGTTGACTCCAGTTACTGGCAGCATAATGTTTGTGAAACGGGTGTTCCGGCTTATACCGGCTTTACATTATACGATACAACCCAGGGCGTAAACAACACCACTTATTTCGATAATGAAGCCGGCAGGGGAATATCACCGCTTACCAGATATTGTTATCGTGTAACCAGCTGGTACCCGCCCCGTACCGAAAATGGAACCATTATTGTAAGTGATGCAACCGAAGGATATTCAAGTGATGAAGTTTGTGATATTATATTAAGAACAAAACCCATCATAACAAATGTTAGTGTTGAAGAGACCTCAGTGAACAATGGCAAGATTTTTATTAAATGGTTAAAACCCAATGTGCTTGACAGCGATCAAAACAAGCCCCCTTATCAAATGATATTGCAGCGATCTGTGGTTCCGGGTTCAAACTATGTGAATGTTGGCAATCCATTCGATTATCCAACTTTTGCTGATTTAAAAGATGAACAATTAACCGACAGCAACCTCAATACGGCAAACATACAATATATCTACAAAGTTGTTTTAAAATCAACTCAAAACGGACAGCTTATCACAAAAGAAGAAAGTGTGGCAGCCAATAGTGTCTGGCTCAATCTGGCAGGCACTAACCGTTCCATTATTTTAAAATGGGTTGCACAGGTACCCTGGAAAAACAATCTTGCAGTAATCTATCGTAAAAACAGTTTAAACCTGTTCGACTCCATAGGAGTTACCTATTCGAATCAATATACCGATACCGGATTGTATAATGGATATCCCTATTGTTATTACGTGGAAACACAGGGTAATTATAATCTTAATTTTTACCCCTTTTTGTTGCTGAATAAATCCCAGGAAATTTGTGGTTCACCCAAAGATACCATTAGACCTTGCGCCCCGTTGTTAAGTATAGACACTCCTTGTAATTCATTCAATAATTTTACCATCACTTTAAACTGGATTTACCCCTCAGGCTGCGATCAGGATGTTACCAAATACCGGATTTTATGGCGAAAAAATTTAAAGGAACCATGGAAACAAATTGATTCTGTAGATGGTAAGTTACATGTTTATAACGATACAAGGGAGTCGCTGAAATTTTCGATTGCCGGATGTTATTCAGTACTGGCAGTAGATTCATTTAATAACGAAAGTTATACCACCAATGCCCGGTGTATTGACAATTGTCCTTATTATATCATCCCGAATGTATTTACCCCCAATAATGATGGTGTAAACGACTTACTCATTCCATTTCCATACAGGTTTATCGACCGGATTGATATTTCTATTTATGACCGATGGGGTTTAGAAGTTTTTCATACCAATGAGATTAATATTAACTGGAATGGGAAAGACAAAAAATCGAATATAGAATGTACCGAAGGCGTTTATTTTTATATTTGTGACGTTTTCGAAAGTTATCTTGATGGTACCCGAAAGCGGACATTAAAAGGAACCATACAATTAATCAGATAAATAACCCGTGTTTACAGGAATCATTGAAGCTGCTGGCAAAATATTGTCGATAGAAAAAGAAGGCAGCAATTTAAATTTTTGGATTGAATCAACACTCAGTAAGGAACTTAAAATTGACCAAAGTGTTGCCCATAACGGAGTTTGTTTAACTGTGGTGGCACTGGGAGAAAACAGCCATAAAGTTACCGCAGTTCAGGAAACCATTCTTAAAACAAACCTGGGTCTTTTATCCCCTGGTTCAATCATCAATTTAGAACGCTGCATGCTTGCCAATGGAAGGTTCGACGGACATATAGTGCAGGGGCATGTGGATGATACTGCAATGTGTACACAAATTATTGATCAGCAAGGTAGCTGGCTCTTTTACTTTAAACTGAACCAAAAGCAGCAGCAAAACCTGGTGGTTTCCAAAGGCAGTATATGCATAAACGGGGTAAGTTTAACAGTAATAGATACCACAGAGGATGGCTTTTATGTTACCATCATCCCATATACCTTTGAGCATACCCAGTTTGGTTCGCTTAAAACCGGAGATTCCGTAAATATTGAGTTCGACATTTTGGGAAAATATATCCTGAAACAACTGGAATCAAGAGCCTGATCTCATTTTTGAGCATAAAAAAACCACCCGGAAGTGGTTTTTTTATTTTAATTAATTCGGATTATTCTGCAATAACCTCTACGGCCACCTCAACGGTAACATCGCGGTGTAAGTTTAGTGTTGCAGTGTAATTTCCCAACATTTTAACATCACTGATTTCAATTTTACGCCTGTCAATTTCAAAGCCCTTTGTTTTAAGAACCTGTGAAATTTGAAGCGGAGTAATTGAACCAAAGATTTTACCATTTGCACCTGCTTTGGTTCCGATAACAATTGACATTTCTTTCAATTGTTCGGCTAAAGCCAGGGCATCTGTTTTCATTTTTTCGCGTTTTAAAACACCCTGACGATTGTTTTCGTCCTGGATTTTAATGTTGCTGGCAGTTGCCATAACAGCTAATGAACGCGGGAATAAGTAATTATTGGCATAGCCATTTTTCACTTCAACCACATCACCCTGGTGTCCCAGGTTTTTCATGTTTTCTTTTAAAATAATTTTCATTGTGTTTACCTCCTGATTTTATTTTAAAGAATCGCCTGTAAATGGTAATACTGCAATGTGGCGGGCACGTTTAATGGCCTGGGCCACTTTACGCTGATACTTCAACGAAGTACCGGTTAGTCTTCTTGGAAGCACTTTACCCTGATCGTTTACAAACTTCAATAAAAAGTTTGCGTCTTTGTAATCCAGGTACTTGATTCCATTTTTTCTGAATCGGCAGAATTTCTTCTTTTGCTGTACTTCGGGCATGGTGTTAAAAACCATAGCCAGATTTGCGTTTGCTTTCTTTTTCATGATTACTTGGCGGCCTCCTGTTTTTGATCTTTTTTGCCCTGGTTGAATTCACCATTGCGTTTACGTTTGTTGTAGATTACAGCATGCTTATTTAACGCAACGGTTAAATAACGCATAATGCGCTCATCGCGCCTGAAAGCCAGTTCAAATTTTGAAATAAAATCTGGATTTGCCCGAAACTCATACAAATGATAGAATCCAGTGGTTTTCTTCTGGATCGGATATGCAAGTTTGGTCAAGCCCCAGTTTTCTTCATGAACCAGCTCGCCGGCTTCGTCAGTTATCAGTTTGCGGTATTTTGATATCGCATCCTTTAACTGCTCGTCGGAGAGTACGGGAGTGAAAATTATCACTGACTCATAGTCTTTTAAGACAACCGTCTCTGTTGTTTTAGATTTGGTTTTAGTTGCCATTTACTGAGGAATTTATTTTTTTAAGGACCGCGAAGGTAAGGCTAATTTTGAGATTATCAAATACAAACGGGATTATTCATGTAAAAAAATGCAAATGTACATTGAGTGTAGGAGCGTAGGAGTGTATGAGGGTAGGAACGTGGCAGGGTATGAAGGGGGTGTAAGAATACCTTCCTCCTACCTTCCTAACCTCTTTTCTTCCTACCCTCCTATTTTCCTACCCTCTTTTCTTCCTACCCTCCTATCTTCCTACCCTCATACCCTCAATACCCGGTCAATACAATCCCACTGGCCACAATTTTGGTATGAAGCAATGGGCTGCCCAAATCATCTTTCTTGAATGCAATGCCTGATCCGTATGATGGATAGCAACATTCCTCCACCTTGATACATGCGTTTTCTGCATTTTTGACTTCTTTACCTACAGGACACCAAACCTGTACATTAAAGCTATAGCCTGCCTTTACCAGGTGTTTTATTTCTGTTGTTACCACTTTTACCGCCGAACCCTCAACCGTAGCTGTTTTCCCCTTAATGTTATCCGGTAAATCCATTGATTTTTCAACCAATGATACAAAAATGGGGTCTACCCCTTTTTTAAATGATGCAAGCCAAAATCCTTTTCCTTTTTCAAATTCAGTAATAATTCCACTTACTTTTACTTTGGTTTCAGGATTAATTGCAAGCAACTGCTTAACTTCCTTAAAGCTTTTTACCGGTTCATTACTTAATTCATTACCAAATAATTCAATACCCGAATTCTTTTTATCTTTGGTTTTTGAACACGAAAAAATAAACAGGACACTTAAAAACATCAATAAATTTTTCATCGTCATTTTTAGTTTTTAATGATTTAAACAAACACCATATCAAATTTATGAAAATTAATCTATTTTGATATATAATGACAAAACTACTAACTTCTGGTTGCAATCGGATAAATTTGCAAAATATCAAACTAATTCATGCAGATGTTGCCCGGATTAATTTATATTTTCGCATTTTTATGCCAATAAAACGATTTTTAATTCCTCTCTTTTTCGTTATTCCGCATTTTTGTTGGAGTAGTGCTATAGATTCCAGCACAAAAAAAATTCAGGATTTATTAGATGATCATAAAGTACAGGAAGTAAAAGCCCTGTTAATTCCTTTTGAAGAAGCGGCACAAAAAGAAGAAAATTCTGAAATGGCATGGTACTATTATCATTTTCAGTCACAGCTATTTGATGGAAATAATGAATTTGATAAAGGACATAACTATATCCAAAAAGAAATTGAAATTGCCAGAAAGCTTAAAAGAAACGATTTACTGTGCAATAGTCTTTTGAATATGGGCAGCCATTATGAAATGGTGGAAGATATCGCCAATGCGATTCCATACTATCTTGAGGTGCTGGATTTGTTGGGGGCCGATAAAAAAGAAACAGAGATTGCGCATTTGTATAACAAGCTGGGACTTATCTTTTATGCAGACAGGGAATATCAAACTGCGATAAAGTACTTTCTGGAAAGTTATATTTTGTTTAACCGGCATAAAAATGAAAGACCCGTTTTTGCCTATTGGGTTCAAAATAATTTAGGCAATATCGGGCTTTGTTATGATCGACTTCATAATTATAGGAAAGCCCTGTTTTATACAAAAATTGCACTCAAATTTTGTGAAACTGCAAAATTTGAAAAGGAAAGACCTATGGGTGTACTCACTACAAACATCGGTGCTATTTATAATGAAATGGGTTACCCCAAACGGGCAATTGTATATTTAAAAAAAGGAATAAAAAGTTGCCTTGATCCTGCCAATTATGAATTAGGTCACGGTACTGCCAGCTTACTTACCCTTGCAGGTATATATAGTAAAACATGGGAATATAAACTTGCCGATGAAAGCCTCAGTTTCGCTTATAAACTGATCATTGAAAAAAAGTTTATATCCTTGTTGCCTTATTATTATAAAACAATTTCACAGCATTTTGAAAATCAAAAAAAATACGAACATGCTTTTAATTATCAAAAAAAGTATTACCATTTAAACGACTCCATTAATATAGCTCTGGAAAAATCAGATTATTCAAGACAAATTCTGCTTTATAAACTTGAGAAACAAAAAATTGAAAATGAGCTTTTGGTTCAAACCAATAAAAATAAAACACTACAGAATAACGTAATATTGGTCTTTGTAATCTTTACCCTGCTAAGCTTCTTTTATATTTGGTTTAATTTAAAAAAATCGGGTAAAAGAAATGCCGAACTGGAAATTTTAAACAAACAGATTACAAAGCAAAAAAACGAATTGGAACAACTCAATCTGGAGCTTGAACACAAAAATCAAAACAAGAGTTATCTCATACAAACTGTTGCTCATGATTTAAGAACCCCAATTGGAAATATCCAGAGTCTTGCAGGTTTAATGATGGAAAACGAAGACCAAAATGAAGAATTTAATGAGTATATTTCACTAATCGACCATAGTTCCAGAACGGCAATAACCATTATCGAAGATATTTTAGACCAGTCGGCAATTGAACGTGGCCAGTTAAATCTGGACTTCAAACCCGTTAAAATTGGAGATATTATCCAGGAATCAGTTCAAATGCTGAATTTCAGGCTTGACCCGAAAAGCATCCTAATAAAAACAGTTTTTGAGCAAAACAGAGTTGTTCAGTTAGATCACGAGCGTTTTAAAAGAGTACTGCTAAACATTATTACCAATGCCATTAAGTTTAGTCCGAGAAATTCAATTATTGAAATACTTCAGGTTAAAAAGCCGGAAAGCATTTTAATTTCGATCAAAGATTCAGGCATTGGAATGGACCCGAATATTTTGCGGCAGGTTTTTGAAAAAAATACCCGTGCCGGAAGAACCGGATTGGAAAATGAAAAGACAATCGGTGTGGGCTTATCCATTGCAAAAACCATTATTGAAGGCCATAATGGAAAAATCTGGGCAGAAAGTGAACCCGATAAAGGTTCAACCTTTTACATTGAATTACCCCTTGAAAAAGAAGGTGTTTAGAGAAATACATTGAACTTTAATTAAATTACAATTACTTTAGCCGCATGGAAAATTTTGTGGTAAGCGCACGTAAGTACCGGCCCGATCGTTTTGATACGGTTATTGGTCAGGAACATGTGGTACAGACTTTGAAAAATGCCATTAAAAACAGGCATCTGGCGCATGCGTTTCTTTTTTGCGGCCCAAGAGGCGTTGGCAAAACAACGAGTGCGCGCCTGCTCGCCAAAACCATAAATTGTACCCATTTAAGTGATGACTTTGAAGCTTGTAACCAATGTGATAGCTGTAATGCCTTTAATGCAAATGCTTCTTTTAATATTTATGAATTAGATGCCGCTTCAAACAACTCGGTTGAAGACATCAGGGGTTTGGTTGAACAGGTACGATACGCACCTCAGGGAGCCCAGTATAAAATTTATATTATTGATGAAGTACATATGCTGAGTGCCCAGGCATTTAACGCTTTTTTAAAAACGCTTGAAGAACCCCCTCCCTACGCCAAATTTATTCTGGCAACCACCGAAAAACACAAAATTCTTCCAACCATTTTATCGCGCTGCCAGGTTTTTGATTTTCACCGGATAAAGATTGAGGATGCTGTTAATCAGCTCAAGAAAATTTGTGAAAAAGAAGGTATTGGTTTTGAAGAAGAGGCCTTGCATGTAATCGCCAAAAAATCGGATGGCGCCATGCGCGATGCCCTTTCAATTTTCGACCGCATTGTGAGTTTTAGCGGAAATAAAATAACCTATACTGATGTGATCAGTAACCTGAATATTTTAGATTATGATTATTATTTCAGGGCAGTAAACCAATTACTAAATGAAGATCTGGCAGGCAGTTTGCTGCTTTTTGATGAAATACTGAATAACGGATTTGAAGCACAGCACTTTTTAATGGGTTTTAGTGAGCATATCCGCAATTTAATGGTATGCAAACATCCGGATACCCTACGTTTATTAGATGTGGCCCCTAATGTTGCCGGTAAATTTTCGCAACAGGCACTGGCTTGCAGCAGCAGCTGGCTCGTAAATGCACTTAATTTATTAAGTCAAACCGACTTTAATTTTAAACTCAGTAAAAATCAGCGATTGCATGTTGAATTGGCTTTAATGAAACTCTGTAACCTCCAGCGGGCAATCAAAATTCACACTCAGCAGCCAATGGTTGATGAGAAAAAAAAAACTAATAACGGAAATAATATAAGCTTAAACGCTCCAGTTGAGGGTAAAACAACTGCTGAAGCAACTCAAAAAACGGATTCTGCAGTTGAATCACAACCTGTTGTGACTGCCGCTTTAACGCATGCAGGTGCTGGTGCAAATGGAAATTCAAATGCCAACAAGCTGGATCGTTTAAAGGAACAAATCGCCTTACAAAAAGCAAAAGAAAAAGAAATTGAGAAATCGGCTCAAACCCATGAGCTTGAAGAAAAAACGGAAGAACAGACTGCTTTTACCCTGGCTGATTTTGCCAATGTTTGGGTAGCCTATATTCAGCATCTGGAAAAAACAGGAAAAACCCGGATTTCAAGTTTTATAAAAGATTGCACATATATTTTAACAGAGAACTCAATTGTTGAAGTAGAATTAAGAAGTAACCTCGAAAAAGAGTTGCTTGAAGAAGAAAGGCTGGATATGATTCCCTACTTTAGAAAAGCATTAAAGAACCATGCTTTTGATTTGGTTATTGTAATTAACAGCAGCCTGATTCAGCATACCAAAAAAATCAGTAAATCAGACCAGTTAAAAATGATGATTGATAAAAACCCTGTTATGGGTGAATTTGTACAGGGACTTGGACTGGAAATAGACTATTAAATTTTTATATGTACTTTAAAAAAGAAAGTTTTAAAAAAGAGAAAATTAAAGAATCACTCGGGGCTAAAATCCGAAAGCTTTTTAACTACTTTTTAAAAGGCCTGTTGATATCATTGCCCGTTTATGCAACCTATCGGATCATTCGCTCTTCGGTTGAAGTAATTGATGAACTGCTTTTGCTTGATACACCCGGATTGGGTTTTGTAATTGTTATCAGTTCCATTACCCTGCTGGGCTTCGTGGGCTCATTTATTATAACCCGCCCCTTTATTGATTTACTCGATGATTTATTTTCGAATATACCCCTCATCAAAACAATTTATATTTCTGTTAAAGATTTAATTGGGGCTTTTGTTGGCGACAAAAAGAAATTTTCGAAACCGGTTATTGTTGAATTAACAGATGGAGTTTATAAACCCGGATTTATTACCCAGGATGATTTGATTGAGCTTAATTTACCGGGAGTTGCCGCTGTTTATATGCCGCATTCGTATGCTTTTTCGGGTAATTTGTTTTTTGTTGATCACAAAAAAATACGGGTAGTAGAGGGAAGCAGCAGCAATTTAATGAAGTTTATTGTTTCGGGGGGTGTTATTGAAATGGATAATAAAGAAGAAGAAAGCATCTAATGCATGTAATCATTGATTTTTTTCGATTGATTCGCATCAAAAATCTGGTCATTATTTTATTGACCCAGTTATTTGCATACTATTTTCTTACCCCAACCATACATCTGGGTAATCTGCTGGAAACTGAATTTTTATTCCTCATTTCATGTACGGTTCTGGTTGCTGCAGCAGGTTATATTATTAATGATTATATGGATGTGATGCTCGACCTGGTAAATAAACCCGAAAAGGTAATTGTAGGCAAAACCATTCCACGGCGCTGGGCCATGCTGTTGCATTTTGCCTGCAGTATTTCTGCTTTTATAATGGCATGGAGCATCAATAAAAAAGTGGCCCTCATGGTTCTGCTGTGTTCATTAAGCCTTTGGATATACTCGCAGCTATTGAAAAAGACATATTTAACAGGCAATATTTTGGTTGCATTGCTTACTTCATTTACCTTATGGATTATTTATGTATACAACCATAATGTTAACGGCGCGGGAATCTGGGTTTACAGCATTTTTGCCTTTGCCACTACCCTGCTCCGCGAAATTATTAAAGATACGGAAGACCTGCGGGGTGATCAAAAATTTAAATGCAGAACATTACCTATTGTTGTCGGGATCAGGAAAACAAAAAAAGTATTGATCTGGATACAATCCATTTTAATAATTTTAACCTTTGTCTATTGTAGTTTTTTTGCTGCACTCAGTTATAGCAGCTCAAACGTAAACATGATGTTTTTAATGTATATGGCAGGCTTTGTGATATTACCCATGTTTTTGATGCTTTGGTTAATAAACACTGCGGATGTTAAAAACGACTTTAGCAAATTGAGCATATTAAGCAAAGTAATTATGCTCAGCGGAATTATGAGTATGGTTTTCTGGCGATTTTAGAGGTAATGTATTTCAAACTTTTCGTATTGATGTAAAGTGGTCAATTCAATCACATCCACTTTTTCAACAATTGAATTGGGCGGCCCCTGGTAACACCATTCAACTAACGCTTTCAATTTCATTTTATCGCCCTGCGCTATAATTTTTACCGTCCCATCTTTTTGATTGGAAACAAAACCCTTTAAACCCAGTTCCCCGGCTTTTTGGTATGTATTTTTTCTAAAAAACACGCCCTGTACTTTTCCGCTTACAACAATTTGTATTGCTTTTTCCAATTTTATCTGTGCTTAGGGATTTGATGTTTATCAATCAGGTAATCAAGCAAACCTTTAACAGAACGGCCTATCAAACTAAAAACCATTTCAAAATCGTTAATGGTTCCATAAAAAGGATCAGGAACCTCCATACTTCCGTTTGCATGCGGATCAAAACTCCTTAAATATAATATATCACATTTTGAATTTTCGGGTTTTGCTTCTATTACATCCAGGTAATTCGCCGAATCCATAACCAGTATATAATCATTATTCTTAAAATCATCACGACTCAACTGCCTGCCCAGATGCGTTATTAATATATTGTTTTCCAGGCCCACTTTTACTGTTCTGAAATCAGGAGGATCGCCTACATGAAAACTTGCGGTGCCTGCCGATCCTACTTCAAAATACTGTGACAATCTTTTCTTTGCTGTCAAATCATTGAACTGTGCTTCGGCTAATGGCGATCTGCAAATATTGCCCAGACAAACAAACAGTATTTTAACCATGCTTAAAAATTTACTTATTCTTGTTTACTTTGCAAAGTAAGCATGAAAAGAGAAGTTTTATTTTATTCGTTGTTAATATGTTCTACATTTTTAGTGGCTCAAACCACTTTTTTAGACAGAAGCGGAATCCGTGCAAATATTTTTACTGGCTATCATTTTGCTGCCAATAATGTTTGGAAAACCAAACAATCATTGGATGGAAATGTAATCGGACTGGATATCGGTTTGGTTCAATGGGGGCTTAAAAATGAGCAATTTAGTCGTGTTTATGGAAATCCAAGAATTGGACTGGATGTGCGGTTTATAAAAATGAATAATACCGATACCTTTGGTTATTGCTTTGGGATATTACCCACTTTTGAAATCGAAATGATGCATCAGCAAAAGTGGAGTGTACATTCAAAAATTTCGTTTGGTATTAACCTAAATACCATGGGTTATGGATTGCTCAGCAACTTTGACAACCGGGCCATTGTTTCTCCGGTAAATTTTGCTTTTGATGCAGGCCTTTTGGCACATATACTGTTAACACCATACCTTGAATGTAATATAGGTACCGGTTTATATCATGTTTCGAATGGAAGTTTAAAAATGCCCAATGGAGGAATTAATATTGTGTACCTGAATACCGGCATCACCTATTACCCAAAATTTCAGGTTCATAAAAACTATCTGAAACCCAATTATACATTAAACGAAAACCGTTTTTATTATATGGCTTATGGTGCCTTTGCATACAGGCAGCTTGGGTATTTTAGCGATTTAAAAAGCTTTTGGGTATTTTCGTGTGTTAATCAGTATATGTACCGAATAAACAAATTGTATTCATCGGGAATAGGCCTTGATGGATTTTACGATGCAACCCATGCTTTGAGGCAAAAAGATTCACTAAATCTGAGTGACATTCCCGAAAACAAAAAATATCATTTGGCTATTGGTTTAACGAATCGGTTTGATATTGGAAAGCTATTTATTCCTGTTGGTGTTTACACCTATCTATATAACAACAAGTATGTGCAAGAACCCGTTTATCTGAGATTTGGTTTGGGATACCAATTTCATAAACATTTTTTTACAGGCCTTTTTTTTAAAGGAACCATTAACCGTAATTTTAAACTGCAATCTGATTTTATGGAGTGGAGCCTGGGAGTTAGAATTTAAACTGCATCGTTTGTATTGCCAAAAATTTTGTCTGGCCTTTATTGGCATGTAATTCAAAATTTTTAACCATACCTTTTTCACCACCCGGAGTCGAAGGATAAAATGATACTGTTTGATTCCCTTCTTTCAGGGGCATTCTGCAATAATTTATTGAATAAGGCAGCAATTGCCAGTTGCGTGTATCAGCCTGCTCCGAAAAGGCACTGTATAGTGTTGCTGCAAATGCAAGCCCTTTATTCTTTTCATCTTTTCGGGCCTGTGCAATCGACAATTGCTTTAATGCAACCCGTAACAGGGCCTCACCAAGTTCTTTAAGCATCCGGTCTTCAAGGCTTTTAAATGCAATGGCATTCACATCTTCTGCAAGGTTAAAGTTAAAAGAATTTCCATTTGTAATAGCAGTGGCCGAACTATAATACGGATCTCTGCTCACAAATTTTGGAATCGCAATGCGTACAATTTTCATGTCAAGCAAATCCTTTCTCTTTTTGTCATCTTCTTTTCCCACATAAAATGGAAAATGTAATCCGCTTTCCATATGCATAAATTCAATCCAACCATTTGTTAAGGGAACAATGGTAAAAGTCATGGTATTCTGGTCTTTTACCGGGCACATTCCATTGTTCCAAAAAAATACCAGCTGACCTGAATCTCTGGGTGTATTTCTGTTAAAGGTCATTTTAAATTCGGCTTCATATTTCCTTACATCGTCATAAAAACCGGTAAAATAAGCTGTTCTTAACAGGTCCTGCTTAAGCTGCTCCGGAATGGGTGTGCCCATCTGGGTTTGGTAATCATCCCGGTAAACTTCGTAAGCATTACGGTATGCAATAAAGGCATCATTATAATCTCCTTTTGCATCATAAATAATACCTAATAAGTTGTGGGCAAATGCATCCCGTTTGTATTTGTTTTTTGACTGGAATTTATCAGTAACCCGCTGCATTTTCTCAAGCATCCGTTTGCCTTCAACCAATGCATCATCATATTGGTTTAAACCCAGGTAATTTAGTGCCCCGTAATAATGAATTAAGATTTGTTCAAAATTTTCGCCCGGATAGGTCATTACATTTGGGTTAACCAAAATGCTCAGAAATGCCTGTCCATAATTTTTTTGAAAATCTTCTACAAAAAAATCTGCTTTACTGAAATAAATATTACTGTTTGCATAATCGCCCTGCATCCATAAAACGGTACCCTTGTTAAGGTAAAAAAGTAATTTATTCCGTTCCTGCTTCTCCCATTTATCATCTTCTTTCAGAATTTTATTAGCTACTTCAAAATTATTTTGTTTCACCGCTTCCATCAACTTCTCATTTTTCTGATAATAAGTTGCACAGGAACTTATTGCAAAAAGCAGTATAAAAACGGAAGTAAATTTTATATAACTTTTCATGGCTGAATGTATACTGAGCTCCCTGGTTTAACGGGCATCATATAACCTGTTAAAGGAAGTGAATTCACTTTGGACACCTGCCAGACAAGCGTTTGCAGGTTGATTTTTGAATCCGAACAAATTAGTTTTTAATAAACTTTTTGATTTCCTTATCACCAATCCATACTTTTTCATTGGTTTCAAGATCTGTGAGCTCCAGGTTTATCTGATATTTAATGGCCTTTTGGTTTTTATACTGGTCAACAATAGACATAATAACGCCATTTAACATAAAATCAGCCCCTTTTTCTTTTGCCCATTTTTTACGGGTCTCTTCACTTGCAAAAGTTTGCTGGTCACTGCGTTCATCGCGTATTTCATTGCGTTCTTCGCCGCTTTGAACCACACTAACTGTACCTGTATTGATAAAGGCTTTTTCAATATTTTTTATAAAAGTTCCGGCATCAATATGTTCGCTTGTCTTATTGCGTATTTGACCCACAATAACTGTGGGTTTTTTGCCATGTTTGGTTTCAAAATTTGAACGCCAGGGTCTTTCCAATACATCTTTAATCATTTCGTTAGCAACCAGTTTAGAATCGGTATCATTCCACCTTCCGCTCAAATCAATTACCTGGTTTGGATCAACACGCTCTACTTTTCGGGCAGGACTACAGCTGTTAAAAATAAACATGGAAAATAAACTTCCCAATAAAAATATCTTTTTCATATAGTTTTGTATTTATTTGCTCAAGTTTACAAAATCCGTTCCAAAAAAAAAACTTAAGTATTCAAGTCATAATTTTAAAAACAAATATTTGTGAAAACTGAACCCAAATATGGAGCGATTCTGTTGATTTTATTGACTTTAACAGCTTGCACAACTCAAAAAACCTATACTTTAAAAAAAGTAGGCACGGATATTATTTTAAAGGGAATTGTACAAAAAGAAGTACTGATGAACCCAAAAGTTTATCCCTGGTTTGCATGGGGGATCAATGATTATAAACCGGATACAACGCAGATACCTCTATTAAAACCTTTTGCAAAAGGACTAAAGGTATTGGTAATTGCAGGTAGTTGGTGCAGCGATACACAAAGAGACTTGCCTAAATTTTATAAAGTTGCCGAATTAATGGGTTTAAACACAAACCACATCAGCTTAATAATGGTTGATAGAGATAAAAAGTGCAGCAATATTGACATTGAAATCCTGCAGGTTAAAAATATACCCGCTTTTATTTTTTATTATGAGGGGAAAGAAAAAGGGAGAATTATTGAAAATACAACCGTAAATATGGAAACAGATATGGTAAATATTTTAAAACTCAAATAAAATAATTGCCGTTTATGGCATCATTTTGTCAGTTTACTAATTTGAATTTTATTAGCTGTTAAATTTTTTTATCTTGCGTTCAATGAAGAAAAGTGTATTAATTGGCCTCATTGGCTTATTGTTAAGTGTGTCGGTTCAGGCAAACGACAGCACAAAAGTAGTTTTAAAAACATTGGTTCCCGAGAGTCAGCATCCGGTATTGTTCCAGTTAGTTGGACAAATATTGAATTCTTATCACTACAGGAAAGTTAAAATCGACGATAAATTATCGTCCGATTTGCTGGATAATTATATCGAAAATTTAGATCCGGGTAAAGTATATTTTTTAAAAGAAGATATACAGAAGTTTGAGAAGTTCAGATACCAGTTTGATGATGATTTGTTACAGGGTAACGTGCAAAAAGCCTTTGATATTTATAATACGTATCAAACCCATCTGGAAGACCGGATTTATTTTACCCTTGATTTACTGAAACAGGATTTTAACTTTTCGAGTAACGACTCGTTTGAAGCAAGGAGGGAAAAAGCTGACTGGCCCAAAAACTACAAGGAATATGATGCCCTTTGGTACAAAAAGGCAAAAAGTGAAGTATTGCAATTAAAAGCCGATGGCAAAGATGAAAAAACCTATAAAGAAATTCTTACAAAACGATACAAAAACCTGTTAAAGCAGTTAAGTAAGACCAAAAATGAAGATGTTTACTCATATTTTGCCAATTCGTTAACCGAGCTGGCCGATCCGCATACAAACTATTTTTCGCCCCGTGCAGCCGAAGATTTTAACCAGAGCATGAGCTTAAATTTAGAAGGTATCGGTGCACAACTTCAAACAGAAAATGAGTATACCAAAATCAGGGAAATTATAAAAGGTGGACCGGCAGAAAAAAGCAAACAATTATTTGCCAATGATAAAATAGTTGCCGTGGGACAGGGAAAAGATGGGGAAATGGTAAATATTCTGGATTGGCGCATCGATGATGTGGTTTCGCTGATAAGGGGTAAAAAAGGAACCCTTGTGCGTTTGGAAATTATTTCCCATGATGCGGTGAACAATAAATCCAAAATCATTGAACTGGTACGTGATAAAATTTTGCTTGAAGACCAGAGTGCAAAATGCAGCGTTCATGAAGTAACCAGAA
Source organism: Bacteroidota bacterium (assembly GCA_030680835.1). Lineage (GTDB taxonomy): Bacteria > Bacteroidota > Bacteroidia > UKL13-3 > UKL13-3 > B1. The sequence goes on from JAUXUD010000047.1 coordinate 108,653, forward strand.
ACGGTGTTAAGGAAAGAACCGGAGTTATTATGCTCCCTAATTTTTATCTTGATGTTGCCGCCATGTCGCGCGGTGATGCCAATTACAAAAGTACCACACGCGATGTAAAAAAATTAATACTTCAGCTTAAAGATTCCAGCATACAAAGCCTGGTAGTAGACTTAAGAAACAACGGCGGGGGCAGTTTGCAGGAAGCTGTAGAATTAACCGGTTTGTTTATAAAAAGCGGACCTGTAGTGCAGGTTAAAGATGCTATAGGAATTACAAAAAGTGAGGAGGATAAAGATGAAAGCATCACCTGGGATGGCCCTTTGGCTGTATTGGTAAACCGATTTAGTGCATCGGCCTCAGAGATTTTTGCTGCAGCCATTCAGGATTATAATCGCGGTATTATCATCGGAGAAAAAACGTATGGAAAAGGTACGGTTCAAAATTTAATGGACTTAAATAGTTTTATGATGGTTGATGGCATAAAGCTGGGTCAGATAAAAATAACAATCGCTAAATTTTATCGTATTTCAGGTGGAAGTACTCAATTTAAAGGTGTAATTCCTGATATTGAATTTCCAAGTATTTACGCCGACAAAGAATATGGTGAAGAAGCCAGTAAATATGCCTTGCCTTATGATGAAATCAACCCGATGAAATATACTCCGGCAGGGAACGTAAAAATGATCCTGCCCGAATTAGCGCGCAAACATGAGCAACGCATGAAAACTTCGCTTGAATACAGCTACCTGATAGAAGATATTGAAGCCATGAAAAAAGCAAAAGCCAAAATATGGTATACATTAAACGAAGCAAGGTATAAGAACGAATTGGAAACCGCCGATAAACAGAAAAAAGAACGTGAAGCGGCCAAAGCCAAATTAAAAGAAAACAAAGGGGGTACCACCAATTTAATATTAGACGAAAGCTGTGAGATACTGCTGGATTTGATGGGGAAATAGGGAATTTACGATGTACGATGTACGATGTACAATGTATGATGTACGATGTAACGAATTTTTGTTGGTAATTGGTAGGGGCGAATTGCATTCGCCCTGTTCGGTGAACCACAATATTTCACAATTAAAATATAGTTTAATAACAGATTAAAAAATATGGCAAATCAAATTTATCCCTGCTTATGGTTTGATGGAAATGCAAAAGAAGCCGCTGCATTTTATTGTTCCGTTTTTAAAAATTCAAAAATTGGAAATGATACACCCATGGTGGTAACATTTGATTTAAATGGATTGCATGTAATGGGCCTTAATGGTGGACCCATGTACAAAATTAATCCTTCTATTTCACTGTTTGCAGTTTGCGAAACTGTTAATGAAGCCAATGATGTATGGAGTAAATTAATAGATGGCGGAAGCGTATTAATGCCTATTGATAAATATCCCTGGAGTGAGCGATACGGATGGCTTCAGGATAAATTTGGGTTAACCTGGCAGATTAGTGGTGCCACCCTTGAGAACGCAAAGCTTAAAATTACGCAATCGATGTTGTTTACGGGTAAACAGTTTGGCAGGGCAAAAGAAGCCATTGATTATTATAGTTCAATTTTTGAAAATTCTTCGGTAACGCAGCTTTTTTATTACCCGGCAGAGGATAAAAATGCAGGCAAAGTACTGTTTTCAGAATTTAAATTAAATCAATACGACATCATGGCGATGGATGGTCCCGGGGTGCATGAATATACTTTTAATGAAGCTGTTTCTTTTGTTGTTGAATGCCAAACCCAGGAGGAAATAGACCATTATTGGAATAAATTAACATCTGGCGGACAAGAAAGCATGTGTGGCTGGCTGGTTGACAAATTTGGGGTATCCTGGCAAATTATTCCTGCCAATCTGGGGAAACTGATGAGCGACCCGGCAAAAGCGCCCGCGGTGATACAGGCAATTATGAAAATGAAAAAAATTGACATGACTCTTATCAATTTTTAATCGTTCGGATACCTATAAATTGCGTGGCAATAAAGGTATTGAAATGATTAATAAAGAATTGCTTGATCCCAAAAGTATTGTGGTAGTTGGGGCGTCAAATGATACAGGAAAACCAGGCGGAAAAGTATTAAAAAATATTATCAGTAACAGTTATCAGGGAGCACTTTATGTAGTAAATCCAAATGATAAATTGGTTCAGGGAATACCCAGTCATGCTGCTTGCAAAGATTTACCGAATGTAGATCTGGCCCTGATAGCCGTTTCGGCAAAGTTTGTAGAAGAAGTTATTTCTACCTTGGCCAAACAAAAATCCTGTAAGGCTTTCATCATTTTCTCATCCGGTTTTGGCGAAATAGGCAATGAAGGCAAAGAGCTTGAAAAACGTTGCGTTGAAATTGTGAATTCGGTTGGAGGCACGCTGATTGGTCCGAATTGTATTGGTGTTATCACCCCTTTTTACAAGGGCGTTTTTGCCGGCCCTATTCCGGTTTATAATCCAAAAGGCTGCGAATGTGTTTCGGCCTCGGGTGCTACCCTGGTTTTTATTATGGAACAGGCATTAACCAGCGGACTTACTTTTTCAAATATATTTTCGGTTGGCAACAGTGCCCAAATGGGTATTGAAGATATACTTGAGTACTGGGATAAAACCTATGATCCGGAAACCAGCTCTTCTATAAAACTATTGTATATGGAAGAAATCAGGAATCCGCAGAAGTTTTTAAAACATGCACGCTCACTTGTTATCAAAGGATGCCGGATTGCTGCCATCAAATCAGGTTCAACCGATGATGGTTCCCGGGCTGTTTCTTCGCATACAGGCTCGCTTGCAGGTTCAGATATGGCCGTAAGCGCACTGTTTCGCAAAGCGGGTGTGGTAAGGTGTTACAGCAGAATTGAATTGGTGTATGTGGCTGCTATTTTTACCCATAAGCGACTGAAGGGAAAAAGAATTGCTATTATCACGCATGCCGGTGGACCGGGTGTGATGTTAACCGATATTTTAACCAAGGGCGGAATGCAGGTACCTAAAATTGAAGGCCCCAAAGCAACGGAACTTTTATCAAAATTATTTCATGGCTCATCCGTTTCAAATCCCATCGATTTTTTAGCAACCGGTACTGCTGAACAATTGGGTACCATATTGGATTTTGTGGACAGTGAACTGGATGATATTGATGGCTCAGTAGTGGTATTTGGAACTACCGGAATGTGGAGCGTAAACAATGTTTATGAAATGCTGCATGAGAAAATGAACACCTGCAAAAAGCCCATCTTTCCGATACTTCCGTCTGTTATACAAGCTGCCGATGAGGTGAGCCATTTTCAGGCGCACGGGCGCGTTAACTTTAAGGATGAAGTAAGTTTTGGTTATGTACTTTCGCGCGTTTACCGAACAGCTAAGCCTTACCATACAAATGCATTGGCAGAAGTAGATTTGGGTTCAATAAGAAGCACCATAGAAAATGCTACCGATGGTTATTTGACGCATGAACAAATTGAAAAATTATTTAAGGCTTCAAACATTCCCATAGCACCCCAACGGGTTGCAAGCCATCCGGATCAGGCTATAAAATTTGCCATTGAACTGGGTTTTCCGCTGGTAATGAAAGTAATTGGTCCCTTGCATAAATCGGATGTGGGAGGAGTTAAGCTGAATGTACAAAACCTTGAAAATGTTAATGAAAATTACAAGTTGCTGATGCAAATAGAAGGAGCAAACGGAGTATTGTTTCAAAAAATGATATCCGGCATTGAGGTATTTATAGGTGCAAAAAAAGAAGCTGGATTCGGACATTTGATATTGTGTGGTTTGGGTGGAATTTTTGTTGAAATATTTAAAGATATTTCGGCAGGGTTAATTCCCTTAAGTGAAGAAGAATGCCTCACCATGATCAGGCGTTTAAAATCTTATAAAATCATTCAGGGTGCAAGAGGAAAAGAAGGAATTGATGAACAATTGATTGTTCAAACGCTGCTCCGCTTGTCGGCTCTGTTACAAGCTGCTCCAGAAATTGAAGAGATGGATATCAATCCATTAATGGGGAATTCCAAATCCCTTATTGCAGTGGATGTACGGATTCGAATTAACGGGAAAAATGCTGTTATTTAAAAGCATTTGAATCCTGTTACATAGTCGTTTCAAGCATTTTCAAAAAAGCATATTTGAAGTAATATTTTTGCATTACCTTTATCAAAAATAAGGGTTCAATTCAACTTACTTTAACAAGCATATGAGTATTCAACAAAAGCCATTGGCAGAAAGGGTCCGTCCGCAAAAACTGAGCGAAATGGTAGGGCAGCAACATTTGGTTGGACCCGGTGCCCCGCTGGCAAAAGCCATTCAAAACAAAAATATTCCCAGCATTATTTTATGGGGTCCGCCCGGAGTTGGAAAAACAACTTTAGCAAAAATTATTGGTTATGAGCTGGGATTGCATTTTTACTATTTAAGTGCCATCAATGCAGGGGTGGCAGAAGTAAGAAAAGTGATTGATGCAGCCAAAAAATTGGGCAAGGTTTTATTGTTTCTTGATGAAATTCATCGCTTCAATAAAAGCCAGCAGGATGCCTTACTGGGAGCAGTTGAAAACGGCACCATTGTACTGATTGGGGCTACCACCGAAAATCCAAGTTTTGAAGTAAACAACGCTTTATTAAGCCGTTCGCAGGTATATATTTTAAATGAATTAAGCAAGGATGAACTGCGTGGGTTATTGGATCAGGCCATTGAAAAAGACGAATGGTTACAAAAAAGAAAAATTGTAATTGAAGAAATTGATGTCTTGTTTTTATACAGCGAAGGCGATGGAAGAAAATTACTGAATTACCTGGAATTAATCGTCAATCAATTTCCGCCTGAAGAAACTATTCACATCAATAATAAATTGGTAGCCGAAATTCTTCAGAGCAAAACTACCGTATATGATAAAGGGGGTGAAGAACATTATAATGTAATATCGGCTTTTATAAAATCCATCAGGGGCAGCGACCCGAATGCTGCGGTTTACTGGCTGGCCAGAATGCTGGCAGGCGGCGAACAAATTGAATTTATTGCCAGAAGAATGCTCATACTGGCCAGTGAAGATATTGGCAATGCAAATCCCAATGCCCTGTTAATGGCAACCAATTGCTTTGAAGCCATCAGGATGATAGGCATGCCCGAAAGCCGGATTATTTTATCACAATGTGCGGTTTACCTGGCCACTTCGGTTAAAAGCAATGCCTCCTATATGGCCATCGAAGAAGCTATGGCAATGGTGCAAAAAACAGGTAACCTGCCCATTCCCCTTCATTTAAGAAATGCACCCACCAAACTCATGAAAGAGCTTAAATATGGCAAGGAATATGCGTATGCACATAGCTATGAAAACAATTTTGTAGAATTAGAATACCTGCCCGAAAATATAAAAGGCATGAAATTTTTTGATCCGGGAAACAATCCCAGAGAGAACGAACAAAGACAATTTTTGAAATTGCGGTGGAAACAGAAGTACGGGTATTGATGTACGATGTACAATGTACGATGTACGATATAAAATGTACCCTATTCAATTTTGCTTTAAAATAAAAAATTGAATTTGCTGATTCCTGACCGATATTTGCGGATTATTAAAAAATATGAATTTAAAAAGCGCATTGGGTCAGTTTAGGGTGGTTGCTATTGCAGAAGGTATTTCGTTTTTGGTATTGCTATTTATTGCCATGCCATTAAAATATGTGGCAGGTATGCCTTTATATGTAAAATATACCGGATGGCTACACGGTTTATTATTTATTTCTTACCTGATTTTATTAATAAAAGTACAGTCTGAACACAACTGGAGTCTGAAAAAATCTATCTGGGCTTTTATAGCATCTCTATTACCTTTTGGAACGTTTGTCTTAGATAAGCAGATTGCCAAAGAGGTGGTACTGGTTGAAAAAACGGTAAGTAGTAATCAGTAAATTGAAACGAGATATCGAGATACGAGAAACGAGACCAAAATAAAATATATTTTCTTGTCTCGTTTCTCGTATCTCGATATCTCGCCTCTAAATTTTATAAATCTTATCAATCCTACTTATTCAATTTTTCCTTCAGCATTTGAATCACTTCCTTTTGCAACTCAACCAGCTCTTTAAGTGTTTTTATTTCTTCAGTTAACTTGTTGTTTTCATTTTTCAAATGTATTCCAATCGCACTATTCTCCATGGCAGCAGGCATAGGCTCATGCGCTTTATGCACCTGGAATTCCCCGATTTCTACGCCCAAAGCTGTACATATATCAGAAAGTGTATAGCTGTTAACCTTACCTTTTTGTTCAATAGATGAAATTAAGGGGCGTGTTTTGCCTATCATATCAGCGAGTTCCTGCTGCGTATAGCCTTTGGTGATACGGGCAATTTTAATTTTTTTACCGAGATGCATGTATGCGCAATCTCAATATTAAATAATTGTCTAAATGATAGTTTTTAATATTAATTTTAATACTTTTACTATCAAAAGCACCTGATTACTTAAAAATACAATAACAGAAAACATTTTGATATGAATTCCTTTTCAAAAGAAAATGAGTTAAAAGAACTTTTCTACAAAAAGTTTAAAATAAAAAATTTAGCCATGCAAAAGCTGCCACTTATAAAGTACAAGGTAGAAACAGCTATAGATTTCCAGATTGAATTTGATGGAAAAACATATTTATTTGAAGTGGACACCTATAACACCGCCAAGGTATTATTCGGTCAGTATCTGTTGCTCAATAATTTTATTATTGATCCCGAAAAATATATTTATGTTCCTGTTCATTATAATAGCAAATTTAATATCATACATAGTTTTAACCATCTTGATTATGCATCTAAAAAACTGGGGTGTAAAATTCCATTCATCATATTTGATCAGGATTCGATAAAAAGAATCATTAAAAAATCCAAAACCATAGCTGATTTTTTTGAGCTGCTTCATGCACACAACACATTGGAAACGGTTAAACAAAACGCAGAGACTAAAATAAAACACCGACTCCGGAAAAGAAAAATTTCGATAAAAACTTTTAAAGATTATTTACCAAATTCTCTCACAAAAGAATAATTTGCTTTTTTGTATTTGGGATTTTGAACCCTGTTCTTAAACAAAACCATGCTTTCAAATGGACCATCGGTTACAAATACATTCAAAAGCCAAACGGGCACATCACCACCGGGATCAACACTTAAAATATATTCAGCCTGTATGAGGTTAGGCCCAATGGGGTTTAATATCCAGAGTGTATTTGATTTGGGCAAACGCAAAAAACCCTCTCTTTTAGGAAGGTAATCAGGTATGCCCGTCGAATTAATTCTCAACTCCATGGATTTATCATTCTGAGTAATGATAACCCTGGAAACCATATCCCGGTCTTCAACGGGCCAGGGCGTGTCGGTAATATGATAATAATACATATCCGAATCCCCTGCCGATTTTAACAATTTGGCATGCACGCATTTATAAATCCATAAGGGATAGTTATCAAAATCCCTGATTACCGCCACCACCGATGATAGCGAAGCATTTAACTGCAGAATGGCTCTCACTTCTTTTACCGGTGAGCCGACAGCACTCCGGGTATAGATTTTAATTCCTTTTTCCTCTTTTTGCAATTCCCAAACTCCGTTCTCCTGGGCAAATAATTCACATCCAAAAACACTTTGACCCATCAAAAAAATAAACAGAAAACAAGTTTTAAAAGAGTGAAACATTTCACTAGTATAGCCATTTTAATTGTAAAAAAAAAGCCCCACCAGAGAAACTGATGAGGCTTTGAATATTAGCTTTCTTATTTTACACGTTCTACATAGTCGCCGGTACGGGTGTCTACTTTTACTTTATCGCCTTCATAAACAAACAGGGGAACCATAACTTCGGCACCGTTATCCAGGGTGGCGGGTTTAAGGGTATTGGTGGCCGTATCACCCTTTACACCGGGTTCGGTATAGGCAATGGTTAATGTTACAAAAGTGGGTGCCTCTGCACTTAATGCGGTGTCTCCATCAAATGACACCTTTACAATCATTTCCTCTTTTAAAAATTTAAGGGCTGAACCAATCAGCACTTCATCAATATAAATCTGGTCGTAAGTTACCGGATCCATCAATACCAGATTCTTGCCTTCTTTGTACAGATATTGCATCTCTTTAAACTCTACACGTATCATTTCTACACTTTCTCCTGCTCTGAAACGGTGCTCTAACTGCTTGCCACTTTTAACGTTACGTAAAATAACCTGGTAAAATGCGCGCAAATTCCCTGGTGTACGGTGCACATATTCCAAAACCTGAAACAACTCATTATTGAGCTTAATAAAACAACCTTTAAATAAATCTCCGGTATTTGCCATTTAATATTTCTTTTAAATTTAAGTCTGCGAAAATAGTAATTAAGAATTAAGAATTTAGAATTAAGAATTTAGAATTGTTAACGGGTGCTTATCCTGTATTCGCCTATGCGCTTAATAATTGAGAGCATGAAACCTATTACCATGATGATGGTGCCGGCCCATACGAGATTAATCCAGGGGAATACTATTGCTTTCATGATAATAAAATCACCTGACTGATCCATCTCTGAGGTTTCGATACTGATGCTTTTGGTTTCGGGATCCACGCCTGTAAACTTAAATTTAAGATGGGCCTCCTCAACCAAAGCATCATAACTCACCGCTTCATTGTTTTGAACCCCATACATGGGAATGGCTTCATATACTTTATCGAGGGTATATACCTTCAGTTCGGCTCTTAACAATACCTGCAGGTTCTTTACATCAATATTTTTTCCTTCGGTTGATGAGGTAACTCTTTGTAAAATAACAATGCCATTATTGGTATAAATAGTGTCCCCTGGCTTCACCTGATGTACCTTGCTATTGATAAAAGCAGTAGCGGTCTTTTTTGCAGGAACCGAGCTTACATAAGTAAAAACATCATGTCCAAAATAATGCTTGGTATCGGGATTTGCCACCAGTCCAAACTTGGGATTTATTTGACCGTTTGGATATAAATTAAATTCATAATCAACCTCCCCTTCTGCATTCAGTTTTTTATAATTTACCTGGTAATAGGTATTTACCCAATATTGAGAATCCTTCACATAAGTAATAATATAATTTCCCATTTTATTGGGCTTCCCGCGCTCCAGATAAATGTTTTCTACATTTTCTTTTGCGTTAAAATTTGGATTAATCTGAGTGCCGGATTCGTTTAATGAAATGACTTCTTTATTGGCTGATGATACTAAAACACCCAATAACAATATTCCAAATCCCATATGGGCTACGCTTGCTCCAGCCAGTTTTATTTTGCCGTTTAAAAAAGGCAATAACAGCATCATATTGGTAAATATGCAAAATACACCCGCAAACAATAATCCTAAAAATACATAATTGGTAAGCTTGAAACCAAAGTATAATAATCCTGTAAACACCAGAGAAATTAAAGCATAAATGCCCAGCTTTTTCAGTGCTACCATTTTGTTTTTCCTGTATTTAAAATAATGCCCCACTGCCGTTAAAATAGCAATGATAATAGCCATGGGCATTTGCCATTTGTTATAATGTCCGATGGCATCGGCAGGGGGTGCCATGTTTGCACCAAATATTTTGTTAAATACCGGAATGGAAGTGGTAAGTATAATCTGAAATGACGAAACCACCAGTACCAGACTACCTATAAACATCCAGAATTCACGGGTATAAATATCTTCATCCTTTGCCGAGCGTGGCATCAGTTTCCAGCGCCATACCACCATAAAAACAGAGAGAATCACAAATAGTAAAAAGAAAACCAATAATTGTCCGCTCATGCCCAGATCGGTAAATGAATGCACCGATGAGTTGCCCAAGATACCCGAACGGGTTAAGAATGTTGCATACAAAACCAGCAGGAATGTTGCGAGTATTAACACAACGGCAACAATATAAGAATTGCCGGTTGCTTTATGAATCATCATAACGTGTACCCCGGCGATGAGTATGATCCAGGGTACCAGAGATGCGTTTTCTACAGGGTCCCATGCCCAGTAACCTCCAAAACTTAAGCTTTCATAAGCCCAAAAGCCGCCCATAATAATTCCGGTTCCCAAAACCATTACGCTTACCAATGCCCAAGGCAGGGCAGGCTTGAGCCACTGGCTGAAATCTTTGCGCCACAATGCAGCAATGGCGTAGGCAAAAGGGACTACCGTTGTTGCAAATCCAAAAAACAAAGTGGGAGGGTGTATTACCATCCAGTAATTTTGCAGGAGTGGGTTCAAGCCGTTGCCATCTTTAACATTTTTAAGGTAATCGGGCATTTTAAAAATGGGTGCATCGTGCATTACGTTACGCAATAATTCAAACGGACTGCTACCTAACTTATAATGCAGGAATTCGAAATTAATGCCCAATAACATGCTGGTAAGTGCAATTTGAGAAAGCATAATCACAGCCATTACCGGGAAAAGCCAGGTTTTTGCGGTGCGTAATAATATTTGTCCGATTACCATTTGCCAGAACACCCAAAGCAGGAAGCTACCCTCCTGCCCTTCCCAGAAACACGAAATCATATAGTGAACTGGCAAGTCGGTACTGCTATGCTGCCAGGCATAATGATACTCGAAATAATGGCTGTAAATTATTTTAAATAAAGTGGCAATAATGGTAATCACGGCCAGACTGTGCAAATGGAAGGACCATTTGGCAATATTCCCCCAGCTTGCATCCAGCGGCTTGCGTTCAGCAATAAAAAAGGAAATGGCTGCAAGAATTGAGGTTATAAAAGATACCACCACTGCGGTATGACCCAGATTGCCCCAGAATAAGTGCTCGCCTTGAAAAACTATATCATTCATTTAATAAATTTCGATTAATATCCGGCAGGCACCTTCCTACCAAAATGGCTGCAAATGTAACCAAAAATGAGGAAACAGATTTGGGTTTTGTGTAAAGAAATCAAGGCTTGTGGTTTTTCTCGTTTTTTTCGGCTTCCGTTAATTTAAAAATACTCACCAGTTTGGCATTACCGGATTTTACATTAAATACTTCATTTGTAAAATCATAATCCTGTTTGTGTGCCCGGTAATCGCCCAGGTAATAATCGGCTTCGTTAAATGCGATGGTAAACCGCAATCTGTTTCTTTGTTCGGCTGGTAAAATTTGTGCATTTAATACCCCCGGGGTATGCGGTGCCAACACGGTAATTACCGAGTCGGTATCATTTTCTAGAATATACTCCAAAGCCGCCCTGTTGGATAAACCCCAGTAATCAAATTCAAAATTATTTTTCACTTTTTGCATATCATTACCTACTAAAAAATTAAAATACACGTTCTGGTAGGGATGCATTTTTATCATATTTGAAAAGGTACTGAAAAAGGAAAACATCAGAAATAAACTCAAATAAAGTTTCCCGTTTTTAATTTTTACAGCTTGAATGAACAATACTTTAAGTCCGTATAAGGCAATAAACAAAAAGGCTCCGTAAACAAAAAACACATGCCGCCAGGCATCATACACCACGCTATGTAATACTATAATAGCGAGCAGGGGCGTAAAAAACCAAAGTATCAGCAATACTTTATTTTTATCTGATATAAAAAGCATTGATGGCTTTGCGAACAGTGTTTTTATATGATCATACAAGCCGGCAAAAAACAAAACCGAATATAAAACCGGCGTTGAAATAAGAATCCATACCGGTAAATAATGCCAGGGAAGTTCCCCAACAACAACATATTTACCAAAATACAATACCGTGCTGTCCCATTGGTATAAACTCATTTCTTTAAATGCCTGTACAAAATGGTACACGGGACCTTCCCACAAAACAGGCCAGAACAGAATAATAAATCCCGTTAATGAAATGAAATAGAGAAGAAAAACGCCTATATGAATATTCAATTTATTCTTGTACAAAATAGCGCCGAAAATTTGAAGCCCTATATAAACCACACTAAGCATGGGCAGAATAATTGCCGTGATACGTATATCGATGGTATAAGCGCAAATCAGTGCATGCAGTATTGCCAGTTTCCATGTTTGCTTTTCATGAAAAAGCAACAGGGTATAAAAACCAATCACAAAAAACACGAGTACTACAATATCTTTTGAATTGTAAAAAGCTTCGGCAAAAATGCGTGGACTTAATACATACATGATACATCCGGTTAAAGCAAGTTTCCAGTTTTTAAAAATATAACTGGCCGCTAAATAAAAAAATATTACAGACACAAAAAATATCATGAAATTTACCAGGTGCCGCATCAGATAAACATCACGTGTATCAGTAAGTTTTAAAAGCTTTTCAATGGCAACCAGGGTGAGCTCAAATGCAGGTCCATGGTATTTGTCGGCACTTGCCAGCAAGGCATCTTTGTCGCCGTTAACGATATAATTAAAGTTAACATAACCATTGTTTTTCCATTGCATGCCTTCATCCCAGGATAAGCCGTATTGATCAAAGATGAGCAATCCGGTTAGCAGAAGTATTGTAAAAAACCCGAAAACAATATACTTGTGACGAAGATCTATCGCTGTTATAAAATTTTGATATCGCAATTCAAACTGTTCTTTCATTCATATAAAATGTTACGTGGAACAATTTTAGGTAAAACAAATCAATATCAATGAGAAATTTGATACGTACTTTTTTGCAATAAAATGATGCAACATTATAAACTGTAAGCCAGGCTGCTTTCCTTTTCAAAAACCAATTGTGGTTTAGTTGTACCGTTGTATTCGATAATCAGGTTAAATGCTCCGGTTTCAATTTGTCCGTTGGTTTCAAACTGTCTGAAATCAAAGCTTAATGGCAAAATTATATGGCGGTATTTATGATGATTCAGATTCAGGTTTTTAATTAATGTGTTCCGTTCAGCCCGGTCAACTTCCTGAGCATATAATACCTTGGGCTTTATTTTACTTTGCATATAATAATCTACTGCAATCAGCTGTTTAATTATTGGATCATTCGCATAATGGATTTCTGCAAACTGAGTAATGATATCATATATATCCTTTAACGTA
>JAUXUD010000084.1 GCA_030680835.1 Bacteroidota bacterium
GCTTGCTGAACAATTTGAGATACCAGGTATTCGGTAATCACACCCTTATCATAATCTTCAAAAATAATAACATCAGAACCGGGTAATAAATCATTGATAATTCGCTTGCTTAATACAAACGAATCATATTCATTTAAGGGCTCTGTAATTTCATTATCTATCCGAATCATTTGATGATTTTGAGCAATTACCCGTGTTTTAGTGGTAGTAACCCGGTCTTTCGATTTAATAATTCCGGTTGTTTGTATGCCTGTATCCTGAAGAATTTTTATCAGATCTTCCCCTTCTTTATCATCCCCAATAACCGAACACAATATAGGTTTTGCGCCCAGGGCAGCCAGGTTCAAAGCTACATTGGCCGCACCCCCCAGACGGTACTCCTTACTATTAACCGCAACAACCGGAACAGGTGCCTCCGGAGATATCCTGTCAACCTGCCCCATTAAATAGGCATCAATCATCACATCCCCAATCACCAAAACCTGTATCCCTTCAAATTTATTTATCGTATTTTTCATAACTCATAATTCATAACAATAATTCATATCTCATAACAATATTACATTTACCCCCGTAAAGGGCAAATGCAATTTGCCCCTACTTCATTTCTAACATCAAACATCCTGCCTTCACTAAAGTTACGGCAGGCAAGCGTACATCAAACATCAAACATCATACATCGTACATCGTACATCGTAAATTGTACATCGTAAATCGTACATCGTAAATCCCCATTGTTACTTTAAATCAGCTAAAGCCTTCTCAATTCTCCCGGCTGCAATTTTTATCTTCTCTTCACTGGTAGCATAACTTATTCTGATGCAATCGGGTTCTCCAAATGCATCTCCGCTTACCGTAGAAACATGGCCTTTATTTAAAAGGTATAAACACAATTCTGTTGAAGTATTTATTTGCGCTCCCTCGAAGCTTTTGCCCAAAAAGGATTTTATATTGGGGAAAATATAAAATGCACCTTCGGGATTATTACACAGCAAACCTGGAATGTTTTGCAACCCTTCCAGGAACAATTTTCTTCTGCGTTTAAATGCTTCAACCATGGCATAAGTAGGCTCCAAACTGCCGTTTATAGCAGCTATTGCAGCTTTTTGTGTAATTGAATTGGCACCGCTGGTATACTGACCCTGAATTTTTTCGCACGCCACAGCAATCTGTTTTGGAGCACCCATATAACCCAATCTCCAGCCTGTCATCGAAAATCCTTTCGACAATCCATTGATGGTGATTACCCGGTCTTTCATGCTTTCAAAGGAACCGATGCTTACATGCTTTCCTACAAAGTTGATATACTCATAAATTTCATCGCTGATGATAAATAGTTCAGGATACTTGTCAAACACTTTTACCAGAGCTTCCAGTTCGCTGTAACTATAAACCGAGCCCGTAGGATTGCAGGGAGATGAAAATAAAAAGGCTTTGCTTTTTGCCGTAATACAATCTTCCAGCTGCTTAGGTGTAATTTTATAATTATTGGCCAGGCTACCGGCAATAAATACCGGTTTACCTCCCATTAATTTTACCATTTCCGAATAACTCACCCAGTAGGGAGTGGGAATAATAACTTCTTCTCCGGGATCAATAATGGCCATGATGCTGTTCATGATGGCGTGTTTGGCCCCGGTTGAAACCATAATCTGATCGGGGGCATAATGTAGGTTATTGTCCCGTAAAAACTTATTGGAGATTGCCTGCCTTAATTCGGGATACCCGGCCACCGGGGTATAAAACGTAAAATTCTGATCAATTGCATCTTTGGCGGCTTGTTTAATATGGGCAGGCGTATCAAAATCGGGTTCACCCAGACTTAAATTTACTACGTCAATCCCTGTTTCTATCAATGCTCTGGCCATTTTCGACATGGCAATGGTTTGTGGCTCATTGATTACATGTACACGTTGTGCTAAAATATCCATTTTACTAAATTGAACCGCGAATATAGGGCAACGTACCCACTCAAAACACATAAGAACAATAATTTTATTATGGTATTTTTCGCAAAAGTGTTCATTTTATTATTGTAATTAACGCAAAAGGAGCTTATATACTTGCCCGGATTATGCAAAAAAACATACTGACCCCACATCTTTTAAATTAATTTTTGCAATTTTTGAACCTTATCCGTTTTTAAACTTTCAAAGCCGTTTTAACAATCTACAACACAGTTATAGCTTTGTATCGTACAATTTATCAATACATCTATGAAAACCTTAAAAGAAATGGGTATCCTATGGATCGGAGTATTCATGTTTACTGTAAATTTATTGTCGGCACAAACTCCTAAAAACAAACCTACACTTACTGTATTAAACATCGATACCAAAGGAATTTCCTTCGACCCTGTTCAGATGGGTAATCTGGTGAGGATTGAACTCGAAAAACTGAATATGTTTGATGTAACCGACCGCTACGATGTGGCTTACCTCATTGAAAAAAACAAATTGAATATCAACAATTGCTATGGCAAAATGTGCCTGATGGAAATTGGAAACCTGATTAAAACCGAATACATGTATACCGGTAGTGCCGAGTTATATGGCGAAACCATAGTTATTACCTTCCGGTTGGTAAACATACAACAGGGAAGCGTTGAAAAAACTGCCGTTATGGAGTTCCTGAACCTGCCGCTTGAGATTCAAACCATGACCGGTATTACCATCCGTAAAATGTTTGATAAACCCAATGATGAAGCCATGCTTACCCGCTTAACCAAAGAATTCAACTATGAGAGTGCGGTAAACAATCCCAATCAATCAAGGGTAAACCTGCAAGGTCCACGGTTTGGTTATTCTTTTATTTTTGGCCGTAATTCAACCATCCTCAGACAATCTAAAGCAGATGGTGGCTTTGATGCCTATCCGGCCATGTTCCAGTTTGGGTACCAGTTTGAAAAACAATATCTCAATGAAGGCAATTATCAGGCTTTGTTTGAAATTATTCCAATGGTATCCGGCATAGATCAGCAAATGTTTGTACCCAGCCTAACTTTATTAAATGGGTTCAGAAATACAAAAAATGGATGGGAAATTGCAATTGGCCCAACCTTTAGCCTTGCCAGTTATTTGGAATTGGCTTATTATGAAGGTAAATATTATACCCCGAATGAACTGGCAGTTTTGGGTGTTACAAATGTTACCACCGAAAAACGATTAAACAGTAAAGGAACCGTAGGACTGGGTTCAGCGTTGGTATTCGGCATTGGCAAAACCATAAAATCAGGTAAAATGAATATTCCCCTGAATTTCTTTTTAACCATACCTACTCATGAAGGATTTAAAATGGGTATTTCCATCGGTTATAATTCAAAGAATAATAACAGGAAATAGATTTGTAAATTTGTCATTAAAAGACCTGAAAAGGTCTTTTTTTATGGGCGTTTTCAGCCATTCTTACTGCTTGTAACTAAATTAAAAGACAAATTTTCTTGAATATCATCAGGGAATTATTTTTGACAATTTCCGTTTCTCAGAGAATCCTGTTTTTAATCATATGATATACGCAGAGATTTTCTTAAACTTTGTACATAAATAAGAACATCATGAACTTCAATAATTTTACCATTAAGGCCCAGGAAGCTGTTCAAAAAGCACAGCAAATTGCCGAAGGTAATAAACAGCAGGCAATTGATACAGGTCACCTCTTAAAAGGTTTATTGGAAAGCGATGAACAAACCATTTCTTTCTTGCTTAAAAAAGTAAATGTAAACTCCGGCAGATTGACACAGGCTCTGGATGCAATCATTACCGGATATCCAAAAGTATCAGGGGATGGTGCTCCCTATTTATCGGGGCAGGCCAATCAAGCGCTTATTAAAGCCCAAAGTTATTTAAAAGGTTTTGGCGATGAGTTTGTTGCTGTTGAACACCTCCTGCTGGGATTATTAAATACAAGCGATGCAGTGGGTAGTTTATTAAAGGATGCCGGTTTAAATGAAAAGGATCTGAAAGCGGCAATCAAAGATTTACGTGGTGGGGCAAAAGTAACTTCGCAAACAGCCGAATCGCAATACAATTCATTGAACCGCTTTGCCAAAAACTTAAATGAACTGGCCCGTCAGGGTAAGCTTGATCCGGTAATTGGAAGAGACGAAGAAATAAGACGGGTATTGCAAATACTTTCGCGAAGAACCAAAAACAATCCCATATTAATTGGTGAACCGGGTGTTGGTAAAACCGCTATTGCCGAGGGTTTGGCACATCGTATCGTGAACGGTGATGTACCCGAAAATTTAAAAACCAAGAATGTGTTTTCACTCGATATGGGTGCACTGATAGCAGGTGCAAAATATAAAGGGGAATTTGAGGAGCGCTTAAAAGCTGTAATTAAAGAAGTAACCGACAGTGATGGGGATATCATTTTATTTATTGATGAAATCCATACGCTGGTAGGTGCCGGCGGTGGGGGAGAAGGTGCCATGGATGCGGCAAATATATTAAAGCCTGCACTTGCCCGCGGGGAACTGCGCGCCATTGGTGCAACAACCCTTGCCGAGTACCAGCGTTATGTAGAAAAAGACAAAGCACTCGAGCGTCGTTTTCAAAAAGTTTATGTTGAAGAACCCGATACCGAATCGGCCATATCCATTTTAAGGGGTTTAAAAGAACGCTATGAAGTTCATCATAAAGTACGTATAAAAGATGAAGCCATTATCGCAGCGGTTGAATTATCACAACGTTATATATCCGACCGTTTTCTGCCGGATAAAGCCATTGATTTAATGGATGAGGCTGCCTCAAAACTACGACTCGAAATTGATTCGGTACCTGAAGAATTAGACCAGTTGGACCGGCGTATTATGCAACTGGAGATAGAGCGTGAAGCCATCAAACGCGAAGGCGATGAAATTAAAGTAAAGGAACTGAGTGAAGAGATTGCCAATATGCAAACTGAGCGCAATACTTTGAAAGCAATATGGCAAAGTGAAAAAACGCTTGTTGATGGCATTCAAACCGCCAAACAGCAGATTGAAAATCTAAAGGTGGAAGCAGAACATGCAGAACGGACCGGTGATTTTGGAAAAGTTGCAGAAATAAGATACGGACGAATAAAAGAAGCCGAAGCTACCGTACTTGACCTGAATACCAAACTGCAGGCTCAGCAGGTTAATAAAGCCATGGTGAAAGAGGAAGTAGACAGTGAAGACATTGCAGATGTGGTGAGCCGCTGGACCGGGATTCCGGTTACACGCATGTTGCAAAGCGAACGCGAAAAACTCATACACCTTGAAGATGAATTGCACAAAAGGGTAGTGGGTCAGGAAGAAGCCATCATAGCCATCAGCGATTCCATCAGAAGAAACCGGGCCGGATTGTCGGACCCCAAAAGACCCATCGGCTCATTTATATTTTTAGGCACCACCGGTGTTGGTAAAACAGAACTGGCAAAAGCACTGGCCGAATTTATGTTTAACCAGGAAAATGCATTGGTACGTATTGACATGAGTGAGTATCAGGAAAAACATACCGTGAGCCGCTTAATTGGAGCGCCTCCGGGATATGTAGGTTACGAAGAAGGCGGACAATTAACTGAAGCCATTCGTCGCCGTCCATATAGTGTAGTATTGCTCGATGAAATTGAAAAAGCACATCCCGATGTGTTTAATATTTTACTGCAGGTTTTGGATGATGGAAGGTTAACCGATAACAAAGGCAGAAATGCCAATTTTAAGAATACCATCATCATCATGACTTCCAATATCGGTTCACACCTGATACAGGAAAAGTTTGAAAATTATAATGACAACAACAAGGATGAATTGATGGCCGAAGCCAAAACCAATGTGATGGAATTGTTAAAACGAACCATCCGGCCGGAGTTTTTAAACCGCATTGATGATGTAATTATGTTCACTCCGTTAACACGTGAAGATGTACGGAAAATTGTTGAATTACAGTTTAAAGATATCCAGAATAAACTCGAAGTGCAGGGCATTTCATTCAGTGCAACAGATGAAGCATTAGACTGGCTGGCACAACTGGGATATGATCCGCAATACGGAGCACGCCCTCTAAAAAGGGTATTGCAACGAAAAATTCTCAACGAACTCTCAAAAGAAATCCTGATGGGAACCGTGAAGAAAGATTCAACAGTTTTACTTTCTCTGGATAAAAATAATCATTTGATCTTCAAGAATAAATAACTGGCGATTTTATCAAAAATTAATATAAATTATAATTCATTTTAATTATATTTTAGTTTTTATGGTTTTTAAGACAAATAAATTAAAAATAAATTAGGATATCTCAATTGTGTTATTACCTTTGAGTAACAATATTGCTACCCAATTCATTCTTTTTTATGGGCAGTATAATCATCTGTAGAGGATTTTCGCATTATTATAAATAATGAAAGCCATCTCAGAAAATCGGGGCAAACCAGACTTGCAGAAGCATCGTGACATAAAAACACCTCCGATTTATTACCCGTTTAGCCTCATTCAATTTGGCAGGATACCTTGCTCCAACGCTAAGCTAAGGGTTTCGAAAACCTGTTTCATTTTATCATCTATATAAACAAGTTAACCTTTACCTTGTTGTAAAAGCTATATCTGCTTTTTTAGACAATGGTATTGGTTTTACTATTTTCCAATTTCTATAACACAGAACCCAAATAATAAATATTAACTTAATAAAAAATCTAAAATTATGAAAAAGAGAATTTTCACATTAACCGTTTTTTTATTTGTTTCAACGCTGATTCAAGCTCAGACCCCTATAAATAATTGTGGTACCATGGAGTATTTGCAAAAACAAAAAGATGCCGATCCCGCACTCGAAAATAAGATGCTCCTGTACGAGGAACAGGTACAGCAGTGGATCAGTCAAAATTCTAATAACAATAATCTCGGGGAGACAGCCATTACTATTCCTGTTGTTTTTCATATCGTATATAAAACAGATTCGCAAAATGTTTCTGACCTAAGGGTATCTGAAGCAATTGAAATGTTAAACAGAGATTTTGCAGGACTTAATACCCATTCAATGGGTGCATTTTCTACATCACTGAAAGCAAATACCGGAATACAATTTTGTCTGGCAATGAAAGCACCTAACGGTATGTCATCGAATGGTATTGAAAGAAGATATACTGTTGTTGACACTTTTTATAATAATAATGTTAAATATTATAGTACAGGCGGTCTGGATACCTGGGATCCAACAAAATATTTAAATGTATGGATCTGCAATATGTATCATCCTACAGAGGGATACCGTATGGCTTATGGACAATTCCCAACATCAGGAATAAACGCAACTTACGGCTTAGTTGTTCCTTATGTTTATTTTGGTCGCACAGGGGTTATGCAAACCCATAACAACGGTGCAATTACTTCTCATGAAGTTGGACATTGTCTTAGCTTATACCATGTTTGGGGAGATGATAATGGAGCTTGTACGGGTACTGATAATTGTAATGATGTTCCAAATCAGGCAAATTGGACTGCTGGAGATCATTCAGGTGTTATAACTGACGCCTGTTCACCTTCCATCCCGGGTATTATGTATATGAATTTTATGGATTACTCCTGGGATTCTACTGTAGCTAATTTTACACCCAATCAAACTTCAAGAATTCAGGCATTATTTGCATCGCCAAGTGGTCTTTTACGGTCATTAGTCAATTCTGATGCGTGTTCCGCTCCCACTTCATGCGAAATACCTACCGTATTGAAAGCAACCTCAATCACCAGAACAAGCGCGATACTGGTTTGGACTAACATGTACAATGCGTTAAGTTATGCCATCAGATACAGAAAAGTTGGTGTTACAGCGTGGACAAACACAACTGCAAGCACCAATAGCAAAGCCATAAGTGGATTAGTGAAAAATACTTCTTATGAATTTCAGGTACAAAATGTATGTGGGTCAGGAAGCAGTATTTTTTCTGCCTCCAAAACTTTTAAAACTCTTCTTAATGCAAATGGCTTTACATCCGGTATTGAAGAACAAGGCCTATTTGCCAATGTTCAAATCTATCCAAATCCAGCAAAGGAACAAGTGAGCATCAGTTATAAACTGGAAAATACTCAAAATGTGGAAGTAAATATCAAAGACATTTTGGGCAGAATAGTTAAATCGGAAATGAACCATTCCATACAAGGCAATAACAGCTTCACAATTGATTTGAGTACGATAAACAGAGGCTTGTATTTTGTTGAATTAGCTGTAAAAGGACAAGCAGAAATATTTAATAAACTGATTGTAGAATAATCATAAACTTCCTAATACAAAAAAACATGAAAAAATTTACCATTTTATTTTTGCTGATTCTGGGAATAGCAAATTTAACACATGCTCAATGGCAACAAACCAATATTCCAACTCCGGAAGGAATACTTTCGATAGGGGTAAACGGAACGGACATTTTTGCCGGAACCAATGGTGATGGGGTGTTTTTATCAACAAACAATGGAAGTAGTTGGACTGCCGTCAATACCGGTTTGACAAATAAGGAAATCTATTCATTTGTCTTTAGCGGGTCAAATATTTTTGTATCAACTTATGGCGGTGGTGTGTTTTTATCCACTAATAAAGGAAGCAGTTGGACTGCGGTCAATAATGGTTTGACAGATACTTTTGTTTTGGCATTGGCCATGAGCGGAACAAATTTATTTGCCGGGACAGAAAATAGTGGCGCATTTTTATCAACCAATAATGGAAGCAGTTGGACGGCAATCAATAATGGTTTGACGAAAACAGATGTTTTACAATTAGCCATTAGCGGAACAAATATTTTTGCAGGAACCTGGGGCGGAGGCGTGTTTTTATCCAGTGACAATGGAAGCAATTGGGCTGCTGCAAATTCGGGTATATCAACGAAGAACGTCATTGGTTTAGCTATAAACGGATCAAATATTTTTGTTGGAACCTGGCTCAGCAATGTATACATGTCCACCAATAATGGAAGCAGTTGGACTGCGGTCAATAATGGTTTAACAAGTAATAAAACATGGGCATTTGCCTTTGATGGAACTAAGACATTTGCCGGAACTGCTGATGGTGTGTTTTTATCATACAACAACGGTGGTCTCTGGAAAGCTGTTAATGATGGTATGACAAGTACTGAGGCATGGTCATTAGCGATAAGTGGAACAACTATTTTTGCGGGAACAAAAAATGGCGTTTGGAAACGTTCCTTAAGTGAATTTGTAGGAGTAAATGAAATAAACAATGATAATGATAATTTTAAGTTATATCCAAACCCCGCTTCCAATCATATTTCTATTTCATTCTCCAATGCTGTATTTTCATACAGGAGCATTTCAATTTTCAATTCTCTGGGTATTGAAGTAAAACAATTTGATGAAAAGGAATTGTCAGGCAAAAGTACCATCAGTTTTTCAACTGAACTTCTTCCAACGGGAGTTTACTATTGTTTAATGAGTGATGGCATAGGGAAGACAAGCAGGAGTTTTGTTCTTCAGCGATAGAAACATTTAAAAAATTATTATAATCACTTAAAAACTGAAAAAACATGAAAAAATTTACCATTTTATTTTTGCTGATAATTGGAACAGCAAATTTAACACAAGCTCAATGGGGTGGTGATGTGCGCCTGACAAATGATACGGCAATTTCTTATGTAAATAATCTTCAGTGTATAGTTGCCAGTGGTGATAGCATACATGTGGTATGGGTTGACAATCGTGATGGCAATATAGAAATTTATTACAAACGCTCAACAAATAAAGGAATTAGCTGGGGAACGGATACCCGGCTGACGAATGCTGTTGATACTTCATACTACCCATTTATTGGATTATCCGGTTCAAATCTGCATGTTGTCTGGTCAGATAAACGGGATGGAAATGATGAAATTTATTATAAACATTCTACGGATGGAGGATTGAGCTGGGGAGCTGATACCAGATTGACCAATGATCCCGGCAGATCTATAGGGAATTCAATGGCTGTTTCCGGTTCAAATATTTATGTTGTGTGGGATGATAATCGTGAAGGAACTTATAAATCATTCTTCAAACGATCAACTGATGGAGGTAATACCTGGGGTAGTGATTTAAAAATATCAAGTACTTCGACTAATCCTCCAAGTATCGCAGTATCCGGCTCCGATGTTCATGTGGTTTGGCCTAGCGCTGTTTTTGGAAACTGGGAGATAGTTTACAAACATTCGACAAATAGTGGGGATAGCTGGGGATCAGAAACGCGGCTTACAAATAACGTTGCTAATTCATTTATACCACGAATACAAATATCTGGTTCTTTTGTGCATGTAATATGGATTGACGACCGTGATGGTAACTATGAGATCTATTACAAACAATCTGTGGACAAAGGGTTAACCTGGGGAGTTGATACCCGACTGACAAATGCATCAGGCGATTCATGGTATTCAAGGCTAGCCGTATCAGGTTTGGGGGTGCATATTGTATGGCAGGACAATCGGAATGGAAAAGAGGAGATTTTCTACAAATGCTCAAAGAATGGAGGGGAAAGTTGGAGCAGCGATACTCTTTTGACGAATAATAATGGAACCTTGTCAGGCTACCCATCAGTGGCCTTGTCCGGTTCCATGGTGTTTGTAGCTTGGTATGATAAACGTGATGGACCAAACGGGGAGATATACTTTAAATGCAACCCTACCGGAAACCCTACCGGTGTCAATGATTTGAAACAGGTGGAAACCGAATTTATGCTCTATCCAAATCCTGCTTCAGGAAATCTTTCAATCTCCATTTCCAATACTGAATTATCCAATAAAACTATTTCAATTTTTAATTCTCTTGGTATTGAAGTAAAACAATTTAATGAAAAGGAATTGTCAGGAAAAAGTACTATCAGTTTTTCAATTGAGTCGCATCCTACTGGAGTTTACTATTGTTTAATGAGTGATGGCATAGGGAAGACAAGCAGGAGTTTTGTGGTACTGCGATGAAAACATCTGTGTGTATGCTGTTTCAAAATTACTCATTTTTTTTGATGAAGTAATAATCCTGTAAAACGCATAGTGATTAAGACCGGTATTTATAATTTGTTATAAAAATAAATTTAACGCCACCCTTTTTTGTTTAGAGTCAGCACGGCATATACATCCGTTGTTTGAATCGATACGTGCCCTAAAAAGCCCCTTATTTATATAAGATTCA
This sequence comes from Bacteroidota bacterium, assembly GCA_030680835.1. Classification (GTDB taxonomy): domain Bacteria; phylum Bacteroidota; class Bacteroidia; order UKL13-3; family UKL13-3; genus B1. Next base: position 11,123 of record JAUXUD010000084.1, read on the forward strand.
CACCAGCCTGGAGAAGGTGCATGCGCTTCCAGTAATGGCACAATTCTGGCTTTGCGTCCTTCGTCATTCATCCTTACTATTTCCTACTTCCAACTTTCTACTTTCTATTTCCTACTTCTCATGGCGAACCCTTTTAAAATTTAAGTTGACTTAATAATAGTTCTACTTTTAATTTTAATGTTATGGGACGCTTTTTACTTCTTGCCCTTTTAATGGTTTTATCAATTAACTCCCGGGCACAGCAAACATTTTCTAATCCTGCTTATTCCTTTGTTTACAAGTTAGATTCAGCTGAGGCAAATCTTGCTTTTACCAAAAGAATTTGGGATACCATTTGTTTTTTCAGAAACAAAATTGATAGTTTTATTGAAGTGAGACCCAAACTTAAATTTGGAACCTATTTAATTGCAAAAGCAAATGAGAATAAAATTGAATATAGTTTATATACAATGCCCTTTGGAGATATCAAAATACTATCTTTTAATGAGATGATACAGATTAGAATTTATGATACACTTGGCAATGACATACAAAATGCCAAACTAAAGATTGAAGGCGAAAATGTGCCGTTTGATTCTGTGAGTAATTGTTTTCAAATAAAGACCTCGCACAGGAGCCGTAAGCTCTTTGTCAGCAGGGGAAATGATTTTATTTTTGGGGAACTTTCGGCAGAACATTATGATTATAATGATTATAACTATAACTACCATTCATATCCCCCTACAATAGTTAGCCATGGTTATTTTATTGTGAACCAGCCAAAATATTTGCCGGGTGATACTGTAAAAATGAAAGCTTATATTTTAAAACCGAATGGGAAGGCTTATAAGAAATCACTTTATCTATATTTATCGGATAAAAGAAGCAATTATAAAGTGCAGTTGGCAAAGGTTGATCCCATTACTCCGGGCGCATTTGTTTACCAGTTTAGAATCCCCGATTCACTTAAAATTGACAGAAATTATACGCTCGAATTTATTAAATATACAGGTGATTTGTACAGCAGTACCAATTTTAATGTTGAAGAATACAAATTACGTAACAGTTCCTATCATGCCCGAATTGAAAAGGAAACAATCTACAAAGGTGAAAAACTTAAATTTTATGCAAAGGCCAGTGATGCCAATGATTTACCCATCTTCGATGCCCGGGTGCGGGTAAGAATCAAAATGATGAGTTATGAAAATTTTACCGGTAAATTCCTGTTCGTACCTGATGTATGGCGAGAAAAAATGTTTGAAAGTATTGTTGATTTAGACATTAGTGGTGAAACTGAAATAGAGATTCCACCCAATATTTTTCCTGAACTGGATATGCAATGTTCAGCCGAAATTAGTTTCAGCAATCCGGAAGGCGAATTGAAAACTTCCACATTTCGTTTTAATATTTTGCAACAAAAGGAATACTATACTGTTACCTGTCAAAATAATTTATTGAAGATTCAATTAATAAGTAATGGTGAAAACAAGCCAGCCAAAGCAATTTTGAAAGGATTTTACCGCGATAGGCCCATATTCAGCTTGCCTGTTGATTTACCTTATGAGCATCCCATTTTAAACATGGTGGATACTTATGAGTTATACGATAGTTTGGGAAAGAAAATCAGTGCTGTTTCAGCTCCTCAAAGACTTAATGAAACAGTATTTATGGAAGGGTTGCGTTCAAATGATTCAATTTCGATAGTTTTGGTAAGTCCATTTAATTTTTTGGTAAATTATCAGGTTTATAAAGATGATAAATTAATTTTAAAGGGAAGTGCTAAAAGCTTCGATTATAGAAAACTGGATACATCCTGGGCATCTTATAATATAATTTACAATTTTTACTATCACGAAAATTCTTATTTAAAAGAAGAAGTATATTCCTATCTTGATAAAACTCTTGATGTAAAAACCAATTTCCCGCAACTGGTTTATCCTGGACAAAAATTAGCTGTAGAAGTAGGTATTACTGATAATGAAAGACTCCCAGTTAAAAATGTAAACCTTACCGCTTATGCCCTTAACGCCCAATTCGGGAATATCAGAACCCCTTATTTAAAGTATTTCGGATCATACAAAGACAAAATTCTGGATAAAGGAAATGCAGGATTGAACTTGTTTGGACTAAAAGAAACTTCGGGTATCATTAACAAAGTTTCTTATAATATCTTATTGTTTTCGGGCCTGATGCATCAGGCAGATTACCGCTTGATGTATCCGAATGACAGCTTGTTTATAAGCAAAGAAAAAATTGCCTTTAAAGAGCCCGAATTATTGCCATTTGTAGTTGCCAATGGAAAAAGAATAAATATCTATGCAATATACATTGATGATAAACCGGTTTACAGAGAAGGAACAAATACAAATGAACCTATAGTCATTGTGGTACCATCAGGGAATCATAATATATCAATCAGAACCCGGACAGCAGTATATACAACCCAGAATTTATTATTCAGCGACAGTACCCGATATGTTTTAAGTTTTGATACTTTATGTTTATCAAAGCGAATCAAAAAAAATCCGTCAAATTTTCATCATGAGTTTTCTCCGGAAGAAAAATCATCTTTTGAGAAATATACCCTGCAATTTGAGGATCAGGATCAGTTTTTCCACGGAACCGAAGTTATGTTTGTACAAAAGGGGAATGTAAAAGACTTTAAGAATCCATTGTACAGACAATTGATCTATGAAGAAAACAGATATCATCAATACTTTTATGGTCCCTTTCAGCACGATTCAATACATATCTTCATTAATAAAATCGATTCATTTGTGTTTATATTTGAACCGGGATATAAATATATTTACTTCCAGGATAAAATTAGAAAAGAGCCCCTTGATAGTTTTTATTCACCCTTTGATTTAAATTTTTTCAGGGGAAATGATATTGGGTTTTCCAGTTTGCGTAAAAACCCGCTTAGATTAATATTGCCAGAGTGTAAAAAAGACAGTATCTCCAATACCGGAATTGATGAAACTCCGATACCGGATGAAAATTGTTTGGGCTCATATTTATTTGAACCCGAATACAAAAGAAATATAAATTTAGAACCTCTTGTATTCACCAATTTATTCATAAGCTCCGTTCGAAACATATGGGCAATAAATTTAAATAATGAAGAAAGGAGTATGGTTTCTGACTTAAATGCATTCTCCTTTGAGTTTTCAGAAAATGGAATTAAACAATTACAATTGGATACCGGCTTTTATGATATGTATTTCATAAGTGATTTTAATAAAATCGCCATATTTAAATCAGTAAAAATTAATGCCGGAGGGGTCAGTTTATTACGCCTCGATACCCTTGATTTTGTTCTGCCTTGTTCATACTTGTTTGAAGTGGTTCCACGGGTTAAAAAGTTAAGTGAATTGTATATAAAACGAACTCATTTTGAGGTTACATACCGATCTCAGGATTATGTTAGAATTACACAGTCTGGCAGATTCATTAAAACTCCCCTTTCCGAAAAAAAGGCAAATTTATCAGGTTCTGTTTTTGATGAAGCGGGCAATATTTTACAAAATGTGATTATTACACTTGAACAGTCGGGAACCGTTAAAGGGATTTCTTTCAGTAACGAAGCCGGAAGCTTTTTAATAAAAGGCATAAACGCAGGTAATTATTCCTTAAGATTTAGCAGGTTTGGTTCATGCATTACCATTTTAAAAAATGTTAAGTTGCAAACAGGTATTAGTGCGCAGCTAAATATTAAATTAAATGAATGTGGTTTTGCGGAAATATTACCTGGCAAGTTTAAACCAATAATTAATGAAAGAACCTCCTTAATAACCAAGGTAAAGAGAGAACAGAATACAAATAATACAAAGGAAGGATTTGGTTCAATAAGAGGAATGATCAGGGAATGTAAAACTAAAAAGCCTATGGAATTTGTGAGTATTGTTTTGCAAATGCATGGTATTACAAAAGCTTCAACTTATACCGATGAGGGTGGATCGTTTGCAGTGGACAATTTAAGTCCGGGAATATATACACTCCATGCCATATATACAGGATATGGAAGCGTATTAATAACCGATATTTATCTTCGTGAAGATGAGGAACGATTTGTTGATTTTATGATGAATAATACAACTCTTGAAGAAGTAGTTGTGAGGAATACAAGATCTTTGATAGACAGGGGTGGTATAAAAGGGTCCAACAGTTCGGGCGCTGATGTATTAAGACAGGGAACCAGAAGTATTAATAAAGTTGCAGGAGTTACATTGGGCGTTGAATCAAGGTTGGGTGTAAACGCTAATTTCAGAGGATCGCGAAGTGATGCTACTGCCTATTATATTGATGGGGTAAGAGTACAGACTGGCCAAAGGGATTTGCCTGCAAATGCAATTGGAAATAGTTTGGATGAAATACAAACCGGAGGTACTCCTATGCAATTAGGTGACCTTAATAAAAATGTTTTATACCAAATGGCAGAAGATAAAGATATCAGCAAAACCCGTGAAACATTCAGGGACTATGCATATTGGGTTCCAAACCTGGTAACAAATAAAGAAGGTAAGGCTTATTTCACCATCACTTTTCCGGATAATATTACCAAATGGCGCAGCTTTATTATCGCCATGAATGAGCAGTTAAAAACTTCGGTATTCGTACACGATATCCGGGCCTTTAAACCCCTTGCCGCAAATTTGTTTTTACCCCGTTTTGCAATTGAAGGAGATCGCATTAATTTAAAGGGCAGAATTGTTAATTATACGCATGAACCCATAAATATTCAAACAAATTTTTTAGCCAATGATTCAGTTATTTCCAGTAACAATTTTAAAGTGAATGAATTTAAAATAGAAACCCGTTGGGTTCAACCCGCAAATACTGATACCTTAAAATTTGCCTATGCTTTAAAAACTGATTTTGATTATAAAGATGCTGAAAAATACATACTGCCGGTTTTCCCAAATGGGGTTGTTTTGAACCAATTCAAACATATTGGTTTAACCGGGGATACTACTGTTACATTTATTACCGATTCGATAGCAGAAACACAAATGGTGCTGATGAATAATTATACCCAACTGATAAGGGATGAAATCAGTCGTTTGCAGGCATACAAATATGGATGTACCGAACAAACAACCTCTAAGTTAAAAGCGCTGCTGATAGAAAAAAAGTTATGCAAATTATTAGCAGATTCTTTTACAAAAAACGCGTTAATTAATACTTGTATAAACAAGCTGGAATCATTTCAGCAGAATAATGGTTCTTGGGGCTGGTTTTCCCGTTCTTACCCTGAAATATGGCTCACCAATTATGTATTGGAAACTTTACTTGATGCCAATAGGTTGGGTTTTAAATCGGATGCCCTCATTAAAGGAATTAAATGGTTAAAGCGTGAATATAAGACGCTTTCTGCTTCAGATAAAATAAAAAGCCTGGCATTGTTATTTGAAAGCAGGGCAGCACTTGATTATAAAGCAGAATTGAGTGTGTTTGATGAAAATAACCTGCCTTTATTTGACCGCCTGCAAATAACATTATTAAAACAACAAATGGAAGAATCTCATTTTATTGGATTTGTTTTTACAACGATGCAAAAGGATGCGAATGGTGGAATTTATTGGAATAACCCAAGTGAAAGCATTTACAGAAATAAAAACAGTGCAACTTTATTGGCATATCAGGTGCTTAAAAATGAACATGTCGATTCAGTCATTTTGTTGGGAATTATACATCATTTTTTTAACGAACATGTTTTTGAAACAGGTGTTTACCGAAACACACTTGAATCAGCACAGGTACTGCAAACCATGGCCGCGGATATAGCCCGTTACGAGTATGGAAATTTTAAAACCACGATTCATCTGAATGGTAATTTAATATCCGATGACTTTCCTGTGAAAAGGTTATTACATAAAAATACAAAATACACCATTACCAAAACAGGTGCAAAAGCCAGAATGTTTGTTTATAAGAAAATAAGAGAAAGGAACCCGGTAAAGCAGGTTAAATACTTTGAAATTGAAAGTTATTTTACCCAGGACGGGAAAAGAAGGGATAGCTTGCAATTAAACCTTATTACAAACCTGAACCTTAATCTGGAGGTGAAAAGAAATTCTGAATTTATCATGATTGAAATTCCTGTTCCGGCTTCCTGTAATTTTGCAAATAAAAATATCAGTTTTAAAGAGGATTACAGTGAGTTTTATAAAGACAGACTGGTATTGTTTTTCCGGAAAATGACAAAAGGCACTTATACATTTACCCTTCAGCTTGAACCCAGATTTGAAGGCAGTTTCACCTTATTGCCTGTGGTGGTTAACAACATGTATGATGTAGAAATTACCGGAAATAACGAGTCAAAAAAAGTTATTATAATGCCCTAATGGACAGGATTTTTAATCAGTAAATGTTAAGATATATCATAAATAGCCGGGGTTATTTCATAAATTCGTGAAGTTATAAATTAAACCCCAATGGCTTTAGAGAAATTTGCCGGATTAACGGAAGAGGAGGTAATAAAAAGCCGGAGTCAGTTTGGTTCAAACAGGATTGCAGAAAAAACGCGCTACACATTATTTGAAATACTGCGTGAGATTGTATTTGAACCGCTTTTTGTAATATTAATTTGCGCAGCGCTTATCTACTTTTTATTGGGAGATATCAATGAAGGCATTATCATGCTTTTTGCCATTGTATTTGTTTCCGGCATTTCTATTTTTCAGGAAAACAGAAGCCGCACCGCTATCGACTCATTAAAAAAATTATCCAGTCCGGTTGCCAAAGTAATCAGAAATGCACAAACCATTGAAATAGCTTCAGAAGATATTGTAATGAATGACCTGGTTCTGGTTGAAGATGGTCACATCATTCCGGCTGATGCACGGATTGAAGAAGCGCATGATTTTTCGGTAAATGAAAGTTTGTTAACCGGCGAATCTTTAGCGGTTTTTAAAAACATAACGGAACCGGATAATAAAATCTACAATGGAACTATGGTAGTTACCGGTTCTTGTATTGCCAGTGTAACGGCCATTGGCAAACAAACCCGCCTGGGTAAAATAGGAGAATCGCTGCAGGAAATAGAACGGGTAAAAACGCCGTTGCAAATTCAAATAAAAGCGTTTGTTAAATCAATGGTTGGGGTAGGGGTCATTGCTTTTTTTATTATTTGGGGTCTAAATTATTATTTAACAAAAAATGTATTACACTCACTCCTGCATGGATTAACCATTGCCATGTCGGTTTTACCTGAAGAAATACCTGTAGCTTTCAGTACATTCATGGCACTGGGGGCTTATCATTTATATAAAAAGAAAGTTATTGTACGCAGTCCGTATACAGTTGAAACACTTGGGGCAGCAACCGTTATTTGTACCGATAAAACAGGTACCCTCACCGAAAATGATATGAAACTCGCAGTGATCTATGATTATTCTGAAAAGAAAATAGTTCAATACAACGAGGAGGATTATAAACCCAACGAAGTTTTGGAATTCGCTATGTGGGCATCTGAAATCAATCCATTCGACAGAATGGAATTTGCCATCCATGAGGCTTACTCCAGGGCTTCTGAAAATGATTTGCGCTCTGCTTTTACCATGTCGCATGAATACCCTTTAAGTGGATTCCCACCCATGATGACGCATGTTTTTAAGCACGATTATCTGAAACCGGTTATTGCCTGTAAGGGTGGAGTAGAAGGTATTTTAAAGCAAAGCAATTTGCCGGAGCAAGACAAAATTACCGTTTTAAAACAGGCGGTTGAATTTGCAAAATCTGGTTACCGGGTATTGGGGGTGGCCAAATCAAACCATGATATTACTAAATTGCCGGAATCGCAGCATGATTTTGAGTTTATTTTTTTAGGATTAATTGCATTTTACGATCCGCCTAAAAAAAACATAAAAGAGATATTGCAAAAATTTTATAATGCCGGAATAAAGATAAAAATGATTACGGGAGATTATGGAGAAACAGCACAATCAATTGCCAGAGAGATTTCGTTTAAAAACGATTCACGGGTTTTAAATGGAAACGAAATTATGGGAATGATGCCCGGAGAACTTGCATTGCAGGTGGATCAGGTTGATATTTATGCACGCATGTTTCCGGAAGCCAAGCTTAGGGTAATTGAAGCTTTAAAAGCCAACGGAGAAGTTGTGGCAATGACCGGTGATGGAGTAAATGACGGTCCTGCGTTAAAGGCTGCACATATTGGAATTGCAATGGGATTAAGAGGAAGCGAACTGGCAAAAAAAGCTTCAGCACTGGTTTTGCTTGACGATGATTTAATTCATATGGTAGATGCCGTAGAATTAGGACGAAGGATTTATGAGAATTTAAAAAAGGCCATTCAATACATTATTTCCATTCATATTCCCATCATATTAATTGTAACCCTGCCCTTATTGTTTTTTTGGAAATTTGTTAACTTGTTCTCTCCGGTACATGTTATTTTTCTTGAATTGATTATGGGACCAACCTGCTCTATTATTTTTGAAAACGAACCCATTGAACCCGGTTCCATGAACCGCATACCCCGTAAAATGAGCAACACATTTTTCTCATTTCATGAGCTGTCTTTGAGTATTGTTCAGGGATTGGTAATAACATGGGTATGTTTGGGTTTGGGATATTATTATATGAAGCAAAACGCGGGTGAAGCAGAAGTGAGAACCATTATTTATTCAACATTAATTTTTTGCAATATTTTTTTAACCCTCGTAAACAGGTCATTTTACCATTCGGTATTTATCACCCTAAAATATAAAAATGCAATGATCCCAATTGTATTGCTCGTTTCCCTGCTGGTTTTGTTATTATCAATTTATGTTGAACCGGTGAGAGATATATTTAATTTTGTTGAATTGAAAAAATCTGATTTACTTCTGTGCCTGGGTCTTGCCATTCCCGGTGTTTTTTGGGTTGAATTACTTAAATTCAGAAAAAGAAAAATTGTAAACCAAAATAATCTAAAGTTGTAAAGATGTATTTTAAACCTCCATATCTCCATTCCGAATTTCACTTTAAAACCAGCCTCTCAGGCGGTAAAGGCGGACAGCATGTAAACAAGGTTGCCACCAAAGTACAATTGAGTTTCGATATCCCGCATTCATTAATCCTCAGAGCCGAAGAGAAGGAAATCCTTATCAGCACTTTGGGTTCAAAACTCACTATGGAAAATGTTTACCAGGTAGTTGTACAAACCGAACGTTCGCAGTTGTTGAACAAAGAAATTGCCATCAAAAAATTATACCAGGCCTTCAATAAATGTTTTGTGTTCAGAAAAAAACGCAAAGCCACCAAACCCTCAAAAGGTGCCATTGAAAGGCGCCTGCAAACCAAAAAACGGGATTCAAAAATAAAACAAAGTAGAAAATTCAGCGGTGATGAATGATAATTTATTTAGTACATCGTTCATCGTAAATCATACATCGTACATTGTACATTGTACATCGTACATCGTCATTCGTCATTTCCTTGTAACGCAAGCTTTCGCTTATCCCTTGTTCCTTTATAAATATCAAACCTATGGTATTTGCACTCCAGGGCTCCGTTAAACAGGTTCAGACGTTTTGATGCGGCCAGTCCAATTTTTTTCATGGCGGCAATGTTTGATGAAATAATCCATACCGAAAAACCTTCAAAATCTTTTTTCATTTTATCGCCCATGGCTTTGTAAAAAGCATCAATTTCTTCAATAGGTAAACGCTCACCATAGGGTGGGTTCATTACAACAATACCGCCGCCTTCGGGTGGTTTTACCTCGTCAAATTGTTTGTTACTTACTTTTATATCTTCATCCAAATGCGCGCGGGTAATGTTTTCCCGGGCAATTTCAATTGCTTTAAAAGTTTTATCACTGCCTATAATATTGGCTTCACTTTCGCGGATATTGGCAATGGCTTCATCTTTTACTTTTTTCCATATTTCAGGTTCAAAATCTTTCCAGCTTTCAAAACCAAATTTCTCTCGGAGCATATTGGCCGGAATATTTTTGGCGATCAAACCGGCTTCTATTAATAAGGTTCCGCTACCACACATCGGATCCATGAAGGTTCCTTTTCCATCCCATCCGGTAAGCAAAATCATACCGGCAGCAGTTACTTCATTAATAGGAGCCAATGTGTTTTCACTCCGGTAACCTCTGCGATGCAACGATTCTGCTGAGCTATCCAGTGAAACGGTTACTTCATCCCGGTTGATATGAATATCCACACTCAAATCGGGTTTTATTAAATCAATACTGGGTCTGATGCCCGTATTTTCACGGAACTGATCCACAATGGCATCCTTTGTTTTTAAGGAAACATATTGTGAATGGTTAAAATAATCGGATTTTAAACTGGTATGAATTACCAGGGTTCCTTCTTTATCAAGGTATTGCGACCAGTCTATTTTTTTTATTTCATCGTATAATATTTGCTCATTACCTGCAACAAACTTCTTTATGGGAACCAATACTTTTAGTGCAGTACGCAAATACAGATTTGCCTTATACATGATGGCTTTATCGCCTTTAAAACTCACCGCTCTATTGTGTTCCTCAACCTCCAGTGCACCCAGGTCAACCAACTCCTTTGCCAAAACCCCCTCCAGGCCAAACTGTGTTTTGGCCACCATCTGATATGTATTATTCATTTGTGCAAAGGTATGTCAGTTTGAGCGCAGTCGAAAACTATTTTTAACTGAACTCATACCTCATACCTCATACCTCATACCTCATACCTCATCTCCAGCTATACCTCATACCTCTCCCCAAGCTTCGGAATCGAAATATGCCTAAACCCTTTATCCAGCATTTTTTCTTTTAGGCTTAATTGTACATCATATTCTCCATGAACCAAAAAGATTCCTTTCACTTTCTGAGGCGACAAACATTCCATCCATTTCAATATTTCATTGTAATCGGCATGGGCACTATAGTAGTCAAGCGATTTTACTTCTGCATTTACAGCGTATTCATTGCCAAAAATATGAACGGTTATATCCCCATTTTTCAGGCGGCCCCCAAGGCTTTCGGGAGTGCAGTATCCAACCAGTAAAATGGTATTATTGGGATTTCCAATATTGTTTTTTATATGATGTTTGATTCTGCCGGCTTCCGCCATGCCACTTGCAGAAATAATGATACAGGGTTCTTTTAACGAATTGAGTGCTTTTGATTCTTCCAAATCACTGATAAAAGTTAAATTTTTGAACCCAAAGGGATCTGGATCTTTTGAAACATATTCAATAAATTCATCCCGGAAACATTCTTTATGATCGCGTATAATATCAGTGGCTTTTACAGATAAGGGGCTGTCTACAAAAACCTTTATATTCGGTAAAGTACCGGCATTGGCGGCTTTGTCAAGTGTAAATATAATTTCCTGGGTCCGGTCTACACTAAAGGCGGGAATAATAAGCTTACCCCTTTTTATAACACAGGTGTCTTTTACAATTTTCAATAAGGCTCCTTCGGCATCAGTTACCGAAGGATGCAACCGATCGCCATAAGTACTTTCACAAATCAGATAATCACATTGCCTGATGGGTTGCGGGTCTCTTAAAATGGGGTCATTGTATCGGCCTATATCACCCGTAAAGGTAAGCCGGGTTTTTTTACCTGATCCTATATTTATATCCAGGTTCACAAAAGCACTCCCCAGCAGGTGACCTGCATCTGTAAAGCAAAGGTTAATTTCCTTGTCAATTTTTAAATGTTCATCATAACCCACTTCCACAAATAATTTCAGGGCCTTCTCTACATCTTTAATGTCATATAAATCTTCAAGGGGTCTCAGATCTTTTTTACCCCTTCTCTTATTAATATATTTTAAATCTTCGGTTTGAATATGGGCGGAATCGGCCAGCATAATTTCGCATAAACTTTTTGTGGCGGGCGTACAAAATATAAGTCCTTTAAAGCCCTGCTTAACCAGGCGGGGTATCAGTCCCGAATGATCAATATGTGCATGTGAAAGTATTAAATAGTCAATCTCAACCGGTTGAAATCCAAAGTGCCGGTTTAAATCATCCCGGCCAATTGATTTGCCCTGAACCAGGCCACAATCCAATAAAATTTTTGTCCCGTTTTTGGTTGTTATCAGGTGTTTACTACCCGTAACCATTTGGGCTGCACCATAAAATTGTATCTGCATGGGGCAATTTGCAAAAAAAATTACTGGTATGCAATAAAATATCCACTAAGTTCATATAGATTTGTTCGTTCGGTTTTATTGTCGTTTTTTGCAGGGATATATATTTAAGATTTTTAATTATGCATTTAGCTATCGCGGGAAATATTGGTTCTGGTAAAACTACCCTTACCACATTGCTTTCCAAACACTATAAGTTTGAACCTCACTACGAAAATGTGGAGGACAATCCGTATATCAGCGATTTTTATGAAGACATGCAGCGTTGGAGCTTCAATTTGCAGATATACTTTTTGCATGCCCGTTACAATACCTTGCTGGGTTTACAAAAAGCAAAAAAGAACATCATCCAGGACAGAACCATTTATGAAGATGCACATATTTTTGCTCCCAACCTGCACAGTATGGGGCTCATGAGTACCCGAGATTTTGAAACCTATCAAAAAATGTTTGACTCGTTAAGTCAAACCGTAAAGGCTCCTGATTTATTAATTTATCTGCGAGCCGGTATTCCAACCCTGGTAAATAATATTCAAAAACGGGGCAGAGAATACGAAGACAGCATTCGTCTTGATTACTTACGCCGACTCAACGAACGTTATGAGGCATGGATTACAAGCTATAAACCCAAACATTTAATTATAGAAGTGGATGAGCTGAACTTCGCCGAAAACTCTGAACATTTAGGCAGCATCATCAGCCGCATAGAAGCCGAAACCAA
>JAUXUD010000071.1 GCA_030680835.1 Bacteroidota bacterium
GGGACAGGTCGCGACCTGTCCCTACGACGACGACGGGCATCGTTTTTTGGAGATCAATGCCCCGTTACAACCAAATTATCTTCATCAATACCCTGCGATTTTAAAATGGATTTTACGCGTATGGCAAAGAAAGCCAGGTAGGCAAAACACAATACGGCAACAATGTATGAAGCATGGATACCGATAACATCTGCAAGCTTTCCTTGTATAGGCGGAATAATGCCACCACCTAAAATCATCATGATTAAAAATGCAGAACCCTGACTGGTATATTTACCCAGGCCCGAAATTGCCAAAGCAAAGATACCCGGCCACATGATACTGCATGCCAAACCGCCACTCATAAATGCGTAGATGGCAATAATTCCGGTACTCATTAATCCAACAATCATACCCAGCATTCCTAATAAACCAAAAATCATTAATGTTTGAGCCGGGCGATCTTTACCCAGAAAAAATCCTGCGATTTGAATGGCCACCACAAATGCGTATGCATACAGTGGGGTAACATCCTGTCCGGATATTGCATTTACACCGATAACTACTCCAAAAGCAATATACGGGACAACAACCAGTAATACTTTTTTTAACGAAGCACCGGGATTAAAAACCGAAATGGCACCTGCCCAGCGGCCAATCATTAAACTTCCCCAGTACATAGATATATAAGGGGCAAGGGCGGCACCGGTGATATTACCGAAGGCATCGGTTTTTAATAGTTCGCCCAGGTTGCTTTGTATGGTTACTTCAACACCCACATAGGTAAATATGGCAAGCATCCCCAATACCATTTGCGGATATTTCATGGCTCCCCAGCCTTCGGGTTTACGCTGTGCTGCATAGTTTGAATACAATAAGCCACCCACAATAACCAGCAACGAAATGATGGTTAAACCCAAGCCCAGATAATCTTTTTCTTTGTTCTCAATAAAGCGGCTTATAAACTCAGGATTTTCATAACGCGAAAAAATGTATGCGAAAATAACAATCAGTACAAGGGTAATTCCAATCAATGCCGACATGGCTTTTTTTGCCGGCTCAAAAGTAGAATCGCTTTTGCCATCGGATAATTTTTTAGAGAAAAAGAACAATGCTGCTGCCGCCAAAAACAAAGCACCAACAAATACATACAAGAGCCGCATTTTATCCAGTGAAACGGTTTTGATGGCTTCTTTTAATTTATCATCGCCCGAAACAATCATCCCAAAAATTGCGAGTGAAACCACAATCGGACCCAATGTTGTTCCGAATGAATTTACACCTCCTGCCAGGTTTAAGCGGTTTGAGGCGGTATGCGATTCGCCCATGGATGCTACGAAAGGCTGGGCTGAAGTTTGTTGCAGGGAGAAGCCCAAAGCCAGGATAAATAATGCTCCAAGGATTAAATAATAATTGCCTGAAGTTACAGCACCTATCATCATTAAGGAGCCAAAAGCACTGATTAATAATCCATTGATAATGCCTTTTTTAAAGCCCCAGTGGTTGAGGATATCTTTTTTTGCCAGGCTGCTAAAAACAAAAAGTAATAGAGCCCCAATATAATAGGCACCATAAAAAGCAAAATCAATTAACTGACTTTGAAACTGGTCCAGACCAAATTTTATTTTGCAAAAAGGAATGAATACACCATTTGAGGCAGCGATAAATCCCCAAAAGAAAAACACTGTAATCAGGGTGTATAGTTGTGTTTGTTGTTTGTTACTGCTCATGGTAAAATTCAATTTTGGCAGAATTAACGCATATGGCGTGCAAAAAACAATTTTTTTTTTAAACACACATTATATCTTAACAATTTTGATATACCTTGCCACTTAATAGCTAACAAACACTACTTATGATATCGAAAATTGTTGTCCCATCTGATTTTTCAGATGCTGCTAAAAACGCACTTTATTATGGGATTGGTTTGGCAAAAAAAGCACATGCCGAATTGCAGATTTTGCATGTGAATCAGGTAGCCCTGGTAGATGCCACAATACCTGCAGAAACATACCAGTTATTTGTAAAGGAAATTGAAGATCAAACCAAGGAAAATTATGCTAAGTTAGAGGCGGAAGTTCTTAAAAACTGTGGAGTTCCTTATACCATGCACAGCAGATATGGTTTTGTTACAGACGAAATTTGTGACTTTTCACAGAAGCATGAATGCGATTTGATTGTGATGGGCACTACCGGGGCAAGCGGAATTGCAGAGATTCTTGTGGGATCGAATGCTGCTTCAGTGGTATCGAAATCAGTAGTACCCATAATGGTTGTACCTCCAGAGTCTGCTTATAAAGATATGAAAAGAATTGTGTATGCAACCGATTATAATGAACCTGAATTTCCGGCTCTGGTGAGATTGGTTTATTATGCCGAATTGTTTAATTGCCCCCTGGATGTGATTCATGTAAAATCAGATGCGGACCGATATTTTAATTCGGAAAATAATTTCTTTAAAAAGAATAAAGATAAAATAAGCTATCCGCATATTCAATATGTTGAAATTGAAAAGGGAGACATCGTACAAAAAATTAATCAGTATGTTGAATCAACGGGTGCCGATTTAATTGTTATGGCCAAGCATAACCGCAATTTCTTCGATCGACTGTTTCACCGCAGCTTAAGCAAGAAAATGGCATTCCACACACACCTGCCGTTACTGGTGCTGGTTAAAGGGTAATTCCCTATCCATTCATCGAAGCCAAAAACTCTTCGTTGCTCTTTGTTGCGCGCATGTTTTTCAGTACTACATCCATGGCTTCTTCAGGGTTCATGTCGGCAAGGTGGTTACGCAATACCCAAATTCTCTGAAGGGTCATTTTATCGAGTAACAAATCTTCTCTGCGTGTGCTTGAAGCAACGATATCGATGGCAGGGAAAATGCGCTTGTTTGATAATTTACGATCCAGTTGTAATTCCATATTACCGGTACCTTTAAATTCTTCAAAAATAACTTCATCCATTTTTGAACCGGTTTCGGTAAGTGCAGTTGCAATGATGGTAAGTGAACCTCCGTCTTCAATTTTTCTGGCGGCACCAAAAAAGCGTTTGGGTTTGTGCAATGCATTGGCATCAACACCACCTGATAATATTTTACCGGATGCCGGCTGTGCGGTATTAAATGCACGTGCCATACGGGTAATCGAATCGAGCAGGATCACTACATCATGTCCGCATTCAACCAAACGTTTCGCTTTTTCAAGAACGATATTGGCCAGTTTCACATGCTTTTCTGCCGGTTCATCAAAGGTAGAGGCAACCACTTCAGCACGAACGCTTCTTTGCATATCAGTAACTTCTTCAGGCCTTTCATCGATTAATAAAATAATCAGATAAACCTCAGGATGATTTTTAGCAATGGCATTGGCAATATCTTTGAGTAAAATGGTTTTACCGGTTTTGGGTTGCGCTACAATCAGGCCTCTTTGTCCTTTTCCGATGGGTGCCAATAAATCAATAATCCGGGTTGAATAGGTGGATGCATGGTCTGCCAGTCTTAATTTTTGATCCGGAAATAATGGAGTTAAATGTTCAAAGGCAACACGGTCCCTTACATCAGCTGGTATTCTGCCATTAATGGATTCAACACGTACCAGGGCGAAATATTTTTCACCTTCTTTAGGCGGGCGTATTGTACCCAAAACGGTATCACCTGTTTTTAGTCCGAATAATTTTATTTGAGATGGGGAAACATAAACGTCATCCGGTGAAGGCATATAATTATAATCGGATGAACGCAGGAAACCATATCCATCCTGCAACATTTCCAGAACGCCTTCAGCACTTACCAGGCTGTCAAGTTCCTGGTATTGATTGGATGCCTGATTTGGATTGGGTCTGGGTTCGGTTCGTTGATCGTTACGGGGTTCATTTCTTTGTTCATTCTTCTCATAGCGTTCATTGCGTTCATTCCCATTTTCAAAACGTTCATTTCTGGGTTTTTGATTGGGATTATTGCGATCAGCTCTTTCATTTCGCTCACTACGTTCATTTCTCCATTTATCTTTTCTTTCAACCTGCATATTTTCTGCAGGTTTCACAAATGGAATTACTTCAATTTTTTTAGCCGATTCAATAACAGGCTCCGGCGATAAAATTTCAGGAATTTCAGTGGGTATAATCTTATGGTTATCAACAATTATTTCGGGAGATACCGGTTCTTCTTTTTTATTTTTTACAGCATGCGCGGGTTTTGAACCTTCAGCAGGTATTTCAATCGGAAAAAGCACTTCAGTAACAGCACTTTTTAAAACTTTGGGTCTGCCTCTTTTTTTAGGTGCTGACCCCGGTTCATCTTCCGATTTTTGGGATTGGCTGTTTTGATGTTCCATAATGGCATTAACAAGTGTTTGTTTGTTATTGTCATGTAAATGGGTGATGCCATATTTTTTGGCAACTTCTTTAAGCTCTGAAACGAGCATTTCATTCAATGAGAGAAGATCGTGCATGTAAAATGTATTGAATCTTTAATTTCCGCTAACAACTGGAATCTAATTGGAACCGGTAAAACGTTAGTGAAGAATTGGTTTGATACCGCAATACTAGGTATAATTTTAAAATATACAAGCAATCACGAACTTTTTTTTATATAAATACATCAAAAAACTTAAAAAACAGTAAAACCAGTTGAGATTCTGACCTTTTAACATTATATTCCCATAGCAAAATAGACTACCTTGCCTTAATATAACAATGAATTTACTTTTGTCTGATCTGGATTTTTCACGCTGGGATGTTGTTCTTACAACCTTAATTCCGGCATGCATCAATCTGGGTATTTTTGTATATGTTTTTTTCTTTCTGCCTCAAAATGAGACCAATTATATATTTGGTTTTTTTGTTTTTCTGATCGGATTTTGGCAAATGGGGGATGGCTTGGGCAGAATGAGTATTTCTCCTGAAACGGCATTAGAATGGTACAGAATTAGTGGTGTTTTTACCATATTTGCCATAACTTTAGGCGTACTTTTCGCAATTAGTATAACAAAAGGCATAAATAACATTTCAAACAGGTATGTGCTCATGTCTTTGTGTTTTCCTCCAATAATTTTATTGATAATCATCATCGCCAGATTAGATGAATATGACATATTTACATCCGAAAAATGGTATTGGGTAGTCAATCCCAAACCTACTTTTGTAACTTCCATCATTTACCTCTGGATTTCATTCGGATCCTTCTTAATGCTTGCTTTGTTTTGGTATAACTATTTAAGAACAGATGTGGGAGAGAAAAAACAAATACAGCTCTTCTTACTGGCTGTTGGATTTACGATTCCGGTACTGGGTGGTTTAACAGCAGAAGTTCTTTTCCCCTTCTTTTTAAAGATGGATGTGATTCCCGTTTCATCACCTTTATTATCGATATTTTCAATTACATCTTTAATTGCCATTAAAAAATTCAATTTACTGGAATACTCACCCAAATACAAATGGAATCAAATCCTTGAATCCATGAATGAAGGGATTCTTATCGTTGATAATGATGACAGAATTATGTATGCCAATAAAATATTTTGTGAATTGTTGGGTTATAAATTTAAGGAATTAAATGGGAAGGTGGCGAATAAATTCTTGTTTGATGGTTCGGAACTTCCACAAATAAAAAAGGAGCTTGAAGAAAGAAAGCACAACAAACAGGTGCAATATGAAATACAATTAAAATCAAAAACAGGTGAAAAAATATGGGTGGTTATAAATAGTTCGCCATTTACAGATAAAGCAGGAAATATTATTGGTTCAATAGGAATCCAGACAAATATTAATCAGGAGAAAAAAGGAGAGGCATTGTTCAGGGCAATGGTTGAAAATGTAGAGGAGATTATTACTCTGACTGATAAAGACAACAAAGTAATTTATGTGAGTCCGGCAATTGAGAAAGTAACCGGATATACGCCGGAGGAAATAAACGGAAAGCCAATTTTTGATCTGATTCATCATGATTGTATTGAGGAAGAGAAAGTCAGTTATCAGAACCTGATAATCAGTCCGGGTATTTTCGTACCACGTGTTACCTGCATTGTACACAAAAATGGGAATTTAGTATGGTTAGAAGGCAGTGTAACCAATTTATTGAACGATCCCAATATTCATGCCATCGTTACGAATTATCACGATATTACAGACAGGAGGGCTGCCGAAGAAAAGCTCAGGAATAATGAAGAAAGGCTCAGAACCATTATTGACACTGAACCGGAGTGTTTAAAAATTGTTTCTGTTTCGGGCGAATTATTGGAGATGAATCCATCCGGAATTTCAATGTTGGGTATTAAAAAAAGTGAAGATATAATTGGAAAAAAAATACTAGATTATATTCATCCCGATGATAAAAGTATATACACAGACCTGCACAAAAAAGTTTGCAAAGGCGCGTCGGGTCAGGCTGTTTTTCGTGTAATTGGAACTGAGCAATTGCCAAAATGGATGGATTCCAGTTCGGCACCACTAAGAAATTTAAACGGAGATATATACGCGGTTTTAAGTCTTACCCGTGATATTACCAAACAAAAAGAAGCGGAAGAAAAACTTAAAGCATCCGGTGAAAGGTATGATATTGTTGCCAAGGCAACCAGCGATACCATTTGGGATTGGGATATTTTAAGTAACAGAACCCAGTACAATGAGGGTTTAACAAAAATGTTTGGATATAACCTGAGTGATATACCGGAGGTAAGCGGGTGGTGGGATGAGAAAATTCATCCTGAAGATGTAGAAAGAGTAATAAATACTGTAGAAGAATTCTATAATTCAGGCAATTCGAACCTGAAACTGGAGTATCGTTTTCTCTGTTCCGATGGATCATACAAATTTATTTTAGACAGAGCTTTTTTAATCAGAGATGAGTCGGGTAAAGCAATAAGAATGATTGGAGCCATGCAGGACATTACTGAACGAATAAAGCAGATAAAAGAAATTGAAGAACAAAACAAAACACTTCGTGAAATAGCCTGGACGCAATCACATATTGTGCGGGCGCCACTTGCCCGAATTATGGGAATTGTTAACCTGTTCAACACAAATGCAATCAACGAAGAAGAAACCCGGGAGTTTCTTAATTATATATTAACATCAGCCAATGAATTAGATCAGGTGATAAAAACCATCGTTTTAAAAGCCAATTCGGAAGTAAAGAACAATCCTCCCGAAAATTGAAGTAATTAATTTTTTACAGACAGAATTTCGTTTATTTTAGTATTGTTGTATTTTTAAAGTATTAAATATACCTTAGATTACTTATTATCAATTGTACTTAAATATTAGGATAAAATATTCCAGGAAATGAATGAAAGTGAAAATGAAAAAGCAACACAGAAAAGGTCTGAAACCGTTATTTCAATCGAAAATAAAAGACTCCTGGAAGAATTGAGTCAAAGTGCGGCAAACCTCAAGGCTATTTTTGATAATACCTCCGAAGGATTTATTCTGATTGATACATTATGTATTGTTAAAGAATTTAATGGAAAGGCAAGGGAAATTATTTCTAAAAATCACAAAGTAAAAACAGAATTGCAAATTGGGAAAAACTTTTTCGATTTTATAGAATCATCAAGAAGAGAATATTTGCACCAAATGATTTCAAAAGTATTTAACGGCGAAACCATTGTGTATAACCGCTCCTATTGCCAGGAAAATAATCAGGTGGTTTGGTATCGTTTTTCAATAAACCCGGTTAAAACAGAAGGCTCTGTTGTGGGTGCCTGCATATCGGGACTGGATATAACTTCACAAAAAGCAGCGGAACATGAAAAGTTAGCGGAGCAGGAAAAACTAAAAATTACCAAAGAACGATATGATGTAGTTGCCAAGGCAACTAGTGATACGATATGGGATTGGGACCTTGTGAACGACACAACTCAATACAATGAAGGGATTCTGAAGATGTTTGGATACAAGGAAATAGAGGTAGGTATTTCCAATATTAGCGGATGGTGGGATGAAAAACTTCATCCGGATGATGTGAAAAGAGTAACAACTATTGTAGAAGGATTTGCAAATTCTGAAGCTACTAATCTGCAACTGGAATATCGTTTTAAATGTGCTGATGGTACATACAAGTTTATTTTGGACAGGGCTTTTGCCATTAGAAATGAATCGGGTAAAGCAATAAGAATGATTGGAGCCATGCAGGATATTACAGAACGAACCAATCATTTGAAAGCCATTGAAGAACAAAATGCCAAGTTTCGTGAGATAGCATGGACACAGTCTCATGTGGTGAGAGCGCCTTTGGCACGCATCATGGGATTGATTGATTTAATTGAAAACGAACCGCATAAAAACGGAGATACAGTAGAAATTTTAGGATATATAAAATCTTCAGCAAAAGAACTCGACAATGTAATCAGGGAAATAGTATATAAAGCAGTATAATCTAAGGTTAAGTAAAATGTGACTAATAATAACATTAAAATACCAGTGGCTAAAACTGCTTATGTTTAGTCGTTATATTTTATTATTATTGAATTATATTTTGACTGCAATTTTATTCAATCTTGATTTCTCACGTTGGGATGTTGTACTGATGACATTTGTTCCGGCATGCATTAATATTGGAATTTTCATTTATGTTTTGTTCTTCCTGCCTCAAAACGAAACCAATTATTTATTTTCCATTTTTGTTTTTCTGATTGGTTTCTGGCAATTTGGGGATGGATTGGTAAGAATGAGTGTTACCGCAGAATCTGCCTTGCTGTGGTACCGAATGAGTGGCATTTTTACTTTGTTTACATTGCCTTTTGGAATACTTTTTATTTTCAGCATTACCCGGGGTATTGAATATATTTCGAACCGGTTCGTGCTTATCTCTTTATTTTTGCCTCCGATAATTTTCCTGCTATTTATAATAGCCGGTTTGGATACTTACAACATTATTGAATCAGAAAACTGGTACTGGATTGTTAACCCGGTACCCGATTTTTTTACAAATGTAATTTACCTTTGGATCTCACTTGGGTCTTTAATTATGCTCGCCTTATTATGGCACAATTACTTAAAAACAGTTGAAGCCAAAAAGAAACAAATTCAAATATTGATACTGGCTGTCGGGTTTACAGTTCCGGTGACAGGTGGTTTGATTGCAGAAATTTTATTTCCACTTATTTTAAAGATAAATACAATACCACTATCCACTCCTTTATTAACCGTTTTTTCGGTAGCATCATTAATTTCTATTAAAAAATTTAATTTATTAGAGTACTCACCCAAACATAAATGGAATCAGATACTTGAATCCATGAATGAAGGAATATTGATTGTAGATAATGATGAGAGAATCATGTATGCCAATAAAATATTTTGTAAAGAATTGGGTTATGAATTTGAAGAAATAGATGGGAAAATAGCCCGTGAAATATTGATTGATGTTTCTGATTTACCGCAAATGGAAAAGATAATTGAAGAAAGAAAAAACAATATATTCTCTATATATGAAATGCCGATAAAGTCGAAATCGGGTATAAAATTGTGGATGGAAATTAATGACTCACCGTATACAGATAACGCAGGTAAAATTATCGGTTCGATTGGAATTCAGAAAAATATAACAGAGCGAAAAGAAACTGAAATAAAATTAAATGCAGCAAAAGAAAGATATGATATTGTAGCAAAAGCTACCAGCGACACCATTTGGGATCTGGATATTGTTCACGACAGGATGCAATATAATAATGGTATTTATGCAATGTTTGGATATTCCATTCAGGAGGTTGAGCATCTGGGAGATTGGTGGAAGGAGAAATTACACCCGGAAGATTTTTCAAACGTTACCACTGCACTTTCCGAAATGTACGAAAAAGGGCTGACACACCTTCAGATTGAATACAGGTTTCGCTGTGCCGACGGCTCATATAAATATATTTTCGACAGAGGGTTTTTGATTAAAAATGAAAAAGGTGAACCGATAAGAATGATAGGAGCCATGCAGGATATTACGAAACAAAAAAATGAAGAAAACAGGTTAAAATTACTTGAATCTGTGATTACAAATACAACAGATGCTATTGTGATTACCGATATTGGAGATGAAAATAATGAGATGAAAATAATTTATGTAAATAAAGCATATGAAAAAATGACGGGATACACCTTTGAAGAAGTTATAGGTAAGAATCCAAGAATATTACAGGGGCCGGATACAGATAAAAATGAATTGAAGCGATTAAAAATTTCCATGAATAATTTTGAACCCTGTGAAATAGAAATTATCAATTATAAAAAAAATGGAGAAGCTTTTTGGACAGATATTTCACTTGCACCTGTGTCAGATTCGAGGGGTAATTATAAGCATTGGATTGGCATAAAAAGAGATATCACAGAGAAAAGAAAGCAATTATTTGAAATTGAAGAACAAAACAGGAAACTTAAAGATATTGCCTGGACACAATCTCATATAGTAAGAGCACCTTTGGCCAGGTTGATGGGATTGATAGATTTGTTCAATACAGATGCAATTGATGCGCATGAAATCAAAGAGTATTTAAATTATATTTTGAAATCTGCAAATGAGTTGGATGAAGTTATTAGAAGTATTGTTTTGAAAACAATAACGGAAGCTGATAAGAAAATTGAATAATTTATAAAGCAATACTTTTCATTCCGTTCAAATAATGTCGCACTTAAGGTCTTTTTACTGACGATTTAGCGCAATTTCACCGCTCAGCCATTCAGATAAATATTTCAGCCACTAAAATAAGTTTTACAATTATATTAAATTAAGCTTAACTTTTTGTTAAGGCTATTTTTTAACTTATTTAAAATGAGTCTTCAACCATAGAATTGTAGTAAAAAAAACCACAATTTTTTTTATTAATCAATTACAAAACAAAAATATTTGTCACTATTTATTTTTTTTCCTACTGCACCTTAGTTTGTGTACATAATGCTGCTAAAATAATTATACTTCCATTCGCATAATATAATTATCAATTCAGATTAAACTAAAATGAGGTTTCTTTTAACAATAGCGATTATTAATACACTGCTTGTGTTGAGCCAAAAGTTGGTTGTGTGTAAGGCTTATGCTAAAAAAAATGCAAAAACCAATATGCTGTTCAGAATATTTTTTTCGATTATTTTGATTATTAACTGTTTAATATATAATCCCTTATCCGCACAACCTTGTACAGGAAGTACTCCAAGTTATACAATTGATCTTACCGGAAATAATGACAGCATCTGGACCAGCCCCAATGTGAGCAGGGACGGTAATTGTTGCGCAACAGCCAACTGTATCGAATTTAATATCACACTGGATCCTTTATCAAGTGGTATTCAGATAGACATTATTTCGGGAGCAACGCCAGGTGGTGCCTTAGATTACCAGGTGTCATGCGGTCCTGCACAACCTTTTGGCCAGCCTGTTTGCCTTTCGGGTACAGGTCCTTTCAGAATAACTTTTTGTAAGCCGGGTAATAATCCCAATGTTTATCAAATTACTTCAATTCCCAAACCTGAGATAAATGGTAATCTTGCGGGTTCAACCAGTTGCGGAATTTATATGAAAGCAACGGGATATGAAATATTGGGACTTACATGGACTTCATTACCTTTTGACAGTACTATCAATAACTATTTAAGCTGCAGAAATGATTGCGATTCAGTGAGTGTAGTTCCGGGACCCGCAGTTTACCCTTTAACTCTTGTATACCAGGTATGTGGCAATGTAATTGGGGGGTGTTTTCCTGCAGCAACCTGTGATACAATTACTTTACGCCTTTCTGCAAATCCGGTTGTACGGATTACTCCTGAAAATCCAATTGTTTGTTATGGAAGTGCAACCACTGTTATTACGGCAAATCCTACCGGTGGATTTGCCCCCTATCAATTTGTCTGGAATGATAATGACACATCCCGGGTTAAATCGGTTGGTGTGGGTACCTATCGGGTAACCATGACAGATTCGGTAGGCTGCATAACTGCGAGAGATACGGTTGTGGTTACCGGATTTAGTGCACCATTTGTAGCCAATGCCGGCACTGATACCACCATATGTGCATCAACAACATCACTAAATTTAAACGGAAGTATCCAGGTTGCCAGCGGAGGAATATGGAGTGGTGGGTCAGGAACCTATAATCCGGGAAACACTTCTTTAAATGCAACGTATTCCCCTTCTGCTGCCGAAATAAATGCAGGTGGGGTCAACCTAATTCTTACAACAACAGATAATAGTGGTTGTACAGCCGTTAGGGATACGGTTCATTTCACCATTAATCCTGTACCTGCACCTGTAATCAGCGGGGATACACTTCCCTGTTCGGGCAGAACAAAGAGCTATCTGGTAACACCTGTTGCCGGAAGCAATTATCTGTGGACCGTAAGCGGGGGAACACTGTCAGGTTCAAATACCAATAACCTTGTTAATATTATCTGGGGAACTGCAGGAAGTGGTAATGTAACCATAAAACAGACCAACAGTTACGGATGTGAATACACAGCACAAAGAAGTATAAACATTCTGGCATCTCCGGGGCCGGCAACACTCTATCATTATTAAAACCATTAATTATAAAACAAAATGAAAAGATTACTTACATCAGAAAAAATTATCGAATGGATTTCTATTAACAAGGAAATTCCAAAATGTATTCAGTGCAAGTCGAGAAGTCCGGGCAAAAATTTTATGCCGAATGAAATATGGATACAAAAACCAAATGAAACAAAAAAAATAAATAACTAAACCACAAAATAAATCAAATCATTATGAAAAATTTAAACTTAACCAATATGAAAAATTCAATTTTAAAAATTGCTGCTATGTTGCTATTAACAGGGTTAATAACAAGCACTGTAAACGCCCAAAGCACATCAACAACCGATTCAATTTGTGCAGGATCAACCGGAAAAATATATAAAATATCTGGTTTTGCAGGGAGTACGTACACATGGACCATAAGTGGTAACGGTACACAAGCCAGTGGAGGAACAAGCGACTCTATTACCATCAACTGGTCATCAACACCGGGAACAGATACCTTAACCGTTGTAGAATCCAACGTCATAGGGTGTTTGGGAGATCCGGTTCAGTTGGTTGTGGTTCGATTGGTACCACCAACAGTTGTACTCAGCGGAGCCGATTCTATTTGTATAAATTCTGCCACAACCCTGAGCAAACTGCAAATGGATTTTACAGGTTATGCACCGTGGACAATCGGGTACACCGAAGCAGGAACAGCCAGAACCGCAACTACTTCTTCAGCTCAGTATAATTTCAACTCCCAGGTGTTCTCTACATCAGGCGTAAAAAGTTATGTAACTACAACTTTAACCGACAGATTTGGCTGTAGTGGAACCCATACAGGTACCGCATCCGTTACCGTATTCCCGAAACCTACCACATCTGCAATAACTCATTACTAGTTCTCGTATTGCTAGTTCCTGTCGAACCCCGGATGGTGCTCTGTACAGCAAGACAGACGCCATCTGCGGGTTGACTAAAAAGTGTGCTTTACAGAATGCGCATGTTTGGGTTGTACCGGGAGTTTAATGAAATATTTTTTGAGTTTTCATACTTGTTTTCAAAAAGAATTTAACGTTGATCAAAAATATTACCATATCGATTATGTATTTAATTTTTATTGTGGGTGAGGTTCGTTCACAAATAATAGATACGGTATGTCCGGGTGAACCCAATGTGATGTATACAGTTGATCAGCATCCCGGTTCAAGCTATCAGTGGGATGTTTCCGGTGGAATAATAAAATCAGGCAACGGAACTGCAACAATAAGAGTTGACTGGCTGAACCAAACAGGTTTGTACCGCATTTCGGTTATTGAGAAAAATGTTGTGAACTGTACAGGAAATCCTGTGAATGCTTATGTACTGATAAAAGGCATCAATTTTCAAATTAATTATCCGCAGGTTGCCTGTATAAATGATACAATTATGTGCTCGGGAAATGGTGGCGACAAGTATTTATGGAGTAATGGCGACACCAGCAGTATGATAAGAATCAGGCTTATCCAGGACACATTACTTTCTTTGAAAATATCCAGTGCAGCATGTGCATTTTTAAGCGATACGTTTATGATGAAAATAAAAGCATCAAAAGGTCCCATAGTTGCATTCACTCCGGATGATGCAGAATTTTACAAAGACCAGAACATTTACTTTAAATACCTGGGGAATTCACAAGATAAAGTTACCTGGCTGCTGGATAAATCTTCTGTAAGCAGGATTGTGGCTAACAATATAAATGTAACGTTTATGGATACCGGACAGGTTTATATCAAGCTTATCGCTGTAAACAATTTCGGTTGCAAAGATTCACTGACAAAAATAATCAATATCAAGGATGAAAATATTTTTATTCCCAATGCATTTACTCCCAATGGTGATGGTTTAAACGATGTATTTATACCTGTTAGCCATGGAATCAAATCCGTTCATATGGTAGTATTTAACCGCTGGGGCGAAGAAATTTATGTTTCAGATTCGATGCAGGAGGGTTGGAATGGGATTTACAAAGGTGAAGTATTGTCGCCCGATGCATATGGCTATTCAATATCGGCCGTGGGTTATTCGGGCAGATATTATTATTTCAATGGAACGATTACCCTGTTCAGATAAACGATTGTAAAATGATAAAGATACTATTATTTATTATTCATCACCATTAATAAAATGCAGATGCGTATACTATATACAAAATTGAATGAACTAATAACAAATCCAGGAACCTGGTCATTTATGACGCTGTTCTTTTTATACGGTTTGTTAACTGCAAAAGAACTGAAAACCCAACAGCTTACAACTCCACAGTCATTTCTATTAAAAGAAGCCGAATTACAGGATAACAAACTTTTTGTACTGGGTAAAAACAATAATCTGTATAGTTTTAATATACACGAAAAGGCGATTGCAGAAAAAAACGAAAAACACAATATAAAAGGATTGTTTAAAGATTCTACCGGTGTATATGCATGGAACGATCATGAGTTATATATATACAATATGAAGTTGAATGACTGGAAATTAATCAGGAGTTTTAACGAACGGTATATAAAGGGAATTGTTTCTGTTAATAATGATGTAAAGGTAATATTTTATGACGGACTTTTATCAATAATGAATCATACATTTAGAAAGTCACCTTATCCGATAATGGAAACAATCAGTGGTTCATCTTATATAATATGCACAAATAAGTTTCTTTATAGAATAAACAATGAAAATGTATTTGTAAAAATAACCCGGATGGATTCTGCAGCATTTATGAAAGACATTTTCAGTTTGAATGACCATATTTTTTACCTGATCAATAACAATCTGAAAGTGGTGGATACCGAACTATTGACAACCACCGGCCTCATATTGCCTGATTCGGTTACAAATATTATTGGCTTTTATAAGCAGCATCTTTTTTATAAAAATTCAAAGGGCATAGCTGCATTTAATCCGCTCAATAAAGAAACTTCCCAGATCCTCAGTTCGGATGTATTTAATGTTCAATTACTGGATAACGGAAATTTACTATACAACGATGCAGCAGGTAAATGTCTGTATTATCAAAGCGCGTCACAAATTACAATAAAAGTTGGAGAGGGAATAAAATCATACCGCATTATTGATTTGCTGGAAGATAAAAATCAAAGTACTATAATTACCTCGGAGGGCTTTATTTTTTATCAAAAAAATAAGAGTATTGAGTCATTTATTGACCTGCATGCAGTTTCAGGGAAAATGTACGGAGCGGTGCAAAATAATTCGGAATTGTATGTTGCCTGTGAAATGGGATTGCTCACTTTCAGCTTAAACACCTCGGAATATTATTTAAACAAGGAACTGAAAGGGATTGAATGCAATTCGATTGTGTTAGCTGACAAATACCTTTATATAAGTTCATCGATGAATGGGGTATTTAAAATTAAACCCGGAACAATTTCAGGACGAGAACCTAAAGTATGTGCAATTAACGAAGGCTTATTGGTTTCATCTACTTACCTGATTAAAAATTACGGAGGTGTTTTATATACCGTATCCAATTCGGGGATATACCGCAAAAGCACGAAGGGAGATAAATGGATTGAATACCATGGGAGTGGTTTTATTAAACGGATTACCGGGGTTGCTCATTTTAAAAAGCATTGTGATGCTTTGTTAATTGCCTCTGTTGAACGCGGGGTTATGAAAACAAATGATGAAGGCAAAACCTATGAATCAATGAACCTGGGCCTGATTGATTCATCCATTATTTCAATGGAAGCAGATTCAAGTGGATTTTATGTGCTCACAAAAAGCGGGGATATTTATTTTCATCCTCATGATGGGATTGAATGGACGAAAATAAATAAGGGAATGAATATTTTTAATTCGGTTTTTCTTCATTCAGGATTGCTTTACCTGGTTGATGCAGATAATAATATTAATCTTCTTGAAACGGATGATTTTAAACCGGGAATGCATTCAGACTGGGATATTAAACCAACCTATTTTCATGGAGATAAAATCAGGATTACTTATAGATTTACAGGACTTACAGGAAAAAGTAACCATGCCGTATTGCAAATTGCATCAATAAACGAAAGTTTCAATAAGGCTTCCGTTTTAGTGCATTCAAACCTGCGTGAAGCATCCATGGAATGTGCCATACCCGATACCCTTGCTCCGGGCATTTATCAGATAAGATTGGTTGGAACAGACCCTTTTGTACGTTCTGTGAATGCAGTAGCCACGATAGAAGTTAAACAAAAATTACCAGCGCTTGTTCCCCCAATCATAAAAGCAGAAAATGTTGTGATACCAGAAATTATTCAGGTAGCAGGTATAAAATAATATTAAAGAATTATGCAAAAGGCAATAATAAAAATAAGGATTACGGCTTATGTATTATTATACAGTGCAATTGTATCTGCACAGGAACCTCAGCTTAGCCAATTTTATGCATCCCCGGTATTTACAAATCCTGCCTTTGCCGGATCCGAAAGAAAACTTCGTATTGTTGGCTCTGTTCGAAACCAATACACAGCTTTAAAAAATAGTTTTAAAACTTCTGTTTTTTCAATTGATGGATATTCACAAAAATTTAACGGTGGGCTAGGCTTGCTCGCATGTTTTGACGTGGCGGGTGATGGTTTACTAAGAACTATTAATCTTTCAGGCATTTATTCTTACAATATGTCTGTTAACCGTGATTGGTCTGTAAATGCGTCATTGCAGGGTTCAATAATACAGCGCTCGTATGATGCAACAAAGTTAAGATTTGGAGATCAGTTAAATGAATTTGCCGGATACACGGGATTGCCTTCCGGCGATTTGAAAAATATGAATGTTCAGGGCCGGGTATTTTCAAATTTCTCAAGCGGATTTTTAGCATATAGTGATAACTTTTACGGAGGCATAGCGGTTCATAATTTGTTTGAACCCAACCAATCACTGATGGATAATAATTACAATAATTCGCAGGTTTTGCTTCGCCGCAGATATACCGTACATAGCGGACTTAACCTTTACCTGAGCCGATCGCGTTATAAAATTGATAAAATGATTCTTTCTCCCAATATTCTTTTTATGCAACAGCAAAGCTTTTATCAGGTGAATTTGGGAATGTACTTTAAAAATAAAGCCCTGACTATTGGAAGCTGGCTCAGACAAACTTCCCGCAATTCGGATGCAATTATTATCCTGGTGGGTTTAAAATTACCCGCATTCCGGGTAGGGTATAGTTATGACGCAACTATTTCAAAGTCACGTACTTCCATGGGTGGGTCACACGAATTATCAATGGCATTTCAGATAAAAATAAACACAAAAACCCCCATTCACAGAAGTAAATATATCAAATGTCCCGATTTATAGTTAATTTAAATAAAAAATCCATTATAATTGTATGGTTATTTTATTAGATTTGAAAAAAGTATGATTGATTTAATTCGTTTTTAATATCAAATTTTTGGTTCGATTGCAATTATTAAATAAATGCAAGCTTGCTCATTATTCACATATAATACCGAAAAGATGGAAATGGAAACAAACATATTATTGGTTGAAGACAATCCACGGGATGCTGCACAACTAAAAAGCATTCTCGAAGAAATTAATTTCCCGGAAAAGTCTTTATTGATGGCTTCATCATTAAGAGGGGCTATTACTCATGAAGTTTCGAAAAAAAAGATTACACTGATTCTGCTGGATTTGAGTCTGCCCGATTGTGATGGAATTAACACGGTAAAATCAATTCGTAATTTTTTTCCGGACAATACGATTATAGTAATAACAACCGCCCAGGATGAAAATATAGCCATGAGTGCCTTAAGAGAAGGTGCACAGGATTACCTGATAAAGGGAACCTGTTGTGCAGTGGCGATGCGCCGGATTATTAGATTTGCACTTGAACGACAGTTAACCTTAAAGAAACTGAATGAAGCGTCTGAATCCAGCTTAAAAGCGGATCAGAAAATAGTACAGATGAATGAACAATTGAGAAACCTGTCGGCTTATCTGCAAAACATACGCGAAAACGAACGTACAACAATCGCACGTGAAATACATGATGAACTGGGTCAACAGCTTACCGGCCTGAAAATGGATATTTCTTGGCTCAAAAAAAGATTGCAGAACGATATGCCTGCCAGTGAAAAGGTGAAAGAAATATTATCCTTAATCGATGGTACCATCAAGTCGGTTAGAAGGATTTCTACAGAGTTACGTCCCGGAATACTGGACGATATGGGATTAATCGCAGCAATCGACTGGCAGAATGTAGAGTTTGGGAAACGGGTTGGAATCAACTGCAGGTTTGAAAACAGGGTTGAAGAATTGCCTTTTCACAAAAACATTGCCACCGGAATTTTCAGGATATTTCAGGAAACTTTAACAAATATTGCCAGGCATGCTGAGGCCAATGAAATTGTTACAACTTTTTATCGTGAAAATCAAAATCTGGTTTTAACCGTGAATGATGACGGCAAGGGATTTGACGAGTATGAAGTTTCGGAAAAAAGAACCCTGGGACTTATCGGCATGAGGGAAAGAGCTTTTATGATGGGAGGCAAACTCTACATAAACAGCGTAAAAAATAAAGGGACTACTTCTATTTTGGTGGTTCCGCTTATGACAGAACACAGGGCAAAAGTAATGTCGTTATGATAAATATTTTAATTGCAGATGACCACGATGTGGTTAGAAAAGGACTGAAACAAATCATAGAAGAAGAGTTTCACAACTCCCAGATTCAGGAGGCCATTAATGGCAACGAACTATTAAAAAAAGTGCATACCGAAAAATTCGATATTGTAATCAGCGATATATCAATGCCGGGACGAAGCGGTATGGAATCGTTAAAGCAAATAAAGGAAGAATTTCCCAAATTGCCGGTTTTAATATTAAGTATGCATCCTGATGAGGAGTATGCTGTAAGGGCCTTAAAGGCAGGAGCCTCTGGTTATCTTTCAAAGGCAAGTGCTGCCGAAGAATTAATATTGGCAATACGGCAGATATTAAGCGGCCGGCGTTATATTTCGGCAAATGTTGGCGAAAAACTTGCAGAAAATCTCGACCAGAAACATGATAAGGAACTGCATGAAAATTTATCAAACCGGGAATTTGATGTAATGAAAATGATTGCTTCGGGAAAAACCGTTTCGGAAATTGCAAAACTATTTTCTTTAAGTGTTAATACCATAAGTACATACAGGGCTCGTATTATGGAAAAAATGTGTTTTAAAACCAATGCTGAACTTACCCACTATGCCATAAAAAACCATTTGGTTTAATTGAAACTCACTCAGGAGCATTTACTTCGTTTTTTTTTAGCTTTTGAAAATTGATTTTTGTTTACGTAATTGTTCGAAAATTAATTATGACCCCTTCCTTTTTCAAAGTCATTTTATTTATAATTCCGATTGTTTGGGTTTCATGTGCCCCTACGCGAATTGTAAAACCATTGGCAAAAGGTGAACAAACCCTTTCATTTAATTTAGGGGGACCTTTAATCAACTTTGCCGGAGCTCCCATTCCGGTTCCGCTGTCGGCATTATCATATTCAAAAGGAATTACCGCTACTACTACTGCATTTTCGGGTTTGCATACCACCGCTTTGTTGTTTGGTGTTTTTCAAACAGATATAGGAATCTGCACCCAACTTTATTATAATCCTGCAAAGAAGTTTGGTATCAGCATAAATCCGGTAATTAATTTTGCCATTGACCGATGGGAATGGAATGCTAAATTATGGCCCGAACTGGATATAAATGTATATAAGGATTTGGGAAAGAAATGCCTGCTGTATGGTGGTATGGCAAGCTGGTTTGAATTGAGTAAAATACGGCCACATCGTGAAATACAGCAACAATTTATCTTTATAAATCCGCATCTGGGATTCTCAATATCAACAGGTAAATGGAACTATTGTATGGAAACTAAATATTTAATGGGAGGTATTAAAAATAAGCCCAATGTGGCCGATTATATTGGAATCAACAATCATGGAGCTATTGGCATTTATTTAAATGTGAGCAGAAAATTCTAAAGATGAAACCCATAAATTATATTGTATTTTTTATATTTATTTTTATCCAGATATCATGTTTGCGATTGGATAGCAACCTTTATAATCTTTCTGAAAAAATTACTGAATATAAATACGATAATTATACCGGACTCTCAGATTTTAGACTGGATGCATCCTATAAAATACATGACAGCATGATTCATCTTTTTACCTTGGATTCAAAAGGAGTAAAAGATACCAGGTCATTTAAAATATATGCAATATATCTGGGTGATATTAACAGAATTGAAACGGATACGGTTATCATGTATTGTCATGGAAACAAGTGGCACATGGATTTTTACTGGCAACGTGCCAAGTTGCTTGCACATGTGGGTTCAAAACATCGTTTTGGTGTATTAATGCTCGATTACCGGGGCTTTGGTTTATCGGAAGGCCCCCCCACTGAGGATGGCTTATATGCTGATGTAACAGCATGTTTGCAATGGCTCAAACAAAAGGGTTTATCAAATGAACGATTAATGATGTATGGTTTTAGTATGGGTAGCGCAGCGGCAACTATGTTAACTGCCAATCCTGCTGTTCTTGTTCCGAACAAACTATTGCTGGAGGCTCCTTTTGCAAGTGCCGCAGTAATGGCTGCTGATGCAGCGGGGTTGAACCTGCCCGGCAGTTATGTAACAAATTTAAAAATAAACAATGCCGAAGAAATCAAAAAAGTTTCGCAGCCGCTGTTTTGGATTCATGGCGTGAATGATAATTTTTTAAATATTAAAACCCATGGTGAAGTTGTTTTTAAAAATTATGGTGGAAGCTATAAAGAAGCATACCGCATTGAGGGTGCCGACCATGGCCAGATACCTGCGGTGTTTGGTTTTATAAATTATACCCATGCAATCGGGAAATTTTTGATGAAATAAATTTTCTAAAACTGTAGCAGTTTTTCCAGGTCGGTTTTAAATCGTTCTTTAGGTAAAAAATTTTGTTCCAGTTCAGTATTAAACGGTACCGGACTATCGAGGCTGCCGGTTCTTATTACGGGTGCATCCAGGTATTGAAAACAATGCTGGGCAATATGTGCGGCTATTTCGGCACCGATGCCCCCGGTTAAAGTATCTTCATGCAATATAATGGCCTTGCCTGTTTTCTTCACACTGGCTTCCACAGCTTCTTTATCCCAGGGCAACAGCGTTCTCAAATCAATAATATCGGCATCAATATTTTTTTCTTTTACGTAGGCATTGGCCCAGTGTACCCCTGCTCCATAAGTTATAATACTTACATCGTTTCCGGTTTGAACCTGCTTCGCTTTTCCAATATCCAGCATATAATAATCATCATACACTTCCTCTTCCAGTTCAACCATGCGGTATAAAACTTTGTGTTCAAAAAAGAGCACTGGATTGGGATCATTTATCGCGGCCGTTAATAAACCTTTCGCATCTGCAGGTGTTGAAGGGTAAACAATTTTTAAACCCGGAACATGAAAAAACCAGGCTTCGTTGCTTTGCGAATGGAAAGGTCCTGCACCCACTCCTGCTCCGGTAGGCATTCGCACCACCACATCGGCAGGCTGGCCCCAGCGGTAATAACTTTTGGCCAGGTTGTTTACAATCTGGTTGAACCCAACGCTTACAAAATCGGCAAACTGCATTTCAACCATAGCCTTCATTCCTTTAATTGCCAATCCATATCCTGCCCCTAAAATCGCACTTTCACATAAGGGCGTATTGCGCACCCTGCCTTTACCAAACTCTTCTACAAAACCCTGGGTAATTTTAAAAACCCCTCCATATTCAGCAATATCCTGCCCCATTAAAACCAGGTTTTCATGTTTACGCATGGCTTGTTTTAAGCCATCACTGATGGCATCTATATATCTTTTTTTACTTTTGTTTTCGGTTGCAGGTTTAACAATTACATGCTGCAAACTGCCGTGATTAAAAGTACTGGCAGGTAAACTTACAGGTACAAATACATCAGCAAGTTCAAATTCTGTATTCGGAATAATATCCGGCTTGGCCAGCACTTCTTCAACACCATTATCAATCTCCTTTTTAATTTCAGCACGAAATGTTTCAATCATTTCATCTGTTAAAATTCCCTCTTGTTGAAGATAGTTTTCATAATTACTCAGAGGGTCTTTTTTGCCCCACAATTCAAACAATTCCTGCGGTACATATTTTGTTCCCGATGCCTCTTCATGTCCGCGCATTCTAAAGGTCATACATTCCAATAGCACGGGTCTGGGGTTATTACGTAACGATTCACTCAGGTTTTTTATCGTATCATAAGCTTCAAGTATGTTGTTCCCATCAATTTTATAGGCCTCCATACCATAACCGATTCCCTTATCCGTAAAACTCTTAAACTTAAATTGTTCATTTGATGGAGTTGATAAGCCATATCCATTATTTTCAATTAAAAAAATTACCGGCAATTGCCATACGGCAGCCGTGTTTAATGCTTCATGAAAATCTCCTTCGCTGGCACCGCCATCACCACTGAAAACAACGGTTACCTTTTTTTCCTTATTCAGTAAATGGGCAAGTGCAATCCCGTCGGCTACACCCAGCATGGCTCCCAAATGCGAAATCATTCCTATAATATGGTATTCATTGGTTCCAAAATGGAAAGAACGCTCTCTGCCTTTAGAAAATCCATCCATTTTTCCCTGCCATTGCGAAAATAATTTGGCAAAAGGAATTCCCCTTGCAGTAAAAACGCCCAGGTTACGGTGCAAAGGCAGAATATATTCATCGGCCTGTAAAGCCTTTGCCACACCTACACTAATAGCCTCTTGTCCGATACCACTAAACCACTTGCTCACCTGTCCCTGACGTAAAAGAATCAGCATTTTCTCTTCAATCATACGGGGTTTTAGGATGGATTGATACAAGTCTATGAGTAATTCGTTACTATATTGTTTTCTGTAAAATGTAATCATGGGTATAAAATGTGGCACAAAAGTAGTTTTTTTAGACAAACTGTGAGGTACCAAAATAAGCGTATTTGCATATCAAAAGATCAATCCATATAAATAGTATATTTGATTCTTATTTTCAATTACATGAAATCTATTTTATTTCTGCATGGAGCTTTAGGTTCTAAAATGCAGTTTACACAATTAATCAGGTTATTGGATGGAGTTTATGACTGCCATTCACTCAACTTTTCGGGCCATGGAGGGGAGATGATTCCACCCAATGGGCTTACTTTTGATACCTTTGCCCAAAATATCCTTAGCTATCTGGATCAGCATAAAATAGAGAAAATAAATTTATTTGGGTTTAGTATGGGAGGTTACGCGGCTTTATATTTTGCAAAGTTACATCCCCAAAGAGTAGAGAAAATAATCACCTTTAACGTAAAATTTAACTGGGATCCCATATCTACTGCGAAAGAAACCGGTTTTTTAGACCCTGAAAAAATGCTGGAAAAGGTGCCTGCTTTTGCCAATAACTTAATGATGCAGCATGGAATGCTTATCTGGAAAAATCTTTTAAAAAGTACCAGCGACATGATGCACAAGCTGGCGGAAACCATCGTGATGAGTGATGAGGAACTAGGCAGTATTGCAACTCCTGTTTTGCTGGGAATTGGCGACAGAGACACTACCAGCAGTATAAAGGAAACAACTGATGCGTATAAATTATTGCCAAATTCGCAATTATTGGTATTGCCAAATACGGCACATCCTTTCGAAAAATTGGATCTGGATTATTTACAATTGGCAATAAAAAAATATTTTCTTTAAATTTGAATTTATATTTTATGTTTTGGTTCAATAATTGCGGTATTTAAAAGTTATTTAAAACTGAACCGGCAAAAATTAAGAAGATGAAAAAATTACTCATACTGTTATTATGTTTTGTTTCATTCAGTTCATTTGCTCCTGGTGAGGGCGATGGATTAAAATGGTATAGCTGGAATGAAGGCTATCCGTTGGCGATGAAAAATAAAAAGATTATATTGGTTGATGCCTATACAGATTGGTGTGGCTGGTGCAAAAAAATGGACCGCGATACCTATGCCAATGCAGATGTTATCAAAAAGCTGAACCAGCATTTTATCGTTATAAAATTTAACCCGGAGTTACGCGATTTAACCTATAATGTAGACAGCGTAACCTATACTGCAAAAGAATTTTTTACCCAGTTAACGCGTGGAGAAAATACCGGTTTTCCTACTACATACTTTATTAATCCAGTAAAAAAATCATTAATGATTGATCCCGGTTACAAAGATGCCGCTGCTTTTATGCAGGTTCTGGATCATGTAATTGCTGAAGCTAAAGGGAAATAAAGAGCTCCTGGTATTTTGATTCTTCAGGGTCAACTCACAAATGGCTGATAATTTACCCTGCTGATAATTCCCGTTTCATTAGGTTGGTAATTTTTTGTAAAAGTAGCAGGTATCCGCGCTTTCAATTTTTCATTCCACTTAAATTCGAAGGCATTCAAAATTTGATTTTTTTCTTCAATCAGATCAATTTCCTGTTGCATGGTTGAACGCCAAAAAAAGTGTTGGGCATATCGTAAATGATTATGATTTTGTTTCAATCGTTCGCTAATCATAAAATTCTCCCATAAGGCTCCAATGTCTGTTCTTTGTGCAACTTTGTTAAAATTGCTGATTACGGCATTTCTAACCCCATTATCCCAAAAGTAAATCTTTTTGCTGGTGGTAATTTCACTACGGAGGTTTCTGCTAAAGGCACTTAATTTAAAAATAATAAATGTTTTTTCTAATAAGTCAATATACCTGCTAATGGTTGTTTTATCTACTCCCAGCATTCGCGATAATTCATTGTAGGAAACTTCGCTACCAACCTGAAATGCCAGCGCCTGCAATATTTTTTGCAGGAGTTCAGGCTTCCGGATTCCCCCCAAACTTAACAAATCCTTATATAAATAGCTAGAGACTAAAGTGCGCAAAAGGCGTTCCGCTTCACCCTGATTTTGCGTAATATCGGGGTATAAACCATATATAAGTCTTTGTTCCAATAACCTCGATTCTTCAAGCCAGGATGTATGATTGCTCATTTCTTCAATAGAAATCGGGTGAATCTGATACTCATATTTACGGCCTGTTAAGGGTTCATTAATTTCGCTCGCCATTTCCAATGCCGATGATCCGGTAGCAATTACCTGCACCGTTTTTATTTTATCAGTTATTAATTTAAGGGTTATCCCAATGTTTTTTGCCCTTTGGGCTTCATCTATAAACAGAATTTTTTTGTGGCCAATGATAGCTTTGAGTTGTGTGGATGTTATATTTTCCATTAAGGCTCTTACATCTGGTTCATCACAATCCAACAATAAATATTCCCCCTCAAACTCTGAAGCCAGTTGTTGTGTAATGGTGGTTTTCCCAACCTGTCTGCTGCCATATAAAATAATAGCCTTTCCTTTAAACATGGCATCTTTAATAGAAGAGTAAACTGTTCGAACAATCATAACAGGATCATTTAATAGCACAAAAATAACCAAATAATTCAAAAAATATACTAATTGGGTGATTATAATCACTAAAAAACATATTAATTGGTGATTATAATCACCAAAAAACATATTAATTGGTGGTTATAATCACCAAAAAACATATTAATTGGGTGATTAGCAGATATAGTTTTAAATTTAATCTGCAATAAGGATTAAAATGAATTCGGCCATTTTATAAATTAATTCTTTTGGATATAAATAGCTAAATTCGTTCATATAATGATTGCTTTAAGCGTTTTATAAACAGATTATCCCTATGGCCACTCAACAAATTGAAATTATTTTAAGCAGGCAAATGGCCGATTGCTTATCCATTCCGGTTTTTATTGTTGATACCAAAGGGAATTTACTTTTCTATAATGAACCTGCCGAAGAATTGCTTGGACTCCGGTTTGAAGAAACCGGGTTTATGCCGGTTGAAGAGTGGTCGGTTATTTTTAAACCTCAGAACGAAAAAGGAGAATTACTGCCACATGTTTCATTACCATTGGTTCAAACACTCATACATAAAATTCCTTCGCATGGCCAGTTTTGGGTGAATAACCTGAAGGGAGAAATGCATAAAATTTCAGTAACTTCCTATCCCATTATCGGAAGGCCAAAAAGATTTATTGGAGCGGTTGCATTATTTTGGAAATCTGACTAATCATGAATATCAAGATATGGGGCTGCCGGGGTTCAATTCCATCGCCTGGCCCCGAAAAAAGTATTTATGGAAGCAATACCTCCTGTATTCAGGTAACAGACGGTAACAACTGTATCATTCTCGACGGCGGTTCGGGTATTCAACGTTTAAGTGAATCCCTGCCCAAAAATATTACACATATTGATCTGCTGCTAACACATCTGCATCTTGATCATATTATAGGTCTGGGATTTTTTCAACCTTTCTATAATCCAAAAATGACCATAAATATATGGGGTCCTGCAGCGGCTTATGTAAGTTTAAAACAACGCCTGCGCAGATATTTTTCACCGCCACTTTTCCCGATCCGGCTTAGTGAGTTGCCTTGTAAAGGCGAAATTTTCGAAATTCATAACAGTACATTCAGAATTGGTGATTTTAAAATAACATCCGAATACATTTGTCATCCCGGGCCTACCGTAGGTTATCGCCTGCAATTGGGGAAAGCTGTTTTTACCTATATTCCCGATCACGAACCTGCACTCGGCTCTTCTGATTTCCCGCATAATCAAGAGTGGACAAGCGGGTTTAAGCTTGCACGGGGAGCTGATATTTTAATGCAGGATGCCCAGTATAAAAACGAAGATTATAAAAACCGGATTGGGTGGGGCCATAGTTCCATGGAAAATGCAATAGATTTTGGAGAATTGTCGGGTGTTAAGAAACTTCTGTTATTTCACCATGATCCCATGCATACCGATGAACAATTGATGGAGCTATACAAAAAAAACACGCAAAACAGAAAGCTCAGCATTGAGGTTGAATTAGCTGAAGAAGGCAAATCATACAATATATAGTAATGCTACAAGCATTTCTTGTTGAAAACAAAAAGCCGATATGAAATGAATCATATCGGCTTTAATAAAATAATAATATTAGTATCTATACATATCCGACTTAAACGGACCGGTTTGTTTAACACCAATATAATCGGCTTGCTCCTGCGTTAACACGGTTAATTTTGCACCGATATGTGCCAAATGCAAATTGGCAACTTTCTCATCTAAATGCTTGGGTAATACATAAACCTGGTTCTCATATTTATCGCTACTGGTCCACAATTCTATCTGAGCCAAAGTTTGGTTAGAGAATGAATTACTCATCACAAAACTTGGGTGCCCCATAGCACAACCCAGGTTTACCAAACGACCTTCGGCCAAGATGATAATTTCTTTTCCATCAACATTGTATATATCAACCTGAGGTTTGATGGTTGCTTTTGTTGAACCATAGGTTTTGTTTAACCATGCCATATCAATTTCATTGTCGAAGTGACCGATATTACAAACAATCGATTTATCACGCATAGCCATAAAATGGCGGTCGGTTATAATTTTATAGTTACCGGTGGCAGTTACAAAAATATTTGCACGGCCACAGGCTTCTTCCATGGTAACCACTTCAAATCCGTCCATTGCAGCCTGCAGGGCACAAATGGGGTCAATTTCGGTAACCAAAACGCGTGCACCCGCTCCACGTAATGATTCTGCTGAACCTTTTCCAACATCACCATAACCGGCAACAACGGCAACTTTACCTGCCATCATAATATCGGTAGCTCTGCGTATGGCATCAACCAACGACTCTTTGCAACCGTATTTGTTATCAAATTTAGATTTGGTAACCGAATCGTTTACATTGATAGCAGGCATAACCAAAGTGCCTTTTTTCATGCGCTCGTATAAACGATGAACACCGGTAGTGGTTTCTTCGGATAATCCTTTGATACCTGCTGTTAGCTCGGGATAACGGTCGAAAACCATATTGGTTAAGTCACCGCCATCATCCAATATCATGTTTAGGGGCTGGCCGCCCTCAAAAGCATGCAGGGTTTGTTCAATACACCAATCAAATTCCGTTTCATTCATGCCTTTCCAGGCATAAACCGGAATACCGGCAGCAGCAATGGCAGCAGCGGCATGATCCTGGGTTGAAAATATATTACATGAACTCCAGGTAACTTCGGCACCCAGGTGTTTCA
This sequence comes from Bacteroidota bacterium, assembly GCA_030680835.1. Taxonomy (GTDB): domain Bacteria; phylum Bacteroidota; class Bacteroidia; order UKL13-3; family UKL13-3; genus B1. The sequence goes on from JAUXUD010000071.1 coordinate 28,600, forward strand.
GGGTTTCAATTAATACAGCAGTTTGGATGGTCATATGTAAACAACCAGCTATACGTGCGCCTTTAAGTGGTTGTTGCGGGCCATATTCATTGCGGATTGACATTAAACCGGGCATTTCGGCCTCAGCTAAGCGAATTTCCTGGCGACCCCAGGCGGCAAGTGTGATGTCTTTTACTTTGTAAGGAAGTGCAGTTTTTGCGTCTGACATAGTGTGTTATTAATAATTTGCTGCAAAATTAAGCCTAAGTACCTGATAATAAAAATAAAATTTGGGTAAACTTTTTTAAGCAATCATTGTTAATCTGACAATTGTGCTGCATAACATATTTGGCTCAACATTTGAAAGTTGATGGTTTTATCCGAAATTCGCAGAAAAAAAATAGAAAATAGAAAGAAGTAAATAGAAAATAGAAAATAACTTTTTACATCGTACATCGTAAATCGTACATCGTAACTCGTAACTCGTAAATTAAATAATAAATATATGCCATATCCAGAAATGTTGGTTGCTCCCATGAGACAACAATTAGAAAATGTAGGTTTCAAATCGTTAATGAATGCCGCTGAGGTTGAGTCGTCGCTGCAAAACGCAAGCGGCACCCAGTTATTGGTGTTTAACTCCGTTTGTGGTTGTGCTGCCGGAACTGCGCGCCCGGGTGTAATTGCAGCCGTGAGCGGAACCAGCAAAAAACCATCAGAATTATTAACCGTTTTTGCAGGTCAGGAGTCCGACGCGGTTGCCAAAGCCAGAGAGTTTACTTTGCCTTATCCGCCTTCATCACCTTCAATTGCCTTATTTAAAGATGGCAACCTGGTTCATTTTGTTGAACGCCATAACATAGAAGGCCGCAGTGCAGAAATGATTGCGGAGAATTTGAAAGCGGCTTTTGAAGAATTCTGTTAGCAAATCCCTTCAAGGTTCAACCCCTTCCAAACTGATTGCTTCATCACCTTTTTGATAGGGCACATAGGTTACAATGAATTGAAACATTTCATCGGTGGTTCGCATGCTGCCATTTTTTTCCATGATGAGCCGGGGAGGATTAAATGGATTGTTTGGATTTCCGGCTGTGTTATCATAAACACCTTCAACGTAAATAATGCTTCCTCTGGGAATTTTTAGCAGTGTTTTTGGCTGATAAAAATATTGCCATCTAAAATCCCAGCGGGGTATGCGAATGAGCCTGATGGTATCTCCGCTGGGTTTAATGGCGTAAGCCCAATAGCTTTTACCAATTAAGTGCATATGAGGTACCATACTGATTACAGAAATATCCTGTGGTACAGTAAACTGAATGTGAAAGGTCTTTATTTCATTTGCAGGTACAATCAGTTTGGGCTCAACCTGAGCAATACCCAATGTACCTATCTGAAATTCTGAAACCGGCCTTTTGGGTGGTATTGCACTATAATAAATTTTAAAATACGATGAATCCAATGCCTCATAAGGTGATGGTCCAAAATGTAAATCGTTTAAATAAAATGCGCCTTTGCGGGTTATTTTATAACCGCCAATTTCCTTTGGGTAAAAACTAAATTGCGCACCGGGTAAATAATTGCATACGCTGGGTGTCATGGCTGGATAGCTGCCGTCATCCTGCATCAGGTTAAGTTGCTGATGTAACTTCAAACTATTGCTTTGATCCTGGTTTACAAAATAATTTCCATCAAATAAATTTGCTTTATTATGTGCATCATATTGCAGTAAATGTGCATTCATATGATGAACCAGTCTTTTATTCCCTGGTACAAATTCAATGGCTCTTACAAAAGTATCGTTTGGAATTTCATAAGGAATTTTTACCACCAAAAATAAATCAACATTATTACCGGGTAGTTTAAAAGGTTTTGGAAGCTTAACTATTAAATCGGGTTTTCCCAGTCTCAGTTCCTTTTTCAATTGTTCGGGGGGCATTAAATGCGCGGTATCTCCGGGTAATAAGCCATCTGCTACCCAACTTTTAATCAATTTAATTTCATCATCACTTAAAACCGTTTCATTGGTAAAGTGGGTATAGTTTGCGTCGGCGGGCCAGGGAGGCATTATTTTATTTGATGTCACGTATTCTATTAATTTCGCTTTTCGTGCAACATCATTATAAGTAATCAGGTTAAACGGACCGGCTTCACCATCTATATGGCACATGCTGCAATTTTTGTGAATGATGGGTGCAATATGTTCTGCAAAAAGTACTTTTCCTGCTTCATTTTTTGTTGCTGTATTTTGAACACAACCTTGAACCATACACAAGATTAAGCAAAGCGTGAAAATGCATACATTGAATATTTTATTAAAGATAAATTGCATACTTATTATTCGATAAAACAACCAACTGCTTTTGTTTTGCGGTATTTAATTTTCGCATTCATATCAACTGCTGCCAAAACATTTTCCAGATCATGTTCTGTAATCACTTTTCTTTTCCGGCTTAATTCGTATGCCCAATTGTCAATACGGCCGCTATATATCAGGTTCTCGTTTTGATCCAATACAAATACTTCGGGAGTTATGCTTGCTTTTAACAAATGCACCATTTCCAGTTTAGGGTCAATATAAAATGAGATGCTTTGCAGTTTGTATTTAATGCGGAATAATAAAATTTCATTCGCGTTGAAATCGGTACCGGGCACGATGGCAATAAAACGGATTCCCTTGTTTTGATATTTGGCGGCAAGCGACTTTATGTTTACCGAGTAGCTCTGACACAGCGGACATTCGGGCGATAAAAAATAAATTACGGTTGCTTTTAATTTTTTATCGCGCTCAATATAGCCGGGTTTCCCATCGAGTTTAGTAAGTAGTACTGAACCCATTTTGGGTTGAACCAAACCTTGAATTAATATAATTAACAAGAATAATATTTTCATTTGTCACTCACGAAAATAAGAAGGATAAGTATATGTTTGTATATGCGAAATTTAATGTGCATCATATTATTATTACTTGTTTGCAAAATACAAGCTCAGGAAGTGCAAAATAATAAATTACCATTGGATTCATTTTCTACTGCTTTACCCAATGTAAAAATACTTAACGATAGTATATGGATTCCTCAATTAAACCGATATAGATGCATTCGGGTTTATTTACCCAATGATTATGAGAAAGCCATTACCAAACGATATCCTGTTATGTATATGATGGATGGACAGAACCTGTTTGACAAACAAACTTCCTTTGCCGGTGAATGGGGTATAGATGAGACCATGAGCAAACTTGAAAAGAAAGGTGAACCGGGTTGTATTGTTGTGGGTATTGATCATGGGGGTGCAAAGCGGATTGATGAGTTATCACCATTTGTAAATACAAAATATGGTGGGGGGGAAGGCAAAACATTTGCATTATTTATAGTAAAAACCTTAAAGCCATTTATTGATTCTGTTTTTCGAACTTACCCGGATCGCTTACATACTGCAATTGGTGGCAGTTCGCTGGGTGCAAATTTATCAATGTATGCAGCGGCTGCTTACCCGGATATTTTTAGCAAGGCAGCTTTGATTTCTCCAGCATTTTGGTTCAGCGATTCACTGTATGAATTTGTTAAGTTGGCTGCAGAATTTGATGAAAGCAGATTTTATTTTATTGCAGGATATAATGAAAGCAACACGATGGCTTCAGAGATAAAGAGCATGGATTCATTAATAGTAGTGAGAGGTTGTAAGCCTGATTTACATATTGCCCGAATCATTCACGATGGCGAACATAAGGAATGGTTTTGGCAGCGGGAATTTGCAAATGCATATTTGTGGCTATTTATGGATATCAATTATCCCGGGCTGGAAACTTCTGTAAAGAGAATGCAGAAACATACTACAATAACTCCAAACCCGGCTTCTACTTTTTTTGAAATCAGGTGTTTCCCAATGAAATCTCTGCAGGTATTAAATGATCAAGGAATAACCATTATTGAACAAGCTCTTAATGATGTTTACGTCAAAGTTGATGTTTCAAAACTTGAAAACGGAATTTATACCGTAGTAATAAATTTAAGTGCAGGCGGCAGCTTTACCAAAAAACTTGAGGTTGAACACCATTAATTTATTTATTAATATCAAAAGTATTCATAAAAGAAGTGGTGAAGTTTCCTTTCTTGAAATCTTCGTTTTGCATTAATTTAATTTGAAGGGGAATGGTGGTTTTTAAACCGGGTCCTTCTATAATAAATTCTCCCAACGCTCTTTCCATTTTAATGATTGCTTCCTCACGTGTTTGCGCGCTAACAATCATTTTTGCGATCATGCTGTCGTAATTGCTGGGTATGGTATAACCTGCATAGATATGCGTGTCAACTCTTACACCATGTCCGCCCGGTTTGTGCAGGTATTCAATTTTACCCGGTGTTGGCCTGAAATTATTATAGGGATCTTCTGCGTTTATTCGCACTTCAATCGAATGACGCAAGGGAAGGTAATTTCTGCCGCTAATGGGAACACCGGCTGCTATTAGAATTTGTTCTTTAACCAGGTCGAAATTAATTACTTCTTCAGTTACGGGATGTTCAACCTGTATCCGTGTATTCATTTCCATAAAGTAGAAATTCCGGTGTTTGTCAACCAAAAATTCTATCGTTCCCAGTCCCTCATAACTTATAGCCGAGGCACCTGCAATGGCTGCTGCACCCATACGTTCCCTGAGGTCATCTGTCATAAATGGAGAAGGACTTTCTTCAACCAGTTTCTGATGCCTGCGTTGTATGGAGCAATCGCGTTCCGACAAATGGCATACTTTGCCGTACTGATCTCCGGCTAACTGTATTTCTATATGGCGGGGATCTTCCACATATTTTTCCATATAAAGTCCGTCATTGCCAAATGCGGCTGCTGATTCCTGACGTGCACTGTCCCAGTTTTTCTCAAAGTCTTCCGATTTCCAAATTACACGCATGCCCCGTCCGCCACCCCCTGCAGTTGCTTTAATAATTACCGGGTATCCAATTTCTTCTGCCAATTGAATGCCTTCTTCAAAGCTGCTTAACAATCCATCAGAACCCGGAATTACAGGAACACCGGCTTTCTTCATGGTATCTTTTGCACTGGCTTTATCACCCATTGCATTAATCATTTCGGGACTGGCACCAATAAATTTGATGCCATGGTCGCGGCAAACCTGCGAGAATTTGGCATTCTCAGAAAGAAAACCATAACCCGGATGAATGGCATCGGCATTGGTAATTTCGGCTGCCGCCATAATATTGGGAATGCTTAAGTATGATTGTGCTGAGGGGGGCGGACCGATACAAACGGCTTCATCGGCAAAACGAACATGAAGGCTTTCTTTATCTGCAGTTGAGTATACGGCTACCGTTTTGATACCCATTTCACGGGCAGTTCGAAAAATACGTAATGCGATTTCACCCCTGTTTGCAATGAGAATTTTTTTAAACATGTTTCATCATTAAATAATTATAAAAACTAACCTTTTGCGATAAAAGGTATCCGACAGGCTAAATTTAAATCGGTTCAACCAGGAATAAGGGTTGATCGTATTCAATTGGAGATGCATTTTCAACCAATATTTTTACAATCCGTCCCGAAACTTCCGATTCAATTTCATTAAATAATTTCATTGCTTCTACGATACATAAAACCTGGCCAGGCTTTATTTCGTCACCTACCTGTACAAATGCAGGTTTATCCGGAGATTGTGACTTGTAGTACGTTCCAATCATTGGCGATTTTATGGTGATAAAATTACCGCTTATGGAATCGGTTTTTACAGTTGGTGCTTCCAGTTTTTCAGTAACTATTGTTGCCGGAGCATGTGCATGTGACTCGAATGTATGATGTTGTGTTGACGGTGCCTGATGGTGCACAACGGTGGTTCTGCCTTCTGTTTTTTTAATGGATATTTTAAAATCGCCACGTTCAACTTCCACCTCTGTAACTCCTGCCTCAGAAACTAATTTGATTAGCTCTTTTATTTCTTTTAATTCCATAATTTATTTTATAAGGAAAATCAAAATTATTCAAAAAAATGATATGCCAAAGGCATTTTGTCAAATCCATCTCATAATCAGGCTACTTTACTGCCGTCATATGCCCATTTAAGATAAATGGCCCCCCAGGTAAATCCGCCTCCAAAGGCTGCTAAAACCAAATTATCTCCTTTTTTCAGTTTCTTTTCCCATTCCCACAGGCATAAAGGAAGCGTTCCATTTGTAGTATTTCCAAAATGATCGATATTAATCATCACTTTTTCTTTCGAAATGCCCATTCGATCGGCAGTGGCATCAATAATACGCAAATTGGCCTGATGCGGAACAAGCCAATCCACATCTTCGGCAGTTAAATGATTTTGTTCCATAATCTGTGCCGAAACATCTGCCATTCCATTTACAGCAAACTTAAAAACGGTTTTACCATCCTGATAAACGTAGTGTTCTTTGGCATCTACTGTTTGATGGGTAGGTGGCTTTAATGAACCACCGGCTTTCTGATGCAAATAATGCCGGCCAGAACCGTCAATTTTTAAAACCGAATCAATAATTCCAAGTCCCTCGTAATTGGGTTCAAGCAAAACACATCCGCCACCGTCTCCAAAAATAATACAGGTGTTTCTATCGGTATAATCAATAATTGCCGACATTTTATCGGCTCCAATTACCAAAACTTTTTTGTATTTGCCCGATTCGATAAAGCGGGCCCCGGTTTCGAGCGAAAAAAGAAAACCGGAACAGGCAGCACCCAAATCGTAAGCCAGTGCATTTTTAGCGCCTATTTTATCAGCCAAAATACAGGCAGTCGACGGAAAAATCATATCACCGGTTACGGTTGCGAAAATAATCAGGTCAATTTCATCCGGGCCGATTCCCCTTTTTTTAAGCAAACCATTAACAGCCTCAACGGCCATATCTGATGTTGCCAAACCGGGTTCTTTGAGTATTCGCCTTTCTTTTACTCCTGTACGGCTTGTTATCCATTCATCAGAAGTATCAACCATCATTTCAAGATCTTTGTTACTTAAAATGCTGGGCGGAACATAACCGTTCACAGCTGTAATAGCGGCAGTTATTTTATTCATTATTGTGTAGTAGGTGGAACTATATTTTGAAATGCATCGTGGATGATGGTAACCAGATTTGAATTTACAACATCACGGGCAGATAGAATCATGTTTTTAAAAGCTTTAGAGTTGGATATGCCATGTCCGATGATTACAGGAGCATTTACGCCCAATATGGGAGTACCTCCGTAATTTTCGTAATTAAAACTTTCCAGGTATTCGTCGTTGATCCCGCGTTTTTTCATCACAAAATACATCGACTCGAGCGCTTTCAATACCACATTTCCGGTAAAGCCCTCGCAAACTACAACATCAACCTTATCGGAAATCAGGTCCCTTCCTTCTACATTTCCAATAAAATGAAACAAAGTAGAGTCTTCCATAATATGATGCGCTGAAATGGTAACCAGATTTCCCTTTTCTTTCTCTTCGCCAATACTTAACAGTCCAACCTTGGGATCAGAAATGCCGTAAACATGTTTCATCATTAATGAACCCAATATGGCAAATTGGTATAGTACGTCAGGTTTACAATCGGCATTTGCACCTACATCGAGTATAATGCCAATTCCGCCCTTTGGTTTAGGAACGATGGCCGTTAAACAAGGGCGTATAACACCTTCGATCGGTTTTACCGAAAACATGGAACCTACCAACATAGCTCCTGTATTTCCGGCACTTACAAATGCATTAATTTTTTTGGTAGCCAGCATGTTAAAACCAACAGAAATACCCGAGTCTTTCTTTTGAGAAATGGCCCTGGTTGGATGTTCACTCATACCGATTATTTCTGTGGTATGCACGATGTCAAAATCCTCTGTTTTAGCTCCGCCATTGTTCAGGTGGTGAATAGCCATGTCCTTGTCGCCAATTAAAACGATTCGAACATGTTCACCTAACTCCTTTTGTGCAATAATTGCACCTTCAATGGCTTCTTTTGGGGCATAGTCACCCCCCATTATATCAAAACCTATCTTCATTTATTGCGTATATTGCCTGTTAAAGCAACCTGCTAAATGTCTTTTTTCATGTCTGGGAAGGCCAGTTTGCCTTTGTAATAACCATTGGCGGTTACCCGGTGGCGTAAATGGGTTTCACCCGAAGTTACGTCTACTGACAGCGTAGGTACGGCTCCTTTATAATGGGTTCTGCGCTTATCGCGTCTTGAATTAGAGATTTTCCTTTTTGGATGTGGCATTTTATCGTTCTCCTTTTAATTTAGTTTAATAAGTCTTTCAGTTTATTCCAACGTGGGTCGTCATTTTCTGGCTCGTCATCGTCGTCGTCATCATCTTCTTCAATTTTTTCAACTGTTGCCAGCTTTTTCAAAACCTCTTCATTACAGGGTTTTGGGTCAGGCAGGTCGTCGCAGCTTTTACGCTGGGGAACTGCCAGTAACATGCTTTCATACAGATATTGCTTTAAGTCATATTCAATCTCTGTGCGTGCGATGTAAATAATTTCACTGTCTTCAAAATTATTTGCCTCGCTTAATCTCATGATTAAACCAAATTTTTCATCAATCGGTAAATCAATATCTTCAGTACAGGTATCACATACAACCTTTACAAGGCCCTTAAAATGAAATTTTAAATCGTATAAAGTTTCTGTTTTGGTAAGTTTTAATGCAACTTCAATATTTGCACTTTCAAAAGGCGAATATTCAAAATCCTGCAAAAACTTATCATCCAGTACAAATGAAAATTCGTTAAGTCCTGTTTTTAACTTATTGAATTCAACCAAATATGCCTTCGACTTTGCTCCCATTATTAAAGCCCACGAAGATATGTGATAACTACAAAATTATCGAATTTTTTTGAAAACTCATTTATAACCAATGCGTTAAAGTAAATTAAAGCCTCTATGAGTCCATTATCTGCCCTGCCAATCAATGGTAATTTCACTAAAATCTTCATGAAAAACCTGCTTTTTTAAAAATCTATCCTGAATCGCTCCCTTTTTCCGGGTGTTAGCGGTAATGGATTGTGGTTCATATCGGTAAAATGATTCCGCTGAGCCCAAATATCAACTGCCATAAATAAAGCATTTCGCATCGATTGCTCACTGGCTTCGTTTTTTCCAACCAGGCTATAACCCGTCCCGTGGTCGGGTGAAGTGCGCACAAAAGGTAAACCTGCGGTGTAATTTACCCCTGTTTCAAATGCCATGTATTTAAACGGAATCAGGCCCTGGTCGTGGTACATAGCCAAAACTGCATCGAACTTGGTATGCTGGTTTGAACCAAAAAAACCATCAGCAGGGTAGGGTCCGTAAACCAAAACCTGGTGTTCGTTTCTGGCTTTTTCAACCGCAGGAATAATTATTTCCTTTTCCTCCATACCCAGCAATCCACCCTCGCCTCCATGCGGATTTAAGGCCAAAACAGCAATTTGTGGCTTTACAATTCCAAAATCCTTTTTCAGACTCTCATTCAATAACTTGATTTTCCGAATGATGAGCTCCTGATTAATATTACCTGAAACCTCTTTTAAAGGCACATGTCCGGTTACCATCGCCACCTTAAAGTCATCGGATGTGAGCAGCATCAGGTACTCTGAATTGGCCTGCTGGGCAAGGTATTCGGTATGACCTTTAAACGGCAGCAACTGGTTATTCACCATGTTTTTGTTCAGGGGTCCTGTAACCAGCGCCTGAATTTTGCCTTCAAGTGCATCTTTGGTAGCCATTTCAAGTGCTTTAAAGGCATATTTTCCTGCCAGTTCAGTAGCTTCTCCGGGTTTAATTTCCACTTCTTCTTCCCAGCATACCAATATATTGGAGCGCTTGTGGTTAACCTGATCAATACTTTTGATAATATTCAGTTGAAAATCAGGAAGTCCAATTATTTTTTTCCAATACGAAATAATTCTGGGAGAACCGTAAACAACGGGAACGCAATAGTCGTTAATCCGGTTATCGCTCAGGGTTTTTATGATTACCTCGGCCGAAATGCTGTTCATATCGCCAATGGTAATGCCTATAACGGGTAATTTGCTCATATATTTATTTAATAACTTTGCCTCAATATTCTTGAATCATCAATTTAATATTTTATCTAAAAACGAATTCCTTTTTTGTTTTCCTTCGTTTCTTAGTTTCTTTGTAGCATCTGGAATTCCTATGGGCTACAAAGAAACAAAGAAACAAATTGTAACTGTTAGTTACATAAACTTTTTACGAAGTTAAATAATAAACGAACTCCAACACCCGTTCCCTGCTTCCCGCGGTAGCTATCGGCGGTAGTTAAATAAGCCGGACCCGCAATATCAAAATGCATCCAGGGGTAATCAACATATTTCTCCAGAAATTTACCCGCTGTAATGGCGCCCCCAACCGGACCTCCAATATTTTTCATGTCGGCCAGGTCGCTTTTAATCAGTTTGGCATAATCATCCCAAAAAGGAAATTCCACCAATCTTTCGTGCACATGGTTTCCGCAATCTTTAAGCTGGTTTTTTGTTTTTTCGGATGCTGTTCCCATGCATACAGTACCGTAAGATCCAATTGCCGCAGCCGCCGCGCCGGTTAGCGTTGCAAAATCCAAAACCAGTTCGGGTTTGTATTTTTTTGCATAAGCCAGAGCGTCTGCCAAAAGCATTCTGCCTTCGGCATCGGTATTTAAAACTTCCACGGTTTGCCCGTCAAACATGGTAACCACATCACCGGGAGTGTATGCATTTTCACCGGGGCGGTTATCGGTGGCCGGAATTAAAGCCACAACATAATAGGGTAAATTTGCTTTCGCAATGGCGCAAATGGCTGCTGCAACCGCTGCTCCTCCGGCCATATCGCACTTCATGGTATCCATACTGTTTGGCGTTGGTTTTAAACTTAAACCACCGGTATCGTAAACAACGCCTTTGCCCACCAAAACCAATGGTTGCTTGTTTTTTGCATTTTTGGGTTTGTATTCTAAAATGGTAAATGTTGGGGGTGTTTTACTTCCCAGGTTCACAGCCAATAAGCCACCCATTTTAAGGGCTTCAATTTGTTTTTTGGCAAGCACTTCTGCTTTAACATTGCTGGAACCAGCCAATGCTTTTATTTCTTTAGAAAAAGATACAGCGGTTAAATACGACTGCGGCTCGTTTACCCAGGTTCTGGCTGTATAAACGGCATCAATAACAATTTGTAATTCTTCTATTTTTTGGGTGTTTTCTTTTTCGGTATGAACCAAAATATTTTCTAAAGTATGTTTCTTTTTGGTGTCACTCTTATACTTCAAAAATTCATAATTTGCCAATGCACATCCTTCTGCCACGGCCAGAATTTGTTCATTATTATTTTTATCTGTGTTGAGTACAACTTCCTTGTATCGGTGTGTATTCAATGCCACACACATTTTCTGACCCAAAACCCGGTATGCTTCCAGTTTTTCGGCACTTGTTTTTTTAGTAAAATCATCGGTAAACTGAATAAAAATCAATGAACTCAGGCGGTTGATTAAAATATAATGTTCATCGGCTTTTAATTTCTTTTGGATATATGCCTCTTCATTTTTATCGAAACCCAATGAGGCAAGTTTATCCTTTTTGGTGCATAGATATAAAGTTGATTTGCCGCTGAGGGCTTTGTTTTGTAGCTGAATGGTGGTTTGCATAAGGTTAACAATAATCCCGCAAAAATAGGAATTTAAACCACATTTCTATTAAACAACAAAGGCCCGTTATTAATCAGGCCTTTGTTGTGGTTATGAATACTAAAATGTTTTTGAAATTATTCCTTTATCCATTTGCATGAATACCGTTTGTTTTTTGAACTCAATTCAATAAAATATAAACCATTGTTAAAAGTTGAAATATCAATTTCATTTTCTTGTGAAAAGTCTTTTTGTTCAAAAACGCTTTTTCCTGTTAAATCAAAAATTCTCAATTTAAAATTTTCTTCAAAATTTTGATCAGGGATTTGTATTTTGATTTTATTTGATGCCGGGTTAGGGTAAACAAGGATAGATTTCTTGTTTAAATGGTTTTCAAAAATGCCGCTTGCCTGGCTGGTATCTGAATTATATCTCATAAATAAATAATTATGAATTTTATCACCTCTGATGCTGCTAATATAAGTTGTTCCGTTAATAACAACCGAATCGTAACCAAAGCTGATATAACTAATATTTTCTTTTGCTGGCACGTATGATGGTTCGAGGATTAACTTATCATTATATTTTATAGGGTAATGTTTGATATAACTACCATCGGCATTTAAAAATATCCGGTTCCAGTAATAACAATTTTGTAATTGGGTTCCATCCCAGATAAAATTAAAGAAAGAGAGTACTTCTAATGAGAAATTAATTTTACCATTATCAATCCTTAAATTAGTAAGAGAACTTGAGCCATTTCCAAATTTATACCATTTTATGGTACCATCTTCATTTAAAGATAATAACATCCTTTTGGTTAAATAATTGGAATCAACTTTTATGGTTTTGTTGTTAACAACAATGCTATCGCTAAATTGAAAATAGGTAAGAAAATTAGGATAAACGGCCAGGGCCGTATTTTCACCCTTTGATTTAATTACAGTTGTTCCCAAATACTTTTTTTGGTTGAGATCATAAACACCATATATATTATCTGCCAGAAATCTATCGGTTGTTCCATTTCTAATATAAACTGTATTATTCAGCTTATATGTTGTATTTGTTTTTGAAGTGCTTGCCGATAAGTAAAATCGATTATTTGAGACTGAAAAATTGGTAAAAATGCTATCTACTTTCCATTTTTGGGTAATATTATAATTTGCATCTAATTTTAAAATTGAAGTTTTACTTTTATCAAAAACCGAGGTATCATATAGGGTGCTATCAAATTTGCTAATTCTACTAAACATAATATACAATGAATTTGTTGATGGATCGGTTGCTATAACCGGAAGTGCGAGGAATTTAACGTAAAAAGTACGAAGAATAGAAAAATTACCCGTTAGTAAATTCAGCCGCATTAATACATAACGATAAGCATTTATATTAATACTATCCAACACTTGTATATTATCAATATATGATTTATAATTACCGTAGTTGAAGAGATATGCATCATCAGAATGTTCTGAAAAAATGGTATTTATTCCGTTCAAAACATACTTTTTGATTAACTTTCCATTCGAATCACAAACTGCTAACAATTTGTTACCATTCCCATAAGGTGCTTTTGTGGTATCGTATTTAAGAGTATCACCTATATTAACATTAGAAATAAGTAGATTGATTTTTGTTTTAGAAGGGTAGGTCTTACTCATGCCATACATTTTATTGAGCACTTCGATTTTTTGCGCCCATGCTGCTGTAGTAAGAAAAAGAGCAACCAAGAATATTGACACTATTTTCATTATAGGGTTTATTTAATTATCGAGGAAGCTAAACATTAAAAAATCGTTTTTTAAATAAAATTGGCATTCTTCGACTTATTAATAAGAAATTAAGAAGATACTTTCTCGCTTCTCGCGTCTCGTTTCTCGAAATCTGTTTTTGTTTAAAATAGCATTTCCGCTTTCTGTAAATATATTTGCAAAAAAAAACATGTTACAGGTAAAGGCAAAAAAGTTTTTGGGTCAGCATTTTTTAAAGGATCAAAATATTGCCCAAAATATTGTTGCCGCATTAACCGATGTTTACCCCGAGGGAAATGTTTTGGAAGTAGGGCCGGGAATGGGCGTGCTTACCCAATTTTTACTGGCTGAACCTAAGTTAAAAACATGGGCGGTTGAAGTGGACCGGGAATCTATTAGTTATTTGCTGGCTAAATTCCCCTTAATGAGCGAACGCTTGTTGAACGAAGATTTTTTGAAAATGAACTTTGGCAAATATTTTCCAAGGGAGTTTAGTATAATTGGCAATTTTCCCTATAACATTTCATCCCAGATTGTTTTTGCCATGATTGATCATAAAAAGCAGATTCCATTTATGGTTGGCATGTTTCAAAAAGAGGTGGCTGAGCGGATTTGCTCGCTGCATGGAAGCAAGGTTTACGGCATTTTATCGGTAATCACCCAGGCATTTTTTAAGGTGGAGTATTTATTTACGGTTTCAGAAACGGTTTTTGATCCGCCACCCAAAGTGAAATCAGCCATTGTTCGGTTCAGCCGAAAAAATGAAGCACTGGCTTGCGATGAAAAACTATTCAGAACTGTGGTAAAAGTAGCGTTCAACCAGCGCCGTAAAAAACTAAGAAACAGTATTGGTATTTTTGGATTGAGCGATGAACAATTAGGTTCATTTGCCGCCAAACGTGCCGAAGAGTTGAGTGTAGCAGACTTTGTGAGTCTTACTTTAATGGTTTCTGCCAGCAGATAGTTAGGTTTGCAACACATATTTGAACCCAATGCAACCCAAATTAAATTTTTGATTACTAATAAAATGAAAGCGAACCGGAACACAACAACAGGGGGCTTGAACATACTGATAGCAGACGATGTTCATGAGTTGTTGCCAAATGGTTTAACAAAAGCGGGATTTAATGTTCTTTATTTACCAGATGCAAAAAGGGAAGACATTCTGTTCAAAATTGCCGAAATTCATATTTTGGTGATCAGAACCAAAACTCAGGTTGACCGGGAGCTGATTGATGCTGGACAAAAATTATGCTGTATTGCACGAGCAGGAGCGGGGTTGGATAATGTAGATGAAGCCTATGCAAAAACACGCAATATTGTTTGTTTGAATGCCGGTGAAGCCAATGCAGATGCAGTAGGCGAGCATACTTTGGGTATGTTACTAATGCTAATGAATAATTTGGGAAGGGCTGATCGGGAGGTGAGGCAAAAAATATGGCGGCGTGAGGCAAACAGGGGTTTTGAGCTTTCGGGAAAAACGGTAGGAATTATAGGATTTGGAAATACCGGAAAGGCAGTTGCCCAAAAACTCAGTGGTTTTAATGTAAAAGTGCTGGCTTATGATAAGTATTTACTTGATTACAGCAATGATTTTGCAAATGAGAGCAGCATGTACCAGATTTTTGAAGAAACAGACATACTTACCTTGCATATTCCTTTAACCGAAGAAACAAATGAACTGGTTTGTGAGAATTATTTAAACAGATTTAAAAAAAGCATTTATTTGCTCAATTTAAGTCGGGGAAAAATTTTGAAGACAAGGGATTTGATAGGTTCAATAAAAAGTGGAAAAGTTTTAGGAGCGGCTCTTGATGTTTTGGAAAATGAAGATTTAAAAATGTTTGATATGGATCAGGAAAATGACTTTCAATTTTTAATTACCAGTGAAAAGGTGGTTCTTGCACCTCATATTGGTGGTTGGACGGTGGAGAGTTACAGAAAAATTTCGCAGGTTTTGCTGGATAAGTTACTCACTTTTAGGGTAGGTAGCTAATTGTGCAAAAGAAAAGGTTTAGTGAATAGTTGTTATTTTCGATTTAACTACTTTATTTTACCGCTTATAAATATTTGTTTACAAATTGTAAATCATACATAAATGAAGAAAATATACGCTTTAATGCTTATTTTATTTAGCATTCAGTTTGCAGGCTTCGCACAAGGACTCGGTACCATTCGGGGTACCATTAAAGAGTCCAAAACCAAAAAGCCAATGGACTATGTAACGGTTATTGTGCAGTTAAACGGAATAACAAAAGGCTCAACGCATACCGACGATGATGGTGGATTTCAATTAAATGCACTTCAACCCGGCAGATACACTTTAATTGCCATATACTCGGGTTACGGCCAGGTAAGAATCGATGATATTGCATTATCAGCTGATGAAGACCGGTTTATTGAGTTTGTGATGAACAATACAACCCTTGAAGAGGTTGTTATTAAAAATACGCGTTCTATTATTGATAAAGGAGGAATCAAGGGTTCAAATACCTCGGGAGATGCTGTTCTGAAAATGGGTACCCGAAGTGTCGCCAAAATTGCCGGGCAAACGCTCGGGGTGGAATCCAGAAATGGGGGTACTCCAAATTTCCGTGGTGCACGGGCCGATGCCACTGCCTATTTTATTGATGGTGTTCGCGTTCAGGCGGGAGCTTCGAATATACCTGCAAATGCCATTGAAAACATTCAGGTAATAACCGGGGGAACACCGGCACAGTATGGCGACTTTATTGGAGGAGCCATTGCAATTACCACCAAATCACCTACCAAATATTTCCAGAGAAGTTTTGAATATACCACATCAACACCCTTCTACGGTTATCTGGACAACAGTCATTACAATTCGTTTCAATCGAGCATTTCGGGTCCGGTAAAAACAATTAATAAAGGCAGGGGTAATGAAGAAAGAGTTTTGTTGGGATTCCTGTTTGCAGGGGCTGTTAGATATGATCTTGATGGAAATTTGCCTGCAGTTGATATTTACAAAGTGAAAAATGATAAATTAAAAGAGATCCAAAAAACTCCTTTAATACCCGGTGCTACAGGTACTTTGTTTCCGGCAGCAGAATATTTAACAAAAAACGATCTGGAAAAAGTAGGCTACAAACAAAATGTTGCAGGTTACAGTGCAGATATAAACGGAAATTTTAACTTTCAACCAACTACAAATATTAATGTACGCCTGGGTTATTATGGTAACTTTAGCCAGGGTCGCGGGTTCAGCTATTACAATTCATTGTTGAATTCAGATAATAACTCACTGAGCAGGTCGTATACACTAAGAACCTTTTTACAGTTTACCCAAACATTTAAAAAAGAAGAAGCAGACAAGGATAATAAAGAAGCGCCAAAAACCGAATCTACGATTAGTAACGCGTATTATACTGTGAGGCTTTCTTATGAGAGAGGTGCGGGTGAATCCATGGATGCAGAACATCAAAGAGATTTATTTTCTTATGGGTACCTGGGCACTTTTAAAACTTACACAGCTCCGGTATACCAAAGAGTTGTAAAATCTTTTAACGAAAAACCGGATTCCTTTTTGTATGACAAGGCAAATAAAAAATACATATATTTAACAGATTATTACAGGCAATCCGGAAATTCGGATACCCTTTTTACTTTTGAACAGGATAAAAATTATAACGAAATCCGTGGTAATTATACCCGTGCAGTTTATGATTTTTTTGGACAAAGCAACCTGAGAAATATCAATACCGTGCGCGGCAGGGGCGGTTTGGTTAACGGGGATAATCCAAGTGGTATTTATTCTAATATGTGGGGTAATGTAGGGGGCCTGCAGGCAAACTACTCAAAATCGATGGCTGAGATTTTCAATCTTTATGTGATGAGTGAGTTCTCCATTGCGCCTAAAAGTAATCCCAAGGCAAAACACGAATTTCAAATGGGAATTAACGTTGAGCAACAATTCAGGAGAAGTTATGGAGTAGGAGCGGCAGGTTTATGGAGTTTAATGCGTTTAAGTGCCAACCAGCAGTTTGAGGGTTTGGCTACCCATCCGGATTCGGCAACATTAAAATTTGATGGAAACGGAGTTTTTCAGGATACCGTTTCATTTGACCGTAGAATTGTTCTTGACCGTCAATCTAATTTTGACAATAACCTGAGAAGCAAATTAATTTCACAAGGGGCTGTGGATGTTTATGGAAAACCGATAGACCAACACTCCTATATAGATATTAATTCATACAAACCGGGTGATTACTCATTAGATATGTTTAACGCCGATGAGTTGCTGAATAATGGTAATTCATATGTAAG
Organism: Bacteroidota bacterium; assembly: GCA_030680835.1. Taxonomy (GTDB): domain Bacteria; phylum Bacteroidota; class Bacteroidia; order UKL13-3; family UKL13-3; genus B1. The sequence goes on from JAUXUD010000071.1 coordinate 46,217, forward strand.
TTACAGTGGTTATGACCACTTGGGAAATATTAAAAGGAAAAAAACCAGTATTGACGATTTTCTGAATAATCCGGCAACGCGTGCTATACCTGCTTATCAACCCATATATATGGCGGCATGGTTGCAGGATAAATTTGTATTTAAGGATTTAATTGTAAGGGTAGGGGTACGTTTGGAGCGATTTGATGCCAATCAACCCGTTTTAAAAGATCCGTATTCCATGGTTCCCATCATTAATGCTGGCCAGATTAAAGGAGATTCAAAATATGATGCCAGCTTAAAATCGCAGATACCTACAAACATCGGAGATAATTTTGTTGTTTATATTAACAGGGATGCAGACCAGCAGGCGGGCAACGACAAACTTTCGAATGCAACGATTGTTGGCTATAGAAACGGTAACAACTGGTTTGATAAAAACGGAAATCCAATTACCGATCCGCAACAAATTGCCCGCGATGGTAAAACCAACAGAAATATTCCCGTATTTGTTGATCCAAAAAATGCCAATTTACCTAAAGCCAGTTCCTTTACCGATTATGTGCCCGATGTAAAAGTATTGCCACGTATATGGTTTTCTTTTCCCATTTCAACAACCTCACAATTCTTTGGTACTTACGATATCCTAACACAAAGACCCAATACCAATGTTGGACAAATTGACGATTATTATTTTCTGCAAAACCGTTTAAGTGGCGGTGCATTGGCGAATCCCGATTTAAAAATGCAACAGACTACAGATTATGAAATCGGTTTCCGCCAGCAAATTGGAACCGATGCTGCTCTGGGAATTATTGCATCATACCGCGAATCCCGTAATATGATTCAACTATACCGGTATGTGCAAGCCTGGCCAAATGATTATACTACGTTTGGCAATCTTGACTTTTCAACGGTAAAAAGTATTGGCCTGGAATATGAAATAAGGGAATTGGGTAATATAACCTTAAAGTCAAATTATCAAATGCAGTTTGCTGATGGAACAGGTTCAAACTCAACTTCAAGTAATGCTTTAATCCAGGTAGGATTGCCTTCTTTACGTACCATCTATCCAATGGATATAGATACACGTCATACTTTTAAAGCAGTATTTGATTATCATTATAAGGTGGAAAATTCAAAAACTACAGCTATGGAGTATAATGGCCCGGTAGTGAATGGTAAACGAATTTTTGAAAATGCAGGTTTCAATGTTATTTTCACAACCTATTCCGGTCGTCCTTATACCCAAAATTTGAATCCAACTCCTGATGGTGTTCAATCAGGTGTGGTAGTAAGAAGTCCTATTAAAGGATCAAGAAATGGAGCCAACTTGCCTCCGCAGTATAATGTGGATTTGCAATTTGATAAATCATTCCTGTTTAAAAGAAAGGAAATCAGCGGCACCCAAACCTTTTATACTTTACGTCTGTTCGTAATGGTTCAAAACCTGTTTAACACAGCCAACGTAACTTCGGTTTTCCCTTATAGTGGTTCGGCTTATAATGATGGTTTTATAGCTTCCCCGGCTGCAAAAGAACAAATTAATTCTGCAACCAGTCAACAGGCTTATATTGACTTATACAATATCAGAATGGTTAACCCCGACAGATTCTCTTATCCACGTTTGACCCGTTTGGGTATGGCTCTTTATTTCTAATTCAATTATTTATTGAAAAAAACATGATTATGAATACAATATATAGAAAGCTTGTTTTAAAAGCTTTAACTGTAATAGCTCTTGTTTTATTTGCCGGTCAGATTGAGGCAAAGGAAAACATTGGCCTGGGTAAAAAACAGACCCGTACCACGAACATGAACAAGGGTGCCGGTTGTGCACAGGCTACCCAACAAAAAGACCTGGATGTAAACAATGTAAGAACGACAATATTAAATGGGGGGGATATGTGGTGGAACCTGAGCAATGCCCGCTATGAAATTCCTAAGGTAGAGCCAGGCAATGTTTCAAAACACTCTCTGTTTTCGGGAGCATTATGGATTGGTGGTGTAACCTCAGGTAATCTGCGCATCGCAGCTCAAACATATCGTCAGAGCGGTGCGGATTATTATCCGGGTCCGCTGCAAATTGACGGCTCTGCTGCTATTACAGCATCCCGTTGCAAAGAATATGATAAAATCTGGAAAATTACCCTGAGTGAAATTGATGCTTTCAGGACAGACTGGAGTTCGACAACGAGTATTCCGGAATCCATAGAAAACTGGCCGGGAAATCCAATCGGAACAATATACGGACCCACACCGAATTATCAGGGCGAATTTAAAAAGATGGCTCCGTTTTATGATGTGAATGACGACGGAAATTATAGACCTTCAGAAGGAGATTACCCATCATTCGATGAAAATAACGCAGATAATATCCCTGATATGATGCTGTATACCATTTATAATGATAAGGGAAATATTCATTCTGAGACTGATGGATTACCGATAGGTCTTGAATTACATACCCAAAGTTTTGGTTATACAACCAATGATGAAATAAACAACATGACTTTTTATCGTACCACAATTTACAACAGAGGTACTGAAACCATTGACAGTTGTATTTTTGGCCAGTGGGTAGATGCAGATTTGGGAAACTACTCGGATGATTATGTGGAGTGTGATGTGAAGAGAAACCTTGGAATTTGTTATAATGGCGATGATAACGACGAAGGTATTTTAGGTTACGGTCTGAACCCACCCAGCGTTGGGGTAAACTTTTTTGAGGGGCCTTTACGTCCGGACAAAACTGAAATTGGACTCTCTAAATTTATTTATTACAATAACGACTGGTCGGTAACCGGCAACCCTCAAAGACCTGAACATTACTGGAATTATTTAAACGGTCGCTGGAAAGACGGATTGAATATTACTTATGGTGGAAATGGCAGGGGTGGATCCGACACTGCCAGTTATATGTTTCCGGGTGGAACCGATCCGGGTAACCGGTCTGACTGGACTGAAAGAATTGCAGGCAATACACCCGGCGACAGAAGATTTCTTCAAACCGCAGGTCCGTTTACTTTGCTACCGGGTGCGGTAAACAAAGTTACTGTTGCCGTTGTTTGGGCAAGAGGAACTACCGGAGGCGCAACGGGTTCTTTTAATTTATTGAAAGAGGCAAGCGATAAAGCATACGTTTTATATAAAAATAATTTTAATATTATTGATGGACCGGGTATACCAGACCTTGAAATTGTAGAACTTGACAGAGAATTAATTTTGAATATCACCAACTACGGCAAGACTGAAAATTATATAGATTCATCTGCAGGACTATGCAGTTCAAAAACCATTTACAAATTTCAGGGATACCAGATTTTTCAGCTAAAGAAAAGTTCAGTTCCCAGCGATTTGTATAACCTGGATGAAGCCAAGCTGGTGGCACAATGTGACATAGCCGATGGGGCTTCATTATTGGTAAATATTGTTAATGATGCGGATTTGGGTACAGTAAAAAAAATAATGGTAAATGGTGAAGATAAAGGAGTAAAACACAGCTTTAAAATTACTAAAGATTATTTCTCTACATTTTCTGATCCAACCCTTGTTAATTTCCAGTCATACAATTACCTGCTGGTTGCGTATTCAAATGTTCAAAATTGTGTAGATGATGATGCTCAATATCTGGCAGGACGTAAAATGGCAAATATTGACCCGAATGCAATAGAACAGGGTGTAAAAGTGTATACTGCAGTACCTCATAAATCAACACCGCATAACCAGGGAACTGTTTTGGGTTCAAGTTATTCAGATGGACCTGAAATAACCAAGGTTGAAGGAATTGGCAATAGCGGATTGGCCATTAACTTATCAAAGGAATCAATTGAAAAAGCATTGATTGCTCCATACTACGTTCCCACTCCAACTTATCAAAAAGGTAAGGGACCTGTTATCGTAAAAGTTATTGATCCATTTAAAGTACCTATGGCCGACTTTGAATTGAGAATTAATGATACTTCCACTTCAGCCGTTAAAGACGATACATTGTCAGAAAACAGCACTAGCTGGATGCTGATTAATTTATCCCCGGTTGCTTCAGGAAATTTAAAAATAGGGAAATATTATAAAGTAAATACAGGTTCAATCACTATTGAAGGTGAAACCTTTAATGCTCCCATGGTTTTTAAAGCAAAAGACACCAAGTTTACCGGTTCAGGTACAGTTATCGGAGAAGTAGTTCTGAGTGAAACAAAAATAGGTAAACCCAATGAACAGGTTTTTGCACAATGGGGCTTGAGCATAACCATTATACAGGTTCAAAAACCGGGCAATCCTACAGATCCTTATGATGATTCCAATGGATTCATTTCCGCATCTATAGAATATGCCAATAAGACCAATATCTGGTTACCCGGTGTACCCGATGAGCTGGCTTCTTTGGTTCCATTAAACTGGATCAGGGCGGGCACCAGTGGCACACCTGCTTTCAAGAGTGCCTATGACAATGATTTTGCGATTCCGCAACCATCGCCATTTCCTGCAATTCCTGTTGATCCGAGAAGACAATACAATAAAGTATTAGGGGGCACCTGGGCTCCATACAGTTTGGCAGCAAGGGCTATTACACCTCAGCCAACTTTTGGTCCGGCATGGGCTCCGGGTGGAGCAGGTGGATATTCAAGCGATAATCCGCTTTCAGATTTGCAAAGTATCCAGGTAGTGTTAACCCAGGATCAAACCAAATGGAGCAGATGCATTGTACTGGAGGCAGGAGAAAACACTGCGACCAATATTGGCGGGGCCGAAAAATTAAACCGTCGCAAATCACCCTCAGTGGGGAAAGATGGCAAACCCGATGGAACTGGAAACGGCAAAGGCTGGTTCCCGGGATACGCAGTTAACCATGAAACCGGAGAACGTTTGAATATTTTATTTGCAGAAGACTCATCCATTCCTTCAGAAAACGGAACCGATATGATCTGGAATCCAACCAGCAACCTGGTTAAACAAACACCTGCCGGACTGGATTATTTGTTTGGAGGAAAACACCATATTTATGTGATGGGTTCTAAAGCATTTAAACTGGGTGGAACGGTTAAATACAACGGTCCCAGATATGATGAATGTAAAAGCTACGACAGCTTGTTTAATTTAATCGAAAGTGGTACTGCCAGTGTTTTAAACAAGCGTTACTTTTTTTCACAGGCAATGTGGGTAAGTGTGACTCTGGTTGATGCAAAAACAAAAATTGGTGCACCCAATGACGGATTGATTCCCTGCGATGTAAAAATCAACATTAATGTGAAACGTCCTTATGCAAGTTATACAAAAACCTCAGACGTTTTGTATAATGAAGGTCAGCCTCTATACCAGTTCTCAACTACAAATTTATCGGATGTAAGAGAAACCAAAGAAGCCGGTAAAACAGCTTTGGATATGGTATCTATTACTCCTAACCCTTATTATGCCTACGCAGGTTATGAAGATCCGGGCAATCAGCTGGACACAAAAGTTAAAATTATTAACCTACCAACCAAATGTGTGGTTTCTATTTACACCCAGGGTGGATTTTTGGTTCGACGCATTAAAAAGGATGACAATTCCAGAACTTATCTGGATTGGAATTTAAAGAATGACGTAAATGTACCAATTGCAAGTGGTGTTTATCTGATTCATATTTATGCAGATGGTATAGGTGAACGGGTAATAAAATGGTTCGGAATTATGAGACCTGCAGATTTTGACACATTCTAAACAAAGTATAAACCCTTGAAATTAGTTGGAGTAAAAAGCTTTTTCTTCAACTAATTTCTACTTTTAAACAAAAAATTATTTACAGATGAAAAATTATATTTTTAGTTTCGGATTGTTTAGCCTTTTGGTTTATTCTATCGGGGCATATGCAGGTAATCCCGATCGTTCGGGTGGAGCAGGGGCTACACAATTAACAATAAATCCCTACGCCAGAACCTCGGGTTATGGTGGCGCAAACTCTGCTTCTGTAAGGGGTATTGAATCTTTTAACCTGAATATAGCCGGTTTGGCGTATGCAAAAAATACGGAAGTTTGTTTTTCCCGGGTAGGTTACCTGGTTGGGGCGGGTGTTTCAATCAATAACCTCGGTATTGCCCAGGCAATTGGCGAAGATGGTGAAGGCGGAGTTATTGGATTGGGCGTTGCTTCCTGGGATTTTGGCAGCATCCCGATAACTACGTTTGATAACCCGGATGGAACACTGCCTACTTTCAGCCCCCAGGTTATCAATCTCGGTGTATCATATGCCCGTAAATTTTCAAACAGTATTACCGGTGGCTTTTTAATCCGCCTGATATCTGAAGGTTTGCATGATGTAAGGGCACAAGGTATAGCTTTTGATTTTGGTGTTCAATACCAAACAAGTTTAAGACCCCGCAAAAACAAGATTAAAAAAGATGACTTTAAACTGGGTATCGCAGTAAGAAACATTGGTCCCGATATGCAGTATGGGGGTGATGGACTTTCATTCAGGGCAATTAACTCAAGTACCGGTGCCGACCGTAAAGCATTTTTTGCAGCCGATAAATTTAATTTGCCAACACTGGTAAATATTGGACTGGGTTACGATATGCGTTTAGACCAAAGTGGCGATGCATTTCATCACAGGCTAACAGCTTCGGGTAATTTTAATTACAATGCATTTCAATCAAATGTGTATGGTTTGGGTTTGGAGTATGCATTTAAGGAAATGTTTATGTTACGGGGAGCCTATAATATAAGCGGCGATAAGCAGCTTTTCAGCAAAAATCAAAGCGATCCGCAATATCTTAATCCTGTTTATGGATTCTGGTCGGGAGTAACTTTTCAGGTTCCGGTTTCTAAATCGGGAACTTCATTTGCCCTGGATTACTCATATGCACCTACCCGTATATTTAATGGAATGCATACTATTGGAATTCGTTTGATAGTAGGAGGAGGAAGCAAAAAAGGTTAAATTTTACACACCTGGCAGCTGCAACCACGTGAGTGTTTGCTTTTAATGCCAAATATGTATATTAAAATTTGATATAATTCATACTTGATTAAATCAAAAGTTTAATATATTTGTATTCGATAAATAAGAAACGTTTCGCCATTGTGCGGAACGTTTCTTTTGTTTTAAAAACCAAGTAAATAACAAAATTGCTATGGAAGAATTTAATTATGTTACAAAAGAAGGTTTAGAAAAATTACAGGCCGAACTGAACGATTTAAAATTTGTTCAACGCCCTTTTATTACAAGGCAAATAGCTGATGCACGTGATAAAGGTGATTTAAGTGAAAATGCAGAATATCATGCTGCAAAGGAAGATCAGGGAATTATAGAAACTAAAATAGTTAAACTAAATAATCTGATTACCATGTCGCGCATTATTGATGAAAGTAAGCTTAGTACCAAACAAGTGATGATGCTTACCAAGGTGAGGTTGCTCAACCATAACATTAACAAGGAAATTTTGTATATGCTGGTGAATGAAAAAGAAGCCGACCTGAAAACCGGTAAAATATCATTTAAATCTCCTATTGGGTTAGGCCTGATGAATAAAAAAGTTGGAGATATAGTTGAAGTTACGGTTCCTGCAGGCAAAATTAAATTAGAGATTCTGGAAATTACCTTATAGAAATGACAACCTTGTTTTCTAAAATTGTAAGGGGCGAAATACCTTCATTTAAAGTAGCTGAAACAAAAGACTTTTATGCTTTTTTAGATATCCACCCGTTAACAAAAGGCCATACATTAGTTATACCTAAAAAAGAGGTTGATTATATTTTTGACCTGGATAATGAGACCTACGCGGGTTTGCAGCTATTTGCAAAAATTGTTGCCGAAGCTATAAAAAAGGCTATTCCCTGTGCCCGTGTGGGCGTTTGTGTTTTAGGTCTTGAAGTTCCACACGCCCATATTCACCTCATCCCGTTCAATACCATGGATCAAATGAATTTTGCAAACCCAAAATTAAAATTGGGAAAAGCAGAAATGGAAGAAATTGCAAAATCAATTAATGCCTGTTTGGTTTGATATAAAATAATATTTGGGTATCGGTTATTTTGCAAAAACGCGATGAATCGCGTCTCTACCAATTACCAATTATTTCTTAACACGTGCAGGATTTTGACATGCAAACGCTCCCCAGGAAGCTGCTTTCTTTTTAGCAGGGATTTTAGATTTGGCAGACTCCGGCTTTATATGCAATTCTATATTTTTTTGCATGAAATGACAATATGCGGCTGCCAGCCCATCTGTTGCATCAAAAAATTTACTGTCGGAGGTAAACTTGAGCTGCCTTTGCAACATCGCAGCAACCATTTCCTTGGAGGCATTTCCATTTCCGGTTATCGACTTTTTAATTTGTTTCGGAGCATATTCAACCACCGAAAGTTCACGGCTCATGGCCGCTGCAATGGCAACACCCTGCGCCCTTCCGAGTTTTAGCATACTTTGTACGTTTTTTCCATAAAAAGGGGCTTCAATAGCCAGTTCGTCTGGTTTGTATTCTTCTATCAGGCCTATGGTTCTTTCAAAAATTTTCTTAAGCTTCATGGCATAATCTTCATATTTTTCAAGTTTTAATACCCCAAGTGTTAAAACTTCCGCTATATTTCCCCTCGTAAAAATTACACCATATCCCATAACAGTTGTGCCCGGATCAATGCCAAGAATCACTCTTTCCTTAATGTTTTTTATCTTGCTCAATTTACGGCTTGTTTTAGGTTCATTCTTTTGTTAATTTGTCAAACTTAGTTAAACCATCGGCTTGTTACAAACCCATCAATACCAAAAACTTATTAAAGCGGCAAAATTCGCACTTCTGCTGGTAACTTCGCTGTTTATTATTTATAAGCTGGTTTACCGGTATAAAATTAATAAGCTTTTTCAGCAATTTTCTGCCGGTGAGCAACTAAACTCTTATTTGTTTTTAATGGCAGCATTGATTCTGGTGCTGCTAAACTGGGGCCTGGAATCTGTAAAATGGCAAAGGCTGATTAATAAATACGAACCACTAACTTTATCCGGTTCTTTTAAAGCCGTATTATCCGGTGTTTGTTTGAGCATAATAACCCCCAATCAAATTGGCGATTTTGCCGGAAGGGTAATCCATCTCCAAATTCTGAATAAAATTAAAGGCTCACTGGTTACAGTTATTGGCCATACGGCACAAGTTCTGATAACCTGTTTTTTTGGCCTGTTTGCTTTGTGGAACCTGGTTTTTATCGTCCAAAACAAAGGAATTAAATTTTCTGAAAATAATGATTGGAGTATTCATTTAATAGAAACTGCAAATCCATTTTATACTTATTTTATTCCCATACTTTTTATCGTGCTGGTGGTTTTATCCACTTGGATATACCTCAATATGCAAACTGTATATGTTTATTTTAAGAAATTTACATGGGTAATGAAACTGGAAAAATATGTGCAGGTTTTTGAAGCGTATTCTCCCCGGGAACTTTTTGTTATACTTGGGATTTCACTGGTGCGGTATCTGGTTTTTTTGATGCAATATTATTTGTTACTTGTTTTTTTTAATGTTCAAATAGAACCTTTAAATGCCGTGTGTTGTATTATAGCCACATTTTGTGTTCAGTCTGTTGTGCCTTCATTTTTCCTGCTCGAAATAGGTTTAAGAGGGGCAAGTGCTTTGTGGTTTTTTGGAATGTTCAGCAGTCAAACTCCGGGTATATTAATGGCGGCATACAGCTTATGGATCATTAACATGATGCTGCCTGCTTTACTGGGTATGTGGTTTATTTATAAAGTTAAATAATGAATACCTGGATCATCATTTCGTACGCATTACTGGCAGGTTATTGTATCCTTATTTTATCCTATTTCATCGCCTGGTTATTTATCAAACCTTATAAACTTCCTATACAAACAATTGCCCAAAATAAATTTTCTGTATTGATTCCGGTACGTAATGAAGTGCTGAGCATCATCAATTGTTTAAATAGTTTGATGAAGCAGGATTTCCCCGCTTCAAACTATGAAGTTATTATACTCAATGACCACTCTACAGATGAAACCCTGAGCCTGGTTCAAACCTTTATTGACAAGCAGGAGCTAACTCATTTTAAACTGGTTAACCTGAGTGAGCATATTCGCGAAGGTGCCAAAAAGGAATCGATTACCTATGGTGTTTCAATTGCACAAAATCCTTTTATCATACTTACCGATGCGGATTGCAGCAGCGGGAAAAACTGGATAAAAGCAATTGATGCATTTATCAGTGAGAATGATGCCAAATTTATTTATGCCCCGGTACTTTTTCAGGCCGAAACTATTTTCGAAAAAATTCAGTCACTGGAGTTTGCCGGACTGGTTGGTATTGGTGCAGCAGCCATTCAGCTTAAAAATCCAAATATGTGCAGTGCGGCTAACCTCATTTTTAAAAAAGATGTTTTCAAAGAAATAGGCGGATATCTGAACAATACCAATATAGCTTCGGGAGATGATGAATTTTTATTGCACAAAGTTTCTAAAAAATATCCAAACCAGGTGTTCTTTCTTAAAAGTTATGATGCTATTGTTCAGACCTCACCCAATGGAACCCTGCAACAATTAACACAACAAAGAAGAAGGTGGGTATCGAAAAGTACAAAATACGAAGACCGGTTTATTACCGCAATATTGGTGGGTGCATACTTGTTTAACTTCAGCATATTATTCAATATTTGTTATGGGCTTTACAATCCAGTTTTTTTATGGGTCGGTTTGAACCAACTGCTTGTAAAATCAGCAACAGAAGGGATGTTTCTGTTTTCTATTTTAAAGTTCTTCAAAAAGAGTTTTTTAATTTTATTTTTGCCATTGGCCGAACCCTTTCATATTTTGTATGTTTTGATTATTGGCATATGGGCAAACGTTACCACTTATAAATGGAAAGGAAGGGAATTAACATAAATTATGAATACCGAATTAGACGCACTGGAATACGAAATATTAAACTGCCTGTATTTTGTTGAACCCTTTGATAAAATCCTCGAAGAAGTTGCTGAATCTCCTGCCGTTATAGCAGATGGATTGAAAACACTCATCCACAAAAAGTTTGTGGTGGCCATGAAATGGGATGAGGCATTGCAGGAATATACACGCAGCTTTATGTACGATTCCGACAATATGAAAGCCTATTCTTATATGGCTACGAAAGATGGATTAACTGCACATAACTCACGTTAGCTTTTTACACAGTCATGTTAAAAAAGTGTAGCGCCATTGTATTGGGTACGGTAAATTATTCCGAAAGCAGTGTAATTCTCAAATGCTTTACCGACCTGTATGGTTTGCAAAGTTACATGATTAGCGGGGTTAAGGGTAAGAAGGCAGCCATAAAACCTTCACAGCTCCAGCCCTTAACATTGCTTGAAATGGATGTTTATTACCAACAGGGTAAAAGTCTGCAACGCATTAAGGATTTAAAATGTACCCCCATTTTAAATGAACTCCATTTCGAGCTTTTAAAAAGTGCTGTTGGTATGTTTGTTGCCGAACTTGTGGGTAAATGTTTAAGGGAGGAAAATGAGGAAGATAATAACTTGTTTGCCTTTCTGCACAGCGCTATTCAGATATTGGATATTACCAAAGAATCTGTTGCAAACTATCCCTTGTTTTTCATGATTCAATTGAGCAAATATCTTGGCTTTTCGCCAAAACCAAATTATAGCCCGGAGCGCAATTCGTTTAGTTTACATGAAGGTTTTTTTGTGCCTTATGAACCTACCCATACCGAATGTTGCAACCCCGAATTAAGTGCCAAACTGTTTGAACTGATTTTAGCCCGCTTTGAAAATTTCAGTGCTGTTCAGATATCACATCCAAACCGCATGCAATTACTCGACAAACTAATCCGTTATTATCAATTGCATCTCATGGTTTT
>JAUXUD010000085.1 GCA_030680835.1 Bacteroidota bacterium
CACGATCACCTGGATTACCATATAACTTTTGATAATTATATAAAGGCCAAAAAGAAATTGTTTGATGACGTAAATGAAGAAGCATTTGCATTAACCAACAAAGACGACCGCAATGGAATGGTGATGTTACAAAATACAAAAGCGGTAAGGTATACCTACGGCTTGCAAAACATGGCCGACTTTAAAGCCCGGATTATTGAAAGTGATTTTGACGGCATGCTGATGAATCTGGATGGTGAAGAAGCCTGGTTTAAACTGCTTGGTAATTTTAACGCTTATAATTTACTGGCAGTTTATGGGGTTGCTTATCTGCTGGGTAAAACCAAACATGAAACCATAACCAGGCTTTCCAGTTTGGGTTCGGTAAAAGGCAGGTTCGATTCGATATGTTCCGAAAATGGAATTATCGGCATTGTTGATTATGCACATACCCCTGATGCGCTGGAAAATGTGTTAAAAACCATAAACCAGGTGAGAACCGGCAATGAACAACTCATCACTATTGTGGGTTGCGGAGGTAACCGCGATGCAGCAAAACGCCCTTTAATGGCAGCGGTTGCAGCCGATAACAGTACAAAAGTAATTTTAACTTCAGATAACCCGAGACTGGAAGAACCTGAAATGATTCTGGATGAAATGATGAAAGGCGTTTCACCCCTGCACTTTAAAAAAACCTTGCGGATCAGCGACAGAAGAGAAGCAATTAAGACTGCTGTAAGTATTGCTAAAAAAGGAGATATCATTTTGCTTGCAGGGAAAGGTCATGAGAATTATCAGGATATAAAAGGAGTAAAATACCCATTTGATGATAAAGAAATATTAACAGAAATGTTTGAACGCTTTAAAGACTAAAATAAAACTAAACAGGAACAATTTCAGAACTTATTTATGTTATACTATTTATACAATTATTTAAATTCAATCATTCACTTACCCGGTGAAGGAATGGTTCAGTCTATCTCTTTCAGAGCTGCACTGGCAGTAATTTTATCGCTTACCATTTCAATGGTATATGGCAAAAACCTGATAGCACGGCTCAGAAATCTGCAGGTAAGCGACGAAATCCGGATTCTGGGTCTGGATGGCGAACAGGCAAAAAAAGGAACCCCTACCATGGGTGGTTTAATCATACTGGCAGCGATACTCATTCCTACTTTTTTGTTTGCCCGGATCAATAATGTATACATTATCTTAATCCTGGTTTCAACCATATGGCTGGGACTTGTTGGTTTTTTAGACGACTATATAAAAGTATTCAGGAAAAATAAAGAAGGCCTGGCCGGACGATTCAAAATACTGGGTCAGGTGGGTTTGGGTTTTATCGTTGCTACAACCCTTTACTTTAATGAACATGTTAAAACGAAAGAATTTTTTAAACCTTCGGCAGTAACAGAGGAATTTGTAAAAGCCAATGAATTAACCTCTCAGGTTATTGACGGTGATTTATATTGGGTACGCGATCAGAAAGCAACCACCACAACCGTTCCGTTTTTTAAACACAGCGAATTGGATTATGCAGACCTTGCAAGGTTTGTGGGAAACAGCTATAAGGACTATAACTACCTCGTATTTCTGCTGGTGGTAATTTTTATTATTACCGCGGTTTCAAACGGGGCCAACATTACGGATGGGATTGATGGACTTGCGGCAGGAACATCAGCGATTATTGGTTTTGTTCTCGGCCTGTTTGCCTATGTAAGCGGCAACTTTATTATCTCAAGTTATCTTAATATTATGTATATACCCAACTTAGGCGAAATGGTAATTTTTGCCTTCGCATTGGTTGGGGCCTGTGTGGGATTTTTATGGTACAACTCATACCCGGCTCAGGTATTTATGGGCGATACAGGAAGCCTGGCATTGGGTGGAATAATAGCCACCTTTTCAATAATGGTTCGTAAGGAATTACTGATTCCTATTTTATGCGGCATTTTTCTGGTTGAAAATCTGTCGGTGATGATTCAGGTAAGCTATTTTAAATATACCAAAAGAAAATACGGTGCAGGGAAAAGAGTCTTTTTAATGTCGCCATTACATCATCATTATCAAAAACTGGGGTTTCATGAATCAAAAATTGTAACCCGCTTTTGGATTATCGGAATTATGCTGGCTATTGTAACCATTATTACATTAAAGGTTAGATAAGCGGATATGAATAAGAGAATTGTCATATTGGGAAGCGGAGAAAGTGGTACGGGGGCAGCCCTCTTAGCCAAACAAAAAGGCTTTGATGTGTTTGTATCCGATAAAGGAAGCATTCCGGATAAATATAAAGCAGAGCTGGATGCACGCGCCATTGCCTATGAGGAAAATAAACATACTGAAGCGCTGATTTTAAATGCAGATGAAATCATAAAAAGTCCGGGAATACCGGAAAAGAATCCATTGATACAGCAGTTAAGAGCCAAAGGAATATCTATCATTAATGAGCTTGAATTTGCCGGCAGATATACAAATGCATTTAAGATATGTATTACCGGAACCAATGGTAAAACCACCACTACTTCTATGGTATATCATCTGCTGCAAAAGGCAGGATTAAATGTTGCCGTGGCAGGTAATATTGGAATCAGTATGGCAAGGT
>JAUXUD010000076.1 GCA_030680835.1 Bacteroidota bacterium
TTAATTAATTATCTAATAAAAAAATCCCCCCACCCGTAGGGACAGGTCGCGACCTGTCCCTACGGGTGGGGGGATTTTTTTATGAATTCTCCTATTTTAAATTATTTTCGTGATGCTTATGCAAACACATATCTAAAATAAAAATGCTTTTCAACTCACTGCAGTATGCTGTTTTTCTTCCTTTGCTTTTTATCATTCATTGGCTGTTTGCCTCAAAATCATTAAAAAGGCAAAACCTTATACTCATTTTTGCCAGCTACTTTTTTTATGCTTTTTGGGATTACCGCTTTTTGTTTTTGCTCCTGCTTTCTACCCTGATCGATTATATAACCGGGCTCAAAATAGCAGATTCAAAAACAGATAAAAACAGAAAAGTTTGGTTAAGCATCAGCTTCACCTTGAACTTGGGTTTGCTGGGTTATTTTAAATACTTTAACTTTTTTATTGAATCTTTTACTCCATTAATCGAAACATTTGGGTTTAAAGCTTCATTACCCGTTTTTCAAATAATATTACCTGTTGGTATTTCATTCTATACCTTTCATGGCCTTTCGTATGTTATTGATATTTATAAACGCAAAATAAACCCTACCAAAAACTTTGTTGAATATTCCCTTTTCGTTTGCTTCTTCCCTTTACTGGTAGCGGGTCCTATTGAACGGGCAACCCACCTGCTACCCCAGTTAAAACGTTTGCGGATTTTTGAACACAAAGAAGCTGTGAGAGGGCTTAAACAAATACTGTGGGGATTGTTTAAAAAATTGGTGATAGCTGATAATTGTGCTGAATATGCCAATTATATTTTTGATAATTATCAGAACTTTCAAGGTTACACGCTTTTATTGGGTGCAATTTTCTTTTCTTTTCAAATTTATGGCGATTTTTCTGGTTACTCAGATATTGCCATTGGAACTGCGCGCTTATTTGGAATAGAGTTATTCAAAAATTTTTCATTTCCTTATTTTTCAAGGGATATTGCTGAGTTCTGGCGCAGGTGGCATTTGTCATTAACTTCATGGTTCCGGGATTATGTTTATATTCCCTTAGGTGGCAGCAAAGGATCCCTGACACTTAAATTAAGAAATGTATTCATCATTTTTATCATCAGCGGTTTTTGGCATGGAGCCAATTATACTTTTATAGCCTGGGGTGCGCTTAATGCTTTGTATTTTGTACCCCTCTTACTACTAAATAAAAACAGGGAACATAAGGAGATTGTAGCAAAAGGAAAGTCATTGCCAACTTTCTTGGAGGCAGCTCAAATTACATTTACCTTTTTAATGGTTGCTTTTGCCTGGATTTTTTTTCGCTCCACAAATATTGAAAATGCTTTCCAGTATATCGGTAATTTATTCTCCGGTTCATTGTTTTCAAATCCATTTTTTGAACCCAAAATAAACAAATCACTCTTGACATTAATATTGATTCTCTTCTTTCAGATAATTGAATGGAAAGGGCGGGAAGATGATTTTGCCATTGAAAATATTCTGATTAAACAAAATATAATTCTGCGCTGGTCATTTTACAGTTTCATTATTTTTTTAATGGGAATGTATATGAATGCAATTACCTCACCCTTTATTTATTTCCAGTTTTAGCCAATGAAACTTTTCATAAAAACACTTTTATTATTTACACTGTTTGCAGTATTTTTTTATTGCATCAGTCTGTTTGCCTGGGGGCACTTGCTCCCTTCTTATCTTACGCCCAATTTAAAGTACAAAATGGGACTAAGCGGTTATATGTATACCCGCCTGAAGGAAGTAAAGAAAACAAAAGCTATTGATGTTTTATTTCTGGGTTCATCACATACCTACAGAGGCTTTGATCCGAGAATATTTGCCGGGTATCATCTTTCCTCATTTAATTTGGGTTCAAGCAATCAAACACCTGTGCAAACCGAAGATTTACTAACGTTGTTTCTGGACAGTTTAAAACCCGGATTCATTATCTATGAAGTATATCCCGATAATTTTATTACAGACGGGGTTGAATCAAGCATTGACCTGATTTCAAATAATGAATTGGGTAACTTATCGTTTAATCAGGCTTTTAAAGTAAATCATATAATAGGCTATAATACCTTGCTGTTTGCAGCCGTACGCAAGTCTATTTTTAATGACGACGCTTTTGTTGAACCCGGTCGTAATGCTTTAATGGGCGACACCTATATTGAAGGCGGATTTGTACAAAAGGATTTGAAATATAATACGGAAACAAAAGTGTACACACCTAAGAAATGGGTATTAAATAAAAAACAGGTTGCCTCATTTGAACGCAGCATAAAACTGATAAAGAAAAAGAACATTCCTTTTGTATTGGTTCAGGCACCCGTAACAAAAAATTTGTATTATTCATACACCAATAACCCTGAAGTTGACCGATTCTTTAATCAATACGGAGCGTACGTAAATTTTAATCCTGCATTTAACTTATCCGATTCATTAGACTTTTTTGACGAACACCACCTGAACCAAAACGGCGTAATCAAATTTAACGAAAAGCTGATTCAGCAAATTAAATTCCAAAAAAAATCCGTGTATTTGTGGTAGGGTCAGGTCGCAACCTGACCCTACCACAAATACACGGATTTTTAAAACCGAAAAATATTATTTTATTACAAACTTACTCGATGTATTTATACCGTTTCCGTTGAGTGTATAAAAGTATATTCCAGGTTTTAACTGGCCTATATCAACAGGTAACTGATTCATTCCCGGTTTAAAATTAACAGTAGTTTCAGGCATTACTTCATTCCCTAAAATATCATATACTTTAAGCGAAACCATTGTATTTTGTTTAACCTGTGTTTCAATGGTAATCATTTCGCTGGCAGGATTCGGGTAGGCCTTTGTTGAAGAAGTCATGGCTTTTTGTTCTCTAACTCCGCTCAGCCCTTTGCTCGAAGCCAGGGTATACGTCATGTCAACTAAAACTCCCATGGTATCTTCGTTGGCTTCCAGTAAAAAGTGTCCGGTATTTTTTCCCAGCCAGGTATATGTTGCTGCAGTTTCCTGCATATTGCTTAAACCCAAACTGCTTGCATCCATGTAAGTTCCGGTTATTTTGCTTCTCAGTTTAAAGGTAATATTTACCGCGTGAATTGACTTTTGGCGCAAAACATCAAACAAACCAGCCGCCATTTTTAACTTACCCCAACCATCAATGATTGAATTGATATGAATTCCATAATTAATTCTTATGGAATCAAACAGCGGATTGGTTGGTATTCCAAAATCTTCAATGCGTAAAGTCATAACACCTGTAAACGAATCCTTAAAGTTGGTGCCCATGGTAGACGGAAACTGGAACACTTTTAACTGATTGCCGGGTATTCCCAATTCTCCCATTTCAATCATGGCTTTAAGCTCGGTATTGGAAATATTCATAAAACTTGGAAGCGTATCACCACTAACCTGATCAATGGTATAAGATACCAGGTTGCATCCAGCTGGTGCATCCGGAAATTTAGACGCATCCGAGTAATAGGTAGTGTCCTTAAAATGTTTGTTTGCCCATCCCGTAATATCCCATGTTTTATTAGCGCCTCCTGCTTTTAACAGGGTAGCATTAGATGCGGAAATAAGGGTGTCGTTTGCGGTGAAAAACCAGTCGCCGGCTACCGCTATATCACTGCGGTTAATGGTAATTTGTGCGTTTACATTTAGCAGGGATAAAAGAAAAGCGGTAATAAGTAATGTCTTTTTCATATGTTTAAATTAATTATTAGATTGTATCAACCCGGTTTTAGTTGCATTCTAAAATCGGATTGATAAATCTACCTCGCAAATATGCTGCCAAAATTTATTTTTATTTACTTAAAATTTATCAGGTGTACTATTGAAATGGAATCAGTGTAATACCGGCTGCAAAAACACGAATATCCGGATTGCCATTGGTTTGCTTAAAATAAGGAGTCAGGCTGTAATTCGCAAAAGCCCTGAACCAACCATACCCAACTCTTACGGTTGCTGCCACCCTGAACGGATTGATATTAAAATCGTCTCTCAATGTTGTTTCCTGTTCAAATCCGTTGGCAGATGTTTCAAGTTTGGTGTGCGAATACGCTTTGTATGTGCCAATTAAACCGGCTGCAATATGAAATCCATTACGCGTTTTTTGGGTGCGTGGGGCAAATTTTATGAACAGGGGCACATTGATATTAAAGTTATACAGGCGGTTTCTTGTTAAATGATCTGCGCTTGAATCTGAGATAAGGCCGCTTGAATTGGGTCTTAGATACTTGTCATTACTTAGCTCAAAATGCTGAAACTCAATTCCAAAACCGGTTGATACTGCCAATTTGTTTTTAATGATCTGTATATCTGTCTCCAGTGGATTGATTCCATAAAACCAGGATTTACCCACATTATTGTTCAAATAATCATTAGGTGCTGCCATATTGAAATCTAATTTCGGAGAGGCAAAACTACTAACTCCCAATTCCAATCCCGAATACACATGCTTGAGAGAATAACGTTTAGCTTTTTTGGGTTTCCTTTCATCCTCTTTTTTATTCTCATCTTTTTTAATGGTAATATCATTGCCTTCTTCTATGATAATTACTTTTTTATTTCCAATGCTTATGCGGGTGGTATCACCATTTCCAATTCTTTCGTCACTCATTTGATCACCCGTATTGGCATCAACAATTTTTGAAACGCCACTCACATTAATGTTTTTAGTTAATGGATTCCCCGAATAAACCCCTTTGGTTGCTCCCGAAGCCTCAACCAGCAAACTATTGCTGGCATTCACATTAAAGTAGGTGGCACCGGCTCCTTCAATACTTAAATCTTTACATTTTAAATCGGAAGCATATAATTTGGCGGCCCCATTCATCTCAATATGGGCATTTTCTGCAACCCCCGAAAGTGTCATTTTTGCAGCACCATTGCTTTCAACAATTAATTTTTTTACCGCAAGTTTTAACTTCGCTTTCGATGCCCCGTTGCATTTCAAACTGAATTCTTCACCGCTTATTTCCGAATTTTCTTCGGTATTAATTTCAACCGCACTATTGGCTTCAATAGACTTAAGTTGTGTAAAATAAATTTTTAGTGGTTCGCCAAAGTCTTTTCCAATTCCATCATTTTCTATATGCAGAATATCTTTTTCAACCTTTAGCACTACTTTACTTCCATAGCCGCCGGTTTCAACTTTGTTTTCTGTTGATTGTATTAATTGCACCTTAAAAGGAGCATCTATTTCTATACCTGTAAATGCAGGTAAACTGGTTTGGCCATATACGCACATGGTGCCCGATAAAGCCAGCATGGTTACTATATTCTTAATTTTCATAATTTCTATTTTATAATTCTATTCTTCATTTTGGGTAATTCTTTCAAAGGCAAAAAATCTCGAGATAATTGAGAACCCGCCCTGGGTTCCACTGTCTGTTTTTCTGGGGGTATAGATAATCCCTGTGGTTTTGTTTAATAAATTCAATGCAACAACTCCTGCGCCTTTAATGCCGCCATTAATCAGTGTATCGGCCATTGCATTGGTTTCTGGCATGGTTTCTTTTAACTTTTCAAAAAGCCAATCCCTGGGTTTTAAGAATTGATCATTCACAGCGATTTCTGCCATTTGAACCGGATGCCTGTATTTATAAGTTGGCAAAACAATTAAGTTTTCATTCATTCCTGCCACCTTTAATAATTGCATCTGTTTGGTATTTATTTCAGTTGCTGCAATATTTACACGCTCTGCTTTGTGTTCAATATTAATTCCCCTGTTTCCAGAAACCCTATGCTTTACGTTTACCTTCTGAACTGATGAACTTTTTTGAATACTCTTTTTTTCTGATGGGTTCAATACCTCAATTTCATTGGGCTCAACCCTTTCATTTTCGGGCATAGACTGTGCTACTTGTTTATTGTTTGCTACATCAGATGTTTGGTTTTGCAAATTATAATACATCAGGGTAGCAAACCCGATAAACAAAATAACTGCTGCAGCGGCCATCATTTTTCTATACATGGGAATGATGACAGCCTGTGGTTTCCTTTTTAACAGTTGTTTGTTTTCAAAAACAATATTGTGATCCGGCTGCAATTTTGTTTTTTGAAATAATTCAAACTCCGGTTTAAGTTCGGGATAAAGTACCAGGTTTCTGTTCAATGTATTTTGTTGTTCTGTTGATAAATCCGATTCTATCGACCCAATCATCAGTTCCTGCATTTCATCATTCAGATTAACAGGAGTCGGTTTCTTTAAAAAGCTGAAATCTGTTTTTTCAGAATTTGGTTCTTCTTCAGAAATTTCAAGCCGGGTAAGCAATACTTCAAGTTCTGCCTTTAAAACAGGATCTCCGTTTATAAA
Source organism: Bacteroidota bacterium (assembly GCA_030680835.1). Lineage (GTDB taxonomy): Bacteria > Bacteroidota > Bacteroidia > UKL13-3 > UKL13-3 > B1. The sequence goes on from JAUXUD010000076.1 coordinate 6,325, forward strand.
AGCGAGCAAATCTCCCACCCGGGCCGGATCCAGTGTTCCATCCAGGTAGTCAATCAGCAAACTCTCGTAATTCTCTTTATTAACCTGCATTTTTACTTATATTACATTATCCATACTTCCAATATACGATTTCAGCGCCAAACGTGCCCGGTAAATGTATACTTTAACCTGACTTTCGTTCAATCCTGTTATCTCTCCTATTTCTTCATAACTGTAGCCTTCATAATCGCGTAAAAGCACCACCGAACGCTGAATTTCGCTTAAAGTGTTCAATGCCCGGCTCAATACATTTTTTAAATCGTTGTATTTATTGTGGGTTTGAACCAATTCTTCGTGATGATCTTCCAACAGGGTTGCATGCTTTTCCTTCCTTATTTTATCAATCATAGTATGATAACCTGTTGTAAACAAGTACGATTTGGCTTTTTCCGATTCCACATTTTCAACTTTTATCCACATCTTTTCAAACGTATCCTGAACCACATCCCGCGCCATATCTTTATCCCTTATGTTCTTGAGAACAAAGCGATACAATGAATCGGCGTACTGATCAACACAAGTATTATACTCGTTTGCTGTCATGGGTTAGGCTTAAGAGGTTACAGGGATAAGACGTATGCAAGATAAATAAGTTACAAAAAAAATAAATTTTCTTTTTTCAGGATTGAACCCATCCCAATTATGCTGTATACTTGAATATGGAAATAAAGCCGTATAAATACTGAGAATGAAATAAATACAATGGCAAAAGAAAATTATGCAATCATTTGTAATCCAAAATCAGGGAAAGGGATCTCTTTAAAAGTTCTGCCCCAATTCGAAGCTTATTTAAAGTCCAGGTATATAACTTATGAGGTTTTTACGGGTGAATTACCTGGCACCCTATCGGGCTTTACCTGCCTGGTGATTATGGGTGGCGATGGCACCCTGAATTATACCATCAACCATTTTAAAACCATTTCGATTCCCATTGCCTTGCTCCGCTGTGGAACCGGAAACGATTATACCAACTTGTTTGTGGGTTCAGCAAGTATGCAAAAGCAGTTTGAAATTGCCTGTGGCAACCATATGGAAGCAGTGGATGCCGGTTTATGTAACGGAAAACTATTTATTAACGGAGTGGGTATTGGTTTTGACGGTTGGGTAGTTAAGAAAAATTTGGGCAAACGCTTTTTCAGTGGTCAGCTGGCTTATTTAAGTACCATTTTATCATTATTACTATTTTATAAAGAAAGCGAAGTAACCCTGGAAATAGACGGAATAACAAGTATGCACAATATTTTTATGCTGAGTATTGCCAATGGCAGAACCTACGGAGGCGGATTTAAAGTAGCGCCAATGGCCCTACCGGGAGATGGCCTGCTCGATTTTGTGGGCATCCGGAAAATAAGTTTATGGAACCGTTGCCGTTATTTACCCGTAATTGAAAAAGGCAAACACCTGCACCTGCCCTTTGTAATGTACCATCAGGCAAAAAACATTAAAGTAAGCTGCAAACACAAACTGCAGGCGCAACTGGAAGGCGAGTGGATGGAAAGCGAGCACTTTGATATTGAAATACTGCCCGGAGCATACCGGATTAAAACAGAACATGGGTATGTCAGTTTGAGCGAAGTCGAAAACTATTTATAAATGAAGACAAATTTCAATAGCGTAAAATAACGAAAATTTCCTTTTCAACCAGGATTAGGTCTCGTCCCGATAGCTATCGGGACCGCTCGACCTGACATGAGTACATTGTACATCGTACATCGTACATCGTACATTGTACATCGTACATTGTACATCGTAATTCGTACCCCGATAGCTATCGGGGCGTACATCGTACATCAGTTACATTTGGGGTGATAAAATTTTCATTTTGGTTCAGCCCGAAAGTTTCTTATATTTGCCCGGCAAATAACGAAAGGTATTATTTGCTATGTTTAACGACACACAAAAGTTTTTTGGCGAAGGTTTAACTTACGATGATGTACTGTTACTTCCTGCCTATTCAGAAGTACTTCCGCGCGAAGTAGATACTTCTGCCCAGCTCTCCCGCAATATCAGAATCAATATCCCCATGCTTTCGGCCGCTATGGATACGGTTACCGAATCGCAATTGGCGATTGCCCTTGCACAACAGGGAGGGGTTGGTTTTTTGCATAAAAACATGAGCATTGAACGGCAGGCCGAAGAAGTGCGTCGGGTAAAACGCAGCGAAAGCGGCATGATTATGGACCCGCTCACCCTCAACGACCATGCTACCCTGCGGGATGCTCAAAGGGTAATGGCTGAACACAAAATAGGTGGAATCCCTATAATAAACGATCATGGCATTTTGGTGGGTATTTTAACTAACCGCGATTTGCGCTTTGAAAAACAAATGGATAAAAAGGTTTGTGATATAATGACCAAAACAAACCTGATTACGGCACCGGAAGGCACCAATCTGATGCAGGCAGAAGACATATTACAGGAATTTAAAATTGAAAAACTTCCTGTAATTGATAAAGATGGAATGCTGAAAGGTTTGATTACTTATAAAGATATATTAAAAATAAAAGACCATCCCTTTGCCTGTAAGGACAAACATGGGCGTTTGTTGGTGGGTGCAGCGGTTGGTGTTGCTGCCGAAACTGAAGCCCGCATTACGGCCCTGGTTAAAGCCGGTGTTGATGTGGTTATTATAGATACTGCGCATGGGCATTCAAAAGGAGTTTTAAACGAGGTTAAGCGACTGCGTAGTGCATTTCCGGTAATTGATATTATTGCAGGCAATGTAGCTACCGGAGATGCTGCCAAAGCATTGGTGGATGCCGGAGTTGACGGCGTAAAAGTAGGTGTGGGTCCGGGTTCAATTTGTACCACACGCGTAATTGCAGGAATTGGCGTCCCACAATTAACAGCAGTTTATGAATCGGCCAAAGCAATTAAAGGAAGCGGGGTACCCGTAATTGCCGACGGAGGTATCAGGTACAGTGGTGACCTGGTGAAAGCAATAGCAGCCGGTGCCAGTACCGTAATGAGCGGTTCTATATTTGCCGGTGTGGAAGAAAGTCCGGGTGAAACCATTATTTATGAAGGCCGGAAATTTAAATCGTACCGCGGTATGGGGTCCATAGAAGCCATGAAGGAAGGCAGTAAAGACCGTTATTTTCAGGATGCGGAAGATGAAATTGCCAAACTGGTACCCGAAGGAATTGTGGGTATTGTGCCCTATAAAGGTTTATTAAAAGAGGTCGTTTATCAGTTTGTTGGAGGCTTAAGAGCCGGAATGGGCTATTGCGGTACCCCTACCGTTGAGCATTTACAAACCCATGGTAAATTTATAAAAATTACGGCAGCAGGATCGAAAGAAAGCCATGCACATGATATTACCATTACCAAAGAAGCGCCTAATTATAGCAGAAGCTAATTGTAGGGTCAGGTCGCGACCTGACCTGGTGGGATATGACATGGAAAATGGAATATGAAATTAAATCGGAAACATTATTATGAAAGTTAAGTCATTAATACGAAATCAAAAAACAAACTATGAGCTATCAGATTAAATTTGGAACCGACGGATGGAGGGGAATTATTGCAGATGAATTTACGGTTGAAAATGTGAAACGGGTTGCCCAGGGAACTGCGGATTATATAAGCAAAAATTGTGCGGGAAATTTGAGTATCGTAATTGGCCATGATTGCAGATTTGCAGGTGAACTTTTTGCCGAAACAACAACCCGCATTATGTGTGCAAACGGAATTAAAGTTAAGCTGGCCAAAGGCTATGTTTCTACTCCCATGGTAAGTTTAGGTGCCGTTAAATTGGGTGCTGCACTGGGGGTAATTATTACTGCAAGTCATAACCCGCCTGCCTATAACGGCTACAAATTGAAAGCCCATTATGGAGGTCCAAGCAGTCCGGCAGTGATTGATGCGGTTGAAAATGCAATACCGGAACAAGTTTTTCTGAACCTAAAGTCATTAGATGAATATATAAAAGCGGGCATGGTTGAATATGTTGACCTGGAAACTTTATATGTTACAGAAGTTGAAAGCAAGTTTGATTTAAAAGCAATTAAGGCAAGTAAAATGGAATTTGCCTATGATGCCATGTTTGGAGCCGGGCAAAATGTAATGCGCAGATTGTTTCCGGAAATTACTTTATTGCATTGCGATTATAATCCGGGGTTTGAAGGACAGGCTCCCGAACCTATTGATAAAAATCTGGCTGAATTCAGGGAACTGATCAAGATTAGTGAAGACATTGACTGTGGACTGGTTACCGATGGGGATGCCGACCGGATTGGCTTATACAATAAAGCCGGCAAGTTTGTAGATTCCCATCATATCATTTTATTATTGGTTCATTACCTGCATAAATACAAAGGCATGAGCGGTAAGGTTATTACCACTTTCAGTGCCACTTCAAAAATTACACAACTGGCAAAAGCCTATGGATTAAATATTGAAATTACCAAAATCGGGTTCAAATACATTTGCGAAAAAATGGTTTTGGAAAATGTATTGGTAGGCGGTGAAGAAAGCGGGGGTATTGCCATTAAAGGTTTTATTCCTGAACGCGATGGTATCTGGATTGGTTTAACCCTCTGGGAGTTTATGGCCACCAGCGGAAAAAGTCTGGACGCATTGATACAGGAAGTGTATGATGTAGTAGGCAGTTTTGCCATGGGACGCATTGACCTGCACATTACTGAAGAAATAAAACAAAAAGTACTGGCTAATTGCAATGCTGGTAAATACACTTCATTTGGTAATTATAAAATTGAAAAAACAGAAACTATTGATGGCTTTAAATTTCACCTGGGCAATGGCGAATGGGTAATGATCAGAGCCAGTGGCACAGAGCCTGTATTGCGTGTTTACAGCGAGAGCGATACCGATGCGAATGCCAACAAAATTCTGGAAGCAACGAAAGCAGCTATATTGGGATAGAGATGAGGTATGAGGTATGAGGTATGAGGTATGAGCTTTGAATAATTTCTGAGTTATGAGCTTTGAATAATTCTGATTATCGATTACTGACAGCGCACCAGTATACATTCTTCCTATTTTCCTACCCTCCTACTCTCCCACACTCTTACTCTCCTATGCTCCTACACTCTTACTCTCCTATGCTCCTACACTCCCTTGCTCCATGCTTAATACCTCAGAACTGCGATCCTCCCCTTCCCGCCGGCAATAAAAACCGCTTTGCCTTTTTTGGCTTTTCTTACTACATTAAATGATTCGTTGCTTAGGTGGCTGATTACCTGCTTGGGTTGGTAAGCCAAATTCATTGTGGTATTGGCATCAACTCCTGTTGTTCCGCAGGCTATTACTAAATTTTTGTTGATAATTTCAACACAGGATTGGTACCCTAAAAACACCTCACGCGATTCAAAAGGAGCCATCCATTCCTTATTATATTTTTTGGCTATACATGCGTTATTTTGTGTTAAGGTATCTACTAAATAATCGCCTCCTACGGCAATTCCAAATTTACCTTTTATGTCAAATGAAAAGGCCCCCTGCGAGTTTTTTCCCTGTATGATTGGCAATGATTGCTTTTTCCAGCTAATTGAAGTTCCTTTTATAAAACCCTGGTAAAAAACGGATTTCTTTCCGCCGCTTACAAATGCAAACCGGTTTTTCTCAAGACAGCGTAGGCTTGTTCCGCTGGCTGCAAATACGGCTTCGCTATCAGCAGCATGCGGTGTATAAATGGTATCAAATAATGTCCACGAATTTCCTGCATCTTTTGTTTCCAATATTACAAAATGCTTGTAAATGGGATCACCCACAACGACCCCATGTTTCTCATCCCAAAAATCCATGGCATCTAAAAATATTTCGGGACGAACATCTTTAAATACTTCTCTCCAGGTTTCACCGCCATCACTTGTTTTTAAAATATAAGCCGGAGAACCACTGCACATCATGATTGCATTGCTGGAATCAAAAGCCTCAATATCTCTGAAATCTCTTGTAGCATAGGCTTCCAGTTGCTTAAACACAAAGGATTTTCCGCCATCTGTACTTCTGGCAAAAGTTCCCCTGTTCCCGCTTGCCCAAATTGTTTGATCATCAACCACACTTAAACCCCTGAATGATGTTTTTGACAAGATAACTCCCTTGCCCAGTTGAAACGTATTGCTGTCGAGCAGTGTTAATTGCACTTGAGCTTTTCCACTTTGGCCCAATAGAAATATAAATATCAAAACCAGAGGTATTTTTTTCATAAGTCAAATTTAGGCTAATTAAGAAAGTAGACAATATTAATTATTAAGTATGAGGTATGAAGTATGAGGTATGAGGTATGAGGTATGAAGTATGAAAAAATAATTTATTTGAGTCTTTGGATTTTTACAATCATCTTGCGTTAAATTTCACCCAAATATGGCCCGTATCAAATTAAATCTTCCTGAAATATTTCCATTTACAACACAAATAAAAATTCGAATTGCCGATATCAATTATGGCAATCACCTGGCAAACCATGTTTACCTGGAACTGATACAGGAAGCGCGCCTGCAGTTTTTTATGCATTACGGTTATTCCGAAAAAAACCTGGGAGGTACGGGGGTAATAATAGGCGATACGGCCATTGTATTTAAGCACGAATGCTTTTATGGTGATGTATTAAACATTGCTGTATGTCCGGCTGAATTTGGCGTAAAAAGTTTTGATTTGCTGTATAAACTTACACGGGAAAGCGACGGAGTTACCGTATGTGAAGCCAAAACCGGTATGGTTTGTTATGATTATGAAATCCAGAAAACGGTTGAGGTTCCTGAAGAATTTAAAAAATTGTTTATTTAGTCTTTAATAATGATTCTAAGTGGCGTCCTGTGTCAGTTTGAGCGTAATCTCCTGTCAGTTCGGAGTCGAGAACTATTTTGGATGGAAAGCAATGGTTCGGCAAGCTAACAATACTGTCATCCTGAGGAATTACTTATGGGGTTTCCCATAATTTTTGAATGTAATGACATTTATACCTCCGGCGGGACCGGCTGGTGGTTATCGCTATTGGATAATTTTTGCAATAAATATTTTGGATTGAAGTTGTACTTTTC
>JAUXUD010000100.1 GCA_030680835.1 Bacteroidota bacterium
GGTTGTTTTTTCTTTCAGAGGGCATGCCCTCTGAAAGAAAAACTATGTATTCATTGTTACCGAATGTTGTGTAGTATTGTTACCAATTATTGTGTATTCCTAATTACCGAAAGTTGTGTATTCTTATTTACCGTTCACAAAAACCTGATGTACAGACTTTATGAGTATTTTTTAAATCAAACATTTTCAGTAATTACACCCTCACTTTTCAACGTACAAATAAAGTCCAAAAGAGATATTGCTCTCATTGCATTAATTTTACTCCCATAATTTATTGAGTGGCCATGCAGAACTAGGTGTCTATTATAGCTATCTCTTTCGAAGGTTCGATTCTCAATTTCCTTTTTGACATATCTTGTTATCTCGTTTTTACTCGCTTTCAGTTGAAAAGCTATTTTGCTTGCCAAACCGTCTCCTGGCTTTAATTTACTAACTTTTAAGTCGTAAGTTTTGTTATCAGTGTCAAAGAAACCATACCCGAGATTTTCACTACATATTCCATCTACTTGTGTGTACGCCAGGACTATCACAGAAGCGTAATATTTATTATTATACAATTTTTCAATTTCTGCAATTAACGGTTCACGATGAGGGATTATTTTCCTTATTTCCTTAAAAATTCGTTCCTGTTGTTTTGGAAATGCATCAAAAATGAATTTTTGGAACTTCTGCTCATCCCTATTATAAAACATCTCTACTAATTCTTTTATTGACAGACTACCAATAAGGTTAAAACTAATAAACCAATTATCATTTACGATAAATTTAGTTTCTTCTAACTTTTCGAGGAATTTATTGATTGAGAAATGAACAGCCTTGAAACCGGCTTGCAAGCTCTCCGTCCATTTTCTTGCATTCTCATGAAAACTTTCTCCCAATTCCTTTAAACTTTTCTCTAAGCCTATTATTGCTTCGTATTCTTCTTTAGAATAGCCATGATTGTCAGGATTTTCTTTAATCCTCTTTAGTGCTGTACCAAAATCCTTTGCCTTTAACATCGTTATTATTTCAATAGTTTGGAGGATGTTTCAAAAGCTATGCAACGTTTTAGGACTTTGCGTTCCGGTGGGTTTCGAAGCACAAAACTGTCTGCCACCACTGAACTTGATATGAAGCACAAAACTTCATTTAACCGCTGAACCGCCAATTTCTTGTAAGTGCTGTTAGGTGCTGTGTTTTCTTTAGTATTCGGTTTGCTCAAAGTCGTAAATTATTTTATTAATCATTGGTTCTATTAATTTTGTCCATTTTTCAATGTCGGCTTGGTTAGAATACACAAACCAAATGTCACTTTCATTATTATATTTAGTAGTGGTCTTTTCAAACTTCCTTTTATACCAATTTTGAATATCGTCTGCTAAACTAAAAATGAAATAAGACTTTGGCGGTTTTTGTAATTTGTCTTTTATTTCATTTTCAATTTTAGTGATATTGTCAAAGTCTTTATCTGTTAAAAAAAATGGTATTCTTTGTCTAACAACAGATGCAGTTCCTATTTCGTTAGTTTCGCTTATTTGTATTTCTACAATAAATTTCGAACCTGCAAATTGGTCAAACCCATCTCGGGAACATTGAAACCAAATCACTAAATATAGTTCTTTAAGTTGTTTGTAAAATCCGAGCATTCCACTTTTGGTCTTTTTAAAACCTTTGGATTGCAAGTTTGGAAAAATAATTTTACTGATTTCTTTATAAACTTCTGTCGATTTCATTTCATACTTTATTGAGTTCTGTCAATTTCGGTGTGAGGTCTGCTAACATTGCACCTAACTTCTTTATACCAGCCACGGCATGGTTCCATCCCAACACCTGTATGTTGGCTTAGAGCCACAACCCAACTGTTATTTCTATTTCAAACCTAAGCATTTTTAATTAATTCCTATGGCTTGCTTTATTTTACCGATTGCTCCGTGTTGACATACCTGATTTGGGTGTTTAATAAATAGCTCCATGCTTCACTGGCAAATGTTTATTGGGATACAATTATTGGTATTGTGAGTGCTGCAAATTGATTTTCGGAGCTCCATCTGCATGCTGTTAGTGCTGCAAATTGATTTTTGGAGCTCCAACTGCATGCTGTTAGTGCTGCAAATTGATTTTTGGAGCTCTAACTACATGTGGACAGTGCGGATAATTGATTTTTGGAGCTCCAACTATATGCGGACAGTGCGGATAAATGATTTTCGGAGCTCTAACTATATGCGGACAGTACGGATAATTGATTTTCGGAGCTCTAACTACATGTGGACAGTGCGGATAATTGATTTTCGGAGCTCCAACTTTATGCGGACAATGCGGATAATTGAATATATTGTAAACGGGCCGGAATGGTATGTTTTTATTCGACCCCGATGGGGTCGCATGATTATAGGGGGGATGTATTCGTCTACAAATATACGACCCCATCGGGGTCGAATTCAACCGGTTATAAAATTTATATTGTACAATGTGCAGGTACGCCATCTTTTTTATTCGACCCCGATGGGGTCGCATGTTTATAGCGGGGATGTATACGGCTACAAATATGCGACCCCTTCGGGGTCGAATACAACCGGATTTAATATTTTGATTGCACAATGTGAAGGTACGCATCGTTTTTATTCGACCCCGATGGGGTCGCATGTTTATAGCGCGCGGTATTTATCTATAATTATACCACCCCTTCGGGGTTGAATACAACCGGTTATAAAATTTGTATTGCACAATGGGCGGGTGCTAATTGGAACACATTTTCTGTGCTTTGCAGCTTTCAAGTCTAATAATTTAAAGCCTGAAAGGCTGTGAGCATCAGCACAGGGTGAAGCCCTGTGTTAAATGGCACCCCCAACGTTTCCTAAGCCCTGAAAGGGCGAAATATCTTAAGCCCTGTGCTTCTCATTCTTCAAAGTATTCTCCATGGTCCACTCTAACCTTTTTACAAATGGGTGTTTGCGTTCAGCACAATTTATTAACTGGCATATACTACACGAAAAAGGCAAACAGGGATCGGCATGGATGAACAATTCAATATCCTCATGGAATTTTTCGGAAGCAAGTCGTTCTATCGCAGTAACCTCTTCATGCGATTGCTGCAGGGTATAAAACCAGGGCAATGTTACATGGGCATCTATATGAAAGTTTGAACCGTATTTAACCAGTCTCAGATTGTGCAGGTCTATCCAGTTATCTTTTCTGTTTTCGTTAAAAACGGGCAATAAACCTGCAATTACATCGGTATCGGCTTCATCCATTAATCCGGCTAAACTTTTTCGGATCAGACCATAACCCGTAGTTAATATTAATAAACCCATTAACATGGCAATAACTGCATCGAGCCATAAAAGTTTTGTATAATAAACCAAAACCAATCCGGCTACCAAACCAATGCTGGTATAGGTATCGGTTTGCAAATGCTTGCCATCGGCTTTCATCGCATCCGAATGATGCATCTTCCCATGTTTAATTAAATAGAAGCCTAAAATATAATTAATAAGCCCCGAAACAGCCACTAAACAGATACCTATGTCCAGGTTTTTAACACCGGGTGGCTCAATAAAAGAATGAATTGCCTCGAATAAAATAAACAGGGCAGCTATGATAATCATACCCCCTTCGAACCCGGCCGAAATAAATTCTATTTTACCATGGCCATAGGGATGGTTGCTGTCTTTTGGCTTTTTAGAGAGCCACAAGCTATAGAATGCAAAACAACCTGCCATTACGTTAATAATAGACTCCAGCGCATCGCTTAAAATCGCATTACTTTGTGTAATGAGATGTGCAATAAACTTTATGGCCATTAGCAAAGTACCAATGCCAATTACCCAGGCCTGAACCTTTAACGGATTTATTTTGCTTTTCAAGGGGTCAAAAATACAAAAGGCAATCCAAACGGATTGCCTTTTGTAATAAAATTATTTTGTATAGAATTAATTTACAATCATTTTGCGGGCTACTTTGTAACCTTCTGCTTCTATCTGATAAACATATATACCGGCGGGTATATTGCTTAGTTTAATTTCCAACTGGCTTGAACCGGCAGGAATATTATTAAATTTATTGTTGTAAATTTCTTTACCCAACAAATCCATAACTTTAACGCTTACATCGGTATTGCGGTTAAAGATAACCGGAATATTGGTAATGTTATTGAAAGGATTCGGGAAGTTTTGAGAAACGGTAAACAAATCATTTTTTACTTCCTGAACGGCAGTAAGGGTTCCTGAAATATCAGCGGTATCCACTGCCATATACATTACATTATAAGGACCGGTTGCTCCGGGGTTATTGGTTGGATCATAACGTCCAATGGAACTTTTTTGCAAGAATGTCATGTGAAGTCTGCCATCCATTTTTTTAGATAAAGAAGCAAATATCTGCTCTTCACCATAAGCCAGCCAGGAGGTTAAATTTTTAATACTGCTCCAGTTTTGACCATTATCATATGAATATACACAGTATACGTCGCGGTAGTTTTTACCGTCGGTGCTTTCATCTCCTTCTGTTAAAGCTGAGAAGATCACATAAATAACACCATTATCAGCGATAGTAGAAAACGGCATGGTGGAAATAGAATGATTGCCATATTTTGCTCCGATATCATTCCAGTTTGTTGCCAAATCAAGGGTACCGTTACTGTTTACATCTACCGCCCCTCCTATGTTATATATAGAATCTGTGGATGTGCCTTCTTTCCAATACAAAATTGCATTTTGGCCCGGGTAATAACTGATGGAACCATCGGTGGTATCGCCTAAATCTACAACTTTGGCCAAAGCCCAAAAGCAATGTGCCATACCGCTTGCATCAATACTTACATTTACAGCACCGTCATTGGTGTATGTGGTATCTAATTTAACTTTATAATTAAATGCAGGAACAGAAAATGAATCAATAATTGTTTTGGTCCAGGTTCCGCCGGCATCTGTTGATTTCCATAAGGCCAAATCATCGGTTAAACCTCCCATTAAAATGGCAACAGTGTTTCCACGGGCATCAATACTGTAATTATCGCCACCACCGGCATAAACTCTCGTATGATCGTAACCGGGTAGTAACTGGTTTTTCACCAACCAGGTATTTGTACTAAACTGGTAGCGGGAATAAACCTGAGGCGCACGAATTCCATCAAGCAATACGCGTCCGGGCTGACTTGAAGAGGAATCGGTATATGAAGCAATTACAATCATATAATCGCCGGCAATTGCAGTTTGATTCCACAAAACACCCGGTATTGAACTTGTTGTATCCAAAATGGTAGTAGATGTCCAGGTACCCGGACCTACGCCTGGTTTGCGGTTCATAATCAAACCGCCGGCTATTCCTGTTACCGGTTTTACTATATGTGAAGTAATAATTTCTTCTTCATTGGGTGCAGGTCTGTATACATAACAAGGGAAACCGGTTCTTTCGGGTTCAATTCGTATCTGGCTGGTTGCTCCTGCCGGCCCCCATGAGGTTCCGTTAAAATGGTTGTAGCCAGAACCCCGGCTTGAATAAGGTGATGGATCGGCAGAAGTAGTCCAGGTGGCAGAAACTTTACCGCCTGGCAATAATTGAATCCTGCGGTAAATAGATGCATTGGTTTGCTGATCGTTTTGGGTTTCACCAATCTTAGTAGCATGAGCCTTTTTTCCCATGTTAAGGGTCTTGGGAGTATTTCCTGGCGAGGTTCTCACCGGAGACTGTAGAATGGGATCACCAATTTTTAATACCGGACTAATAACATCAGGGCCTTTCAGAACTTTAGGTGCTTGCGCAAACGCAGCTCCCGTTACAGCACAAAGTGCTAATAAGTAGATTTTTTTCATTGTTACTATAAAATTAAGGTTTTATTATGCTTGTTAGATGTCAAAATTATAAAAAAGGAATTAAAAAAAAAGTTTTAAGGAAAATAACTGGGAATCACCATGTAAAATCCGTGTAATATTCTCAATTTAGAATCTGTCCATTTGGTGGAGAGTCTGAGCTAGAATGTTCTCTGACAAGGCATGCGAATTCTCAAAAAGCGCAGTGTGCTGGTGTACATGAGCATTTTTGGGGATGAGCATAACGCAGTCAGAGGACATTATAGACAGACTCTAGTTTGATAACTCAGGCCGAAGTAATATATTGAACAAGAACTCTTTCATCAAATCAATATCGTCTACTGTATTCTGGTTTACCCCTTTACTTTTTAAGTCGTATTCGGCCACAAGGGCTATTATTTTTTCCATTTCGGCACTATTATAGTTCGCCAGCAGTTTTTCGTAGTCTCTTATTTGTCTGAACCCAATACCTAAACTCATCATGCCTTTTTGATCCCGTAAATTCTTTTGTTTGAGCACTAGTCCCTTAATAAAAAAACTATTAAACTGTGCCAGTAAAGGGATGATCGAAAAATCTTTGTTATTGCTCATGTGGTGACTGATGTAAAAAATCCTTTTACCATTTCTGTGTGCCACTGCCGACAACAATTCAAAAACATTAAACTCCTTACTTACGCCAATGTATTTTTCAATCATTGCTTCGGTAACTTCGGTTTGATCCCCTCTGTTAATAAGTAACTTTTGAATTTCATTTGCAACCTTAGCTAAATCACTTCCCAGATGATCTGCAATCAGCATGGCATTGGTATCGCTTATACCCAAACCGTTTTCTGCCAGATTTTGTTTAATCCATTTTGGAAGTTCGCTGTCCTCATACAATTTCTTCGATTCAAAACTCACATACTTTTTACTTAGTTTGAACAGCTTGCTTCGTCCATCAATTTTTTTACCTTTAATGTTGATCACCAATATGGTTGAAGGCACCGGTTTTTCGAAATAGGGTTCAAAATCATCGAGTTTTTTATATCCCTGGGCTTCTTTTAAAATAATAACCTGGTAATTTGCCATCATGGGAAAACGGCGTGCATTTTCCAGCACGTTATTTATTTCTATATCCCTGGCATACAAAACACTTTGATTAAAGGCCTTTTCCGATTCTGTTAAAGCATTCAACTCGATATAATCGGATATTTCATCAATAAAATAACTCTCCTCACCATACAATAAGTAAACTGGCTGAAAGCGTTTGGCCTTCAAATCCTGCATAATTTTTGCGTATTCCTGTAAATTATCTGCCGGCATTGTTTTTACTTGTGGCGAAGAAACTTAATTACAGGCTGATTACCAAAAATGTTAAAAAGTTAAATGAACGAATCATTTTTTGCCTGTCAACTTATCCGCATTGATTGTTAAAAAATTATTGAACCATTGAAATCAAGGCCTTTTATTTTTGTTTTTATTGGGGTTAAACTTTTTAAATAAAATAAAATGTGGACAATAGTTTCATTATTCACTAACTATGTTGTATATTGAAAAAACTTTTTAACAGTTTATCCTCAATTCAACTTAATCATGTGAATAAGAACTTAAATTTGTTAGGCAGGTACCAAGAACCTAAATTCGAAACGTTCGACAGAAAAAACAATCATGCAGGAAGAAAATTCAAATACAAACTTTAAACGTAAAAAATTCGCAACCAAATTACCTGCCATTGGAGATAGCAGCAAATTACCCCCTCAGGCCATAGAACTTGAAGAGGCCGTTTTGGGCGCCCTCATGATTGAAAAGCACGCCATTACCTTAATTGGCGAAATTTTAGGTCCGGATAGTTTTTATAAAGAAACGCACGGCTATATATATAAAGCAATCCGCGAACTTGCCATCAATGCGCAACCCATTGATATCTTAACCGTAACTTCCGAACTACGCAAAAGAGGTCAGCTTGAACTGGTTGGTGGCGCATATTTCATTACCCAATTAACAAACCGGGTTGCATCGGCTGCCAATATCGAGTACCACGCGCGTATTATTTCCGAAAAATTTCTTCAGCGCGAGCTCATCCGCATTTCGGGTGAAATACAAACCGAAGCCTTTGAAGACAATACCGATGCTTTTGATTTGCTTGACAGTGCCGAGAAAAAATTGTTTGAACTCTCACAGGGGAATATCAAAAAATCAATGCAAAGCATGAACAAGGTAATCAAAGATACCTTGAGGGATATTGAAGAGCTTCAGCATAAAACCAATAAATTTACAGGTATACCATCGGGCTTTACAAAACTGGACCGCATTACATCGGGTTTCCAGAAATCGGATTTAATTATTGTGGCAGCCCGGCCCGGTATGGGTAAAACAGCTTTTGCCTTAAGTGTTGCCCGTAATGCTTCCTTTGAAAGTTTAAACCCCGGAGAATCGCCAAGAGCCGTTGCCATTTTTTCACTCGAAATGGGTAATAAGCAAATGGTAAGCAGGATGATTAGCTCCGAGGCCGAAATTCATGGCCATAAATTGCGTACCGGCGATTTGAAGGATTATGAGTGGGCACAGCTTAACAGTAAAATTTCGCGCTTAAGTGAAGCCCCTATTTTTATAGATGATACTCCTGCCCTTTCGGTATTTGAGTTGCGTGCTAAATGCAGAAGGCTTAAACAGCAAAACAATATTTCGATGGTATTGATTGATTACCTGCAATTGATGCGCGGGGATGATGCCAATGCCAAAAATGGCAATCGTGAACAGGAAGTAAGTTATATTTCGCGTTCGCTTAAAGCATTGGCAAAAGAACTGGATGTACCGGTAATTGCATTATCTCAGTTGAGTCGTATGACTGAGCGAAGAAGTTCCTCTTCAAATAGGCCCATGCTTTCCGACTTGAGGGAATCGGGTTCCATTGAACAGGATGCGGATATGGTAATTTTTATTTACCGCCCCGAGTATTACCAGATGGCCGAATGGGAAGATGGAAATCCAACTGCCGGTCAGGCCGAAATTATGATTGCCAAAAACCGCCATGGTGCCAACGAAAACATCAGACTCCGCTTTATTGGAGATTTTACCAAGTTTACTGATTTAATGGAAGATACTTACGGTCAAAATAACAATGACCTGATGATTGACAGTCCGGGATTCATTACGGTGAGTTCAAAACTGAATGAAGATCATGATGGCAATGATGGGTTTAACCCCGCACCTTTCTAGACTGGTGATTAATTGGTTGTCTCTACTTAAAATCTAAACGGCTATTTATATAATATTTTTTTAGTGCTACGAAGAAACTAAGGAACAAAATTTAGTTTCTTCTTATGCATGAAATTGCATCTTTTATGTACGAGATCCTCAATTAATAAATCTAATCTTAATCATTATCGAATAAATTCTATTTGCTAAAAAGAAACGAAGTATAGCAAATTCAATTTGTTTCTTGGTTTCTTAGTAGCCAAAACTGTTATGTAGCTAATAAACAAAGGTGCTCTGGGAACAAGGACAAAAACTCCAAGAACATATTCAACAACTGCATAACGAACGAGTTGAAAATTATTAATCCCTATTGGTTATAAGAAAAAAACTTAAAATGAGTTCAGCTTAAAATAAGTTGTATAATTATTTTTACACTTGTTACATATTTAGTATTAAGTGTTTAACAATTTTGCTTTGGAAGACTTAATCTAAAAATAACCATTTTTCCATTACTTTCGCAAATTATGAGCCAACGGCCCCTTATATTAATTTGCAATGATGATGGAATAACCGCACCGGGTATTATTGCATTGGTAAATGCCGTAAAAGATTTGGGGGAGGTAATAATTGTTGCGCCGGATAGTCCGCAAAGTGCAATGGGGCACGCGGTTACCATAAGCAAACCACTGCGGATGGAGCAAACCAAATTGTATGGAGAGATCCGCTCCTATCAATGCAGCGGAACTCCGGCAGATTGCGTTAAGTTGGCTGTTGACAAAGTGCTTCACCGCAAACCCGATTTGTTGCTTTCGGGCATCAACCATGGTTCAAACAGTTCTATCAATATATTATACAGCGGCACCATGAGTGCTGCCATGGAAGGTGCCATTGAAGGCATTCCCGCAGCCGGAATTAGTTTATGCGATTTTTCATACGATGCAGACTTTAGCATTGCTTCAAAAATTGCACGTGATGTGGCCAAGAACATTATACAAAATGGATTGCCTGCCGGCGTACTGTTAAATGTAAATGTACCAAAAGTTAAATCCGATTCGTTTAAGGGTACACGAATCTGCCGCCAGGCTTTGGCCAAATGGGAGGAAGAATTTGACGAACGGCTTGATCCCAATGGTAAAAAATATTTTTGGCTTTCGGGAAAATTTGTAAACTTTGATAAAGGTGACGATACGGATGAATGGGCTTTGGCAAATAATTATGCTTCCATAGTACCGGTTCAATATGATCTTACCGCCCATAATGCAATTTCTTACTTAAACCAATGGACTATTAAACATGAAGATTAAAGACCATATACTCATCGGGTTGGCAATAGGCTTGCTGGCTCCCAGCATTGGAATTGTTATTTTTTATTACGCAAATTTTGACATGAAAGGATTTGATGATTTTTTAGATCTGTCTATCCGGCAAAAATTACTTTCACCGTTGTTAAGTTTATGCTGCGTAATTAACCTGGCCCTTTTTTACCTGTTTATTCAGTTCGACCACTTTTTTTCAGCCAGAGGGGTTATATTATCAACCTTTATCTATGGTTTGGCCATTGTGTTATTGAAATTCTTTTTATGATTTATATACAATATAGACCATTTAATTCGAAAAACATTTAAAAAGATGCCGATTTTTATAAGTTTGCAGCATGAACAAGTTTTTATTAAGTTTATTTTCTACCCTGTATTGTTTTGTTTCTTTTGCTCAAAACAATGATTCAAATTCGGTAACTATACTTCCCGGACACAGCAATGATGTGAATGCCGCCGTGTTTAGCTCACAAAAAACAAAGCGAATTGCAACAGCGGGTTGGGATAATTTAATAAATATTTATTTAGCCGATACCCCCACCAAGCTGGTTCAAACCTTAACAGGCCATAGTGCCTCTGTTAACTGCCTGGCTTACAATCTTACCGGAACTATGCTCGCCAGTGGCGGCAATGATTTCAGGGTCATGTTTTGGGATTCGATGTATCGCAAAATGCTGGTTTACGAACCTTTGAGTTTAAAACATTCATCCAATATCAATGCTTTGGTATTTGATAAAACCGGCAAGTTTTTATTTAGCGGTGACAATGAAGGCAAACTAATTATATGGGATGCCCTGAACGCAAAGCTGGTGAAGTCGATGTTAACGGGCTCCCAAATCAATGATTTATGTCTTTCTTCAAACCCTGCAAATATTTTCATCGCTTCTTCTGAACACAATATTAAATTATTTGCTCTGGCCGGAAACAAATTGGTGCGCACGCTTGATGGACATACAGATGCGGTTAACTCAATTGCCATAAGTTCAAACGGACAATATCTCATCAGCGGTTCAAATGATAAAACAGCCCGCATCTGGGACTTGCGTAGTATGAAACAGTTGCATGTTTTAAAAGTGGATTGCTGGAAAGTTACTGCAGTAGCTTTTAGCGACGATGGCAAATATTGTGCAACCGGTTGCAATGATGGTTCGGTAAAAATATGGGAAACCCTGAGTGGCACATTAATTAACAGTATTGAAACTCCGAATTGCAATATCAGGGATATTAATTTCAGCAAAAACGCGCAACAACTTGTAATTGCACCCCTTATGCGCGGTTCTTCGGAGTACGGAGCCCGTATCGTAAATTCCCGCATTCCTGCACCCAAACCCAATATAGTTCAGTTAAAAGTGAGTCCGGCTCAAAGAGCAGTTGACAGTATTATGGCCATACGGATACTTACCAAACAGGATTCGATACGCTACAGAAGTGTTTTTATGGTTAAGCCCGCATTGCCCTTGCAAACAAAATCAACAGGGGGTAAAACTCCCGTTTTGGATTCTGCAATCATTTATAAAACTCCTATGAACCCAAAAAGTGGGGTAAAAAAATAAGTCATCAATCCGCTTTATTTTTAGAATTCCGCATTAAGGAATTTCAATTAAAAAATGATATTTGTTATAAAAATAATTGATTTTTATTTCAAAATTTCTTCTTTTGTTGAAAAATCGCCTTTTACAAAAACTTTACTTTACTATATTGCAGCGCATTTTACCATACCGTAATCATAAAAAAAGCTAAACAATGAAGATTTTCAACTCTTTAACTAAAAGTGCTTTCCTTTTTTCAGTCATCCTGACTTTTACTTTAAGTCTTGCTGCCCAAACAGTTGATGAAGGAAAGGCACTATTTTCGGCAAATTGTACCTCATGCCATTCCATGAAAGACAGGATTGTGGGTCCGGCACTCAAAGACGCTCACAAACGTCATGATGAAGCCTGGATGATAAAGTGGATTAAGAATTCACAGGCACTCATTAAGTCAGGAGATCCCGTTGCAGTTAAATTATTGGCAGATTATAACGGAAGCGTTATGACTGCATTTGAAAACCTTTCGGATGTTCAAATTAAATCAGTAATCGCTTATATTAAAGCAGAAAGTGAAAATCCAACAGCAGATAAAGCAAGTACAGAAACCAAAACTGCCGGTGTTGCGCCTGATAGTAATCTTGTAACCCGAATCAATTGGTTACTCATCATTATAAGTATCTTATTAATTTGGGTAATCTCTTTGGTGTTTAGTATTTTATCACTTATCAGCGATATTCAGGGCAAACCGGTTATCAACTGGAATTTTTTAAATTCAAAATTCAGTCTGGTATTTTTTGTGGTAGGAATGATTGCTGTTATCTGGGAATTTTATGTGCATGGTCCGCTTACTGTTTTTAATGAAGGTCCGGCCTCGGCACATGGTATTAATTACGATAACATGTTTATGATCACACTGATTTTAACAGGTATCGTTTTTGTAATCACCCAGGCTCTTTTATTCTGGTATGGATATAAATACAAATCAGATGGCAAACGTAAAGCATTGTATTATCCTGATAATCATAAAATCGAATTTTGGTGGACTATTATACCCGCAGTAGTACTTACCATTTTGGTTATAAAGGGATTGATTACCTGGACAGAAATGACCACCCATTCGAGCCTTGAAGCACGTAGGGTTGAAGTGTTTGGTTACCAGTTTAACTGGGCTACCCGATATGCAGGTGCCGATAACAAATTAGGCAATCATGATTTCCGCCAGGTTGGAAAAATCAATTTGTTAGGGGTTGACACCAATGACAGTAAAGCTTATGATGATATTATAGTTAGCAACGAATTGCATTTTGAAGTAAACACCCCGGTAATTCTGGCATTTAGAGCCAAGGATGTAATTCACAGTGCGTATATGCCTCATTTCAGGGTTCAAATGAATGTGGTACCCGGCTTACCCACCTATTTTGCCTTTACACCAACTGTTACTACCCGGGAAATGAGAATCAAAATGAAAAAGCCCGGCTTCGACTATATTTTGTTGTGTAATAAAATATGCGGTGCAGCACATTATAACATGAAAATGAAAGTAGTTGTTGAAACCAAATCGGAGTATGAAAGTTATTTGAAATCCCAAACTCCTTTGGTAGCTAGTAAAATTACAAATTCGCCAAAAGCGGTAGCCTTAAAATAATTAAACCAATAAAAAATTATAATCAAATCATATGAGCGATCACACCTTGCACGCAGAGCACGCTGAACACGAGGATCACGGACATCACAAGGAGAGCTTCATTTCGAAGTATATCTTTAGTATGGATCATAAAATGATATCCAGGCAGTTTTTAATTACCGGAATCATAATGGGTACCATTGGCATGCTGATGTCACTGATATTCCGTTTGCAATTGGCTTATCCCGATATGCGATTTCCTTTTTTGGAAGGTATCATTGGCCATTGGGGTAAGGATGGAAAACTGGATCCCAATTTTTATCTGGCCTTAATTACCATTCATGGTACTATTATGGTGTTTTTTGTATTAACAGCCGGTTTGAGTGGAACTTTTAGCAATTTGCTTATTCCCCTTCAATGCGGCGCCCGCGATATGGCATCTCCATTTTTAAATATGCTTTCATACTGGTTTTTCTTTATGTCATCATGTGTACTCTTATTCTCATTATTTGTTAAAGATGGTCCTGCTTCAGCAGGTTGGACCGTTTACCCTCCGCTATCCGCGTTACCGAGTGCTATTCCGGGTTCTGGTATGGGTATGACCCTCTGGCTCGTCTCCATGATACTCTTTATCGGTTCAGCACTATTGGGTGGTATTAATTATATAGCCACTGTTTTAAATATGCGAACCAAAGGCATGAAAATGACACGCCTGCCATTAACAATATGGGCATTTTTAATGACAGCTGTTTTGGGTTTATTATCATTCCCGGTATTATTAGGAGGTTCTTTATTATTGGTGTTCGACCGGAGTTTTGGTACTTCATTTTATTTATCAGAAATCGTTGCCGAATTTGCAGGAGGTATTGAGCGAACCGGTGGTTCACCCATTTTGTTCCAGCATTTATTCTGGTTCCTGGGTCATCCCGAAGTATATATTATTTTATTACCTGCATTGGGTATTACTTCAGAAGTAATTGCCACCAATTCCCGCAAACCTATTTTTGGTTACCGCGCAATGATAGCATCCATTCTTGCCATCGCCGTTTTATCTTTTATTGTTTGGGGTCACCATATGTTTATTACCGGTATGAACCCATTCTTAGGCTCTGTATTTATGCTTGGAACCTTGATTATTGCAGTTCCTTCGGCAGTTAAAACTTTTAATTACCTGGCTACATTGTGGCGGGGAAATCTAAAACTTACTCCGGCTATGATGTTTGCAATTGGTTTGGTTTCCTTCTTTATTTCAGGCGGGTTAACCGGTATTTATTTGGGTAATGCGGCACTGGATATTAACCTGCATGATACCTATTTTGTGGTTGCACATTTTCACCTGGTTATGGGTAGTGCCGCCATTTTTGGTATGATGAGCGGAATTTACCATTGGTATCCGAAATTGTTCGGACGCATGTTAAACGAAACCGCCGGACAGATTCATTTTTGGTTAACTTTTATTTCTGCGTATTGCGTATTTTTCCCGATGCACTTTATGGGATTGGCAGGCGTACCACGCCGCTATTATGCCAATACCGCATACGATCAGTTTAATGTATTTGTAGATATGAACCAGTTTATAACCATAGCCGCTTTAATAGGTGGTGCTGCGCAATTGATTTTCCTGATAAACTTTTTTTACAGTATGTTTAAAGGTAAACGTACTGTACAAAATCCATGGAACTCAAATACCTTAGAATGGACCGCACCGGTAGAACATTACCATGGCAACTGGCTGGGAGAAATTCCGCATGTGTACCGCTGGCCTTATGATTATAGTAAACCGGGTGCAGAAAGAGATTTCATTCCACAGAATGTTCCGGATGAAGGTCAAACGGATCCTATGGAAGAACCGCATGTTGCACCTGTTGAAAGAAGGGAAAAGGCAATACCCGTTGAAGCATAGAGCATTCCACCTTCGCTAAAGCTACGGTGGATAAAAGATGGACTTTGAAAATAGATTTAGACGCTTTGGGATATTAACCATAGCAGCAGTGTTCTTTCTCATATTTGTTGGTGGACTGGTTCGCAGTACCGGTAGTGGAATGGGTTGTCCCGATTGGCCAAAATGTTTTGGCAAATTTGTACCTCCCACCCATATCAGTGAACTGCCTGCCGATTACAAAACAAAATTTGCTGTGGCCGGTAAAGAAATTGCCGATTTCAATGTGTATAAAACCTGGACAGAATACATCAACCGATTGGTGGGTGTTTTGATTGGTTTTTTCATTTTTCTGACCGTAATTTTTGCCATCCCCTATCTTAAAAGCAATCCGAAAATTTTTTGGCTGAGTTTCGTAGCTTTTATTCTTGTTGGTGTTCAGGGATGGATTGGCGCAAAAGTAGTGGCAAGCGATTTGGCAACATGGATTATTACCATTCACATGCTTTTGGCACTTGTTATCGTTGCGTTGCTTATCTATACCATTACAAGCAGTCAGCATTTTGTAATCGAACAGTTTCAAAAGCATCCGCAACTCAAAAACTTAATCCTTTTCAGTTTGCTTGTTTCATTGGTTCAAACCGTAAGCGGCACACAGGTGAGGGAAGCAGTTGATGAAGTTGCTTTGCGCATAGACAACCGCCTTTTGTGGACAGATGAATTGGGTTCTCTTTTTTTAATGCACCGCAGCTGGAGTTTATTAAATTTAGGAATCAGTTTTTATTTGCTGATCCAATATAAAAAGTTGTTTCACCGGCATTCGATTATTTATAAATCAGGATTAATTCTGATTTTGTTAATGAGCACCCAGGCATTGACAGGTGCGGTTCTTGCAAATTTTGGTTTCCCGCCAAACTTTCAAAGCATCCACCTAACATTGGGAAGTTTAACCGCAGGATTGCAAATATTTATTGCAGTTCTGGTGTTAACAAAAACTAAATTACAAAGTAAAACAAACGTATAAACGTGAATATAATAACATTAGAAAACAAGTCAGTTACGCGCACAATAAACCTGCGTTCCAAATTGATGGATTATAATCAACTGGTGAAGTTCAGGCTCACCTTTCTGGTTGTATTTTCATCGGTGGTAACTTATTTAACCGCATCACATGGAGGCATCAACTGGTTTGAAGTAGCCATGCTTTCATTGGGTGGATTTTTAGTAACCGGTGCAGCCAATGGCATTAACCAGGTTATTGAAAAAGACTTTGATAAGCTCATGCTGCGCACTGCAAACCGCCCGGTTGCAACAAACAGAATGAGCGTTACTGAGGCCTCCATCATTAGTTTAACCATGGGTATTTCGGGTGTATTAATCATTGGTTTTTTTCTGAACCCTTTATGCGGATGGTTATCGCTAGCCGCATTGATGAGCTATGCATTTGTTTATACGCCTTTAAAAAGAGTTTCTCCGGTTTCAGTTTTTGTGGGTGCATTTCCAGGTGCGCTACCTACCATGTTAGGCTGGGTTGCTTTTACCGGAAGAATAGATATGGCTGCGATTCTATTATTTGGCGTTCAGTTCTTCTGGCAATTCCCGCATTTTTGGAGTATCGCATGGATTTTGGATGAAGACTACAAACGGGCAGGTTTTAAAATGCTTCCTTCAACTCCGGGCAGAGACAAAGGGACCGCTTTGCAAACCCTTGCCTTCAGCCTGGTATTGATTCCGATTGGAATGTTACCTACTCAATATGGTTTGTGTGGAGTTACCTCGGGAATTATTGGTGCATTGGGAGGTGTTATGCTCAGTTATTTTGCGTTCAGGCTTTATAAAACCTGCGAAATGAAGGATGCTAAAAAATTAATGTTTGCCTCCTTTCTATACCTGCCATTGGTTCAACTGGCATATTTATTCGATAAAATTTAAACATGACAAGTAATACAATACATAACGACGAGCCTTATTTAATTCACCCTAAAAAATTTGTGATGTGGCTGTTTATTGTGGCCAGTGTAATGCTGTTTGCCGGATTTACCAGCGCTTATATCGTTCGAAGAGGAGAAGGCAACTGGGAATTGTTTAACCTGCCCTCATTGTTCGGTTATACAACGATACTGATTGTTATCTCTTCGGTATTTATACAAATGGCAAGTGCTGCAGCAAAAAAAGACAATATCAAAAATGTAAAACTTTACCTGCGTATTGCATTTGCATTTGCCCTTACATTTTGTGTTGGACAATATTTTGGCTGGAAACAACTGGTGGCCGACAATGTGTATTTTGCATTTTCAAATCCATCCAATTCATTTGTATATGTAATTACCGGAGTTCACCTGGCACACGTTATCGGGGGCATGGTATTCATGCTTTCCATTTTAATCCAAACCTATCAATTAAAGGTGAATAAAGATAACACTGTCTATATAAATATGTGTACCACCTATTGGCATTTTGTTGGAATACTGTGGGTGTATTTATATGTATTTTTATACCTCTATCGCTAAAATTATAACCTAAAAATAAAACCATAAATTTAAAATGGCTACAACTACTTTAAGTACAGAAAAAAAGTTTACCTGGGGTGGAGGCAAATCTCCTTTCAACGTAAGCTATGGAAAGTTAATGATGTGGATCTTCTTGCTTTCTGATGCATTCACCTTTTCCTCATTGCTCATTGCCTACGGATTTATCAGGACCAGCTTTTTGGCTCCCATTGCCAATACAACGGTAAAACCTTTCTCTCATTTATCACACAATTTTGTGGAGGATATGGTTGAAAAAACCAAATATTTTGTACAGGATCATTGGCCTAGTCCTGAGTTGGTGTTTAACCATTTTCCTTTTATTCACGGAATACACCTGCCTTTGTTCTTTGTGAGCCTGATGACCTTTATTTTAATTTTTAGTTCAGTAACCATGGTGTTGGCAGTTGAAGCGGGTCATCGCATGGCGAAGGCTGAAGTTGCCAAATATATGTTTTTAACTATTTTGGGAGGCGCCGCATTTTTAGGCTGCCAGGCCTGGGAGTGGACTACCTTTATAGGAGAAGGCGCAAGATTATTTACCAATCCATACGGACCCAGATCATTTGCAGCATTGTTTTTTATTGTAACCGGTTTCCACGGATTTCACGTATTCTCAGGGGTGGTCATCAATATTATTATTTATATAAATGTATTAAAGGGAACCTATGTAAAACGGGGTCATTACGAAATGGTTGAAAAAGTGGGCTTATACTGGCACTTTGTAGATCTGGTTTGGGTATTTGTATTTACCTTCTTTTACTTACTATAACAAAATATTTTTAAATTATTAATCAAAGTAAAAATAATTATAATGGAACACACGGAACATATTGAACACACAGATGCACCTAAAGACATGAAGTCGAAAATCTGGAGGACGTTCTGGATTTTACTTGCATTCACCGTTATTGATATTGTATTGTACTTTATGCTGTTAACCACCCATTCCATGTGGAAAAACGCCATCTTTATCGTATTGGGGGTGGTAAAAGCCTATTATATCGTTGGCATTTTTATGCACATGACATTTGAAAGAAAAACCTTGAAGTATACCATTATTTTACCCATGATTTTTGTAATATTCTTTATTGCTTTAATGATCATTGAAGGCAATTTCACACTTTCTGTAAGGTAAATACCAGATGAAGCGTAAAAGCTTTTGGATATCTGCCGTGGTACTTGTTGTTCCGGTTGTTATTTTTTATTTCCTGAGTTCAGGCGTTCAAAATTATAAAAAACTACCCATTTTAGGCGTTAAAATTCCTCCTGATGGAAACCATCAAAAGGATACGCTTTTTTATACCATACCCGATTTTCAGGTTTGGGATCAAACCGGAAAAGCACTTACACAGGCAAGTTTTAATGACCGGATTTATGTGGCTAATTTCTTTTTTGCTTCATGCAAAAATGACTGTGCAACCATGAACCGCAGGCTTTCGCAGGTTTACGAAAAATATATTGAATTTACGGAAGTGCAGTTTATTTCTTTTTCAATGGATCCCAATAATGATTCGATTCCGGTATTGGCGAACTATGCAAAAAAATACAAAGCAAATTCAAATATCTGGCATTTTGTAAATGTAAAAAACGAATCTCTGTATTCGCTTCAAAAAGGATTTCTATTGCCTGTTTCAACGGTTGAACTGGCACCCAATCATTACCGGCAGTTAGTATTGGTTGATAAACAAAACCGGATCCGGGGTATTTATGATAGCGATAGTGAAGCGGATGTTTTACAATTGCAGGACGACTTAAAAGTTTTATTATATGAATACCACCAACCCGGCTTATAACGACAAACTATTTTTTAGAATTGCCATTTCCATTTCCATTCTTGTTTTTGCAGCGGTAATTATTTTGAATCGAAAAATATTGCCCACACCTGCTGTTATGCCCGCCTGGACTTACCTCTTACCTTTATTCAATGCGATTATAAACGGAACCTGTAGTTTATTGTTATTGCTCTCCCTGTATTTTATCAAATCAAAAAATATAACAGCTCACAAATATACAAACCTAAGCACATTTGTATTAAGCAGTCTTTTTTTAATTAGTTATATAACCTTTCACTGGCTGGCACCCGAAACAAAATATCCGGTTGATGCGCCTTACAGGACCTTTTATTTTAGTATTTTAATCAGTCACATAATTCTCGCAGCACTGGTTTTACCCCTTATACTTATTAGCTTTTACAGAGGTTTGCAAATGCAGGTTGAACTCCATAAAAAAATTGTACGTTTTGCGTATCCGATATGGCTCTATGTTACCATTTCCGGAGTGGTTGTGTATCTAATGATTAGTCCATTTTATCCGGGTAATTAAATTTCTTTATAATAAACCTATATTTGCGCCATGAATTTCAAACGTTTTGTACTGATTGTTTTATTAATGTTTTCATTACTCTTAGCATCTATGCCGGCAAAGGCGCAGTGTGCCATGTGTAAAACCAATGTCGAAAATGCACGTAAAGAAGGTCATACCCTGGTAGGCAGCACGCTCAATAATGGAATAATGTATTTGCTTTTTTTACCTTATGCCATTGCTGGAGTATTTGGATATATTTATTATAAGAAATATAAAGAAAAGCAGGCAGCAGATAGGTTGAAGGGATTGAGTTAGTCCCAATGCTAACGGGGTACAAATTATGATGCAACGTCTTTTGGCTAAGGGAATAGCATTCTGTATTCGACCCCGATGGGGTCGTAGGTTTATAGATAAATGCAACATGCTATAAACCTGCGACCCCATCGGGGTCGAACAATACATTAACGTCGCCATTGATGTACTATGTACGAATTATGAATTATGAGTTATGAGTAATACTTACGAGCCTTCTAAAACAATAGCCTTAATTAAGGGAAAATGTCCGCAATGCCAGAGTGGTAAATTATTTACACATGGAGCCTATAATCTCGGTAAGTTTATGGAAATGGAAACCCATTGCCCGGTATGCGATTTGCAAGTTGAAATTGAACCCGGCTTTTTTTGGGGTGCCATGTATGTAAGTTATGCGCTTTCGGTTACTATGATGATTTTGATTGGAGGAGCAATTTTAATAATAAGCGGAGGCAATGCAGATTTCTGGACCTATGTGATTCCAATTGTTGGTACCATGGTTGGTGCTTCTCCTCTAACCTATCGTTATGCAAGGTTATTATTACTTTATTTTTTCTCTCCAATCAAATTTAATATCAATCTCGCAAAAAAGTAACATGCCTGAACCCATTATTTTATATGATGGTGCCCTTTATGAAGTAACGTTTTGTTTATATAAACCCCTTAAAAAATGAAACCGCTCATCCCTTTTTTTTTATTGGTCATTTTTGCACAAAAAAGCTATGCACAGCTTAGTGACAGTCTGCAAAATAATTTAAATGAAGTGTTGATCTCAGCCAATAAATTTGATGAGAAATTAAGAGATGTACCCCGGCAGATAGACATCATTGACTCGAAAAAAATAATACAGTTAAACAAGCAAAACACCGCCGATTTATTACAGGAAACAGGAAATATTTCTATCCAAAAAAGTCAGCAGGGAGGCGGCAGCATTATTTTACGCGGGTTTGAAGCTAACCGCGTATTACTGGTAGTTGACGGCGTACGTTTGAACAACGCCATATACCGTTCCGGACATTTGCATAATGTGCTGCGTATCGACCAGCAAATGCTGGAGCGTATTGAAATAATTTATGGGCCGGGTAGTTTAATATACGGCAGTGATGCCCTGGGTGGCGTTGTGCATTTTGTAAGCAAAAAACCAAAGCTGAACCAAAGCCTGGGGGGTGGAATCAATTCAAGATTCAGTCTGGTAAATAATGAATTTACAAACTCATTAAACATTGCTGCCGGTTATAAAAAATGGGCCTGGCTTGCAAGCTTAACCAGCAGCTCATTTGGCGATTTACGCCAGGGCAAAAACCGAAATCCAGCAATAGGCAAATTAGGCGAACGAAACAGCTTCCAGGCTCGTGTTGGAGATACAGACCGTGTGATAAAAAACGAAGATCCCTCCCTGCAGGTTGGTTCAGCCTATAAACAAATAGATGCAATGGGTAAGATATTTTTTCAAAGCAAATCCAAGCAAACACACCTGTTAAACCTGCAATTTTCGAATACCAGCAATATACCCCGTTACGATCGATTGACTGAATATACCAACGATACCCCGAATTCGGCACAATGGTTTTATGGTCCCGAGCTGCGTACTATGGCAAGTTACCAGTTTGAAGACACCAGAATAAGAAAGATATATGAACGCATACGAATTACTACTGCATACCAATATATAGAAGAGAGCCGTAATAACCGCAATTTCAACAAGGACAATTCAAACCCGAACAACAATAATAATTTCTTAAACAAGCGCAATGAATATGTAAATATTGGAACCCTGAATATTGATGCCTTTAAAAATTACCATAAACATGAAATACGGTATGGGGCAGAATTTACTTACAACAAGGTTCAATCTCACGCCCTTGCAGAAAATGTTTTAACAGGCATAACAAAGGCTATTAGCACACGTTACCCGGATGGTGGATCCCATATGCAAACAATCGCTTTATATATAAGCCATTCCCACGAGTTTGGTTCAAAATTAATCCTTACCCAGGGGGTCAGAATTAGTGCAATAAATCTGGAATCGAACTTTAAAAACAAGGCGTTTTTTAGTTTTCTGCCTGATCGGTTAAAGCAACAAAACATGGCACTTTGCGGGAGTTTGGGATTGGTTTTTTTACCCACCGAAAAGGTTAAATTGTATTTCAATACAGCCAATGCTTTCAGGGCACCCAATGTTGAAGACCTAACCAAAATATTTGATTCAAAAACGGGGAGCATACTGATTGTTCCCAACGAAAATTTAAAATCAGAGCAAAGCTGGACGAGCGAGGTGGGTTCAAACCTGGTAATTGTAAAAAATCTGAATCTTGAAGCCAATATTTATTATACAAGATTGTGGAATGCCATTGTAGTTGACAAGGCAAAAGTGAATGGTGTTGACAGCCTTATTTATGATGGTACTATAACGGCGGTGAGCATGAATCAAAATGTTCAGGCTGCTTATATCTACGGTTTTCAATTTAACCTTAAATATATTGTTTTTAAAAACTGTGTGGCTCAAAGCGGAATTAATTATACCTATGGAAGCATATTGAGTAATCCACTAAAGCCTCTCGACCATATTCCACCCATGTTTGGAAGAATTTCAATAACTTATTATGCACAAAAATGGCAGTTAAGCTTTTACAGTTTGTACAGTGCAGCAAAAGAATTAAAAGATTATAACATCAACGGTGAAGACAATTTACAATACGCAACGGCTGATGGTATGCCTGCATGGTATACCTTAAATGTGCAGGGCAGTTATTTGCTCACCAAAAATCAAAAGGCAACCTTGCAGGCAGGTATCGAAAATATAATGGATACCAATTACCGCACATTTGCCAGTGGCATGAGTGCTGCAGGGCGTAATGTTTGGTTTAGTTTACGATTGAAGATTTGATATAAAATACAAACCAATTGGTCTGGTAGTTAAGAATTAGCCTAATTATAACAGACATATATAATCCGTAATTTCTTTTAAACACATAGTAACAGTAGGAAAACCATAGGCACATAGTTTTTTTCTATGTGCCTATATGAAACTATGTTACTATCTGTTTAAAATAATCAGTAATTTCTTTTAAACACATAGTAACAGTAGGAAAACCATAGGCACAAAGTTTTTTTCTATGTGCCTATGTGAAACTATGTTTCTCCTATGTTGCACTCATCATTATATTTGTTATAATAAAGTGAAAAAGGGTGGGAGCTTTATATGTTCATAAATAACTCAATCTTAGTATATTCTCACATAGATACTGCCCCATTCTTTTTTCTCTTGGAGTTTCAACA
>JAUXUD010000092.1 GCA_030680835.1 Bacteroidota bacterium
TGATCTCTGAACAAAGCTTCAGGTCGCCACAGGAAATGATGGTAATAGGGGACGCACTGGCAAACGGAATGTATATTGCAGTAGTTAAACAAGGTGATTTCAGCAGGAATGTGAAGATCCAGAAAGTCTATTAATTATTGATAGTAATAATTGAAAATAGAGGTTGTACTTTATAGTCAATAATAATCTGATCATCACCTATTATAAAGGCCACTTGTATTGATACGAGTGGCCTTTATTTTTATATTATTGTCTAACACCAGAGTTCTTCAAATCAATGAGATTTTGCAATTAAAGTACTTATTTTCATGCAATTAAATTTCACTATTTGACAAATTTTAATCTTTTTTGAAAATAAATAGAAATAATATTATAAACTATTTGCTATTTATATTGATTTATTGACTATTTAAATTGTTTTTACTTTCATTAAAATAAAGGTACATCATCATGCACCTTATAGTTGTTATAACAAACTAAATATGTTTTCTAATATTTGGGGCGGTAACACAATCTTCAACTCAACCAAACTAAATAATTATGAAAAATCAAAACTTACACAATTCGAAAGAATCGCCACAATCCCCTTTTGTGAGTGGTTCAAAAAGTCTTTTCTCCATCCTTACCTTGAAAAAGAAAATGTTCTTTTTCTTGTTACTTTTTATAATTGGATTAAGTTCCACCATGGCACACGTAACAGAAATACGTGTTAACCAGGCACAAAATGGTTCCCTCACCTGGTATCTGCAAACATATCATGGTGTTAATGAATGCGGGCATCAAAATGCAGGATTAACCATTAATGGAATTAATTATCCGATTGATGGCGAATTTTCAGGAAGTATTGTATCTATCAGTCCAACAATTTTTGCACAGTACTACGCTGTAGAATCATTTGGACGCAGTAGCTATGCAACTGTACACACTGCATTTTTAGGAACAAACTTAACGGTTGCCCCATACTCTAACAACGTGTGCTGGGCATTTTTAGTAGGTGGGTCAGGAAATTTCACGCCTCCTCCTCCTCCAACATGTACCACATGTCCAATATTATCCTGGAGCAATACGGTTAGTTTACCAGGCAACAACAATGGTACCGTTTGTAACCTGACAGATGATTATACAACTGCCAATATAACTGTAAATCATTTATCATGTGCAAGCATTACTGCAAATCATAGATTTAAAGTAATACTGGATCCGGCAGGTTCAAATACTGTTTACGGATATTATAATTACTCAAGTGGTATTTCAACCAGTGTTGCTATTACAATTCCTTATGGAACCAGTAACAGCACTCAGGTATCAGTGGTTGACGACGATTTTCCATGTACCATTACGCATGGTTTATCTATTCCAAATGGGCAGTATTCGGGGGTACAATTGCCATTACCTATAATTTCTGCAGGTGGACCCACAACCTTTTGTGCGGGGGGCTCTGTTACATTAACAGCGTCACCGGGCGTCTCCTATACCTGGTCGAATTCAGAAACAACCCAATCGATAAATGTCACACAGTCGGGAAATTATACCGTTACTGTATTAAACAGCGGCGGATGCTCAGTAACATCTCTTCCGCTTAGTGTGACTGTTAACCCAACACCAACTGCGCAGGTATCTGCTACACCGATTATCTGTTCAGGTGGTAACAATGGAAGTGTAATTGTAACCGGAACAGGTGGTACTACTCCCTATCAATATTCTAACGATAATGGAGCCAGTTTCCAGTCGAGTGGAACTTATGGCTCATTGGGCGCCGGAACATATATCAGTATTGTAAAAGGAAGCAATGGCTGTTCAAGCGCTCCTGTGACCTCAGTGATATTAATTGACAATGTTCCGCCAGTTGTAAATACAAATAACATTACCGTATACTTAAATGCAAGCGGATCAGCAACAATTACCAGCGCTCAAATTGACAATGGAAGTACTGATAATTGTTCTATTTCTTCATACAGTTTGAGCAAAACAAGTTTTGATTGTTCAAACACCGGTCCCAATTCAGTTACCCTAACAGTTACCGATGCAAATAACAATTCAGCAAACGGCAATGCCATTGTAACGGTAATTGACAATATTGCACCAGTGGTAGTTACTCAAAATGTATCTGTTACCCTTTTGGGTGGAACTGCTTCAGTTAGCGCCGCTCAAATAAATAACGGATCCAATGATGCATGCGGAATTGCAAGTATCAGTGTTTCCCCATCTTCATTCAGCTGTGCTAATATTGGTCCAAATGTTGTAACCTTAACAGTTACGGATACAAAAGGTAACACCAATACCGGTACTGCTACAGTAACTGTTAATGGAGTAATTCCTTCCTGTGCATTATCAGCAACTGGCAGTGGAACAGTAATTGGAACAACCACAAGCAATGCAGCCGTTAATCAGATGTTTTTAGGATACGGATATCAAAGCATGACTGTTTCATGTGCTGCTAACGGAGGTGGACCATTCACCTATAGCTGGACAGGTAGTTATTTAAGTGGTTCGGGTTCAACTGCAACTTTTAGCCCAACAGCAGGAGGTAATTATACGCTAAGCTGTACGGTAACAAACAGCAATGGTTGTCAAACTACATGTTCGATCAGTATTTGTGTTATTGATGCCCGCTCAACAGGTGGTTCTGCATCCAATCCAAAAGTTTACTTATGTCATTTACCTCCGGGAAATCCTTCAAATGCTCAAACTTTGAGTATTAGTATAAACGCTGTACCATCGCATCTTGGACTTCATTCAGGTGACCGTTTGGGAAGCTGTGCACAAAGCTGTGGTTCACAAAAAACCAATTCTACAGTGGGTGATATTTATACAGTGGGTGATGTAGATTTAATTGTATATCCGAATCCTTCTGCATCTGCTTTCACTTTCCAATTGGAAACCCAAAGCGAAGAACCCGTATCCATATCGGTTTACGACCTGAGCGGTAAACTTATCTCTGAACAAAACTTTAAGTCACCTCACGATTTAATGATGACAGGTGATGCACTTGTAAATGGAATTTACATCGCTGTAGTTAAGCAAGGCGATTTCAGCAAAAACGTGAAAATTCAGAAGGTTAATTAAATATTAAATGTGTCATTAAAAAAGGGTGGTAAATTTTGCCACCCTTTTTTTATTCTATTGTTGAAAAGTCGCCTGTTTTTAACATCATTTACTTACCCAACCACTTCAAGAGCTTCAAGCACATTATACAACGCATCAAAATCTTTTAATCCCGTTTTTTCTTCTGTGCCTGCCTTCAGGTTTATTGCAAAAGGTTTGAAGGTTTCAATGATCTCTTTTATCTGTTTCGGTTCAGCCGGTACCGACCAAATTATTTTATGGGTTGAACATATTTTATGCAACCACTCCTTATTTGCCTGAATATCTAAATTTCCGGTAAGAACAAATGCTTCAGCAAATGGCGAATAGGCATCAAACTCTATTTCAATTGCCGATAAATTTAATTCGCTGCAGTCAATAATTTTCATGATGGGTTTACCGATTAACATCAATTCATCAGGTAATATCTGATTGTTTAATGCCACCATGTCCATATTTAACAATTCACTGATTTCAATAATTTCCTGTAAAGTCTGTTTGCCAAATTCTGCCACCGTTTGGCTGCCGCTGGTCCATTCAATAATTTCTTTTGCTTTAATGGGGGTTATAAAATCTGGACTTGCCGTATCAAAACAGAAACCCATATAATCAATACCCGATGCTGCTGCAAAACGTGCATCCGCAAGATGTGTAATTGGACTTAGCTTAAGTTTGGTTAGGTATCGCATGAATTATTTCTTCTTATAAACTGGTACATTACTGCATGCCTCACCATACATAATACTTTTTGCATAAGGCATTAATCTGGCTGTGAGTTCAACGTAGGCAGCGGCCGATATACTTATATCACCACAACCTTTTATTATTACCCGGGCATCCTTGTACTTTTCATAATCTATTTTGGCCAATGCTTCATTAAATAAAATAAGATCCAACTGTTCCAGATTTCCAAATATAAATCGTTTTACATAAGGTTGAACCGAAACACCCAGTAACATATAGGCCCAAATAGGAATAATGGCATCATTGCTGCAGGTAAATGCTATGTTTTTGCCTTGATATTGTTTCCAGTTGTGGGTTTTGAGATATTCACGAAAATCCTTTTCCTTGAGCACCAATCCACGAAACAACAGCGGTTCTATATCAAATAAAATCCTTTCTGCCGAATCATAATAATCTTCCAGGTTTAAGGTAACCAAATTGCTGTTTGCAACTTTATTTTCTATTAAATCTTCCAAATTTTTATTTTAAATATACATTCCTGTTTACGGTACGTTTTCCTAAAATCTGAACCAATGCAGTATCAGTTTTAAAAGCCGATTGCGACCGGATATAATAATTGCCCTGCAATAAATAACCAAAATCGGCTTCGGCTGATGCGCTTGTACTTTTTAAATAAAGTAAATACAGGTTTCTTTTAATATCATCGTAGTTGGTGTATAAGAATACATCTGTGCCATATAATTTAGTGCCACTAAAATAATCGTAGGTAGTAACAATCAAACGGCCATTAAAGGCAGAACTGTCTGATGTGATAATGGTGTTTGCAGGGGTTACTTTACTGGCCTCATTTTTTGAGCAGGAACTCAATACACAAACTGAAATAATAAATGCCAAATAATTTGTTTTCATGGTTTCAAAAATAACTTTTGTTAATCTTATCCAATATGCCTGTTCATTTTATTTCACTTATTTTAATGGTATTGGTTCTTAACCTGTCGGTAATTGGCATGCTTGCCGTGTTAATCACCAAATCGCCCGCTTTCAGGAAACCCATTTTATGCATAGAATCATTAATATCCAAAATAGACTGATCGGTGCTTTCAAAGCCTCTGTATAAAAAGCCCCGTACGCCCCAAACCAAACTCAGGGTTTTTAATAAACGGGGATTGGTTGTAAAAATAAAAATAGCCGCTTTAGGCCGATAGGCTGCCAGGCGATAAGCCGAATAACCCGAAAAAGTCATACCCACTACCGCAGCTGCTTTCAAATGGTCGGAAATTAAAACAGCGGTATACAATATTTCATCCGATAAAAATGTGGGTGAGTGTTCCTGCGGACGTTTGCCTTTAAAATAAGGTGCATTGGTTTTTTGCTCAACTTCGGCAATTGTTTTTTGCATGGCCCGTACACACAATTTAGGGTATGCACCTACCGAAGTTTCAGCGCTAAGCATCACCGCATCGGCACCATCCATAACCGCATTGGCCACATCATTTACTTCAGCACGGGTTGGAACCGCACTCACAATCATGCTTTCCATCATTTGCGTGGCAATAATTACAGGTTTGGCAGCCTCAATACACTTTTTTACAATCATTTTCTGCAAAACAGGTACCTGTTCCATCGGCATTTCAACGCCCAAATCACCGCGTGCCACCATAATACCATCTGCAATTTCTATAATTTTGTCAATATTTTCAATGGCTTCAGGTTTTTCAATTTTTGCAATTATCCTGGGTTTCCATTCATTGAGATCAATAATATTTTTGATAAAAATCAAATCGGCCTCATTTCTAACAAAACTTAATGCAATCCATTCTACTTTTTGTTCCAAACCAAATTGCAGGTCATCCAAGTCCTTTTGGGTCATACTGGGAATGGTCATTTTGGTTTCAGGTAAATTAAAACCCTTTTTATTGCTCAGCCAACCTCCCACAACAATTTCAGCAGTTATCAGATTCATTCGATTGGTTTTTAACACCTTAAGTTCCAGTTTGCCATCATCCAGCAATATCCGTTCTCCTGGCATTACATCTTTGGGCAGGTTTTCAAAATTTACATAAATTTTTTCGGGTGAACCCAGGCACTTTTCTGTAGTTACTAAAATGGTATTCCCGGCAACCAGTTCAATCCTGCCATTTTCCATCTCTCCTACACGCAATTTTGGTCCCTGCAAATCGAGTAACATACAAACATGTGTGCCCAGGTCTGCGTTTACTTTGTGTATATTATCTATAACAAGCTGATGATCGGCATAGGTGCCGTGCGAAAAATTGAGCCGGCATACATCCACTCCCTCTCTTATTATTGCGGTTAAATTTTCGTAACTGCTTGTTGCCGGGCCAATCGTGGCAATAATCTTGGTCCTGTTAAACTTAATCTCGCTCATATCACTATACAATCCAGCTAATTTTGGATTTTAATTTTTCGTTGTCAATAAGGGCAACCAGGTCTATGCCTGAGGCACTTCTGCATTGGGTCATAAATTTTTGCAACTCAAAAAACTCAATTCCCCCTCTAATAGTCACTAAATAGTCAAATTGTTTTAAATCGTTAAAAAGGCACAATCCAAATTCCTTGTTTGCCAGTAAAGAATAATTCAGGTGGTTTTCTTCATCATACCATGCAAACTTAGAAAAACTGGTATTTGCCTGCGGATTATAATCCGGGAGTTTAAAATCGGCAACGCGTTCCAGATTAAGATTTGCACTTTGATTCAGGTAAAATCCAATTTTGCTTGCTTTTTGACTTGAAACCATGCCCAAAAGCAGGAAGTCTAAATCGGATTCTACTTCAAGTTGCTGTTTTTTCAAGCTACAAAGGAATAAAAATTGTGGCAGTTTTGTGTAATTCCGCAATAATTTAATAAAACATTGTCAGTTTAATAGGGGAATAAATGCTTTAGAAATTCAAAACTTGCATTTTAATAGCAAAAAGTAGTTTATTTGCAGACTATTAAACATTAATAAAGATGTCAGATATCAAAGGAAGAGTAAGAGCCATTATTATGGACAAACTTGGAGTTGAAGAAAGTGAAATCAACGACGAAGCAAGTTTTACAAACGATTTAGGTGCCGATTCATTAGACACTGTGGAATTGATTATGGAATTCGAAAAAGAATTCAACATTGCAATACCAGATGATCAAGCTGAAAAGATTGGTACAGTTGGACAGGCAATTTCTTACATCGAACAAAACGTAAAAAGCTAATTAAGCATTAAATCAATTGCTAATGCTTTCCCGCAGAGTTGTAGTAACAGGACTTGGTGCCCTAACACCAATCGGAAACACGTTACAGGCGTATTGGGATGGGTTGTCAAATGGGGTTAGTGGCTCAGCGCTTACTACCCAATTTGATACATCCAAATTTAAAACCCAGTTTTCCTGCGAAGTTAAAAATTTCGACCCAACCGATTTTATTGACAGAAAAGAAGCCCGGCGAATGGACCGTTTCACCCAGTTTGCTATTGTTAGCACGGATGAAGCCGTAAAAGACGCCGGATTAAACGATTCTGTGAATAAAGACCGGGTAGGGGTAATTTGGGGCACCGGTATTGGCGGTTTACATACCTTTTTAAATGAGGTAACCGCCTTTGTAAAGGGCGATGGAACACCGCGCTTTAGTCCGTTTTTTATCCCCATGATGATTGGAGATATCTCCGCGGGTTTAATCTCTATCCGCCACGGATACAGAGGTCCCAACTTTATTACCATGGCCGCATGTGCCTCATCAACCAATGCCATTGCCGATGCTTTTAACTATATCCGCTTAAATAAAGCGGATGTTATCGTTACCGGTGGATCAGAGGCTTGCGTAAATGAAGCCGCCATTGGTGGTTTTAATTCGATGAAAGCATTAAGCGAAAGAAATGATTCTCCGGAAACAGCCAGCAGACCGTTTGATTTAGATCGCGACGGCTTTGTTTTGGGTGAAGGCTCCGGGGCACTCATTTTGGAAGAGCTTGAGCATGCCAAAGCCCGGGGTGCAAAAATTTACGCAGAAGTAATGGGTTGCGGTCTTTCGGCCGATGCGTACCACATGACAGCTCCC
Source organism: Bacteroidota bacterium (assembly GCA_030680835.1). GTDB lineage: Bacteria > Bacteroidota > Bacteroidia > UKL13-3 > UKL13-3 > B1. The sequence goes on from JAUXUD010000092.1 coordinate 7,821, forward strand.
CATCCTGATGGGCTGGGTGCCATAAACGTGATGAAATACGCTTTGGAAGATGCCGGCATGAAACCCGAAGACATTGATTATATTAATGTTCACGGTACCTCAACACCTTTAGGCGATCCGCAGGAAATTAAGGCTATACTGAATGTATTTGGTGAACATGCCTTTAAGTTGAATATAAGTTCCACAAAATCAATGACCGGCCACTTATTGGGGGGCGCTGGTGCCATTGAAACCATTGCCTGTATTTTGGCAATTCACAAGGGGATTATTCCGCCAACCATCAACCATTTTACCGATGATCCCGCGTTTGATCCGCGTTTGAACCTCACTTTTAATAAAGCGCAACACCGCGAAGTAAATGCTGCTTTGAGCAATACTTTTGGATTTGGCGGGCATAACGCTTCGGTGATTCTCAAAAAATTTGTTGAATAGCTTTGCTACGCAGGCTGTTAACACACATTAAACCCCGAACGGCCGAACAGCGGGCACTCGGGCTTAAAATAAAAGCCATTACCGGTTTTTTGCCGCATAACTTAATTTGCTATGAACAGGCACTGCGTCACCATTCGGTTTCAAAAACCATTCACAATAATGGTTCAAAAGACAGTAACGAGCGCCTGGAGTTTTTAGGAGATGCCGTTTTGAACGCAATAGTAGCAGAATATTTATTTAAAAAATACCCCTTTAAAGATGAAGGGTTTTTAACCCAGTTGCGTTCAAAAATTGTGAGCCGCGAAAGTTTAAATGAGCTGGCCATAAAAATTCAACTGAACAAACTGGTTGAATATGACCGGAAAGCCCTGCAAAACATAAATTTACGAAACAGTATTTTTGGCAATGCACTCGAAGCTTTTTTGGGAGCCGTATTTATTGATGGCGGTTTTGATACCTGCAAGAAATTTATCGCTACAAAATTACTGCGATACCATATTGATGTTGACAAGCTGCAAATAACAGAAACAAACTTTAAAGGCCGTTTAATTGAATTTGGCCAAAAAAATGCAAAAACAATTGAGTTTGAGGTAGGTGAACAAATTGACGGGAAAAATAAAATTTACACCATCAAGGTAATCATCGATGGTAAAGATTGCGGCCAGGCCCAGCATATCAGCAAGAAAAAAGCTGAACAAATGGCAGCGCAAAAGGCTTTCGAGCAAATGGATATTATTCCAAGCGAATAAAATCATACCCAAGCCCGGTTAAAAACAAACCCTGGGCCGGTACACTAAAACCTGCCTCACTCCTGCTTTTACTTTCCAATATCCTTACAAATTGAGCTTCATTAATTTTATGGTAGCCAATATCCAATAAAGTTCCCACAATGGCCCGCACCATATTACGCAAAAAACGATCTGCCCTGATGGTAAAAACCAGCATATGATCAGCCCGAAATTCCCAGTTAGCAGTAGAAATTTTGCAATTAAAAGTTTTTACATCGGTATGAACTTTACTAAAACACTCAAAATCGGTATGGTTCAATAATAATTGTGCAGCGCTGTTCATGGCTTCAACATCCAGTGGTTTTGTGAATAATGCACTTAATTCAAAAAGAAAAGGATTTGGTTTTGTACTGATCCAATACTCATATTCACGATAAGTTGCAGAAAAACGTGCATGTTGTTCGGGCTGAACCGAAAAAATAGTATGAATAACAATGTCTTTTGGCAGCATGGCATTTAATTGCATGCAAACTTTTTCAGGTTCAAAAATATTTTCAGTGTCAAAATGCGCATAAAATTGTTTGGCATGCACACCCGTATCCGTCCTTCCGCAACCCAGCAATTCCACCTCGGGTTTTATTAACAGAGCCAGTTTGTTTTCTATTTCGGTTTGAACACTATGCGCATTGAGCTGCTTTTGCCAGCCATGATAGTTTTTGCCATTGTATGCCAATTGAATAAAATAACGCATGGGGCGAAGATAGTAAGGTTTTATGAATGCCTGTTTCACATAAAATATTTTAATTCTGCACTTATTATTATCAGGTTTATTTTTGATATATCTCAGAATTAAATATGTCATTAGACATTTAAAAAAATGAGGGTCTGCTTATATTTGCCCCATGCATAAAGTTACCAAATTTGTATCGGCTGAAGAGGCTGTAAAACATATAAAATCGAACCATCGGGTATTTGTACACGGCAGTGCGGCAACACCCACTGTAATATTAAAGGCACTGATTGAACGCAAAGAAGAGCTGAAAAATGTGGAATTGGTGAGTATCAGTCTCATTGGTTTTGATTTAAATGAGGAAAACCTTGCCGGACATTTTTTTATTAATTCTTTTTTTGTTTCCGAATCGGTAAGGGTGGCTGTTAATACCAATCGTGGAGATTATATTCCGGTTTTTTTAAGTGAAATTCCAAGTTTGTTCAGAAACGGATTTTTACCTCTTGATGTTGCCATTCTGCATGTTTCGGTACCCGATAAGCATGGTTACGTAAGTTTGGGAACTTCTGTTGATGTGGCCCGTGCTGCTTCTCAGCAATCACGTACAATTATCGCACAAATTAATCCCAATATGCCCAGAACCCATGGCGATGCATTTTTACATATGAGCAGGATTGACTACGCGGTGTACGTGAATGAGCCTTTACCGGAAGTAAGTTATGCAGAGGGTACCAGTGAGGTGAGTGAGCAAATTGGAAAAAATGTAGCTGCCCTGGTTGATGATGGGGCGACGCTTCAATTGGGAATTGGCAATATTCCTGACAATGTGCTTCATAACCTCAGTTCGCACCGGAATCTGGGCCTGCACTCTGAAATGTTTTCTGATGGAGTTATCCCTTTGATTGAAAGTGGGGTCATCAATAACCGGATGAAAAAGTTGGTTCAGGGTTATTGTGTAAGTGGTTTTTTATTGGGTACCCGTAAATTATATGATTTTGTTGATGACAACCCCATTGTAAAATGCATGGATATCAGTTATGTGAACGATCCCAGGGTTTTGAGTCAGAATCCAAAAGTAACGGCCATAAATTCTGCCATAGAAATTGATTTAACCGGACAGGTATGTGCCGATTCTATTGGAACCTATCAGTATTCAGGAATTGGAGGGCAAATGGATTTCATCAGGGGTGCGGCATTATCTGAAGGAGGAAAGCCCATTATAGCCCTGCCTTCGAGAACGGTAAAAGGAATATCGCGCATTACGCCTTACTTAAAACAGGGCGCAGGTGTGGTAACTACCCGCGGACATATTCATTGGGTTGTAACCGAATATGGTGCGGTAAATTTATATGGCAAAAACATGGAGCAAAGGGCCGAATTGCTCATTTCAATTGCACATCCGGATGAACGGGAATTATTACAGAAAGCAGCCTTCGAAAGGTTTATGAGATAGTAAAACGCGTGTTACTTTATTTCGGTAATACCCAGATTCCACATTATAAAGCTATACATATCCGTGGCATCTTCTATAAGCTTGGTGGTGGGTTTACCCGCTCCATGTCCGGCTTTTGTATCAATTCTAATTAACACAGGCTTGGCCTCATCAACCGGTTTTGATAATAAGGTTGCAGCAAATTTAAATGAGTGTGCAGGTACAACGCGGTCGTCATGGTCTGCTGTTAAAATCATGGTGGCCGGATAGTTTACATTGTCTTTAATATTGTGCAAAGGCGAATACTTTATCAAGTAGTCAAACTGTTCTTTTTTATCACTGCTGCCATATTCTACTGCCCAGCCCCAGCCTATTGTAAACTTGTGATAACGCAACATATCAAGCACACCTACTGCAGGTATCGCCACCTGAAACAATTCAGGCCTTTGGGTCATGCAGGTTCCCACCAGCAATCCTCCGTTTGAGCCACCATGGATAGCCAGTTTGTTACTTGATGTATATTTTTTGCTGATCAGATATTCGGCAGCTGAAATAAAATCATCAAAAACAACCTGCTTGTTGCTGAGCATACCCGCTTTATGCCATTCTTCTCCATACTCACCACCTCCGCGCAAATTGGCAATTGCATATACTCCACCCTGTTCCAAAAACATAATTCTCGACACACTGAATGAAGGGGTTAAACTAATATTGAATCCCCCATAACCATATAGTAGTGTTGGGTTATTCCCATCCAATATCAATCCCTTTTTGTGTATAATAAACATGGGTATTTTGGTTCCGTCCTTAGCTGGATAAAACACCTGTTTGGTTTCAAAATCAGCCGGATTAAATTTTGCTTCGCTCGCTGTACTTTTCCAAATTTTAGAAGCCTGACTTTTTAAATCATACAAGTAAATGCTGCCCGGGTCGGTGAATGAAACATAATTGAACGAAATCATATTCTCTCCCTTTTTGCTTCCACCGGTTCCTGCGGTTCCAATGCCCGGTAGTTCAATATCTTTAATAAATACGCCTCTATAGGTATAATGTTTCAGCCGCGAACTTGCATCGCTTAAAAATGTGGCAACCAATTGATTCCCGCCAGCACTCACCACATTTTCAAGCAGGTCTTTGGATTGCGGAATGATATCAATCCAGTTTTTGGGATCCGGGTTTTTAGGATCAACCGAAACAAGCCGGTAACGCGGGGCATCATAATCTGTTAATGCCAAAATCCGGTCCCCATCATTATTTACGATGCCATAATTATTTTTAAATCCTTTAAACAGGGTAGAAAATACTTTTTCATTCCTACTTAAATCCTTTACTAAAATTTCTGACCCTGAGGTTCCTTCTGAAACATTTATAAACAAAAATCTTTCATCTTCTGACATCGATGCGTTAAAATAGCGCAATGGATGCTTCTTGTCGTCATAAACCAGTTCATCGGTATTTTGTGGTTTCCCGAGGGTATGGTAATAAATTTTCATAAACTCATTCTGGTTGCTGAAGCCTTTTCCCTGAGCCGGTTCATCATATCTGCTGTAATAAAATCCGTTGCCACGCCAGTTGGCTCCGCTAAACTTTACCCAATTAATCGTATCTCCGGTTTTTTGTTTGGTATTTACATCCAATACAAAAATCTGGTTCCAGTCACTTCCTGAAGTGGCTATTCCCACTGCAGCATAATGATGATCCTTGCTAAATGTTAAACTTGCGAGTGAAATGGTTCCATCATCAGATAATTTATTCGGATCAAGAAATATTTCAGCGTTTTCCGTTTTACTTAAATCGTTGGTTCTATATAAAATACTTTGATTTTGCAATCCGTTATTTTTTGAAAAATAATAGTATTCTCCTTCTTTAAAAGGTGCTGAGTACTTGGGGAAATTCCAAATTTCTGTGAGTCGTTTTTTGATTTGATCACGATACGGAATCTGATCTAAATAATGGTGTGTACTTTTATTTTGGTCTTTTACCCATTGAATCACTTCACGGGCTGTATCATTCTCAAGCCATCGGTACGGATCTGCTACTTTAGTTCCAAAATAATCATCAACTACTGTATCCATGCGGGTTACAGGTGCAGCCAAAACACTTAATTGTTTTTGTTTCATGGGTTTATTATTGCAGGCAAAAACCAATGCAACAACTGCAAATAAAATAAAATTTTTCATGGGTAAAACTGGATTTAATAATCAAATATATTTGATTTATTTTAATTCAATCTTTTAATTACATCAACGGAAAAAATTGATAAAAAAAAGCCTCATCTCAAGTGTGATGAAGCTATTAGAGCGTTTTTTAAAATCTTAAAATATATTGGTAATTAGCCGCAGGAGTCTGAGCTAGAATGTTCTCTGGCAAGGCTTGCGAAGTTCGTAAAAAGCGCTCCCGATAGCTATCGGGATTACTTGTGTAAATGAGCATTTTTACGAATGAGCATAACACCGCCAGAGGACATTATAGACAGACTCTAAATAGCCGCTTCGTATCTTCTGCTTACCTCATCCCAGTTAATCACATTCCAAAAGGCATTGATATAATCAGGTCGGCGGTTTTGGTAATGCAAATAATAGGCATGTTCCCAAACATCCATGCCCAGTATCGGAGTTCCTTTTACTTCGGCTATATCCATCAATGGGTTATCCTGGTTTGGCGTAGAACATACACATAGCTTTTTGCCGGCATCAACGCAAAGCCAGGCCCAGCCTGATCCAAAGCGGGTAGTTCCAGCCTTGTTAAAGTCTTCTTTAAATTTATCCCAACCCCCCAGTTCACTGTTAATGGCTTCCATTAATTTGCCTGTTGGCTGTCCGCCTTTATTTGGGCCCATTACCGACCAAAATAAACTGTGGTTATAATGCCCGCCTCCGTTGTTGCGAACGGGCATGGGATACTTGCTTATTTGTTTGCAAATGTCTTCAATGCTCAATGCTTCGGCATCGCTGCCGGCTATTGCAGCATTGAGGTTGGTAATATACGCATTGTGGTGTTTGCTATGGTGTATTTCCATAGTGCGTGCATCTATATGCGGCTCGAGGGCAGCATACTCGTAAGTTAGTTTTGGTAATTCGAATGCCATAATGTTTTATAATTTGATTTGCGAATATAATTTAAATACTTAAACAAGGGTATCGGACTTTTTGTTTTTTACTTTAAACAGAAACTACAAAGCAGGATTTTATCTTAGTTTTTTAAAAAAAGATTTCATTAATTCAGCCGATTCATCAGCCATAATTCCATTGAGTATTTCTGTTTTTGGATGCAATAAATGCCTGCCTTCTCTCATAAATCCTCTTTTTTCATCGCTGGCACCATATATCAATTTACCCATTTGACTCCAATAAATAGCACCTGCACACATCACGCAGGGTTCTACCGTAACATAAAGACTGCATTCTGTTAAGTATTTTGCGCCCAAATAATTGGCAGCAGCAGTTATTGCCTGCATTTCGGCATGCGCGGTTACATCATGCAATAACTCAGTTAAATTGTGTCCTTTACCAATAATCTGGTTTTCACAAACCACAACACATCCAACAGGAATTTCACCCATATCATACGCTTTTTGCGCTTCAAGCAAGGCATGTTTCATAAAGTATTCGTCGGTATAAACAGTTATTTCATTCATTAGGTTCAAATAGACCATTTTTTATGCATTTTATTGTAATAAATGTATTCAGTCTACAATAAAATCCCAAAATTGGGATTTAGTTTTTACAAATATCTATTACATATACAATCTATTTATTCCTGATTGTTAATGTTTTATGAATTATAGATTTAAACACAACAAAAATACATATAAATATATTTAACAGTTTATCTGTTTACATACCGTTGGCTTATTTCTTTCAGTATTTTACAAATACATTTGGAAGTATTTTTAACGTAACGCAAATGAAAAAAGAACAAATTCAACAGTTATTTGAACAATTTGAAAGGGCTTGTTATACTGTAAATAATATTGAATGCTGGAGTGCAAGGGAGCTTCAAATTATACTTGGTTATTCGCAATGGCGTAATTTTTATAAGGTGATAGAAAAAGCCTTAGTTTCCTGCGAAGCCAGTGATATCAATACTTCTGATCATTTTGCTGATGTCAGCAAAACGATCGGAATGCCGAAGGGCGCACAAAAAGAAATTGATGATATTGCCCTTTCGAGATACGCATGTTATTTGGTAGCACAAAATGGTGATCCTGCCAAAACCGAAATTGCTTTTGCACAAACTTATTTTGCAGTTCAAACCAGAAAACAAGAAATTATTGAACAACGGTTGTTGGATGTGGCAAGAGTAACCGCCAGAGAAAAATTGACAAAATCAGAAAAAAAGTTATCCAGTATAATTTATGAACGTGGTGTTGATGAAAAAGGATTTGCAACTATTCGTTCAAAAGGAGATCAAGCCTTATTTGGAGGTTATAACACGCATGATATGAAGAAGAAAATGAAAGTTCCTGAAAACAGACCACTGGCAGATTTCTTACCAACACTTACTATTAAAGCAAAAGATTTTGCAACTGAACTTACCAGCCATAATGTTAGTGAAAAGGATCTAAACGGCGAAATTCCTATATTAAAGGAACATGAAGACAATAATGTTGCGGTTAGAAAAATATTGATTAAAAGGGGGGTAAAACCTGAAGAACTTCCTGCTGCCGAGGATATCAAAAAAGTTCAGCGAAAACTAGCTGGTGAAGACAATAAATTATTAAAGGCTGGAAAAGAAAAAAAGAATTTGAAAAAATAAAAGCTTGCAAATTGCGTTAATCCGGATTCTGGGAATTATGTTTAAAATATTGTTGCAAGCTTTTGTATTTTCGCGAATCGGCATTCAATTCAATTTTGAGTGCAATATTTGCTTGCAATGATATTAGACAAATGGAAATTACCTTGTAAGCTTTTGACTGAAAAGAGATAATATGTTAAGAACAAATACCTGCGGGGAGCTTCGGATTACCGATATCAATAAAACAGTTACTTTATGTGGTTGGCTGCAGCGAAGCCGGGATATGGGAGGCGTTACCTTTATAGACCTGCGCGATCGTTATGGGTTAACGCAACTTGTGTTCAACATGGAAACCCATGCTGAACTTACTGAAAAAGCAAGAAAACTTGGAAGAGAATTTGTTTTGCAGGTAACAGGCCTCGTAAAAGAACGGTCAAGCAAAAACAACCAATTGCCAACGGGCGATATTGAAATAATAGTTGAAACCTTAACGGTTTTAAATGAATCCCAAACCCCACCTTTTACCATTGAAGAAAATACCGATGGCGGTGATGATTTGCGCATGAAATACCGTTACCTGGATTTACGCAGAACCAGTGTACGCGCCAACTTGCAATTGCGCCACAAAGTTGCACAACAAACCAGAGCTTTCCTGGATAAGCAGGAATTTATTGAAGTAGAAACTCCGGTCTTAATTAAGTCGACACCTGAGGGTGCCCGTGATTTTGTAGTGCCCAGCCGAATGAATCAGGGACAGTTTTATGCCTTGCCACAATCACCTCAAACCTTTAAGCAATTGCTGATGGTAAGTGGTTTTGACCGCTATTATCAAATTGTAAAATGTTTTAGAGACGAAGATTTGCGTGCAGACCGGCAGCCCGAATTTACGCAGATAGATTGTGAAATGAGTTTTGTGGAACAGGAAGATGTGCTCAACATGTTTGAAGGTTTGATTAAACATTTATTCCTGCATGTTAAAGGAATTGAGATTGAATCGGTTCCGCGAATTACCTATACTGAGGCGATGAAATATTATGGTTCAGACAAACCGGATACGCGCTTTGAAATGAAGTTTGTAAGCCTGTCAGATATTTATGAACCGCAAACCAGCAACCTTGTTTCCGGTAATGGGTTCAAAATTTTTGATGAGGCTGAATTGGTAGTAGGTATTTGTGCCAAAGGATGTGCAAACTATACTCGAAAACAACTGGATGAACTTACCGACTTTGTAAAACGTCCGCAAATTGGCGCAACCGGATTGGTGTATGCACGGGTGAACCCGGATGGGAGTGTGAAATCGTCGGTTGATAAATTTTACGATGAAGAAACTTTAAGTGCCTGGGCTAAGGCATTTGGTGCAGAACCCAACGATTTGATTCTGATAATGGCGGGCCAAAAAGAGAAAACCCGTAAAGCATTAAGTGAGTTGCGTTTAGAAATAGCCAACCGATTGGATCTGCGCGATAAAAATAAATTTTCATGCCTGTGGGTACTTGATTTTCCTTTGCTTGAGTATAATGAAGAGGAGCAAAGATATTTTGCAATGCACCATCCATTTACCGCACCAAAACCTGAAGATATTTTGCTTTTAAATGAAGGTAAATTGGGCGAAGTACGGGCCAATGCATACGACCTGGTTATAAATGGAGTAGAAGTGGGAGGCGGTTCGGTTCGAATACATAACAAACAGCTGCAGGCCAAAATGTTTGAAATACTCGGGTTTAGCTCTGAGCTGGCAATGGCTCAATTTGGTTTTTTAATGAATGCTTTCGAATTTGGTGCACCACCTCATGCAGGTATCGCCTTTGGTTTCGATCGTTTGTGTTCGGTTTTTGGAGGCGTTGATTCCATTCGCGACTTCATTGCATTTCCTAAAAACAACTCTGGAAGAGATGTTATGATTGATGCTCCGGGTGAAATAGACCAAAAGCAATTAAGTGAATTACATATTGCTTTGAATATCCAATCTTAAATTATATTTTTAAACTTTTAAAATCAATTCATATGGCTTTAGACATTATCGGCAAAATTATTCAAATTATGCCCACAACCACAGGTACCAGCAAAGCAGGTAAAGAATGGGTAAAACAGGAGTTTGTTATCGAAACCCAGGAACAATATCCTAAAAAGATTTGCATCAGTGCAATGGGTGATAAAACAGATGCCCTGAAAAAATTTACCACCGGCAACGACGTAAAAGTTGCTATAAATCTTGAGTCGCGCGAGTACAATGGAAAATGGTATACCAATGTGAATGCATGGAAAATAGAATCAGCCGGGACAGGTTCTTCTACATCAAGTCCATCCGAAGACCCGTTTCATCCCGGGGCTGAAACAGAAATTTCTCCGGATAACGGTACATCCGGTGATGATTTGCCGTTTTAGTCCAATAGCATTTCTCCTTCGCATATATCATTGATTAGTTATCTTAAACATACTGAAATTGATAAATCCAAATGGGATTTATGTATTGAACAGTCGCTTAACTCAATGATATATGCGTTTTCGTGGTATCTGGATACTGTGAGCCCCAATTGGGAAGCGCTTATTGATGGGGATTATGAAGCAGTTATGCCTCTTACCCAAAATAAAAAATACTTTATTCACTATTTAAGTCAACCTTTTTTTACCCAGCAACTGGGGGTATTTTTTAAAGAATCTTTGTCTCAAAACCAATTAAAGGATTTTATTGCTGCAATACCAAAAAAATTCAGGTTTATTGAAATTCAATTAAATGAACAAAACCAGATTTTTGATGATACCCTGACTGTAAGCAAAAGAAAAAATTATTTGCTTGATTTAAACCGGCAATATGAAAAGCTTACAAAAGATTATAGTAAGGGGGCAAAAGGAAATCTAAAAAAGGCTAAAAAGCACGAGCTTGAGCTTAAAACAATTCCTTTTACAGATGTAGTTGGTTTTTATAAATTACACAAAGCTTCTCTTACAAAAGGTGTGAAAGATAATGATTATAAGCGCTTGCTTGAAGTGATGGAACTGGCTTATAACAAAAAGAAATTACTGGCAAAAGGCGTATATACACGCAATAATGAACTATTGGCTTGCGCTGCATTTTTAACACATAAAAACCGCATTTTGTTTTTGCTGGGTACAGCATCCGATTTGGGAAAAGAATACGGAGCTATGTATCAGTTAATGGATTATATTATTTTTCAGTTTGCCAATCATAAAATGACACTCGATTTTGAAGGTTCTGAAATACCAGGTATCGCACAATTCTTTAAAAGTTTTGGAGCTGAGAAGCAACATTATTATAAACTAAAAATAAACCGCTTACCCTGGTATTTAAGAATTCTCAAAAGTTAATTCTGCTTTATTTTCCCGATTCAAAATAAATAAAATGAAACTTGCAGCAATAGATATTGGTTCAAATGCAGTACGCCTTCAAATTGTGCGTACCGTTGAAAATGATCCGCATGAAAAGTTTAAGAAAGTTGAATTTGTAAGAATTCCGGTACGCCTAGGCGATGATGCTTTTAAAGAAAAGAAAATAAGTAAAGAAAAACGAATCCTGTTTTATAAAGCAATGGAAGCGTTTAAATTATTGCTGGATGCATTTGAAGTTGACCATTATATGGCCTGTGCAACCAGTGCCATGCGAGAAGCCCGGAACGGACAAAAAATTGCGGATAAAGTTTACAAAAAATTTGGCCTGGAAATAAACGTGATTGATGGCCACCGGGAAAGTGAATTGATTTTGAAATCTATTAACACTTTTTTTGAACCCAAAAAAAATTACCTCACCGTAGATGTAGGAGGTGGCAGTACCGAAATGGCCATTATAAAAAATAAAAAACTCATCAACTGGGTTTCATTTGATATTGGCACCGTTCGTTTAATGGATGGAGCCGTTAAAGAAAAAACATGGCAAACCATTGAAAGTTGGGTCAAGCATAAAACAAAAGGAATTACCGATATATCTGCAGTAGTTACCAGCGGAACCATAAACCGCATTTTTAACATCATCAATGAAAACCCTGCACAAAATTATTTTACCCGTGATCAGCTCCGGAACTTTCATCGGAAAGTAATTAAAATGAGCATCCCCGAACGTATCGAACAATTAAAGCTAAATCCCGACAGAGCTGATATCATTGACGTTTCAGCCGATATCTATCTGCGAATTCTTAATTGGGCCGATATCAATAATGTATATTCTCCCAGTAATACCGGACTTAAAGACGGGATTTTAAATGAATTGTACGACATCTATTACGTAAAATAAATTCGATGGCATCCACATGTAAAGACGCGATTCATCGCGTCTCCCGTTGGGCGTGGTAGTAACCCGGTAGAGACGCGATTCATCGCGTCTCAAAGATTCATCCCTGAGACGCGATGAATCGCGTCTCTACATGTTACCGTCAGGGTATCTGTTATAAAATATTTATTTTACATTAAGCAATTCAACATCAAATATCAGGGTGGCATTGGGTGGAATAACCGGTCCTCTTCCTTCGGGTCCGTATGCAATATCGCTCGGTATGATGAAACGAAATTTATCACCGATTTTCATAAGTGCAATTCCTTCTTCCCAGCCTTTAATTACTGAACCCATTCCCAATGGAAAATTAAATGAGGTTCCTCTCTCAACAGACGAATCAAATTGTTTCCCATCCATTAAATAACCGGTATAATGTACTTCAACGGTTTTTCCGTTTTCAGCCTGAATACCGCTACCATTTGCAACTTTAATATAACGCAAACCTGATGCAGTAGTTAAGGTATCTTTACCTTTAACATCGTATGGAACCGGTTTTACCGGAGGTGCCGGTGTAGTGGCATCCATTACTTCAATATCAAAAATTAAAGTGCTTTGTGCCGGAATCGGGCCCATATCTCTATCTCCATAACCGAGCGAAGGGGGGATTACAAAAATTGCCTTATCGCCAACTTTCAATAACAACAATCCTTCATCCCAGCCTTTAATCACCTGGCCAACTCCTGCCTTAAATGTAATCGGCTGGTTACGGTCTTTCGAACTGTCAAATTTGGTTCCGTTTTCCAGTTTACCGGTATAATGCACCGAAACATTATCTCCACTTGTTATTTGTTTTCCTTTGCCAAATTCTGTTATGCGGTACTTCAGTCCGCTTGCGGTGGTATATTCCTTGTTCAAAATGAGTTTTGATTTAGCTGTTGTTGATTTTTTGGCCTGACTGCTTATGGGTTTTGATTTAACTTTTTGCTGGTTTTGAGCCATAACCTGAAAGCTTATAAAAGTCAAAGCCATTAAAATTAATGTTCTGTTCATGCTGTTAGTTTACTTTTATCAGTTCCACTTCAAAAACAAGGGTAGAAAAAGGTGGAATGGGTCCACTTCCACCCGGACCATAAGCCAGTTGCCATGGGATGATAAATTTAAAAACATCTCCTTCCTTCATCAATTGCAAGCCTTCATCCCAACCCGGAATTACTTGTTGTTTACCCACATTAAATGTAAAATCGGGTTGACCTGGTTTGGTTTCATCAAACAAAGTACCATTTAATAAAGTACCTTTATACTTTACCATTACTTTATCATCCTTTTTAACCACTTTACCTTTACCCGCTTTAATAACCATGTATTTTAAGCCACTCGATGTTGTAACCAGTCCATTGAGTCCCTCTGTATATTTTAATACTGCTAAAGAGTCCATCATAATTCCTTCCATTGCCTTTTCCTGCTGGCGGTCCTGCAGTTCCTGCTGACTGTAAATATCTAAAATCGAAATGGTGAATTTAATTTTATCTCCTGCGTGAATTCCTGCGGGCATAGGTTGTTGCATGCTTTTTTGGTAAAAGGTATCGGCAATAATAAAAAACGTTGCGCTGTCGCCTTTTTTAAGTAATGCAAAAACACTTTTCAATGTGGGTTCATCCGAAGGAAGCGTAAAAGGTCTTTTGTTTGCATAGGTATCAAACATTACCGTGTCGTTTTCACCAACAACCGCTTTCACGTCTACCATTAACATATCTCCTTTGGCTACCATTCTGGCAGTGTCACTTGTTCTGATAATTTTGTATTCAATACCATCATCAGTTTTTTGATTTTGGTTACAGGCGGCCAACATTAAAAGGGCGGCCATACCGGCTAACATTTTTCTCATTTTATTTTGTTTTATTTTGTTGTTAATATTTGCGTAAATTCCTTTAATGCTTCTTTAAATTTTGCTTCTACGATTTCAAGAGGCTCCTTGCTTTCTCCCCCGGCTGCGTTATAGTGGCCCCCACCGTCAAAATATTTCCGGGCAAATTCATTGGCCGGAAATTTATCTTTGGAGCGGAAACTCATTTTCCTTGCAACCGTTCTGTCAATAATCAATACCGAAAATTCAATATCGGTAATCGACAATCCATAATTTACCAAACCTTCGCTGTCTCCGGTTACAATTTTAAACTTTTTAAGTTCATCTGCGGTAACTACAATCAAAGCCGTTTTGTATTCCTTTAAAATTTCAAGCTTTTGCGAAAGACAAAAACCAATGAAACGGGTTCGGTCTACCGAATAGTTATCGTATATGGCTTCATAAATCCGGTTCGATTTTGCACCTTTTTCTAAAAGAAATCCTGCAACTCTGTGGGTTGTAGCCGTTGTGGAACCATGTTTAAATGAAGCAGTATCAGTTAAAATCCCTGCATATAAACACGATGCAATGTCTTCATCTATTAAATTTGTTTGTCCCAAAAGCTCAATAAGCCAAAATATCAACTCACAGGTACTGCTGGCTTGTGAAGTCCATAAAAAATAATCTGCAAAATACTCAGGTTCAAGGTGGTGGTCAATCATCACTTTTTTAGCCTTTGCATTTTGAACCTGGTAACCCAATTTATTAATCCTTTTCAATGAATTAAAATCGAGGCAAAAAATGATATCTGCCTCCTGTACCAAACCTGCACTCCGCTCTTCAAACTCTTCAAAATTGATAACAGCAGACTCACCCGGCATCCATTTTAAGAAATCTCCATAGTCGGTTGGGCTGATTATATTCGGATCTAAACCCAATTTTTGCAAAAAGAGAAACAGCCCCAGAGACGAGCCCAGGGCATCAGCATCGGGCTTATGGTGCGTGGTTATTACCACTTTAGGTTTAACGGTTGCCTCCAAAAGGGGGCGTATTTGCGATATATTGTTCAAAGCGGGTGCAAATATCTAATAATGAATTATTTTAACGCTATCTTTTTAAAAAACTTTCGTATTTTTTTTAAGCCATGCTGAATATGGTCTCATTAAAACAAAAATTACGTGCCTTTTTATTCATTTAACCATAATATCACATAAGCGATTAACTTTGCGCCCCGATTTATAAACTTTAAAATGAATAATATTACTTTCACCATGATTAAGCCAGATGCAGTTGCAAATGGTTACACCGGAAAAATTATTGATCAGATTATCCAGGCCGGATTTAGCATTCAGGCAATGAAATACCTCAGGTTAAGCAGAGAATCTGCGGGAGCATTTTACGAAATTCACCGGGAACGACCTTTTTTTAACGACCTGGTAGACTTTATGACCAGCGGTACTATAGTAGCTGCTATTTTGGTAAAGGAAAATGCTGTTGCCGATTTCAGGAACCTGATTGGAGCTACAGATCCACAAAAAGCAGCTCCCGGAACCATCCGTAATTTATATGCAAAATCTATTGATGCCAACGCCATGCATGGTAGCGATAGCGACGAGAATGCTGCCATCGAAGCTGGTTTCTTCTTTTCAGCCCTGGAAAGGTTTTAATGAACCGTCTAAATTAATCATGCTCCAGAAATAGATGATCGGTATATAACGCGTAAAGACGCGATTAATCGCGTCTCTACATGTTATATACCGATGTTCCCTATTTCACAATCTTAAACTCAACCCTCCGGTTTCTTTGTCTGCCTTCCGGGGTATCATTTAAATAAACAGGCACTTTTGATCCAAAGCCCTTAGCCAGAATCCGGGTGCCATTTATTCCCTTCGAAATCAAAAAGTTCTTTACTGCATTTGCACGGTTCTGACTTAATTTTTGATTTGCCGATTCTTTTCCTACATTATCGGTATGACCCGAAATTTCCAGTTTATAATCTGCTTTTACGGTCAACAATTCTGCCAGACCGGCTAAACTTTCCTTCGACTTATCGCTTATTTTAGCCGTTCCCGAAACAAACTCCAGGTTGCTGAATGCTTCGCTTAAAACCTTTTTCTCTTCCACACTCAGCTGAACCAGTGAAGGATCAATTTCGGGGCATCCGCCACTTTCAACGGTGCCCGCTTCGGTTGGACAATTGTCGCTTTTATCAGGTATCCCATCATTGTCGGTATCCGGGCAACCTTTTGTTGATGCTGGGCCGGCCTCTCCAATGCAACTGTCGTTTTTATTGATAATGCCATCACCATCAGTATCCGGACATCCTTTAAGTCTTACAGGACCCGGTACGCCAGGGCATTCATCATTTTTATCAGCAACCGAATCTTTATCCATATCCGGGCATCCCCTGGTTATTTTTGAACCAAATACTTTTGGACATTCGTCATTTTTATTTAATACTCCGTCATTATCATCATCCGGACAACCTTTGTTAATTACTGCGCCCGAATCAGATGGACATAAGTCATATTTATCAGCAACCCCGTCATGGTCTTTATCCGGACAACCATTCAGCTTCATACTTCCTTTTTCGTTTACGCATGAATCCAATACATCTTTAACTCCATCACCATCTGCATCTGGACAACCTTTTGCAATTACTGTACCTTTAATGGTAACACATTCATCCAAATGGTCGGGAACACTGTCGCCATCAATATCCGGACAACCACTAAATTTAATAAGGCCCGGAACTTTTTTGCATTTATCTTTTCGGTTCGGTACGCCATCGTTATCACTGTCGAACCTGCCTCCGATATTTATATTCAATCCAACCCTCACATTTGTATAATGGGTTTTATTCCAATTATAAGCCCCCAGGGCATTATCACTTGATGCAAATACTACCACAGGTCCCATATGCATGGCAAAACCCAAACCGATATTCGAATATTGAGTACCGTAGATATTATAATTTACCTTTAAATCCAATATTCGCCAAATTCTTTGCGATAATGATACACTTGCACCAGGTCTGAAATTTCCGGGGAAAAACTCACCATATAATAATAACCCAAGGGCACTGCTATTTGTAAAATTATAATTCATCCCCAAATATACTTTAGGAACCAAGTATGACTTATAGGGGGTGGTATTTTTTTCCGGTTCAAAAATTTTACCTACCGAATCAAGTAACCTTTCAAATTCTTTTTCTAACGAATCTATATGATTGGTTGATACCCCTTCGAAATTAAAAGTAGCATTTTTTGTAAATGGATTTGCTTCTTTCCAATTAATATAACCTAAATCAATTACACTTCCCGACACACTTAATCGATTGGTAAATTTATAATTTACTCCCAGGTCAACTGCAAACCCTGAACCTATAGGTTCAGACTGATACTTATTAATCAAATCAGCAGCACCCATATTGCTTAATGGATTTTCTTTATCCATTATGCCTTTTATACGGTCAATCCCTGCTGCCTGTAAAGTATAATCAGCATTCGTTGTTGTTTTGAAGTAATTGTCTATACTTGTAGTATCTGTGAGTAAATATGCACTTTTCACTTTCAATTGCGCATCAAATAATCCCAGCAGATATTTTCCACGTATACCTATGGTTAGTTTATCAGTAAAATCTCTTGAATAGCCGAAATGAATTGCAGTATAAGCGTTGGCATTGAAATCAATATCACTCAGATCGACTTTCTTGCCCAAGTATTGAGGACCCGCATTTCCATATACGGCTAAACCAAACAGATCCTTTGGCAAACCATAACCAATATTCATTTTTAATTGAAGGCCCATTGAAAAGTAATTTTTACCGGCTTTAAAACCAATAAAAATTGGGTTGATTTCATTGTTTAAACTAACATTTTTAAAGTTATATTTATTGTCGTTTAATATTTTTGAAACGGTAGTGGCTGAATCCTCATCATTTCTAAATATGTCATAGGCTGTTATACCTGGCACATATAAACTAGAGTAATAATCAAAGCCAAAAGTAAATGCTTGCCTCGAAGGTAAGGCTGGATTGAGCAATCCACCTTGTGCCACCGAACGTGAATTGTAGAAAGTTAAATTGGGCTGAGCATAAGATGTCAAACAGCTTATAACCAAAATCATCATGATGATAATTGATTTTATTGTATTTGTAATTTTCATTTATGGTACGATTAAAAGTTATAATATCTGAAGATTACTATTTTTTTAGTGCGATTTTTAATTTGGCTTTCGCACTCAGTCCAATTTTAATTTTGTAAGTTGAATATATGTTTACAGCTTGCGCCCCATCATTATATGTTTTAATTACAACCTTAAAATACATGCGAATAAGGTTTTTTTCCATCATATGCCTGATCATATCTTTTGTAAACATAAAAGAAGCCATACTTAGACTAGGAGTTGTGGCACTGCCTGTTAATGGAATTGCGGATTTCAATAAGGTTTTCGACCAAACAGAATCTGAATATATTTGTCCGTTTTTATCACCAAAATACAAATAAAGTTCCGCGTCAAAAGGAATTCCGTTTTCAATTTTGGTGATCAACTCTATATAATTAATCATAGAAGTGTCTTCTCCGAACTTAAATTTGCCAACTGTACCCGCTGTTTTGTCAATCTCAAAAAATGGATTATCTGCGGAATCTCTCAAAGCGAAATTACTCGTTTTTAAAGTTAGAGGCATAATCATTTCATAACCAACATTTATAGAACTCCCTTTAGAAACAAAGTCAGTATATGTGCCTTTAAAACCACCTGCATTAATAGTTGCTTTTCCTCCTCTCTTCATAAATTTTGGTGGCAGATTTAACAATTGGCTAATTTGAGAATTGTTTTTATTTATTTCCTTTTCAAAATGGATAGTTTGTCCTTTTTGACTAATGGTTGGATATCCAATAGTAAATGCAGGAGCATTCAATTTTTGTTTATTTGCTGAAGCAGACTCTCCTTCTATATCCATGAATACATCAATAGGAACTCCAATTGAATTATCTGTGATTATTTTTATTTTTGGATCATCCAATGGCAAACCATTGGTGAAACGATCGAAAAAATCTAAGGTGTCGAAACTCGGATCAATCAATATTTCCTTCGAGCCCATAAAACCATTTACTTCCTGGAATTTAAGTGTACCAAATGTAAAAGACGCATCTATATAATTAGATGAATCGAAAGGCTGAATGGTATTGGATGATACCAACTGGGGTTCGACCTTTACTTTAATTTTATTATACGGCTGAGTGACGTCCTGTCCCAAATCAAAAACAACCTGGTCGATTACAATCTGACCTGTAACGGTGGAATTGTTAACGCTTATATTAACCGGGGGAAAGGGTGCGGAGTTTTTCATTGCCCCTGGAATAGAAATTTTAATTTGCAACTCTTCATGAATGGTTGAAGTAACTGAATAATCAATTACGCCACTTTCAAACTGCGCTGTTTTAATTCTTATTGTTGAGTCATCAGCAACCATATCCACATTTAAATCCTGAGCGTTAATGGCCTGATTGGGGAAAACCGCATTTCCTGAAATGGCCTGCAAATTCCGGGTAGTTACAACAAATGAAATGGAATCATTTAAATTCACCAATACCGGGCTATTGCTAGCATAAGATTTAAACTGAGGTAATGAATAGCCCAGATCGCTCGATAGGGTAACTCCTGCAAGATTCAGTGAATCCTTCTTGTTTCCTCCTGAAGGTATATTGGTAAAAACCAGTTGCCCTATTAAACTTTGAAAAGGTACCGTATTAAAAATATTAATCCGAATCACTTCAATGGTTACTTTTAAATTGTTTCTAAAATCAATGATTAAAAAACCGTTGCCAAGGGTAACATCTGTGTATTGATCACTGCCTAAGCCCAAACTTGAAACTGAACTGTTCTGGTCATTTATTGCAGGGAAAATTGTATTCTGACCGTCAGCAGCTTCTAATGCTGATTTTGTGGCTGCAGTAAAATTCTCAGTCATTTTGGTTAAAGTTCTCGATTGTGACATCGATATATTGTCAATATCAATCATACCCAAAGCGTTTTTAATCTGAACCGGTACAATAGGTGGAATATTTACGAAACTATCCACAGGGAAAGAAGCAATTGAATCTTCTCTCAAAACAAATCTGATAAGCCCATCTGTACCATATTCAATTAGAGAGTCTTCCTTTAACAGATCTCTCATTTCCAAATTGATAACACCCAATGGAAATCCCATTTCAGGTTGTAGCGCATAATTATTGAATTTTTTTAAATCCATATCCTTCTTACAGGAGTTGATAATAAAAATGACAAGCAGTAAGGTTAAAATTCGTTTCATTTTTTTAGTTAATTTATATGATGGACTTATCGTCTGTTGCTATTCTTTATACTTAATTTACAAATAAGGTAACAGAAAAAATCTGGCTGGGTGAAATAAACTGCATCAGGTATTGACCTTCGCTAAGTGATCCTACTTCAAGCTCAATCAGCTTTTGGCCCATTTCCTTTTTTCCCATTGCATTTGTATACACTGTTTTTCCAAGTAAGTCGGTAATCAATATGGTTTCATTACCTAACAAAGCTTTATCCAGTTCTATATATAATTTCTCACCTCTTAATGGATTCGGATATACTTTTATATTGTTTTCCTTATTTATTTTTTTGATCCCCACGTTGGGCAATGTAAAAAAACTTGACAGGGCAAATGAATCCGTTAAATAAACCGGACCCGAACCCGAGGTATTGGCTTCAAAAACGGCAATATAATACCGGGTATTGGGTGTTAAATTTGAAACTCTTATTGAGTCGTTATTTGCATAGGAAACAATCCTCGAACCATCAGCCAAAGAATCGCCTGAACCGAATACCAAAGAAGAAGCATAAAGTTTGCCCTGAACTGGTAATGCTGAAATATTTACATCTTTTTTCATTACCACCAGGCGGTTTTGTCCATCTCCTTTTGTCCATTTTACACGTACCGAATCTTTGGTTATTTTTGTAAATACAATACTTTTGGATGGAAGTACCGGAGGATTCACATCATTCTCGGTAGTTACATTTCCCCTTACAAAACCAGATGCCTGATAATTGGTTGTATAGCTGTTTCCATTGTATTCCAATACCGCAATATGATATGTTGTATTTGAGTTCAACCCATTTAATGTAAATTGATTTCCGGTTCCTATATATACAACTCTTTCATTGGCTGAAAGGTAGGATGAGTTCCCGTTAAAAGTATTATCTGTAGTATATGTTTCACCATCAGCCGGCAAAGTCACAACTGCTGCCCCTTCGCTGGCAACAACAATTCTGCCTGATCCATTTCCGTTTACCCAATTGATTTGAGTGCTTTGTTTGGTTGTATTGCTAAAGGTAACTGCTGAACTACCACTTGTAGGCTCAGTTGCCATACTTAACATTTGCCTGCTGGCTGCAGGAGCACCTGCAGCAAGTACACGCGAAAACAATCCGGTACCATTATATTCATAAACTTTAAAATAATAAGTAACGCCACCTTTTAAATTGGTAACCAGTACTGAATCTCCTGTTCCATCATAAGTAACAAAATTTGAAGCTCCAAGATCTGTGCCGGTGCCAAAATCAGCCCCACCATAATATTGGGTGCTGTCCGATGGAATTTGATTTACAGCGGCGGCTTCCCTTCCAACCAGATACCTTTTGGTTCCATTCCCATTTGTCCATTTAACAACCATTTGCGATACCCGAACATCCGCAAATGTAATATTTGAAGCTGCAACTGTAGGTGGATTATAGCCCATAATTGTCGTAGCGTTTCCGGTTGCAGGGTTTAAAGTAAGATAATTTGTGAATGATGCATACCCGTTAAAAGTAAAAACAGAAATATGGTAAGTGGTACCGAAGTTTAATCCTGATAAAACAAATGTTGAATCTGTCCCATTATATACCACATAATTACTCCCTATATTATTTCCAGAACCATATGTTTCATTTGCAGTATAAATCTGCCCATTGATTGGGAAACTATCAACTGCGCTTGACTCTTTTGCAAGCACAATACAACGGCTGCCATTTCCTTTGTTAAAATGCACCCGCATGGAAGTTGGCATCAACTGGCTAAAACTTACTGACGAAGCCTGAGTACCCGGCGTACTTACTGTTAGGTTAATTACTGAAAAATTGCTTTTACCCAGTGCATTATCAAGGGTATAATTTCCACCTAAAACCAGGCTATTTTCAATCTGGGATATCGAAGTAACTTGTCCATCTGAAAGTTTTACAGGAAAATTTATTTCCTGTCCGCTTGCAGTATTATAACAGGCAAAACCTGAAGCCTGAGTTGTGAATATATTTCCACCCACAAACAAAAGGCCATTATCAGCATGTAAACTCTGTACACTTCCCTGTATGGGTGCCTGCCAGCTGGCAACAGTGGCATTGCCCGAATCTACCGCCGCTAATGATGTTCTCGACTGTCCGTTTATTGTTGAAA
Source organism: Bacteroidota bacterium (assembly GCA_030680835.1). Classification (GTDB taxonomy): domain Bacteria; phylum Bacteroidota; class Bacteroidia; order UKL13-3; family UKL13-3; genus B1. The sequence goes on from JAUXUD010000092.1 coordinate 30,400, forward strand.
AATAACCTCCGACAATAATATTCGAACCTGAGGCAACGGCTGCATTAATGGTAGAATCTGCATTTACAGTCCAACTGCGCAATGCTCCGTTATTGGAAAGTTCAAAAGAGGCCATGCGTGATTTTGATACAGCTCCAACTGCAGTAAATTCGCCCATTGCGTATAATTGTGTTTGGTTCAGTAATAATTTGGAAACAGGTGCATTTATATTTGGATTCCAGCTTTGCAGAGTTCCTGTGGTAGCATTTACCATCGCCAGGTTATTTCTTACTGTTGAACCGAAATATCCAAAACTTCCGGCAAGGTACAGATTGGAACCGGCCAATACTGCATCCGAAATGTATCCATCACACTCAACGTCAAATGAGGTGGGCGTACCATCAATGGTATCAATTAGTGCCAATCCTTGTCTGAATTGCTGATTTATTGATTGGAAGTTTCCACCAACCAGTATTTCTGTTCCTATTGCTTTCATCACTTTTACCGGACCATCAATACTCACAGGCCATGATAATTGATTGCCTGTTGTATAATCAAAGGCTGCCAGATTAAATACACTCTTGCCACCAAAACTGCTGAAATCTCCTGCGGCAAATATGGTATCCCCCAGAAATAAAGTAGCACCCACCGGACCATTAACCAATGGAATCAATGATTGTGAAAGTGCTGAAGATATGCCGATACCGGCAAAATAATGCCTGGTATCAAAACCTATACTATTAAAAGTTCCGCCCACAAAAACCAAACCACTGTTTACTTTTAAATCTGTAACTTCTGCGTCGAGCCCGGGATCAAAAACATCAACTATTCCGGCATAGATATTAACGGATGCAAGATTATTTCTAATCTGCGTTCCCACTTGCGAAAAACTGCCTCCGATATATACACTGTTTAAGTTTACTGCGATATCATTTACAGTACCGGTAACATTCGCCTGCCAGCTTCTTACAGCCGAAGTACTTAAATTAACGGAGCCTATATTTTTTCTATAGATACCTCCCAGTGAATCGAAGCTACCTCCGGCAAAAAGCAAAGAATCTTTTACAGCCAATGCCTTGATGCTGCCATTTACCGCAATGTTTAAAGGCAGTAAAACATTTGAGCTGCTATAAGCCGCCAATGAGTTACGCGATGTTGCCGAAATAATGCCAAACAAACCTCCTACGTATAAATTTCCATTTGCCACAGCCAGAGCCGAAACCTGACCATCAGGATTTGGAGCAAATGAGGATAAAGTATTTGTTGTTATGTCAATGGCTGCAAGCCCAAGTCTCATTTGAGTATTAACATTACTAAAATTACCGGCTGCATATAAATTATTTCCATTGATCGCCAATTGTTTAATTTCCCCGTTAAAATTAAACTGAAATGAATTATCCAGGGTTAATGAAGATGAAAGGCGTATAACAGATTGCAGTACATTTCCATTGACGGAAAACCTTCCGGCAATATAAATCCTCCCTGAGTTATCTCTCACCATGTCGTTTACAGTACCCCGCAATTTTACGGGCAGGCTCACTTTATTACCGGTAGCCAGGCTAAATGCGGCGAATGAACCGGTTGTTGGACCTGCATACATAAACTCCCCGCCTATGTACAATTTATTGTTGATGCGAACACTTGAATTTACAGGACCATCTGTTTCCCAAAATTCGTTCACAATATTTTGGGCTTTACTTTGCATCAAAGTACAAAATATCGAAGCACTCAGTATTATAAGTTTTTTCATAGCTATTAAATAAAATGTGATAAATCCGGGACTGCAACGCACAGTCCCGGTATAATTTTTTATTTCGAAATAATCAATTTATGAGTTGAAGTTTGCCCACCTTTTGTTACCAGTAATACGTAGTAACCACTTTGAATTTCAGCGATATTAAATGTTTTAACCAAGGCTCCGTTTTTATACCATTTTGCCGGTTCAACATATACAGATTTTCCCGAAATATCTGTAATAGCAAAACTTATTTCACCTTCCACTTCATTTTCTATTTCTAAATTTATCAGGTCAGAGCCTGGATTTGGCCATAGAACACCGGTTTTCTTATTTAAAGTAATTCCACCTGTTTCATCTTCTCTTGGCGGACTGGATAATGCTGAAGTAGCATTCATGATATCCTGAATTTGCACAGCAGTTAAGGCCCGTTTATAAATTCTCACATCATCAATTCCTCCATTCATGTTGTAATAGCTTGTAAAAATAGAACCTATTGTAGAACCCTGCGCACCAATTGTATAACGGCGATTGCTGAGATCAAAGGTTGAATTAGTCCATGCTGAATTTGTATTAGCGATGTTCCCATTATAAAATACCTTTGTATTTACTCCATTTTCATAAGTTAAGGCAACATGTACCCAATTTGCAAGTGGAGCATAGGTGTAATTGGGTGCAACAGCCACTCCTATTGGAGTGCCGGTATTATCATAAACAAAACCAGAGATACCTTGATCTTTATCGAGACTTACATTAAAAGACAATCCATCCGTGATATCCGTTGAGATCAAAGCCCTGTCTACATAATTAGCCGTACCGGTAAAACTTGCTATATTCACCCAACCCATCACAGTTAATTGACTCAGGTTGTTTAAAGCAGAATTTGAAGGTATTGTAAAATCAACCCTTCCGGCACCATTAAACTGATATGCGCTGCCTGAGGTGGTGTTTCTGTCGGTAATAGAAGTTACCGTATTAGCCCCACCTGGTGATACAATGGTTCCATTATATCCGTTGCCGCTAAAATCATTGGCATTGCCGTTAAATCTATACCATGCAACCAAATCAACCGAAGGATCCGTATTATAGGTTGCACCGATATTATGTACAAATACATCCCAATCGCCACCGGTAGAAGAAGGTGCAATTCTGGCTTTTACATCAAAGCCACCGAAATTGGCAGTACCATTAAAATATCCGGTTATGTATGAATTATTAGCTGTTATGGCAGCTATGCCACGTGCGGCATCATCCAAAGGTCCTCCATATTTTATTGCAACATTCAGTAAGCCGTTGGAGGTATAGATTGCAGTAAAAATATCAAGATTTCCGGATGAAGTTAACGATAGTGCATCAAATGAAGCGGTACCACCAAATGAACCCACCACAAAAATATCACCATTTGTTCCAATTCCTACTCCACCTGCTGCATCCTGAGCAAGTCCGCCTTGCTTTTTAGCCCATTGAACCGCACCTGCCGCACCGGTAATTTTTATAATAAATCCGTCGGTGATACCTCCTGAAGTAAGAGTATTGGTTCCAAAAGTTACGCTATTGCTAAATGCCCCTACAATATATACCTGGTTGTTTGCATCCACCGCAATACCATAACCCTGGTCATCGCCCGCGCTTCCGTATGCATTTGCAAACTGCACCACACCGGAGCTATTGTATTTTACAATGGCAATATCTGCCATTGCATTATAGGTTGTAGTTACTGAACCGAATGTTGATGCTCCTTTAATTTCTCCGGTTACAAAAACATTGCTACTAAGATCGGTGGCCACACCAAAAGCAAAATCATATCCGGTACTTCCTCCTTTGTTTGCCCATTGCAGCGCACCACTGGAATTGTATTTTGCTACGAGAAAATCAGATTGACCATAAGATGTTAAGCTCGTAGAGGAGCCCGAAAAGCTAATTGTTCCATTAAAATATCCTGCAAGTAAAATATTCCCTGTTGCATCAATTGTTAAGCTATTTCCCACATCCTGACCAGTTCCTCCAATTCTGTTTACCCATTGTAAATTTCCGCTGCTATTATATTTTGCTATAAAAATATCATCAGAGCCGGCTGAAATAACTGAACTTGAACCAAAAGTAGCAGTTGAGCGGAATGACCCGGTTATATATGGATTCCCGGATGCATCAACGGCCACTGAGGATGCTGCCTCATCATCTGTACTCCCCGCACTTACAACCCATAAAAGGTCTCCGGTAGAATTATATTTTGAGAGGAAAATATCATTCCCTGCACCCGTTATTTCTGTTAATCCCCAATTTGAATTTCCTTTAAATGTTCCGGCTACATATACGTTTCCGGATCCATCTACTGCAACACCACCTGCTGCATCCCTGTCAACACCCCCTGCGGTACGTGGCCAGTTTGGCGGTACCGTTTTGGCTATATATGTAGCTGCATTTAATGTTAAATAAGCATATTCCTGTAAACTGGTTCCATTATTAAATACTGAGTTAAACTCGTAAATTGTGAAATAATAATTGGTATAGGCATTTAAACCTGTTATTAAAGCATTATTACCATTACCACTATAAACCACCTTATTGCCAGATCCAAGGTCTGTGGCTGTACTAAAATTTGAGTTTGCAGGATAATTAACATTTACTGCAGGGCTCCAGTTTACAAAACCTGCCTGCCGGGCAACCACCATCCTGTAATTTCCATTTCCCGATACCCAGCTTAATTTAAGTGCTGAATTTGATTCGATGGAAGTTATGTTGCTTGCATTAGTGGAAGGAGGTTGAATAGCAGGGTCGGTTTTATTATAGCCAAAACCAACGGGGCTGTTCAGGTAATTGGCCGAAGTTGGTATTCCCGTGAGTTCATTGTATTCAACAACCACATAGGTATAAAATGTATTTGCCAATAAGCCCGAAACGATGGCAAAATTAGCTGTTCCATTATAAACTACACGGCCTGAACCTAAATATGCAGCATTTAAGTATATAGGTATCGATCCGGGGTTAGGACTATATGAGCTAAAATTAGAGTTGGCAACATAAGGCAAACCATCAAAAGCATTCACATAATTCAAATTGGTTATTGCTCCCGGAATAGCTATCACAAGACGCTTGTTTCCATTTCCCGTCTGCTGCCAGTTTACCTTGGTAATACTCGAACCTAAATTTTGAAAAGTAAGATTTGATGCAGCCAATGTTGGACTCGCAGCCATCGCAATCGTGGATGCATTGCCGGTTGCAGGGCTGGTGGTTCGATACCTGAAAAGTCCGGTATTGGTATTGTATTCAAATACTGCGAAATAGTAATTGGCACCTGATATCAGATTGGACACGGTAACACTTGTTCCGCTGCCTGTATAAACTGAAAAATTTCCATTGCCAAAATTATAACCAAAGCCTAAGGAGGCATTGGGAGCATAGTATCCATTATTGGCCGGCAAGGCATTAACGGGTGAGCCTAATTTTGCAATAACCAAACATTGGTTTCCATTTCCTCTCGTCCAGTTTACTTGCATGCTATTGGTGCCAATATTCGAAAAATTAACATTGCTGGCAGATACGGTTGGTGTAGAGTAATCGGCAGTGGAAGCCGAACCACTTAGATAGTTTGTTGCGTAGGCGGTATAAGCACCTGTTCCGTTATATTCAACAATCCGGAAATAGAAAAGTGAATTGGCAAACAAATTGGTAAGGTTAAAGGAAGTACCCATGCCATCATAAACTACATAAGCACCACCAATATTGGAACCATAACCATAGGCTGAAGAGGCATAATAAGAATTTAAATCTGTTGGATTCGTAGTAACCGGAGAACCATAACGAGCCAGTACAATTCTACGGCTTCCATTTCCTGCATTAAAGTTTAATGTCATCGAACCCGTGGTAATAGCAGAAAAAGTGAGACTGTTTGCTGTTATTGTTGGAGCCAGAAGCGGTGCATAATAAACAGGGGCTAAATTATTAAAAGTAGTTCCAGCATAATTAATATCTGCATAAAAAGATCCGCCCATAAAATACCAATTTCCACTGGATGAAATTGAATTTATATATGAAGCAGGATTATTGGCTGAACTTGTATACATATTAAAAAAAGAAATATTGTCAATTTGCCCGTTTAATAATGACGTTCTAAAAAGTCCGTAACGATTTGTAAAATATACAGCATTATCTGTTACGGGTTTATAAATTGCAGAAGGTGGCAATTGAGAACCGGCCCAGCTATTTGTTTGACTCCTTAAAATCAGGTTTCCATAGGTTGCATTTAAAACGGCAAGTCCGCCATTTGTTGAAGCATTGGAAGCATAATTTATTGTGTAAGAAGGATTATAAACAGGGGTACCAAAGCCGTAAGGGAAATTTCCACCAATTGCTATTTGTGAATAATTTATTTGTGTAATATCATTCACTTCTACCACATCGCTTGAATTTACAACCGGGCAGTTAAATGATGGAACTACACTTCCGGTTCCATTTGCATAGTTTAAAACCGCAATTTTGTTTCGTGGGCTTGTAAAACGTCCTCCAACATATAAATAACCATTAATTGATTTAATTACATTAACCGCACGAATATCACCAACCCCTGAATAATTTAAGTTTGCATTAAATTGTGTGTTAATTTCATAATAATTTCCGGGACCATAATAAGATAACTTAACTAAAAAATTTCTGAAATGCTGCGTGAATGGGAAATAAGGGGAAGAAACAGAGCGGAAATCACCCCCCACAAAAATCACAGATCCTGCGGTTGTAATACATCTCACAGTATTGTTAAAGTTGGCTCCAATGCTTGTATTTATCTGACCCAAACCGTTCACTGTAACAAAACGACCTTTACTGTTATAGTTTACCAAAGTAAATGATCCTCCAATAAATATGTTTCCTCCGGATGCATGAATGGCAAAAACTTCTCCATTTTGAATATTTGGATTAAAAGCTGTTGGTAAGCCTGTTGATATATCAATTGCTGCAGCGCGATTACGTGAATATGCTAATATACTCGAGAATGAACCACCGGCTAAAATATTTGTACCGCTTTGCAAAAATACTTTTGGCACTCCATTTGGACTGGGTGAAATTGCAGGTATCAAAACAGGAGCAGTAAAAGCTAATGAAAAACCAGCAAAGCGTTTAATTGTGTTATTTCCGGCGATTCCGCCAAAATTACCTCCAACCATTAAATAATTACTGCTTCCCACTGCAACATTCAATGATTGTACACTTATGGGATTTACACCATCACTGGTTGGATTTGGATTCCAGGTACTAAGCTGACCTGCAGCTATATTTATCATGGCCAAACCTACCCGGTTTAAATACGGATTGGTTCCACTCCTTGCCAGAGTATAGTACCCACCAGCAAATATATTTCCATTGTAATATGCCAGTGCTGAAACATTCCCGTTAAAACCAATATTTAAACCATTAACAGTCCCGGATAATGAAATTGCCCCAAAATTGTTTCTAGTCAAACCGCCAACTATATATATGTTGCTCCCGCCAAAATAAATGATATTATTTACAATTAGCAAATCATTTATCGAGGCATAATTTGGGTTTGTTGGATAAGCCGAACTTCTGATAGTTGGATTCCAAAAAGTATTTAAAAGTCCATTGTTCGCTAAATCATAACTTGCTATAGCCTTATTTGGCCCACTGGATGCAATTATCGAACCTCCAACATAAAGGGTTGTACCATTAATTTCGGCATCATTAATACTAGCAGCCGGAAATTGTATGTTCCATGTATTATCAACCGTATTATTGCTTAAGTTGATTCTCAATCCGCCAAAACTGCCAAAAACATATGCCTTATCATTATAAATAACAATTTTGTTTACTGTTCCGGGTGCCGAAATATTCATCGCATTTAAGGTAAGATCCGGATTTAATCTGGCAATTCTTATTCTGCTTTGCCCACCAACAGATGTAAATGTACCCCCAATTAAATAACCATAGGTTGCACTGTAACAAATAGTATTTACAGATGCTCCGGTTCCCCCGATAACAGGAAGTGCCAGTCCTGCTGGTAAGCCGGTAAGCATATTTATTCCAACAAGAGGACCTGTTTTTGCATCAATACCCGTAAACGCACCGCCAACATACAATGTGTTACCAACCAAATGTTGTGCATTTACCGCACCATTAAATGATAAGGTGCCATTTAATAATGAAACCTGGGCAAATAAAAAATTTTGCAGACTTAAAATAATGAGTACTACAAAGGGTAATAGTTTTTTCATGTTATAATAAAATTAAAAAAGGTTATCAGAAAGGATATTAATATGCAATGTAAGTTCTAGATTTCTCAATCACAAACAATATTATAAAAAATTTACTACAAAATTTGTAGTGCAAACCTGAAACTGTAAATTTCTTTTGAAAATTCAGGAAATTAGAAAAGTAAAAATTATTTTTGAAAAATCAGTTAAAAACCTGAGTTAACTGCTCCTCTATTATTTTCAGGTCAAATTTAGGTTCACCCAGTGATTGGCCCGCTAAATCAATCCATTGGTAACCATATGTCTCATCCAGCTTTTGTACCAATACCAAAACAGATCTTGTATCGGGGTTAAATTTTATACCCGGTACCTGAACGAAGGTATTTGTTTTGTTACCCTTTTTTATACTGAACACAAAAAGTGCAATCGTATTTTGGATCATCTTATGTTGCCCGAATTCCAAAAATTCAAAAGGTTTCAGGTAACCATCTATTAACTCCAGATTAAATACGCTGCAGTCTTTTTCCATTTCAATATTTACATAAACTTTATAGATAGAATTCCAGCTTATGGTTCGGTTTGCTTTGTTCACATATTGTGAAACGGCAGTTTGGGTGTTGTTTATTTGCATGGCTTGTTTAATTGAACTCCCAAAAGTAATACAACCTTATTAACTAAAAAATACCCAATAATGGGTATTTTTTAATTAAGTTCAAAAATTAATGTATTGAATACCTTGCATTTATAAAATAGTGTATTTTGTGCCTTCTTTACTGTCCTTTATCTCAAATCCAATTTCTTTCAAGCGTTCTCTGATCCAATCCGACTTTAAAAAATCTTTATTCGCTTTTGCTTCTGTTCTAAATTCCAAAATCATTTGCATTAATCCATCAATCTTTTCAGTTCTTTCTGATTGTTCTTCTTTCAAACCCAATACATCAAAAACAATTTCTTTAAAAAGTGTTTGTAGAAGTAATTTATCACTAGCCGTAATGGTTTCTTTTCCATCATTAATGAGGTTAATGAAACGCACCCCTTCAAACAAACCTGCAATCGCAACAGGTGTATTAAAATCTTCATTTAATGCTTCGTAAATATTATTTGTTAACCCTTTTATATCAACAGTACTTTTAACAGAAACATTAATATTATTAAGCAGTTTAACCGCATTCATTAATCGGTTCAAACCTTTTTCTGAAGCTTGCAATGCTTCATTGCTAAAATCAAGGGTACTGCGGTAATGTGCCTGCAGCATAAAAAACCTTACCGCCATCGGACTGTATCCTTTATCCAGTATTTGGTGGTTTCCCGAAAATAGCTCTTCAGGTAAAAATGCATTGCCCAAACTCTTGCTCATTTTTTGTCCGTTCACCGTAAGCATGTTGGTATGAACCCAATACCTGGCGGGCGTATTTTTATGGCATGCAATATTTTGTGCAATTTCATTGGTATGATGTGTAGGAATCAAATCCATTCCGCCACCATGAATATCAAATTCATGACCCAGATATTTTGAACTCATGGCCGAACATTCAATATGCCATCCCGGAAATCCTTCACCCCACGGGCTGTTCCAGCGCATCAGGGTTTCGGGCTTTGCTTTAATCCAGAGTGCAAAATCAAGTCTGCCCTTCTTATCATTCTGCCCTTCCAGTTCCCTGGTGTTGTTTAAAAGCTCTTCTAAATTTCTTCCGGATAATTGTGTGTATGGATACTCTTTTGAAAATTTATCTACATCAAAATAAACGGTTCCATTATTTTCATATGCATACCCATTCTCAATTATTTTTTGGGTCATTTCAATCTGCTCAATAATATGTCCGGTTGCTGTTGGCTCAATACTTGGTGGCAATGTATTAAACAAGTTCAGCACATGGTGAAAATCTACGGTATAACGTTGAACAATTTCCATGGGTTCAATTTGTTCAAGTATTGCTTTTTTTGCAAATTTATCATCCCCTTCATCCAAATCGCCTTCCAGATGCCCGGCATCGGTAATGTTTCGCACATACCTTACCTTGTATCCAATATGCATCAGATATCTGTATATCACATCAAAAGAAACATAGGTGCGGCAATTCCCCAGGTGTGCATTGCTGTAAACCGTTGGGCCGCAAACATACATACCCACATAACCCGGATGCAGCGGTTCAAACAATACCGTTTCTTTTTTTAACGTGTCGTATATCTTTAGCTTTTGTACTATCATCGTTTTACTTTAATACCCGTTTCAAAAATAATGAATTAAGAATTGAATTTAGAATTAAGAATGCAGAATTTAGAATTAAGAGTTATGAGTTATGAGTTATGAGTTATGAGTTAAGAATTTTTGATTTTTTTATGAAGGTTCAAACAGTGAGTTATATACCCGGTCCCAACCTGCCCAGCCTTCATTTTCATCAAAGGATGAATTGTGCCAGATACTTACAAACATTCCTCCTACCTCCTTTACAATGCTTTTCAATTCTGCAATTTTTTTAATGGCGGTAGCCGGATCCATTTTCATCGCATTTTTTAAAGTAACATCCATTAAGCAAACGGGTTGAACCCATAAAGGAGTTTGTTCATTTGCTGACAAATCAAAAAACTGAAATGGAAACGAAGCTGAAGCCCTGAAACCGGTGTGGTTTGAATAAGCCATGGTGAAATCTTTTTCAATTCCTGCCTTGCTTAATTGCAAATAAGTCTCCGGTATTTTTATTTTTAAAAAATGATTGCGCGAATCGCGGGCTCGACGGGATGTTAATTGTTCAAAAATTTCGAGTTCCTTCCTGAGTGCTTTGTTATCGATTGTGGAGCGATACGAAGGATGGATGCCGCAGGTATAATTATTGCATAAACTTTTTACAAGATTTGCAAACAAACCGGATTGTGGAGCGTGATTTTTATCGTAGGTTCCATAATCAGCCAGCAGGAAGAAAAAAATCGTTTCTATATTTTTCGCATTTGCTTGTTCTGTTAAATAATCATAGCTGTCATACGGGTCGGGTTTTGTTTTATCAAAAATACGCTGATCCCATTTCATTCTATACAAAGCACCCGCAGCTTTTTGTGCCAGTCTGAGTGTTGAATGCCCTTTGTATTTATAAATAAAATCAATATCAATGGTATTGATTTGTTTAAACCGGGTTGACTTTAATTCAATTTCAGGATATTGTTTTTTTAAAATATTCTTAAACTTCATGATCCAAAAATCGATCAGGGGTATTTCTAAAAATCCGTTTTTAAAAGCCAGACTATTTGTTTCTTTGTAACGCTGATGTTCATCTTTAACCGAAGGTAAATATTCTTCATACCGGCTTAGCAAATAAAACACGGCCGAAAACAAATCGAAATTTAAATAATGTGTGGGAAGCCTGAAATCAGGTATATTTTCAAAGATTTGCTGAAAAAAAAGGTATTTCCATTCTGTATCTTTTTCAACAATTATCTGCTGATCAAAAATATCTTCTTCGTACAGTAAATTATTTGCCGGAATATTTAAACAGCCGTCTATTATTGCCGTACTGTAATTGAGTTTAATTGAATTTGATTTTTCGAAATAATCCAGACTATCCGTATGCTTAAAAGTAATCCCCAGCTGATTTACAAAAACCTCGTTAAGTACGTATTTTAACCGGTTCGACAATAATGCGGAGTATATTAAAATCATTTATGAAGCATCTTTATTTTTTGAGTATTTAAAAACTTCCCAAATATTTCGTGGGTTCAGGGCATTAATAAATAGTTGGAAACCTTGTTTGGGTTTATAGGCCAGAATCATAAAAACAAATGCAGAATAGGAGCCTAAAATCATAGAATAAGCCGCACCATTTATGCCTATTGCCGGTATCAGTATAAACTCTGAAACAAGGATAATGGTTCCATTTAATAATTGCATCCATACAACATATTTTTGTTTGTTTTCAGTGAGCATCCACATGCCCCATGCGGTACCCCAAAAAACAGGGATATTTACCCAGATAAATATCTTAAATACAGCAGGCGCCAGATCAAACTTATCGCCATATAAAAAATGAATTGCCCAATCGCCAAATATTGTACCCCCAATGGCAACAATTAATGCACTCCATATCATTACCGAGTAAAGCTGACCCAAACGTTTTAACTGCAGAATTTTATCATTTCTGTTATTGATAATTCCCGGAAAAACAGCTGCACACACAGCAACCGGAATTACATAGGATGCTTCACTGATTCGTACCCCCGCATCATAATTTCCAACCAATCCCCACTCATGTAAAAAACGTTCTATTAAAATACGATCGGCTTTTTGATACAGCATTTGAAGAAACGATGATAAAATAATTGGAGATGAAAGTATCAATAAATACTTTGCTTCACTCCAGTTAAAACGCCATAATTTGATGAATTGCGAATCTTTTTTATAAAATAATATTTGAATAACTGCAACGAGGGCAGCTTCAAATGCAGCCATGCAGGCAAACCATTCGAGCGGTGCTTTGATATAAATAAAATATAATTTAATTAATGCCGAAACAAATAATGTGATTACCTGGTTAATGGCAGTAAAACGGCCTTTTACGGTGGATTGAAAATGAAAATCGATAACCGATAAAGACTGGAAAACTATTGAAATGCTGAGCAGAAACACAATGAATGTAACATCAGCGGTATCTCTCATGGATGAATAAAAAGTTGCCCCTGCCATTACCACAAACGACCCCCAGAAACGCAGCCAGAATGCAGTTCCCATAATGCTATGCTTCCTGTCATTACGGGTAATCAATTCGCGTACAATCAGGCCATCGAGGCCCAGTGTAGAAAATATGGTTAATATTGAAATTACACTTAAACCATATGCAATGTATCCGTATTGTTCTTTTCCCAGATACCTTACAACAAGTACCCCTACCAGAATTCCTGAAATAATCCTTGCCGACTTTTCCAATAAACCCCAAAGGGTATTGCTTACATAATTATTTTTAGGTTCAGCCTGCATTTATAATTCTCTGTTATTTATTTGTTAAATTCACTCATGGTTGCAGCAAGCCCTTTTATTACAAAGCTTTCAATGGCCAATACCGATTTATGTATGAGTGGTTGAATTTCTTTAGCTTCTTCCAGGTTCCACTTGCCCAGCACAAAATCTATTTGTCTACCCTTCGGGTAATTGCTGCCAATGCCAAAACGCAAACGCGGATAATTTTGGGTCATTAATAATTCGTTGATGCTTTTTAATCCGTTATGACCCGCATCGCTGCCACTTCCTCTTAAGCGTATTTTTCCGGGCTGAATAGCAAGGTCATCAACCAATACCAAAATATTTTCAGGTTCAAGCTTCAGTTTCTGCATCCAATACCTAACGGCTTTTCCACTCAAATTCATATACGTTGTAGGTTTAATTAAAAATATTTGCCGGCCTCTTAAACTTATTTCAGCAACCTCTGCATAGCGATCGGGGGCGAAGCTAACCTTATATTTTAAAGCCAGTTCATCTATGATATCAAACCCAATATTATGCCGGGTATGTGCATATTCGTCGCCAATGTTTCCTAATCCTATTATGAGGTATTTCATTTATGATGCATAATTAACCAGTAATTGGCAATAAAAAAAACCCTGAGGTAAATCCTTCAGGGTTTTTTTATGTTTGAGATTCTTATTTCTTTTTGGCAGGGGCTGCTGCAGGGGCTGCAGCGGCTGCGGCTGGCGCTTTCACTTCGTCTTTGGCTGCCTCCTGGGCCGCACGGGTGGTAATTACACTCACAACCGGATTGTTGGGTGAATCCAGTAAATTTAATCCCGATCCGGTTATATCTGCTACTTTTATCGATTTGCCGATTTCAAGATTATCAATATTCACTTCAATAAAATCGGGCAGTTCGGAAGGCAATGCCCGTACTCTTAATTTTTTAGATTTCACAACCAGCTTACCTCCCTGGCGAACTCCGATCGAATTTCCTATCAATTTTACAGGAATTCCTATTTCAACAGGTTTCGAATCGTCAACTTCCAAAAAGTCGGCATGTAAAATAGTGTCATTAACCGGATGAAACTGCACATCCTGTAATATGGCATTATAAATTTTACCATCAATATCCAACTGAACTTTATAGGTATTAGGGGTATAAACCAAAATTTTAAAGTCGGGCGAATAAACCGAGAAATGCACATGCTCTGTGCCACCATACAATACACAAGGTACTTTACCTTCGTTTCTTAAAGATTTGCTTGATACTTTTCCTGTTTCAGGTCTTTTGTATCCAAAAAGCGCTACTGATTTCATTTTATATATTTATTTAAATTGTTTACTCAAAACTCATCCCGTCCTTAAACGAGATTATTTCCCATCAACCAGGGTTCAATTGCTCTGCTCGTTTTCTTTAATATCAAACAAACTGCTTATTGAACCGTGTTCGGTAATGTTGCGGATGGCATCGGCAAAAAGCGTTGCTACCGTTAATACCTTTATTTTAGAATCATGGCGTTTTAATGGAATGGTATTGCAAACCACCAGTTCATCAATTACACTGTTTTCTATAATTTCGTATGCCTTGCCGCTTAACACAGGGTGCGTACACATAGCACGCACACTTACGGCACCTTTATCTTTTAACAACTGCGATGCCTTGGCCAGTGTATTACCGGTATCGATAATATCATCCACCATAAATACATCCTTGCCGCTAACATCTCCAATTAAGGTCATGGATGCAATTTCATTGGCCCTTCTGCGCTCTTTATCAACAATTACCATATCGCAGCCCAAAGCCTTTGCATAGGTACGTGCCCTTGCCGATGATCCCATATCGGGCGAAGCAATGACCAGGTTCTTTCCCATATTGAGGCTGCGCATATAAGGCAAAAAGATCACCGATGGATTCAGGTGGTCAACGGGAACTTCAAAAAATCCCTGAATTTGCGGTGCATGTAAATCCATGGTAATAACCCGGCTTGCCCCTACAACGGTAAGCATATCTGCCACAACTTTTGAACCGATGGAAACACGGGGTTTGTCTTTTCTGTCCTGGCGGGCCATTCCAAAATACGGAATAACGGCAGTGATATAATGAGCCGATGCACGTTTGGCTGCATCAATCATTAACAACAGTTCCATTAAATTATCGGTATTCGAAAAGGTTGACTGAACCAGGAACACATCACAACCGCGCACCGATTCGTTAAAGCTCGGTTGAAATTCGCCGTCACTAAACATCGTAATGGTACAATCTCCCAACGGAATACCATATGATTTTGCTATTTCCTCTGCCAGATACCTGGAGTTGGTTCCTGAAAATATTTTTACCTGATTGTGTGACGACATTTTTATGATACAATATTAAAATCGCAACCGCAATCGTAGCGACAGGTCGCGACCTGTCGCTACGATTGCGATTGCGATTTGTTATTTTGTTGA
>JAUXUD010000001.1 GCA_030680835.1 Bacteroidota bacterium
ACCATTAACCATTGAACTTTACGATCTTCTTGGTGATTTTAGCGACGGTGTCCACCTCTTCCCTTTCCGAACAGAGCAGTTAAGCCCGCCAGCGCAGATGATACTTGGGTAACACCTGGGAAAGTATGTCATTGCCAAGTCCTTTAAAAATCCTCATAGCTTTGTTGCTGTGGGGATTTTTTGTTTTTGGCCGATAGTTCGTCTTCCCGCCAGTGAAGGTATGGGGAATGGGACAAGTTAAAAATCAAAAAAGTGAGCTATACCTGGGAAAATATTGCTCCTGATGCATTATCCTTGCCGTATGTTAAAAAATACCAGCTCTGTCCGCCAAAGACTCCGCGTTCAATCACAAGCCTTCCTATATCTCCATCCAATAATAACTCTCGTTCTTGTTGCTAATCTGTTTGCAGGTAATGCATATTCACAGGTGCCCGTCATTTCATCTTTCAAACCGCTACAAGCTAAATATCACGATCACGATACCATAGTAGGCTTAAACTTTCACACAACCGCCGATAGTAATTTTGTGTCATTTGGAGGCGTCGCTGCGAAAGTTTTATCCGCATCTGCCACCACACTTGTTGTCGAAGTTCCGTTATCCGCTCAATCCGATTATATATATGTAAGCAGGTCAGGCCGGATGGCAATATCCAAAAGGAAGTTTAATGTTGTTTTCGGCGGAGGGAGGTATATCGATCAAAATATATTAAACTATGTAAATGCAATCTCAACATATGGCAATGGCTTGCTTACCCAGGAACAAATTGCGGGCGCCGACTTCAATAATGATAATGCCATTGATTTTGCAGTGGTCATTTATAACGGACCCTCACGTGTATACGGGAATAACCGATCTTATATAGCATCGGCAACCTCTTTTCCATCCTATATTACGATTAATGACAGCACCGGTCACAAGATGATGAGGAGGCTTGATATAAACTCAGATGGCAAACAAGATCTCGTCGTTATTAATAAATCAATTCGAAAGGTATACGTATTTCGAAACAAATCAACCGATAGCACCATTTCATTTCACACCCCCGACACATTTAGCCTCACAGGTTCACCGAGAGATTTTGACCTGAACGATTTTGATCTCAATGGCAAAATGGACTTAGCCGTTATTTTCGATACAGTTGCGTGCAATTGCGTGAAGGTATACGGTAACATTAGCCCTGGGTGTGATACAGTGGTCTTTGGTTCACCAATAAATATTACTGCTTATAGAGGTAAAATGATTACGAGCGGAGACATGACTGGCGATGGTAAACCGGATATCATCGTTTCCCCCCTGGTTGCCAATGCGTCTAATTCCACGATGCTCTTAAGAAATACTTCAACAAGTAGCTATTTCACATTCACTTACTCTTATACTTTGGGGCAGTTCTCCGATTACACCAGTGTTGATATTAGTGACATTAACAGGGATGGAAAGATGGACGTACTTGCTGTAGGGGCAACTAGCCCAACTCTTTTCATTAATACAACAACCAATCCAACGAATCCGGGGTTTACTACCGGTTCTAGTTATAACGGAACCGTAGCACGGATCGCAGACCTGGATGGTGATAGCTTTCCGGATATCCTAAGTGGAAATGCATCCCAGGCTTTAAGCACTTTTTACAGAAATTCATACCAGACACTCAATCCTGAGTTTAACTATGAATACATTCAACTAAGCGGGGTTCTTGTACACCCAAGCCTTGTATTTGCCGACCTTGATTCGAATCTCACACAAGATATCATTAACTATACAACAGGTGGGGTATCGATAGTTAAGAATGCTTATATAAAGCCGGAGCCAACCAGTCCGGCTTCGGCAAAAAAGTATATTACGGTAAACGGAGAACGGATCAAGTTTAAGCTGACCAAGGGTAATGGTTCAGAGCGAGTTATAGTAGCACGTAAGGGCCAGCCCATCATACTCGGACCCGTTGATTACAATATTTACACCGCCAACGACACTTTTGGAAGGGGGACCATGATTGATACCAATGAATTTGTCCTCTACCGTGGTACAAAAGATACCTTCGACATAAAAGGTTTGCGAAGGAACACGCACTATTATTTTGGCGTTTATGAGGTAAACGGTCCTGGTTTAGGAAGCAATTATGATAATGGTTATTTCTTTGATACAAGCACTACTTTTGAGGTTTCACAGCCACTAAGCGGCGTTACAATCAGCATGGTAACAGATTCTTCGGCCCGGATCAGCTGGACCAAAGGCGATGGCAATAAGCGTTTACTGGTAATGCAGCGAAATGATATAACTGCAGACTGCTCGCCTAAGCCACTTAAACGGTATGCAGGCTCTGCCTTATACAGGCAGGGTGATACCATTTCAACCAATAATTATGGCAGCTGGGGCCCCGACACTGCTTATTCGCGCTGGTTTGTTATGTATGCCGATACTGGTTCTTTTTGTGACATGCGCGGTCTTTCATCTGGTGTGGACTATAGATTCAAGGTTTATGAATTTTTAGACACTTTAGGAAGCGCTTACTATTATTACAACCAGGTTGTCATTTCTATACTATCTACAATATCTCTTCCACCCAGGATAGATTCCATTGTGCCGGGGCGTGCAAAACCCGGAGATAAAGTTACAGTGTATGGAGATTATTTTGACTATGATGCAGCAAAAAATAAGGCGAGCTGGATGGGCGGCTACGAAAAAGACATCACAATGGCGGTGAGCTTTGGTGCGGTAAAGGCCAGCTTTATAAACGTGATCAATAAGCGAAAAATTGAAGTAACCCTGCCTTACGGCAGCAGCAACGATTTTGTGCGTGTTACAGCAAAATACAGGGGAGATGCCTATTCGGCAAAGAAATTTCAGCCTTATTTCAGCAGTCGCGATACTTTTTGGGCCGGGAGCGTCTCTCTCAATTTTACCAACTACTGGGGCTCCGGGTTCGACGCACTCAGTGGATTTAATGGCATCGACATTTCAATGAACGGAAAGCCTGATTATTTTTTCCTTGCAACAGGGGGCGGTTTGCGTTACCAAGTAAATACTTATGACCAAGGGGCGCAGGTTTCAACCGGATATACTTCGCCACTATGCAACCCGGCATCATTTGAAAGTAATCTCGATTTTGACCATAATCTTAGAACAGATGTACTATATAGTTGCGATCAATATTCCCAATTGATCTCTTTAGGTCTTTCTTTATACGGAGGCGCAGGCAGCGGTTCAACTTTATGCATTCATGATTTCGACCGTAACGGGAATTATGACAGGTTGGTGATCAGCAATTATGCTACCTTTCAACAAGCGATCAGGATCAATACCTCCACCTTACTAAGTCTTCCGTTTGGCAATTCAATGCGTGCGGGCACTATTGCTGACCTGAATAATGATCGCCGTGCCGATATTGTATCTGCCAGCTATTCGAGCGGAAAGATCAGTATTCTTAGGAATATTTATGATACCGGAATGTTTACGCTTAATTCATTTGCACCTGTTATAGAATTGGCAGGCACACCTGGCGCCGAGTGGATAGAATGCGCGGACGTTGATAAGGACGGACGCGAAGACCTGGTACTTAGTAATAGTTTGAACAACACCTTAAGGATCTACCGCAATATATCAGTTGGAAGTAGCCTTGATTCAACATCTTTTCAGTTAGTTGCCACTTTTACCTTGCCCGCTAAGCCCCGTAGGTTTAAAGTGCAAGACATCAGTGGCGACGGTAACCCCGATATCGTTATCAGTGGCAATGCTTCGACAAACGGGACAATGATGTTTCTGGTTAACCGCCTTAACGGAAACCCAATAGATACGACACGTTTTAAATATGTGGCCGGACCCTCTCATGCATTTGGTGGTGATTTCAGGTTGATTGACGCTAATCTCGACGGCCGGCCCGAGATATTTGCCGGTGGCTATAACATGGCCGGATTTTATGTGTATAAAAACAACCTCAAGCTATTTGAAGTTAACAAGATCAATAAAACAAGTTATATACCCGGCGATACCCTTAGTGTTTCGTACAATATTTTCGAGCGGATTTTTACCAACGGAAACGTTTCGAAAGTTCAATTGCTCGACTCGTCGGGCAATGTTTTAGTTTATGCAAATATTGGTCAGAAAACGACAATCAGGTCAGACACAATCAGCTGTACGATGCCGGCAAACATTCCTTCAGGAATATACCGTTTGCGTGTTATTGCAAGTCTTCCGGCAGACACATCGGTGAATGCTGATTTTACAATATCTGTTTGCGGCAGCTATATCAAACCTGTTATTACCAGCAATAAAGGATTCAGGATCTGCGGAAGTGATAGCGCGCTTTTCGATCTGGCAAATAAGCAGCCAGGAGTAGTAAGGTGGTTCAGAAATGATACACTGGCTGCAGAGGTTTCACCTGGACAGGTTTACGTGGGAAAAGCCGGAACGTATAAGGCTGTTAACATTAGTTCAATCGGATGCGCGCTTATTTCCAACGACACAGTTCTCAGCAAAATTACTTCACCGCTAAATGGAATTGTGTTCAGCCGTCCGCCGGTTTTTTGCACTGGCGATAGCGCGCTAATTAGTGTAAATGTTACACAAAGTAATGTCTCCTACAGATGGTACAGGAACAATGTGGCTCTTATTGCCGATACAAGTCTTGACCTGGTTGCCAGGAATAGCGGAAATTATTCTGTAACGGTACACGATTCTATTGGATGCAACTGGGCAGCGGGGCCAGTTAGTATTAACGCAAATGAGTTTTTTGTTAAGTTAAAAGTAGCAGGATCAACCAGGTTTTGTTCAGGCGACAGCATCCAGCTTCTTGCCGATTCGAACGGCTTTGGCGGACTTAAATACAGGTGGATGAAAAACGGCAACCTGCTACCCGACTCAAATAAGAGCATCAGTGTTAAAGCATCGGGGATTTATAAGTTTCGGGCAACCAATAGTAACAACTGTGTGGAGCTTAGTAACGATACAACCTTGACTGCATTGCCTTTACCTGTTGCGTTCTTAATTGCCGATAAGACTCCGGATCGTGTTTGCTATTATGATTCGATTCAATTGATGGCTCCGGCGGGAAACTATAAATTCAGGTGGATGCATGATGGCACACAGAAGCCAAACGATACATTAAGCTCGTTAAAAGTAAAGATTCAGGGGATCTATAGTGTAAGGCTTACCGATACTAACAATTGCTCAAAAGCAAGCCCGGACACTATGGTGACGGTTTTGCCTAAGAAAAATTTGAGTATTCAATTCAACAGACCACCTGCCTTTTGCGAAAATGATAGCACCACTGCAAGCATTGCCGGAAATGCATCCATTCGCAAATACCAATGGTACAGGAACAATACGGTGCTTGGTAATGACACCCTTGCCGCGATTAAGATTAGGGAACAAGGGTTTTATACCATCCGGGTTGAAGATACTTTAGCATGTTTGCACAGCAAAGACACCGTGGTTACTGTGTATAAGATCCCTTCGGTTGCGCTCACATTAGTGGGTTCAGCACGGTTTTGCGATGGCGATAGTGTACGAATTATAAGCCAGAGTATAGACACAATCTCTACATATCAGTGGTACAAAAATGGCAATGGCCTGGCGATTACAGGTTCAAACTGTTTTGCAAAACAAACGGGAAACTATTCGCTCATCGCAACAAGCAATCATGGGTGCAGGTCAGTTGTTGCAGACACCGTTGTAACAGTAATGCCTTTGCCACAGGTATCCCTTCTTTCATCGCAGCTGAAGGCATGTATGGGCGACAGCATTATGTTAACAGCCCATTCTGCAGGAAGCTCACTCAGCTATATCTGGAAGATGAATGGTACGCCTATCATATCTTCTGTTGATTCGATCGTTGTAGCAACGCAATCGGGAGATTATTCGGTAAATGTGGTGAACGCCGATGGTTGCATTTCGGCTCAGGCCATGGCAACAATAGTATTCAACCCCATACCATCCGTAGTTCTGAACCATACATTGCCACTTACATTTTGCGTGGGCGACAGCATCCTACTTTACTATACACAGGTTAACGGCAAGCAATATAACTGGTATAGGAACGATACAGCAGAAACTCAAAATGGATCGACGCGTGTGGTAAGAATTGCAGCCGCATTTAAAGTATTGATAAGCGATAGCAATAACTGCCGGAGTTATTCGAATCAACTTATTACGTCCTTGAACCCAAAGCCCTTAACGCCATTCATTCAGAAACGCAACGACAGCCTCTTTTCTTCGTCTGCAGATGGCAATCAATGGCTGCTTAATGACGTGGAGATACAATCTGCTACTCAGTATTTTCATAAACCTTTAAGTAATGGCTATTATAAGGTAAGGACCACAAACTCATTTGGTTGCTCCTCTGATACGTCGGAGGCTTATAATTGGCATTATGCAGGAATTGTCCCGGCGGACCCAACGGATTTTTTTGTTGAAGTTGCACCGAATCCAATGAAAAACGTTCTGAGGATTAGCTATCACGACCTGGGAACCACATGCCAGATTGTTATTTACAATAGCCTGGGAGAAAGAATATACAATCAATGGGTGAACAATGGTATGATTTCCGAAATAGACTTATCATCACATAGTGCTGGCGTTTATTACCTCTTGTTTTCAAGCGGAGCCCGTAGTAAATCGTTCAGGATTGTAAAATCAATGGAAGGGGAGTAAAATGTTTCTGATTTGTTGAAATAAGGAAAAGAATTTTAACCGAATAGTAATGATTACATTTGAATTCAAATTACCTACTATGAAAACAACATCCCTGTTCATAGCTATTTTATTTTTTAGTGAAATTATTTCTGCAGCGGGTATTAAACAGACTGTTGCATCTCAATTCGGTTTCATAGAAAACAAAGGCCAGATTATTGACCAAGATAATAAGCCAAACCCGGCTTGCTTGTTTTTATACAACGGCAGTGGCCTGCATGTACAGTTGAAGCAGAACAGTTTCAGCTATGAAGTATGGAAGAAGGCAGGAGCAAAGCGTAGAGCAGGAGCGGAGAGCGATGCTTCGACAAAGCCTGTCCAGAGCGGAATCGAAGGGCTCAGCATGACAAACGACGCTTCATACATTCATCGCGTTGATGTGGCTTTTTTGAATGCCAATAAAAATCCAATTATTGTGGCAAGTGATATCGCCTCAGATTATATCAACTATTATACCGCGGGGACAACTGAGACTGGTGTGACTCATGTGCGGCATTTCAAAAAAGTTTTGTATCAAAATATTTATCCGAATATTGATGTTGAATTTGTATTGAATGATCAAGAACAAAATGGGGCCCCGATAGCTATCGGGGTCAAATACAATTTCATCATTCATCCAGGCGGTAATCCCAAAGAAATACACATTAAATTTGATGGCGCAACAAACGCTTCATTAAACGCCGAAGGGAATATTCTTATTGAAACTACTTACGGCAATATAGAAGAAAGTATTCCTGAAAGCTATCAAATGGATAACAACAATTCGAAACAAAAAGTTGATGCATCCTATTACTCTTTTCAAGCTTCACCATTCACTTTTGGTATAAGTGTTGGCAATTACGATGCAAGTAAAATTCTGGTCATTGACCCTTGGGCAACATACTATGGTGGCAGCAATGATGATTATAGTAACGGAATTGC
This sequence comes from Bacteroidota bacterium, assembly GCA_030680835.1. GTDB lineage: Bacteria > Bacteroidota > Bacteroidia > UKL13-3 > UKL13-3 > B1. Next base: position 7,604 of record JAUXUD010000001.1, read on the forward strand.
TGTTGACGGCAGCGGAAATAGTATTATTACAGGCGGAACTTATTCCACATCCGGAATGGCTGCAAGCGGCGCGTATCAGGTAAGCTATGGGGGAAGTAAAGATGCTTTTATAGTGAAATTCAATACAGCGGGAGCGCGTCAATGGGCAACCTACTATGGTGGGAATGGGAGTGATGAAGGTAGCGGAATTGCAATTGATGGCAGCGGAAATATTGTGATAATAGGCACTACTACTTCCATATCCGGCATCGCCACAAGCGGTGCGTATCAGACAAGTTTTGGCGGAACTGATGACGCTTTTATAGCGAAATTCAATGCATCTGGAGCCCGTCAATGGGCATCTTACTATGGTGGCAGCGGGTCTGATCAAGGTAACGAAATTGCTGTTGATGGTAGCGGAAATAGTATTATTACAGGCTTGACTGCTTCCACATCCGGCATTGCCACAAGCGGCGCATATCAGACAAGCTATGGGGGTGGAGGTTGGGATGCTTTTATAGCGAAATTCAATGTGTCGGGAGCGCGATTATGGGCAACTTATTATGGTGGCAGCGGGTGGGAGCGTGGTGATGGAATTGCTGTTGACGGCAGCGGAAATATTGTTATTACAGGCTATACTACTTCCACATCGGGCATCGCCACAAGCGGTGCGTTTCAGACAAGCCAAGGAGGCGGAAATAATGATGCTTTTATAGCGAAATTCAATGCATCAGGAGCGCGTGGGTGGGCAACTTACTATGGTGGCAGTGGGGATGAAACAGGTGAAGAAATTGCTATCGACGGTAGCGGAAATAGTATTATTGCTGGCCATACTTATTCCACTTCAGGTATTGCCTCAAGCGGCGCATATCAGACAAGCCTTGGAGGAAATTTGGATGCTTTTATAGTTAAATTCGATACATCGGGAGTTCGTCAATGGGCAACATATTTTGGTGGCAGCCAGAATGATGTAGGATACGGAATTGCTGTAGACGGCAACGGAAATATTGTTATGACAGGCTATTCTTATTCCACATCCGGTATTGCCACAATCGGCGCTTATCAGACAAGCTTTGGAGGTGGAAATTATGATGCTTTTATAACAAAATTCAATTCATCAGGAGCGCGCGGGTGGGCAACTTACTATGGTGGTAGTGGGGGTGATGGGGGAAACGGAATTGCAGTTGACGGCAGTGGAAATATTGTAATTACAGGCTATACTTATTCCACATCCGGAATTGCCACAAGCGGCGCGTATCAGACAAGCTATGGTGGAAATATTGAGGCCTTTGTTGCATCATTTACAGCAGGCGGCGGCTTGCCGGTGAAATTAATTTCGTTTGATGCAAAATTGCTAAGTAAAAAAGAAGTTTTGCTAAGCTGGCAAACCGCAAGTGAAACAAATAATGATTTTTTTGAAGTGGAAAGAAAGGTTGACGGTTCACAGTTGAAAGTTGACGGATGGGAAAAAATTGGAAAAGTGAAAGGCAATGGAAATGCAAATTCAGTTCACAATTATCAGTTTACAGACAATGGTCTGTCAACCGTGAACCGTCAACCGTCAACTGTATTTTACCGCCTCAAACAAGTAGATTACGACGGCAGCTTTTCTTATTCAAAAACAGTGGCTGTAAAGCTTGATGAAGCATTGCAGGATGAACCCATCATTTTTCCAAATCCCGGCAATGGCAATTTTATCATCCAAGCCCCATATTCAATCAACGAAATAGAGATCTTTGATTTGAATGGAAAATCAATGTTAAAATTAACTGATGTTTCAGCAATTCAACCAAACTTACCTAACGTGAGGCAAGTAAACTTATGCAATGATTTGAAAGATGGAATTTATTTTTTGAAAATTATTTCTGATGATGGAATTGTAATCAGGAAGTTTGAAGTGCTGAGGTGAATTCAGGATACTGGCAATTAGCAGTTAGGCCCCTGGCTTTTAGCCTCTGGCTAATATTGCGGAAACTGTGGGAGAATAGTTATGCTTTAGCTAAAAATTTGCATGGTTGGAGATTATTAAACTCAAACAAATATGCCAGAAGCGAATGGCCAGGAGCCGGTGGGACGTAAAATTATTTGTTTTGCTTAAGCCATTCATTTTGAGCTTTTAGTCACTGCGAAGTATCTGCGGGAAAGTACGATCATGATAATGCAATGTATAAATATATTCTCCGGGAGCTTCCCTTTGCATTATTTTTCTATCTTCGTTTAACATTACCGCCCATGCACCCCTATAAGATTGTTTGCTTGATTTTACTTTTACAGTTGGTAACATTATGCCGCGCTCAGTTGCCATATTTGCATTTGCCAATGGTTGATGGCTCCGTAAATGCGATCATGCGCAGTGGCGACACAATGTACATAGGAGGTAGATTTAACCATTTATATTACGCTGATAGTGCTGTAAAATATGCAACGCAGCTTGATACCATCAAAGGATTGCTGGTGCCTGGAATGCCAAAGTTTAATGGCCCGGTTTATTCAATGCTGGCCGATTCAAATGGCGGATATTTATTGTCGGGCGCTTTTACGAAAGTTGATGATTCAATGCGTATTGGCGTAGTTCATATAGATGACAATTTTAGGGTAACATCGAAATGGGCAGGGGTAGAATTTTGCGGTGGCCCTGTAGGTGGTTTTCCGGCATTTAAACTGTGGCGTAATAATACCGTTTACCTGTATGCTAACTATGCTTCATTTGGAGGCGGGATAAAGAAAAGCAGCGCCGCCTGTATCTCTCCAACAACAAGCAATACCAGCGGTAACATGCCCTTGATTAACAATGCTGTTAATTGTGTAACCGCCGACGCTCAGGGAACCTTTTATATTGCTGGTTCTTTTACAATGGCCGGAGACAGCGCACGCAAACATCTCGCCCGGGTTGATAATAATGGCAAAGTATATAACTGGAAGGCCGAAGTTAACGGACCTGTAAGTTTTATCAGACTTTGCAGGAACAAGGTGTTTATTGCAGGGGCGTTTAGTAAAGTTAATGGCTTAAGCCGTAATGGATTTGCTGTGCTTGATACAAACGGCAATCTGCAAAGCTGGAACCTAGACCTAGCTGCCGGACAGCAGGTGCTGGTATTGGAGCCGGCGGGAGATACAATGTACGTTGGTGGTGAATTTACTTCTATTGGACTGGTTGCTGCAGGTAATTTTGCGGCAATTAATGTAAATACCGGTAGTCTGTACTCCACTGCTATTAGCCTTAATGCTCGTGTAAATTCGATATGCATTGTAGGTTCGTCGGTTTATCTGGGCGGATGGTTTACAACAATAAACAGCAGCAACCGCAAATATCATGCATCTCTAAACCGATTTAGCTGGACACTTAATACCTGGCATCCGTTCCCGTCAAATACCGGGGTGTACGCGCTAGCCTCAGATGGTTTGTGCATTTATATTGCATATAATTTGTCTGGTAATATTTGCCGCATAGCACAGGTAGATTTGCAAACAAATACTATCTACCCAGGTTTTATCAGCCCGGTTTTTCAATTGTATGCAAGCATAACTTCAATGCAGGTAATTGGAACTAACATATACCTGCTGGGCACGTTCTGGGAAATAAGTAATTATTATCGGCCACGTTTTGCCGTGATTAACAAAAATAATGGTACGGTTCAAAACAACATTCGTGTAGGAGTAAATAAGCAAATAAGCTGTTTAGCGCCGGGGCCTGGAGGCACCTTTTTTGTGGGCAGCCTGGGTACCAAAATAGGTGGGACTGTAAGGACAGGGCTTGCTGCAATGAATGCAGCTACCGGCAATTTGCTTACTTGGGAGGCCGATATTAACGGACAGGTTAATGCTTTGAGCAGTTATAGTAATACGATTTTCGCCGGAGGCAATATTACCGATTACGCAGGCTCTAACGCCAATTATCTGTTGAATCTTAATATGAGTACAGCGGGGCTGAGCACAACCCACACCTTCAGCACAAACGACATTGTTCGTGATATACAACTAAGCGGTCAGCAAATATTTTTTGGCGGGGGATTTACGTCCGTAGGGTCTAACGCGTCGCCTTCAGTAACACGAAAATGTGTGGCAAGCTTTAATGTTGTTAATGGCATCGTATCAACGTTAAACAAAAATATAAGCATCAATGCATTAACACCAACAGTTACGGCCCTCTTAATCGTTGGGAATATGCTCTATATCGGGGGAGATTTTAACGGAGTTGATGCAACGACGGCTTTAATGTTTGCAAAGATAAATATAAACACAAATTTACTGTTGAGTTCGTGGAAGCCCATTCCTGCCATATCTTCCTGTGTACCCTCGCGGATGTTGTATAATGAAGGAAAAATATATATTGTACATTCGCCAAACTGCTGGTCTACGGAAGGCAGAAACTATTTGACCGCCATAGATACTTTAAACGGTAATATGTATCCATGGAATCCGGCACCCGATCCCCTATTTAATTATGATGTTTTATTATACAATAAAAAGCTTATCGCTATTGGTGGGTTCAGGTTTATTGGCCTTCCGGTCTTTAGTTGCCTTGCAGCATTGAATATTCGAACGGGCGCAATCCTCAATTATACACCTTCATTAGCCGGAAACAATGACGAATTACGCAGCATGGACATCCGTAACGGTAAGCTCTATATAGCGGGCAGTTTTAATAACATTGGCGGGTATATTCGTTATAATATGGCCGAGATAAACACGGCCAATGGAAGCATTACAACATGGTCTCCATATTCGAATAAAATGATAAAAAACATCAAGGCTGCATCAAAGGTATTTGTATGTGGCGATTTGGATTCGTTGGGAGGCACCAAACGAAACAGGGTGGGTGCAATCAGGTACGATGGCTCCATTGATCCCTGGAATGCCCGCGTTAACAATGATGTATACGACTTTACCCTAAGTGGAAACAGGATTTATCTGGCAGGTAATTTTACCCAGGTAGATTTTAACAACCGTTATTATTTTGCCGGTCTCGATACAGTTTTTGGAAATATAGTAAGCGGCTTTGGTACAGCCATGCTGCCTGCATACAACGGCTCGTATCGCAGAATCAGGGCTGTTGGCCAGCACCTTTATGTAAATGGCGGGTTCAACGGTATCCTTAATACCGCTAAGCCCAACCTTGGTCGTTTGGACAGAGACAATGCTGCAGTGGGTTCGTTTAATCTCAATGTTAATGCCTATGTTACGCTGGCTTCATTTGATGCAGATAAGCTTTACATATCGGGTGAGCATACCTCAATTTGCGGAGAGAATGTGAGCTCAGGATTAAATGCTGTTGATACTATACGCGGCTCATTGTTCCCCTGGTATCCACGACCCAACATGCCAATTGAAGAACTAGTTTCGCTCGACACAATGATTGTAATTGGTGGAGGGTTTGATTCGGTGAGCAACTATTACCGCAAAGGGCTATGTTTTTTGCCTAAGCCCTACTTTAGGTGCGACAGCCTTAACAAAAATAGTTTTTGCGTTGGCGATAGCATTCATGTGTTTTATTCAGTAGCTGCGAATTTTACGCATGCCGATACAATATATATTGAGCTCAGCGATTCGGCAGGCAACTTTTTAAACAGTACACGTTGTGGCTATAAATTTGCAGTGGCACATGTTGCAATGGGAAAGATAAGTGGACGCATTCCTGGCTTTATACTACCGGGAGGCAACTACCGGGCACGCCTACTGAATGCAACTCCGTTTATGCAATCAACCGTATCGGCGCTAATTACCATCTTTCCTAAACCAAATCCGCAGATCCATACACAAGATAGCCAGATGTGCTTTTACAACAATAATTTCATATTGGCTGATATTACGGCCATCACGCCGGCGTCACGTAAATGGATATTGCAAGATTTATTCACTTCAACAGACTCGGCTTTTGCGCATCATTTCGATTCGGCCCGGGGTTATACCGCTATATTGGCGGTTACCAACAGCTTTGGTTGCGCTGATACCGCACGCAGAACACTGGAAGTATTTTCAATGCCCCGCGCTATTATTTGGAACGCTGATAGCCAGCTTTGCGCAGGTAGCAGTTTATTGCTGGCTGACAGCTCCACAATAAGTACGGGGCAACTCACGCGTAAATGGACTTTTGGCGATGGTGATTCGGCAATGAGTGTTGTGTATAACAAACATTATGGAACTGCCGGAAACTACCTGGTTAAGCTACTTTCGGTTTCGGCACATCAGTGCAAGGATAGCTCATATCGCAATATAAGAGTGTTTGACAAACCGCAGGCAAAGTTTGCAATGCAGGGCAATGCTACTTGTGCCAACAATAATTTAATTCAATTATACGACAGCACGGTTTTGCAAACAGGAACTTACACCAGGCTGTGGCATTTTGGCGATCAAACAACAGATACCACCCGCAATCCGGAAAAGAGCTTTAGTACACATGGTATTTATAACATTGCGCTCACCATAATGGATAATCATCATTGTGCTGATACTTCAAACAAAACGATAGTTATAAGCGCAAAGCCCGGAGCTTTGATTGCTACAAATTATACAACCGCATGTCTCAACAATAACCTGTTTATGCTGGATGACACTGCTGCAGTAAACACAGGCGATACCATTAGAAGGCTCTGGATTAGCGGCAATGACAGCACCAGCGTTAAAAGCCCTGTTTACCATTTTAGTTCAACCGGTATGCATGTTATTAAGCTATTTGTAATGAACCAAAGAGGATGTGCTGATACAGCGGCCACTACAGTACAGGTGTTTGCTGAGCCACGGGCCCAATTTACAATTAACAAAACTTCGCAGTGTTTAACAGGAAACGCATTTGTGTTTACCGATTCAAGCAATGCCTATAGCAGGGATTGGAAAATAAATACGTATGATACAGCAAGCGCAGCATTGATTATTCGTACCTTTAATACAACTGGGAGCATACCCGTGCTGCTATGTGTTAAAAGTGCAGAGGGTTGCAAAGATTCAATATTACACACTGTGCTTATAAACCCGAATCCAAAAGCGGGCTTTACAGTTAACAATCCAAAGCAATGCCTAAAGGGCAATGTTTTTTTGCTGAGTGATACAACATCTGTGTCACCGGCATACCAGAGGATATGGGATTTTAATGATGGAGATACATCTTCTGCACCTAACTGTACAAAGAGCTACCCATTGGTTAATTACTATTACATACAACTTAAGGTAATTACCGTTGCCGGATGCAGCGATTCAATAGGAACCACTGTTCAAACCCTAAGAACGCCAGAATGGAGTATGCTTGCCGTACCGGCCAATGTGGGTTGTATAGGAGATACTGTAACTTTACACAATGGTAATGGCAATCCTAAAACATCCGTGCACTTCTGGAGCTTTAATGATGTACCAATAGCTAACCACCCTGATTCCTTCCTGCTTTGCACACAAAGTGGTAACTATCGTTTTATTGTAAGCGACACAAACAATTGCACCGATACTTCACAATATTTGACTGTTACTTTTCACGATCCGTCGCCAGTTGGCGTTATTACTGGCGCCTTGAATGTAAATAAAGGTCAGGTTACAACATATATTGTACCGCAACATAGTCTGTCAACCTATGGCTGGCATGTGGTTAATGGCATTATTATGTCTGGCGATGGAAGTAACACCATAACAGTGCAATGGGGTAATACAAATGGCGCAGCAAGAGTAGCTGTACTTGAAACAAACAGCTTTGGCTGCCAAAATGATAGTGCATATATAATTGTGCAGGTGTTACCAGGGGCTGGTCTGCAACAGTTAGAAGTGCAACAATTTTTGTTGATGCCCAACCCAAGTAACGGACTATTTAAAATTGAAAGCAGTAGCAATATACCAATTGAAAGAGTGCGGATGATAGATGCCAGGGGCAGTTATATTCAAACTTTTGAAGTTCATGCTCAGCATGGGCAGATAGATTTACGTGGCCTTGTGCCAGGCATTTATCTGGCGGAGGTTGTTGCAGGACAAGCGCGCACCACACTAAAGATTGTGATTCGAGATTAGCAGTGCCGAATATTATATATTGGGCAAATTTGAAATGAATAATTTTCAACTTTATTCGGAAATTAAATTTAGAATAAGTAAAACCTAATCATTATTTGTTTTGCACTATAAAAACATGATTACATTCGTATCAAAATTTACCCACTATGAAAACATCCCTGTTCATTGCAATTTTATTTTTCAGTGAAATTATTTCTGCAGCGGGAATTAAACAGCCCGTTTCATCGCAATTCGGTTTCATCGAAAACAAAGGTCAGATTATTGACCAGAACAACAAGCCAAACCCGGCATGCTTGTTTTTATACAATGGTGGTGGATTGCATATTCAATTGAAGCAGAACAGTTTCAGTTATGAGATATGGCAGGAGGCAGCGCGTAGAGCGGGAGTGAAGAGCGATGCTTCGACTCAGTCTGTCCTGAGCGGAGTCGAAGGGCTCAGCATGACAAGCGACACCTCATACATTCATCGCGTTGATGTAAATTTTTTGAATGCCAATAAAAATCCTACTATAATCGCAAGCGATATTGCTTCGGATTATATCAACTATTATACTACAGGAACACCGGAGACGGGTGTGACCCATGTAAGGCACTTCAAAAAAGTTTTGTATCAAAATATTTATCCGAATATTGATGTTGAATTTGTATTGAACGATCAGGAACAAAATGGGTGCTTCAAATACAATTTCATCATTCATCCTGGCGGTAACCCCAAAGACATACTTATTGAATTTGACGGCGCAACAAACGCTTCGTTAAACGCTGACGGGAATATTCTCATTGAAACCGCTAACGGCAATATAGAAGAAAGCATTCCTGAAAGTTATCAAATGGATAACAACAATTCGAAACAAAAAGTAGTTGCATCCTATTACATATTTCAAGCATCACCTTTCACATTTGGAATAAGCCCTGGTAATTATGATGAAAGCAAAATACTTGTCATTGACCCCTGGGCAACATACTTTGGTGGCAGCGGGTGGGATTTTGGCAATGGAATTGCTGCTGACGGCAACGGAAATATTGCGATTACAGGTTATACTGGCTCATCATCCAGTATTGCCACCAGCGGTGCATATCAGACAAGCTATGGTGGAGGTGATGATGCCTTTATAGTGAAATTAAATGCATCGGGTGGGCTTCAATGGGCAACTTACTATGGTGGCAGCGGGCCTGATGAAGGTTACGGAATTGCTGTTGATAGCATCGGAAATATTGTTATTACAGGCGTTACCGTTTCTGCATCCGGCATCGCTACAAGCAGTGCGTATCAAACAAGCTTTGGAGGAAGTGCCGATGCTTTTATAGCGAAATTCAATGCATCGGGAATGCGTCAATGGGCAACTTACTATGGTGGAAGTAATTGGGATGGAGGTTACGGAATTGCTGTTGACGGCAATGGAAATGTTGTGATTACTGGCGGAACTTATTCCACATCAAGCATTGCCACAAGCGGCGCGTATCAGACTAGCATTGGAGTAGGGAGTGGTGATGCCTTTATTGCGAAATTCAATATATTGGGGGCTCGTCAATGGGCAACTTACTATGGTGCCAACGGGTATGAATGTGGTAAGGGAATTGCTATTGACAACAGTGGAAATATTGTTGTTACTGGCGAAACTAGTTCCACATTTGGTATTGTCACAAGTGGTGCGTTTCAGGCAAGCTATGGCGGAAGTACAGATGCTTTTATAGCGAAATTCAATGCGGCGGGAGCACGACTGTGGGCAACATACATAGGTGGCAGCGGAGGTGATAGTGATAATGGAGTTACTACTGACATTAGCGGAAATATTGTAATTACAGGTTATACTGCTTCCACATCGGGCATAGCAACAAGCGGCGCTTATCAGTCAAGTTTTGGAGGTGGAACTTATGACGCTTATTTAGTGAAATTCAATGCGTCGGGAGCGCGTCAATGGGCAACATATTTTGGTGGCAGCGGGAATGACAATGGTATAGGAATTGCTGTTGACGGCAACGGAAATATTGTAATGACTGGCTATACTTATTCCACATCTGGTATAGCTACAATCGGCGTTTATCAGACAAGCCATGGTGGCGGAAATACTGATGCTTTTATAGCGAAATTCAATGCATCGGGAGTGCGCCAATGGGCTACTTACTTTGGAGGTAGTGGAGGCGATGAGGGAAAGGGAATTGCAGTTAACGGCATCGGAAATATTATGATTACAGGCAATACTGCTTACTCATCCGGCATTGCCACAAGCGGTGCGTATCAGACAAGCAATGGAGGAGGTGGTGATGCCTTTGTCGCATCATTTACAAACAGTGGTGGCTTACCGGTGAAATTAATTTCGTTTGATGCTAAATTGCTAAGCAATAAAGAAGTTTTGCTAAGCTGGCAAACCGCAAGTGAAACGAATAATGATTTTTTTGAAGTGGAGAGAAGTGTGAATAAGGAATTGCCGGGGACAACTGGGACACCTGAGGACAATTGGGACAAAGTTGGATCAGTGAAAGGTGCGGGGAATTCAAACTCTATTAGAAATTATCAGTTCATTGATGAATGCTCCCCATTCCCATCTCCCATTCTTTATTACCGTCTCAAACAAATAGATTACGACGGAAGTTTTTCTTATTCAAAAGCAGCGGCTGTAAAGCTTGATGAATCATTGCAGGATGGACCCATCATTTTTCCAAATCCCGGCAATGGCAATTTTATCATCCAAGCCCCATATCCAATTAATGAAATAGAGATTTTTGATTTGAATGGAAAATCAATGTTAAAAATAACAGATGTTTCAGCAACTCAACAAACCTTGCCTACAGTAAGGCAGGTAAATTTTAGCAATGATTTAAAAGATGGAATTTATTTTTTAAAAATTATTTCTGATTATGGAATTGTGGTCAGGAAGTTTGAGGTGTTGAGGTGAATTATATGCACTTGAATCCTTTCAGGATTGTGAGTATTTAAGGGTCTGAATTATAAACTGACCCCTTATTTTGCATTAAAAACCATTAACCTCGGGTTAAATTAAAAAATAAACCCTTAAAATTGATTTTTTTACACTTCGCGGCAAAAGCACGAATAATCGCTATTTCGAGGTCTAAACGCAGCCGGTTTCATCCCTTTTTAATTTATTTCCTTTTTTTTATCAAAAAACATTTATTACAATTGTTTATTAAACCTTATATCTCAAACCATTAAATCAAATTTTATGAGAAAATTACACATCAACACCTGCTTCGGCAGACTACTTCCTGTTTGCCTTACTTTTGCTGTTTTGGCTTCCTGCTCTAAAACCGACATCAACAAAGAGTTCAACCACCAACCGGCCGATCAATCTGCAGTTGCCATGTCTTCAAACACCACTAATCCTTCAAATTCAACGACCTTTTATGGCCCCGTACAGCAAATCGGAAACGGACATATTCGCTCGTTTGGCATGTTGGAAAATCAAACCAATAAGCCTCTTTATATAGGCTTCAAAATTACAGCCGGAGGCTTACAAAATTTGCCAACAGGTGATCATGCTATTTACCTGGTGCCACTTCATCCGCAGGTAAAAGCCAATACCATTTTCGATCACCTTGTTGCAGATTGGAATCCTTATGGTCACGAACCGGGTCCATATCTTGCTGCTCACTTTGATTTTCATTTTTATATGTTAAGTCTCTCTCAAAGACTGGCAATAACATCAAACGACTCCCTTTCCTTAAAGCCGCTTGCTACGGGTTATTTACCGGGTGATTATATAGGACCATTAGGCCCCGAGCCTCAGATGGGCGGACATTGTGTTGACATTACCTCTCCTGAACTGGGTGTTTTTGCAGCACCAGTTCCGTTTACCCATACTTTTATTTATGGTGCCTATAATGGTAAGGTTGCATTTTATGAGCCCATGGTTACGCTAAACTATCTGGCAAATAGTACCGGGACTTTCAATATTAAACAACCAACTTATTTCAGTCAGGCTGGTTTTTATCCTACCAAATACAGCATCCTGAATGAGAACGGAACAAGGTCGGTGGTGCTTTCAGAATTTGTGTATCATACGGCTAATTAACATACATTTTTAATAATGCAAAAAGCCATCCGTTGTTGATGGCTTTTTTGCTTTTTGGCTGCTGGCCAGGCCAGGAGCTTTTAGCTATTAGTATGACCCCTTAGTTAATTTGGATGTAATAATTACATTTGAATTAAAATTTAGCCACTATGAAAACAACATACCTTTTCATCGTTATTTTATTTTTCAGCGAAATAATTTCTGCAGCGGGAATTAAACAAACTAATTCTTCGCAATTCGGCTTCATCGAAAACAAAGGCCAGATTATTAACCAGGACAACAAACCAAACCCGGCCTGCTTGTTTTTGTATAACGGTGGAGGCTTGCATGTGCAGTTGAAACAGAACAGTTTCAGCTATGAAGTTTGGCAGAAGACAGAGCGCAGAGCGGAGAGCGATGCTTCGACTATGCCTGTCCTGAGCGCAGTCGTAGGGCTCAGCATGACCAGCGACACCTCATACATTCATCGCATTGATGTTTCTTTTTTGAATGCAAATAAAAATCCAATTATTATAGCAAGTGATATTGCCTCAGATTATATCAATTATTTTACTACAGGAACATCGGAGACGGGTGTGACTCATGTGCGGCATTTCAAAAAAGTTTTGTATCAAAATATTTATCCGAACATTGATGTTGAATTTGTATTGAATATAGATAATCCTGGGCTTGTCCGCCATAGCTTTAGCGCAGGCGGGGTTAAATACAATTTCATCATTCATCCGGGCGGCAATCCTAAAGACATACTTATTAAATTTGACGGCGCAACAAACGTTTCGTTAAACGCTGGAAGGAATATTCTTATTGAAACTGCTTACGGAAATATAGTAGAAAGCATTCCTAAAAGTTATCAAACCGGTAGCGACAATTCGAAACAAAATATAACTGCATCCTATTACACTTTTCAAGCTTCACCATTCACTTTTGGAATAATCCCCGGCCATTACGACATAGGCAAAACGCTTATTATTGACCCCTGGGCTACTTATTTTGGTGGCAGCGGTGATGATTATGGTTACGGAATTGCTGTTGACGGCAGCGGAAATATTGTGATTACAGGTTTCACTACATCCACATCTGGCATTGCCACAAGTGGCGCGTATCAGGCAAGCTATGGAGGGGGAACTTATGATGCTTTTATAGCAAAATTTAATGCATCGGGAGCGCGTCAATGGTCGACTTACTATGGTGACAGCGCGGATGATAGAGGTTTCGGAATTGCTGTTGACAACAGCGGAAATGTGGTGATTACTGGCCAAACTCATTCTCCATCCGGCATTGTCACAAGCGGAGCGTATCAGACAAGCATTGGAGGAACTAATGATGCTTTTATAGCGAAATTCAATGCATCGGGAGTGCTCGGGTGGGCAACTTACTATGGAGGCAGCGGTTGGGATTACGGTGATGGAATTGCTGTTGACGGCAGCGGAAATATTGTGATTACAGGCCAAACTTATTCCACATCCGGCATCGCCACAAGTGGTGCATATAAGACAAGCATTGGTGGAAGTAATGATGCTTTTATAGTGAAATTCAATGCATCGGGAGCGCGTCAATGGGCAACTTATTATGGTGGTAACGGGGGTGATAGGGGTTGGGGAATTGCTGCTGATGACAGTGGAAATATTGTGATTACAGGCTATACTTTTTCCACATCCGGCATCGCCACAAGCGGTGCGTATCAAACAAGCTATGGAGGAAGTTACGATGCTTTTATAGCGAAATTCAATGCATCGGGAGCACTCGGGTGGGCAACATATTATGGTGGCAGCGGGCTTGATTATGGTGACGGAATTGCTGCTGATGACAGTGGAAATATTGTGATTACAGGCTATACTGCTTCCACATCCGGCATTGCCACAAGCGGCGCGTATCAGACAAGCCCTGGGGGCGGAAGTTATGATGCTTTTATAGCGAAATTCAATGCATCGGGAGCGCGTCAATGGGTAACATACTATGGTGGCAGCGGGGATGATTATGGTTATGGAATTGCTGTTGACGGTAGTGGAAATATTGTGATAACAGGCGAAACTTATTCTACATCCGGCCTGGTAACAAGTGGTGCGTATCAAACAAGCCATGGGGGCGGAACTTTTGATGCCTTTATTGCTAAATTCAATGCATCCGGAGTTCGCCAATGGTCAACCTACTATGGTGGCAGCGGGATTGACTGGGGTTACGGAATTGTTGCTGATGGCGGCGGAAATATTGTGATAACAGGCCAAACTGCTTCCACATCAGGCATTGCCACAAGCGGCGCGTATCAAACAAGCTATGGGGGCGGAACTTGGGATGCTTTTGTTGCCTCATTTACAGCCAGCGGCGGCTTACCAGTGAAATTAATTTCTTTTGATGCCAAATTGTTAAGCAATAAAGAAGTTTTGCTAAGCTGGCAAACCGCAAGCGAAACGAATAATGATTGTTTTGAAGTGGAGAGAATGGTTGACGGTTCATGGTTGACAATTGATAGTTCACGGTTGACAGTTGACGGATGGGAAAAAATTGGAAAAGTGAAAGGCAATGGAAATACAAGTTCAATTCACAATTATCAGTTTACAGACAATGGACTGTCAACCATGAACAGTCAACCGTCAATTGTATTTTACCGTCTCAAACAAGTAGATTACGACGGCAGCTATACTTATTCAAATAAAGTAGCTATAAAACTTAATGAAGCATTGCAAGATGAACCCATCATTTTTCCAAATCCCGGCAATGGCAATTTTATCATCCAAAATACATATCCAATCAATGAAATAGAGATCTTTGATTTGAATGGAAAATCAATTCTAAAAATAACTGATGTTTCAGTTGCTAAGCAATACTTGCCTACAGTAAGGCAGGTAAATTTTAGCAATGATTTGAAAGATGGAATTTACATTTTGAAAATTATTTCCGATGATGGAATTGTATTTAAGAAGTTTGAAGTGCTGAGGTAAATACCTGTAATGGCCGTTAACTGTTAGCCTTTAGCCATTAGCTTTTTACAATATCAGGTTTTTTGCGTTATTTATTATGAAACCGGGATTGGTACTTTAAAACATTCCGGAGGTTTGATTCAAGTATTACCAATAAAACAATATCGGGTTTTTCGTTTTTAACGATGCTTTTATTAAGTTTATACTCCCACGAATCAAATATTTTCACACTTCTGCTGAATTGTTCTGACAGAAACAGGAATAAATTGCCTCCAAATGAATCAGAAATAATTAAAATCCTGGGTTTGTCGGAGCCTTTAATTTCTTTACACATTTCGAATTCCGAAGGATATACAAATCCTTCAGTTACCGGATAGCCAACATTTGGAACATCCTGCCCAAGAAAACCCGACTTAGGTTCAAGATGTATCACATCACCTGTAAAAAGGCTGGTATCACCGAACATACTTGCGATATTGCCTCCATGGGTTTCGGTTTTTGTTATGTTAAATCCAGAAATAGATAATGGAGATACGTTCGGAAAATCTTTATGAATATTTTTCAGAATTTCATTTGCTGCATAAAGTGCTCCCAAATGGGTCCAATGATTGTCAAGTTTGTAATAGAGTAATTCGTGATCCTTGTTTTTTCTGAAGATATCGTAAATATTAATGGGTTTTATTTCACTGTTTTTATTCAAATAATCGGTCAGTTGTTCGCCCCATGACGGGGTCTTTAACCGAAGCGAATTAAAAGGTATTTTATCTGAGTATATGTTTGCCTTAACCGGTGCAATCAGAAAATAAAACTTACAACCTAAAGCATTCAGATATTTTTTCCGGTATTCAAGTTCCTTTTTAAATGCCAATAATTCCTGCGGTTCAAAGCGGTGTAAACCTTTATATGAATCAAGTTCGTTACCGCTAAGGAATAACCAGCCATCATTGCCAATGATAGCCTGATCGGGAATGGGTGATTTCTTAAAAAGCTTTATATTTAACAGGTTAAAATATTTCACAAGAATTGACCGTAATGGGAAATGATCGTTATAATATTTTTCATATTTAAGGGGGTAGGGGTCAAGCAATGCAATATTAAATATGGGTTCAGCCGCCATTTGCCGGTTTTCAAAGCTTGCGATATCTTTTACCCATTTAATCTTATTGTTTATCAATGGAAATGATATTATAACAATAAAAACAGCGGTGGTTGTATATATCTTAAAACGAGATTGTGACATGTTAAAATCGGTAATAGATAAAGGGATTATAAGAGCCGGCAATCAGATACATTGAGCAAACAATTAAAATGGATACATAAAAAAACAATGAAATTAATTGTAATGTAATTGCAAACATCTTAACTCTAAATAATCCTGAACTGAATTGATTTTCTATGAATTTGTATAAATAATTATAAAACCCAAATACACCAGGAATTGACACTATAAAAGCAATGCAAAGCTCTTTGTCTATATGCTCCAAAAACAAAACATATTGCTGATTTGTAAATTGGAAATTTAGCATAGCTTTCCAGTAATAAAATGCAGCATACAATGATTCGGACCGGAATAAAACCCAGGCAAACATTACAACTAAAATGGTATATATATTGGCAACAGGTTTCCATATCCTATTCAGTAATTTCTCCAGCCCCAGGCGTTCAAGAATCATAAAAAAACCATGAAAAAGTCCCCACACCACAAAGCTCCAGCTTGCCCCATGCCAAAAACCTGTGAGAAAAAATACAAATAAAAGATTTAAATAAGTCCGGCTCACTTTAACCCGATTGCCACCCAATGGGATATAAACATAATCCCTGAAGAATGATGAAAGTGAAATATGCCATCTTCTCCAAAATTCTTTTACTGATTTTGAAATATACGGTAAGTTGAAGTTTTCTAAAAAGTTAAATCCAAACATGCGACCCAAACCGATAGCCATATCTGAATAGCCCGAGAAATCGAGGTAAATCTGCAATGAATAGCAAATAATCCCCAACCATGCGTTTGGCGCACTTAAGTCAAAAACATTGCCCGAAAACAAATCATCAGCTACACGGGCAAATACATTTGCCAACAATACTTTTTTGCCTAGTCCAATTAAAAAACGTTCAACACCGGATGAAAACAGAGCCAGGGTATGGGTACGTCCTCTTAATTGCAGCCAAATATCACTGTATCTGATAATAGGGCCTGCAATTAATTGTGAAAACATGCAGATATAAAGCGACAGATCAAAAATATTGCGCTGAGCCAGTGTTTTTTTTCTGTAAATATCAATCAGGTATGATAAGGAGTGAAAGGTATAAAATGAAATACCTATGGGTAAAATTATATTCGTTTCGGGTATGGAGGGTATGGTAAATAATTCAAAAAGATTATTAATGTTTATGATAATAAAATTGGCATATTTAAAAACACATAATATTAATAAATTGGTCGATACTCCTGCAAACAGCCAAAAATACCCTTTCTTTGAATCTGTATGTTTTTGAATCTTAAGCCCGAAAATATAATTGATAACCAATGATGCCAACAGTATTACAGTATAGCTAACACCGCCCCAGGCAAAGAAGATTAAACTGGTAAATAAAAGCCAGTAATTTCTATAATTATTTTTTAACAGATAATATCCTGATAATGTTAATGGCAGAAAAAGGTATAGAAAAATAAGAGAGCTGAATAACATGTTACAAGTGTATTTAATTTTAAGAGATTAACAAAAATTAGTCAAAAAGAATAAAACTGGTTGAACAGTGGAAATATTGTTCTTGCATGTTATACTACATCCACATCCGGGATTGCTACAAGCTACGGAAAAGACAATATCCGAAAGTTATTAATAGTTTCATACTTTGAATTTGCTATTTTCGAGTTGAAATGAAGTTTAAAAAATGGAGTTCGAATATTTTTTTTAATTAATTTTGTACTTATCCTTTAATTTAACTCACATGAAATTAATTAAAGTTATTTTTAACCTTTTATTTTTTTCTGTCCTATTTTGTGCCTGTTCAAAATGTCCGGATGACCCCTATTTATATATTGATCAAACATATAAGGATTTTATTCCTTATAAGGGTAAAGAACAGCTTAAGTTTTTAAATACCGATAATAACGACACGTTCATAATAAGTGTTCAGGAATATCAAACCAAATATGACAAAATTTACGATTGGGCGGCTGAAGGACGTTGTGCAAGTGCTCACAACTGCGAGAAATGCAGCCTGGATATGCAAAGTAAGTACGGGAATTTCAGCACTGTACTTTGGTATAATAGTCCAAATGGCATTGGTTCATTAATACCCAGCACAATTTCTTATCATTTTTTTGTGAAAGACAGATCCACATCTAACCTGAATTCGGATATGAAATTGACCACAGTAGGGGGAGTAAAGAAGGCAGAATTAATTACAACCTGTATAGATACAATGACAATTGGTATTAAAGTTTACCATGATGTTTACATGTTAAGCGATTACTGGTTTTACGATAGGGTATACTTAAATAAAGAATATGGAATTCTACGAATAAATAATTTGATCAAAATAGATTGATTAAAAAAAATGCTAAAACTTTAACAAATATACCAGGAACCAGATCCAATAGCCAGGAACCTAACAGCATTCTTCAGCCACAATCCCGAGCTTCCGCACTTCTTCCCAAAACCCGGGAAATGATTTTTCAACCGAACCCACTTCGCTTAACAGGATGTTTTCTTTTTTTAGGGCTAATAATGCAAAACACATCACCATTCTGTGATCATTTTCTGTTTCTATTAATATGGGTTCCGTATTTTTATCACTCTTTATGTGTTCAGCCGTTTTTAAACAATCGCTTTCAGGCTCTTCAATAGTATACCCCAAATTACGGAGCACTTGCTTCAGGTTCAGCAAACGATTGCTTTCTTTTACTTTTAAACTTGCCAAACCGCTAAACATATAAGGCAAACCTAATGCCGCGGCGGCCGATATCAGCGGGGGGGCCAAATCAGGGTTGTGAATCAGGTTGATTTCTTTGGGTGCAATACTTAGCGGATCATTGTTTTTTTCGATCAAAATTCCATCTTCCTGCTCTGTGGTGCTTACTCCCAAATTTAACATCAAATCGGCAATTTTACAGTCGCCCTGCTTTGAATGTTTACTGAGTTTTGGGAGAAAAATATTTGCAGTTTCTGATAATGCAGCAGCCTCATAAATAAATGCGGCACTGCTCCAGTCGGCTTCAACATTATAGGACAATGGGGAGATTGAAGACTTTTGGGAAAATGTATTATTAATTATAATTTGATAATTGGGTTCATTTTGAATGGATATCTGAAAGCCAAATTGCTGCATCATACGATGGGTCATTTCGATATAATCGAATGAACTTATGTGATTATTAAGGTTTATAATCAGGGGATTCACCATTAAAGGAGCAACCATCATGATTGCACTTGTAAACTGGCTGGTTTCATGGGCTTCCATTGAAATTTCGCCTCCCGTTAATTTTGACCCTGTAATTTTTATGGGAGGAAAATTTTCCTTTTCAAGATAAACGATATTCGCTCCCAACTGGTTCAAAACATTTACCAAACCTGCAATGGGTCTTTCTTTCATTCTGGCATCGCAATTCAAAATAATTTCTGAACCGGGAGTAGCCGCAAAATAAGCTGTTAGAAAGCGCATGCAGGTACCGGCATTTTTTATATCAATAATACCCTTTGTTTTATCCAAAGCTTCCTGCATAATAATCGTATCATCGGCATCAGACAGGTTTTGAATGACTATGGGTTCAGCATTTATTTTTGAAATTATTTTTTGAAGTATTAAAGCCCGGTTGGAGAGACTTTTAGAGCCCGGAAGATTTATTATAGCATCCAGATTCTTTGCAGAAGCTGTTATTTTCCAGCTTTTCATTTTACAAGTTCTGATAATAATTAAGAGACTGCATGATCAGGTCAGAACTGCAAACCTGATCCACTTTGGCCTTACCTATTTTTTTTAACAGGGTAAAATGAATATTCCCTTCCCGGTTTTTCTTATCGTTGCGCATATAGTTAATCAGTTCTTCGGGGTTAAGCTTTTGTTTGTATTTAGGGAACCGTGAGCTAATATATTCTACTATACTTTTGAATTCCTTACCGGATAAATTTTCGATGTTTTTGCTGATGTATGCTTCACAAATTATTCCGATAGCAATGGCTTCACCGTGTTTGAGCGGTACCTTATCGTTAAGCAGACTGGCTGTTTCAACTGCATGACCAATGGTATGGCCAAAGTTGAGGCATTTACGTAATTCTTTTTCAAAGGGATCCTTTTTAACAATGCCCACTTTTATTTTAAGCGATGGAAAAATAAAGGTATTGATTTTGCTCCAGTCGTTTAGCGGAATGTCAATTAATTTTTCAAATAACTCTTTATCTGCAATTAAAGCGTGCTTGGTAAGCTCTGCCAGGCCATTGCGTTTTTCGTTCTCCTTGAGGGTATTTAAAAAAGGCGGATAAATATATATTTCTGCAGGATGTTTAAATACCCCAATCACATTTTTATAGGAAAGCATATCCACCCCCTGTTTTCCGCCAACAGCTGCATCTACCATTGCCAGCAGGGTTGTTGGAACATTTATAAAATCGATTCCACGTTTATAGGTTGCCGCACAAAACCCACCGATATCGCTCACTACACCCCCGCCCAGGTTAATAAGCAAAGCATTCCGGTCGGCAAAATTACTTAGCAGGGTTTCCCAGATGAACTCAGCCTGCTTAATATTTTTGCTTGCCTCTCCTTCAGCGATTACAATCGGGATAAAATTAACCAGATATGGACTAAATAAAGGCCAGCAATATTTGTGGGTATTGGTATCCATGAGAACAAATATTTTGGAATACTCTTTATTGATAAGGGTTTCGGCCAGTTTTTCCAGCACATCCTCCCCCAAAAAAATATTAAAATCTTTATTTAAAATTTGTTTCATGAAACTGGCATATAATGATACTTTTGCGCTGCTAAATTAACTTAAATAACAAGTTCGCAAAATATTAAATTAACAAACCACCATGAGCTTAACTAATCTTGATTTTTCGAACACGGAAATCGCGTTTAAAACAAAAACAAATGGAGAATTACGCAACTCTTACCTGCTGTTTAAAGCAATCGGTTACAACTGGCTGGTTCAAACCGGACCAAAGGTTATTGAATTCTGTTTTAACATTAAATTACCGATAAAGGGAATTATTAAAGCAACAGTTTTCAAGCAATTTTGCGGGGGAGAGAATATTGATGAATGCAACAAAACCATAGATTTAATGGGTGAATACGGGGTAGGAACCATTTTGGATTACTCGGTTGAGGGGGAGGAAAAAGACGAGATTTTTGATGCAACCGCCGATGAAATTATCAAAACTATTTTAAAGGCAACCGTCCATTCAAACGTTCCGTTCAGTGTATTTAAAGTAACTGGTGTGGCCCGGTTGGACTTACTTGCAAAGGTAAATGCCAAACAGAGTTTGAGCAAACAGGAGCAGGCCGAATTCGATAGAATAAGGGCAAGAATTAACAGAATTTGCCAAACTGCCTTTAACCAGAATGTTCGGATATTTATTGATGCCGAATTAAGTTGGATGCAGGATGTAATTGATAATTTGTGTGATGAGCTGATGTTGTTATACAATAAAGAAAAGCCCATTGTATACAATACCCTTCAGTTTTACCGCCACGACCGGGTTGAATATTTGAAAAAAGCGATTGCAAAGGCGAAAGACCAGCATTATTTTTACGGGATAAAATTAGTTAGGGGCGCATACCTGGAACGGGAACGGTTAAGGGCCAAGGAAATGGGTTATACTGATCCCATTCAACCCACCAAAGCCGCAACCGATGCAGCCTATGATGAAGGACTCAGACTTTGTGTTGAAAATATTGAAATCGTATCGATATGTAATGGCACGCATAATGAAGAAAGTTGCAGGTTGCTTGCAGAATTAATGGAGAAAAAGGGACTGAAAAACGGTGATGATCGCGTATATTTTTCTCAGTTGTTTGGCATGAGTGATAATTTAAGTTATAACCTGGCCAATGCCGGTTATAAAGTGGCTAAATATTTGCCTTACGGACCGGTGCGGGCAGTATTGCCATACTTATTCAGAAGGGCGCAGGAAAATACCAGCGTACAGGGCCAGGCTGGAAGGGAACTGAGTTTGATTGCAAAAGAATTAAAGCGCAGGAATTTGTTGTAAATCAAAATGCTTCAAACTTCATTTCAATACAATTTAAAATCATTAAAAGACGCGGCTCAATTTGTAATTGAGCATGCCGGCAATTCAAAATTGTGGTGCTTTTATGGCCTCATGGGGGCCGGAAAAACAACCTTAATTAAAGAAGTTTGCAAACAACTGGAGTTAACAGATGAAGTAAGCAGTCCTACCTTTTCGCTGGTAAATGAATATAAGTTAGGTTCAGGGAAATTAATTTATCATTTTGATTTTTATAGAGTGAACAATATCGAAGAAGTATATGATATGGGCTATGAAGATTATTTTTATTCGGATAACCTGTGTTTGATTGAATGGCCCGAAAAGATTGAAGAAATATTGAAAGATGAATCTTATATCGAAATAAGTATATCCATGGCAAATGAAGGGCGGCAATTAAAAATTTCACACCAAAAATCAGGGTAAATTTTGATAACATACAGAAATGGCCTATTTTTGATTTCACGCAATCAATTTTTCTATGGCCGAAAACCTTTCGTATGGTTTTAGTGAATTAGCCAAACAGGCTAGTTTACAGCCTAAAGAGGCTCTTTTAGAAGTTAACAAACCTAACAAAGCCTTGTATATCGGGGTTCCCAAAGAGACCACACTCCAGGAGCATCGGGTACCACTCACTCCATCATCTGTACAATTATTGGTAAATAATGGCAATGAAGTTTGGATTGAAACCAATGCGGGTAAGGAAGCAAAATTTTCGGACAAGGAATTTAGCGATGCAGGTGCCAAAATTTGTTATACCCCGGAAGAAATTTTTAAGGCAGATATTATAGTAAAGGTTGAACCGCCCACTGTTGATGAAATTAACTTGTTGGGTCCAGAAAAGCTGCTACTTTCCGCCTTACAGCATGGGGCAAAATCGGAACCTTATATACGCAGTATGATGCAGAAGAAAATCAATGCCATTGCATTTGAATTTTTGAAAGATACGGATGGTATTTTTCCGATTGTAAGGTCATTAAGCGAGATTACCGGAATAACCGCTATTTCAGTAGCATCAGAATTATTGAGTTATAATAGAGGCGGTAAAGGAGAAATGCTTGGCGGGGTATCGGGTATTCCACCTACTGAGGTAGTAATTATTGGAGCTGGAACGGTAGGTGAATATGCCGCAAAGGCTGCAATTGGAATTGGGGCTACAGTTAAAGTTTTTGATCATTCGTTGGCCCGCTTGCGCAGGCTGCAAAGCAATTTGGGTCAGAATATATTCACCTCTCTCATTCATCCTAAGATTTTATATAAAGCCATAGTGATTGCCGATGTGGTTATTGGGTGCATCCGGAGTGATGAAGGCAGAAGTCCGGTTATTGTGAGTGAAGAACTGGTTTCGCAAATGAAGCAATCCAGCATTATTTTAGATATCAGCATTGACCAGGGCGGCGTTTTTGAAACTTCAGAAATTACGACCCACGATAAGCCCACCTTTGTAAAACACGGAATTATACATTATTGCGTCCCCAATATTACCAGCAGGGTATGCCGAACAGCCAGCTATGCCTTGAGCAATATTTTAACCCCTTTATTACTGCGTTTTTCAGAATCGCAAAGCTTTGGAGATTTTTTGTTTGCCAACCCCGAAGTGAGAAACGGAGTTTATATATACCGTGGCAATCTAACCAACAAACATTTAGGCAAACGCCTGAGCATTTACAATAAGGATATTGATTTGTTGCTGGCAGCACATGCTTAGTAAAATTGCTTTCTTTGAATATTTCGTTCCCCTTAGTTTCTTTGTTGCTTTGTAGCATTAGGAATTTTTATAGCTACTAAGAAACAAAGGAACAAAGAAAATCTACCAGGATTATTTAAACAGCTTGCAATCACCCCAATAAATAATCCACACCCCTGTTGAAAACGGGTGCATTAGTTGCACAAAGGTTTTTCGTTATTTGAAACAGGTAAAATAGGTTTCACGCAACATGAACAAGCGTTCCACGGAATTATGAAAATCACTTATTACGGACATTCCTGCTTTAGCGTGCAGGTTTCAGGCAAAACCCTTTTGTTTGATCCCTTTATACGTGGGAATGAATTGGCCAAAGGTATTGATATCAATGGCATTTTAGCAGATTATATCCTGGTATCCCACGGTCACGATGACCATACCGGCGATTTGGTGTATTTGGCAAACAAAACGAATGCCATGGTAATTTGCAGCTGGGAAATCATGCTCTGGCTGAATAATCAGGGGGTAAAAAATGTGCATCCTTTGAATGTAGGCGGAAAACATGCATTTGATTTTGGCACGGTAAAAATGACTTTTGCTTCTCACAGCAGCAGTATGGGCGATGGAACTTATGCCGGTGTTGCAGGAGGCTTTTTGGTTCAGGCCGAAAATAAAACCCTTTATTATAGCGGCGATACAGGTTTGAACCAGGAAATGAAATTGATTGGCGAAATGAACCCACCTGATATTGCATTGTTGCCCATTGGCGATAACTTTACCATGGATGCGGCAGATGCGGCAATGGCTGCAGGATTTATTAACTGCAAACATGTAATTGGTTTGCATTACGATACCTTTGGTTTCATAAAAATAAACCATCAGGCAGCAACTGAAAAATTTGAAAAAGCAGGTGTAAAATTAACATTATTAAACATAGGCGGACATATCGCCATTTAAAAAGAATCATGGGTAAAATAATAGCAATAGTGAACCAAAAGGGAGGGGTAGGCAAAACTACCACCGCCATTAACCTGGCTGCAAGTTTAGCCGTACTGGAGTTCCGTACTTTAGTAATTGATGGCGATCCGCAGGCCAATACCTCTTCGGGTTTGGGCTTTGATCCAAAAGATGTGCGAACCGGTTTGTACGAAGTGTTGGTAAACGAAGTTCCGGCAAAAGATGCTATTTTGAGGACTGAATACAGTTACCTCGATATACTGCCATCAAATATCGATCTGGTAGGTGCCGAAATTGAACTGATTAATGTTCCAAATCGTGAACGCATCATGAAATACGCCATTGATAAGTTAAAAGGGGAATACGATTTTATTATCATCGATTGTTCTCCTTCACTGGGTTTAATCACAACCAATTCATTGGTTGCGAGTGATTCGGTTATAATACCGGTTCAATGCGAATATTTTGCATTGGAAGGTTTGGGAAAATTATTAAATACGGTAAAAATTATTCAAACCAATTTAAATCCTGAACTGCAGATTGAAGGATTGCTGTTAACCATGTACGATATGCGTTTACGCCTGAGCAACCAGGTGGTTGAGGAAGTAAAAATGCATTTTCAGGATCTGGTTTTTGATACCATCATTCAGCGCAATACAAAATTAAGCGAAGCCCCCAGTTTTGGTATAGCTGTAATTACTCATGATGCCGAAAGCAAGGGTGCGATTAATTATTTAAATCTGGCAAAGGAATTGCTGCAAAAGAATGGTTTAACCAAAACCAGCATGATGGAATCGCCACATAAGATGAACTAAATTTAAAATCCGGGAAAAAGAGCGCATGAGCAAAACACAGAGAAATGCATTGGGAAGAGGTTTGAGTGCCTTATTGGAAAATGCAAGTACAGATATTACCGCAACAGAATCGAAACCCTTGTATTCGATCAGCGAAATTCCGATTAGTCAGATTCAGGCCAATCCATTTCAGCCACGTGAAGAGTTTGAGGAAACCGCATTAAACGAACTGGCTGAGTCCATCAGGATTCACGGAATTATTCAACCTATTACCGTAAGAAAACTGGGCTACGACAGCTTCCAGATTATAAGTGGTGAGCGCAGAACCCGGGCCGCACGCATTGCAGGCTTAACCAATATCCCGGCATTTATCCGTTTGGCAGATGACCAGGGCATGCTCGAAATGGCGCTGATTGAAAATATCCAGCGTGAAGAGTTAAACGCCATGGAAATAGCCATCAGCTACAAACGATTGCTTGATGAATGCAGTTTGAACCAGGAGCAATTGGGCGAACGGGTGGGTAAAAACAGGTCGACGGTTAACAATTATTTGCGCTTGTTAAAGTTACCCGACAATATACAGGTTGCCATCAGGGACAATCAGATTACGATGGGACATGCACGCGCAATTATCAATATCGATAATGCCGATGAGCAGCAATATCTTTTCAATAAAATGATGGAAGACGGGCTTTCGGTTCGCGAGGTTGAAAACATGGTTAGGATTGCACATGAGCGTAAAGATGAAGTAAAAACAGCCACCCCCTCAAAAAAGAAACATGAACTTCCGCATACTTTTATTGAATTTCAGAAAGCATTGAGTGGAAAATTTGATGTTCATGTTAAAATAAGAGCCGATGAGCGTGGACGTGGTAATTTGGTTATTCCTTTCAAATCGCAACAGGATTTAAAACGGATTATAGATTTGCTGTGATATTAAAGCGATTGTTTTTTTTGATGCTTACTTTTTTTTGCATGAACCCATTGTTTGCGCAAAAACTGGTAACAGATACAGTGGGTGTAAAATTAATTAAAACACCGATGGCTCATCCTAAAAAGGCCGCTTTGTTATCTTTGATTCCGGGTGCAGGCCAGGCATACAATAAAAAATATTGGAAAATGCCCATTATATATGCAGGGTTTGGGGCATTAACTTACTCGTTTATTTTTTACAGTACAGAGTTCAGCCGGGTTAGAGCGGCCTATAAACAAAAAATCAACAATCAGCCTATAAGTGACCCCGAATTTCAAAATGTGCCTGAAGATATGTTGTACCGGGTTCGGGAGAGCTACCGGAAATCGAGAGATTTATCGGCCATTGGTATGGCCGGACTCTACATATTAAATATTATAGATGCGGCTGTTGATGCGCATTTAAAAGGCTTTGATGTTTCTGACAAATTGAGTTTACGGGTATTACCCGATTATAATTATTGGATGGGAAATAGCTATGTTGGTGTAAATTTGAAGTTAAGTATTAAGTAATTGAGAAAAATACTCCTCAATCTTTGGTGATTTGATAAAAAAAGACTTATTTGAGGCATAATTATCAGGGTATGAAAATTGCTTTATTGGGATACGGCAAAATGGGTATGGCTATTGAAAAAATAGCTGTAGCGAAAGGTCATGAAATTGTATATAAAGTTAACCATGGAAATTCCTATGATTTTATGCCGGTTAGCCTGTTAAATGTTGATGTAGCCATTGATTTTAGTATGCCAACAGCAGCAGTTGAAAACATATTAAAATGCTTTGAATCGCGCGTACCCATTGTAGTTGGCACCACAGGTTGGTACGATCAGTTTGATGAAATAAAAAGCAAATGTATACACGAAGGCCAGTCGATGGTTTACAGCACCAATTTTAGCATTGGGGTAAATTTGTTTTACAAAATCAATAAAATTCTGGCATCCATGATGCATCATTTCGACAGTTACGATGTAATGATAGAAGAAGTGCATCATACTGCCAAAAAAGACCACCCCAGCGGCACTGCACTTTCACTCGCCAAGCAATTAATGGATGAGTTTCCGGATAAAACACATATTAAAAGCCGTTTGATTTTTGATAAAAATCAGCCCACACAAAGTACAAAACCCCATGAGTTATTAATTGAATCATACAGGGAGGGTGATGTTACCGGAATACATAAAGTTAAATATGAATCGGTAATTGACTCTTTGGAAATTACCCATGATGCCAAATCGAGATACGGTTTTGCCAAAGGAGCCCTGATGGCAGCCGAGTGGATTATTGGCAAAAAAGGTATTTATACCATGGAAGAAATTTTAAATCTCGACGAAATTATCAAACAATAACCCTTTAAAAAGGTAAACTACCACATACGTAAAAGCGAATCAATATACCATCATATTCTCCTTCTCTTCGCGTTCAATATTAAAAATCTTTATGGAGCAAAAATCAAGTTTTAACATAAAATCAACTTTCGAATTTTATTATAAGAGCCCAAAACAATTTTCAAAAAAGCAGTGGATTGTAATTTCATTATGGTGCATTGGAAATTTATTTGTTGCAATTTTATACATGGGGGCAGGTGCTTCAATCATGATGTCGCTGCTCAATTTTATATATGGCTGTGCACTGATCTGGTTGTATTTTACACGCATACTCGCATTTGTTATTTCACCGGTAATATACATTGTTTTATACCTCTTGTCGTTGGTACGCATTGTAGGAAAAACAAATAAAAGAATGGTATACGAATGGGGTGATGCCCTGTGGTTTGCTACTTTGGCGGCCACGGTGATCCGTTCTTATTTTATAGAAGCCTATACCATACCCACCTCATCCATGGAAAAATCATTGCTGGTTGGAGATTTTTTATTTGTAAGCAAGTTTCATTATGGTACCCGCTTACCGGTAACCCCGCTTTCATTTCCGTTTTCGCATAATGTTTTACCGCTTACCGATTCGGTTCCCAGTTATTTAAAGTTTATGCAAATGCCATACAAGCGTTTGCCTTCACTGCAAAGTATTAAAAATAACGATGTAGTTGTATTTAATTATCCCTTTGAAGATGGCAGACCTTTTGATAAAAAAGAAAATTATATTAAGCGTTGCCTGGCCATTTCGGGCGATTCGATTCAGGTAATTGAAGGCCAGGTTTATATTAATGGCAAACCAGCTGAAAATCCTGAAAAAATGCAGTTTAAATACGAAGTTAAATTTGATGAATCGGGTTATTGGAATGAGAAAAAGTTTCAGGGTATGCTGCGCTCTTATGATATCAGTGAAGGAGAAAATTTGCCCCATGGCAACCTCGACTTTGCATTTCCGCTTTCTTATGCCAACAAGCTAAAAATTGAGCAGGAACAAGGTGTGATGCGGGTTGACTCTTTGTTTTCAGATTATAACGAGTACCAGGATTATATCTTTCCGCATAATCCGAATTTAAAATGGAGTGTTGATTATTACGGTCCGTTATACGTGCCGAAAGCGGGAGCTACAGTTAAACTGGATAGCAACACATACAGCATTTATGAAAGAGCCATCCGCGTTTATGAAAACAATCCGGATTTTGTGATGCAAAATGGAAAATTTTTGTTGAATGGACAGGAGATAAGCAGTTATACTTTTAAATACAATTACTTTTTTATGATGGGCGACAACCGCCACAACAGTGCCGATAGCCGGTTTTGGGGATTTGTACCCGAAACCAATATTGTAGGCAAGGCCCTGTTTGTTTGGATGAGCTGGGACAAAAATGCCACCAAAATTTGGCAACGCGTAAGGTGGAAACGTATTTTTAACGGAATACATTAGGAAGGGCATGGGGTTTTGTGGTAATCCATTGAGACGCGATCAATCGCGTCTCTACATTTGGATGCCAATAATTAATTACTAAATTCGTTCCTATGAAATGTTTAATGATCACATTTTTGGTATTATTTTGCCTGACTTTTACTGCCTGTAAAAAAGATAAAAAGAATACCCTTATTGACGAACAGACAACTGTTGTTAATTGTAATCTTACCGATACCACATTTAATGTAGAACTTGGTACCGGCGTTCAGTATTATGCAGTGCTTGAAGATGCCGCCAGGAATATAATTGTACTTGGAAATGCAACCATTGCTAAATACGATTATAAAGGAAACCTGTTGTGGACAAAAGCACTGACAGGCTCTGGCACGCCGCAACAGATTATACAGGCTAATGGGGACAATTATTTTGTGGTGAGAAGTAACACTGAATTTGTGCAAAATCCATCGGGGAAATATTTGTTCCTTACCGATTATTATAAGTCGGCAACCAGTTTATACAGGAATTGTAGCATCCCCTATTTTAGGGTAGTTAAATATATGGGACAAGCACCTGACTCTTTTGATTTTGAACAACTGCCCCCCATAAACAGCAGCAAATGCACACTTAGCAAACTGGATAAAAACGGCAATGTTTTATGGAATAAAGTATTTGATGGAAATTATTTTAAGGGCAAGGTTATTCGTAGCTCCAACGATGGAAATTTTTACTTGCTCACCCATAAGTTATGCGGAAAATATGAAAAGTTGCTTTTTAATGAAAACGGTGTTTTCATGGATACTGTTTTCTATCCCTTTGATAAAAATAAAGTAGCTGTTCATAAAATCAACAAGGACGGAAACATTATATGGTCGCATACTTATAATGGCATCCTCAACAATCCGTCGAATGGTGAAGTGGATGTGCGTCCGGGAATAACAGTATATAAAAATCAGATACAGGTGCAGACCAGGCATAGCTTGCTAATACTTGATGCAAATGGAATTGAGTTATCACGGTTACGTCCATTTGGAAATGATTGTTCGTTGTGGGCTTGGGGACTGTCTGCCTCCGCTAACGGACTGTATTCTGTAGGACATTATTACGACTCTTTGGTGCAATACAACAGGACTTACCTGCACAGGGTGAATGAGTCAGGAGTTACTGTGGGCAGCGTATTCTTACCACGAAATCATGGAGAACCACAGGTTGATGCCTTTGGAGACGCAGTGATCATAAGTGGCAGAAAGGAATTGGTAAAATATGATCTCAGCGGAAATACAATTTGGTCTCGAGACTTTTTGTCTAATAATGAGTTTGTGAGCTGCACAACACCGAGCTGCTCGGAAGGAATGATTTTTATTTATTCTGCGGGCACCAGGAGCTTCCTGGTTAAAATAAATAAGAACGGGATGTGAATTATCTGTGGGTTTCTTCTGCATTTTGAACCTTATTTTGCAGCATTAAATCTAATCAGGAAGCATGTTAACTTCATTAACCATTCTCAACTCAAAGGTATACGGCAAAGCAGAAATACGGCTTAACGATTGCGATAGCCTGCAATTGGTGGGTCCCAATAATATTGGTAAAAGCACCCTCATTTACGCACTTAATTTTTTGTTTATTGTTGATGGAAACAAAATGACATTCAGTGGTCAGCGGCGTGGCGATAAAGAAACTTTGCATCATTATTTTCCAAATCCAAACCAAAGTTATATCGTATTCGAAATATTTAAGAAATCGTATTACTGCATTCTGGTAAAAAGAAACAGTGACAGCGAATTGGAGTATTTTCGGTTCAACAGCGAATACAAAGAATCGTATTTTGTAGACCAGGATAAAAAATTACTGAAGTTTGATGAAGTACAGGAAACCATGATTGCCCAGGGTATTGAACTTACTCCGTTTAAAGACAAACGCGAGGTGTTTAATATGGTGTACCAGCGGGGCCGCAGAAATAATGGAGTGGTATGGTTGGATGACAATGTGAAAACTGATGGATTGAGCAATAATTTTTCGCGCATATACCGCTATCTGATAAATACAAAACTTATTACGAATAAAAACCTGAAAGAGGCTTTAATTGTTGCTGATAACAGGGAAAATGAAGTGCTGAACTTTTCTCAGAAAAACAAAAAAGACATTATTGATTTACGAAAGATTAACAATGAAATCC
This sequence comes from Bacteroidota bacterium, assembly GCA_030680835.1. Lineage (GTDB taxonomy): Bacteria > Bacteroidota > Bacteroidia > UKL13-3 > UKL13-3 > B1. The sequence continues at coordinate 39,123 of JAUXUD010000001.1, forward strand.
GCAATTTAAAATCGGTAAAAAACGAGTTTGATGAATTCAGGGAAGTGGTGAGTCATTATAATGCAAAGGCGAGAATTATCAACCAATTGTACTATGGCTTCTGTGCCAATTACGAAAGTACTTTACCCACATTACAAAGCCAACTGGTTGAACGCAACCAGAATATTGCCAAAATAAATACAGAAATAAACGAAGGCCTGATTCCGCAAAAGGCCGACTACGACCGAAAAATAGGAGGTAAGGAAACGGAGATTCAAAACAAGGCACTCCTGTTAAATGAAAAAGAAATTGAATTAAATGTAATCAATTCTTTTGATCCGGTTGAGCTGCTTAATGAGTCGTTGTTAAATTACGACCAAAAGCGAAAAGAAGTGGAATCGCGGATTACGATGGTTGAGATTCAAAAATTAAACAGCAAACAAATTGAACACAAAATTGACGTTTTAAAAGATTCTATTGTTCGTTTTGAGAATCAGGTGAAGAACTATGGAGACTTGCTGATTAATAAAATTTCGGGGAATAAAGAAAACAGGAAACTTTTAAATGCTATTTTAAGCGAGCAGGTAAAGAGTTTGCCGGGGGAGCAAGTTTTAAAGGCTATTCATGAGGTTTCGGAACGGTTTAAAATATTTGACGGCGAAATAGATTTGTCGGCAAATATTGTTTTGCAGGATTTTAAATCGGTAGAAGAAATTAAGGAAGAGCTCCTGGAATACAAAGTAGAATTAAAAAACCAGGAAGCCCTTTTGGAAGTTGTAAAAGACATTGAGAAATCTCAAAATGAACTTTCTCAAATCAATGCTGAAATAGATTCGGTACGGGCAAAAATTCAACGCATTCACACAAAACCTTTTCTGTTAAAAACCATTGAAAAGTTAAAGTCGGAACTGAATATACTGAACGAAGAAAAGCAAAAACTGGAAGCCGAACAAAACAAGCTCGCGCAAAGTATTGCAAAATGCCAATTGGAAGTTCAGGATATAATAAGCGATAAAGACAAACGTGAAAGCCGTATTAAGGTTTTGCAGGAATACAAGCAAACGCTGGATGCATTTGGGTTGGCAGGCGAAGAATTTGAAACATCAGATGATCTGGACAATCTTTACAAAAAGGTTCAGATTAACATGAGCGACCGGCACGACCTGAAAGCAAACAAAGATAAGTTGTTCGAAAAATTACGGGATAAGTTGCAATCTACATTTGCCGATGAGCAGGATTTTATTAAATATGTTGAAGAGGAAATTGCACTGATAGAGGACAAGGAAAGATCGATATCGAGCTTGCTGGAAAATATTTCGGCTCAGTTTGCAAATCCTGCTTATACTTTGTTGAAGCGCTACGAAGAATTTAAGGAGTTTGTTTATAATAAATTCAATACCAAACTTTCGCAGGCCAGAATATCCGACATCGAATCGTTAACCATTGAGTTGATGGATAATAAAAAACTGGTGGAGGAAGTGAAAAAAATCAGCCAGATTCAACAGGTACGCGGGCAAATGATGTTTGATTTTGATCATTCGGAGAACCTGAAAGTATTGGACAATTACCTGGATAGCGGTAAGAAAATTGAGTTTGATGATTTGTTTGATATTACGCTTCATTTAACGCGTAAGGGAGTAACCAAAAATGTAGATTTGGGCGAACAGATCGAATCGGATGGAACCGATAAAATGATTCGCCTGATTATTATTATGAACATCATTAACCGGCTTGCCATTAATGATGATGAGAACCGAATTGCCCTGTTTATTGATGAGGTTGCAACCATAGATAAACAAAACCGGCCCGAGTTGGTGCGGTTTTGCAAGGAGCATCATTTCATACCCATTTTTGCAGCACCCGATGCTGTTGCTGGCTTTGGTAAGTATTATTTTATTTACCCAAGTGCCGGTAAAATCAATCTAAATGAAAAGGTGAATGCGATGTATGGGGAACGGAATGCAGTTGCCATTTAACCGTAATTTAAACGAAAACATTACATGTTAAAAGCTGAACCCAAAACGATACTAAACTTTCTTGCCAATCATTACGATAGCATTAAAGATTTATTTGATATTCAAACGACTGACCATATCATTTTAAAAGAGCGTTTGGCTCAAACCCTGGAAGAAAGAAATGATGCGATTGCCCCCCAACTCCTCGATTATAAAATTCTCAAAAAACTAGGCGAAGATTTTGAGTTCAGGGATGCTTACTATAAATTATTTGAATTTATTTTAAATGAGTTCAGACCACTCTTGCCCGAAACCATTCAAAAATATGAGCAATCGATTGGCGCATTATTTAAAAAAATCAGGGAAGGAATTTCAGGCGATAAGCATATATTAATTCAGCGGATTAATCATTTATACAACGAGATAAAGGAGTTTAGCGAAGCAGTTGAAAAAAACACCATTAGATTACTGGCCGAAACCCGGGAGCTGAAATCGAATATTGACAAACTGGACTATAAAGAAAAAGTACGGAAAGCCAGTTTTTGGATTGACTATTATATTACCCCTTTAAATAATATTTTAGACATCAACCATGCCGATTCGATTACCAATAAATTATTTGATATTTCGAATTATGTAAACATCAGGAGGCTTAATTTTAATGATGAACAGATTCGTTTGCAATTTGAAAAAACCTATACTTTTTTGGTTCAAACCAATGATGATTTATTAAAACAATCGAAATTACTCACCAATGAATTGTTGCCTTTAATTGAACGGATCAGAACCGAATCAATTATACTTACAGGTTGGATAGAATTTTTGAAAGCCCCGAATAAATCGGTATTGCCCAAAGTGTATAAAATTGACCGTCAATATCCTTATAGCAATGATATGTATTTAAACGCAAAGGAATATGTAGAGCAATTTGCCATTGATGAAACCATTATACTGGAAGACCCATATGCATTAAGTGATAAGTGGGTATTTAACAAAGATTATTACAGGGGAAAGTTAATGAAACAATTGCCTATGGATAGTTTTTTTGAATGGTGTGGTTTGACACTAAAAACAGATTTTAAAAACATTGAAACTGACAAGTTTTTTGCATTGACCACTTTGTTGTTTGATGAAGGCATCAGTATTGAAGTGGATATAAACGACGAGCGGCAATTAATTAATACCAGTCAGATGACTTTACGCGTACCAAAAATTAAAATAGCACGATATGGAATTTCCTAGATATCACAGAGAGATTGTAAATGATTTAATGGCCGGAAAATTTATTCTGGCCAGCGATCCCAAGTTTATTTCGTTAAAAGAAAGTTCCGCTTTTTATGAAAAGTTTTTTAAAGAAAGTTTTGCTTTTGAGCTGGAAATAAAAAGTGATTTTGGTTTTATATTAAGTTATGAAACTGCCGAACAACTGAGCAGGGATATATGCATATTTTTTGCAATTTTATGCTATGAACTCGACCGCGATGGCAAGAATTTTTTAGAAGAAATTCAATATGCCGAGTTTGAACACGAAAAGCTGGATGATTATTTTGAAAACAGTGTTTATGCCGAACTTATAGCCAATAATAATCAGCTCAAAAGCAGCGAAACCCGCCGCGATTTTATTAAAACCCTGAGCAGAAGAAACATCGTTGAACGCATTGGCGACGGTAAATTTACCTTTACCCAGGCCTACAAAGTTTTTATAGATTTTGCAAGTGATTTTGCAAAAGGGAAACTGGCGGTGGAGAGTGACTCCAACTAGTTTATTAAAAAATCATATCACAAAAATATTGTATAAACTTTGTTTCTTTGTCTGGTCAATCTAAATTACTATGACAGGCAACACTTTCGGCAAAATATTTACATTAACTTCATTCGGTGAGAGCCATGGAACAGTCATTGGGGTTGTGATTGACGGGTGTTTGCCCAATATGTTGGTTGATCTGGAGCTTATAAAAAATGATTTGAACCGCAGAAGGCCGGGACAATCAAATATAACTACTTCGCGGGGTGAACCAGATGAATTTGAAATCATTAGCGGGGTATTTGAGGGCAAAACCCTGGGAACACCCATTGCGGTTTTGGTAAAAAATAAGGATCAAAAACCTGAAGATTACAGCGAATTGAAAGACCTTTACCGACCTTCGCATGCCGATTTTACTTACCAGGAAAAATACGGACATCGGGACTACAGAGGCGGCGGGAGGCAATCGGCCAGGGAAACAATTGCAAGAGTAATAGCAGGTGCATTTGCAAAAATGATATTAAGCCAGATTGACATTCAGATAAAAGCTTATGTTTCTCAGGTTTACGATATAAAACTCGATATTCCTTACACCCAACTTGATTTGGATCAGACCGAAAAAAGCATAATACGCTGCCCTGAACCCAAGACGGCTGCATTAATGATAGCAGCCATTGAAAAAGCAAAAGCAGAAGGAGATTCGTTAGGTGGAGTGATAACCTGCATTTGCAATGGAGTTCCGATTGGCCTGGGAGAACCTGTTTTTGATAAATTACACGCCGATTTGGGTAAAGCCATGCTCAGTATTAATGCAGTTAAGGGCTTTGATTTTGGAAGTGGTTTTGCTTCAGTATTAAAAAAAGGGAGTGAACACAATGACCGTTTTATACAAAAAGGTGCCAAAATGGGAACCGAAACGAATCATAGCGGAGGCATTCAGGGAGGCATTTCAAACGGAGAAGACATATATTTTAATGTGGCTTTTAAGCCTGTGGCTACTTTGCAGATAGAGCAAGATACCCTAAATGAAAGTCAGCAACCCGTAAAATTCAAAGCCACGGGGCGGCACGATTCTTGTGTTGTACCCCGTGCGGTACCGATTGTTGAAGCAATGACAGCCATTGTTTTGGCAGATCATTATTTGAGAAGCCTTGTGTATAAAAAGTAAAACCGGATAAGATGTTATTCTGAATTTATGTTAACTTTGTATTAATGAAATGCTTGATGAGAAAATTTATTTTGATGGCAGGAATCATTTCCTGCACTACGTGGGTATGGGCGCAACAAATTGTTCCCTGTGCTACGGATGAGGTTTATGTTGAAATGACACGGAAATTTCCGGAACTGAAGCAGGAAGAAGAAAAAGCAAACCAGATAGCGGCCACTTATGTTAATCTTCAAAAGAAAGGTGTTATACGGTATTTTCCGGTTGTTTTTCATGTAATCCATAAATGGGGAATGGAAAACATTTCTCAAGCCCAGTTAAATGATGCCATCCGTGTGTTAAACGAAGATTTCAGGAAAGCAGCGGGTACAAAAGGCGGCTCCAGCACCGACCCTTTATCGATCGATATGGAATACGAATTTCGCCTGGCGCAGTTTGACCCAAATGGTCAGCCAACAAATGGCGTAAACCGGATATACAGTACCGGTACCGACAATGCTCAGGATCAGCAGAAAGCATTAAGCTATTGGGATTCAAAAAAGTATTTTAATGTTTGGATTGTAAATACCATTTATAATGGAGGCAGCGGTACTATTTTGGGATATGCACAGTTTCCTTTTCAAATTAATCAATATGGCAGTACCGATGGGGTTATGCTCAGAGCCGATCAGGCAGGTGTAATAGATTTAGGATCAACAGGTCAATCGGGTCGTACACTTACGCACGAAGCTGGCCATTGGGTTGGTTTGTATCATCCTTTTCAAGGTGGTTGTGTGGGAAATACTCCATCCAACTGTTCGTCCCAAGGTGACCAGGTTTGCGACACCCCTCCGGTATCTACCTCAACCAATGGTTGTCCCGGCACCCGCAACTCATGTACTAACGATTCTCCTGATTTACCCGACCAAATCAGAAACTATATGGATTATGCCGATGGAAACTGCATGAATATTTATACTCCTGGACAAAAAACCAGATCAAGCTCATTGTTAAACTCTTACAGGTCAATTGCATTTTCAGCGGCAAACCTGAGCGCAATAGGTCTCAATGCCGATGGAACCTATAAAAATTTAACTGCATCAGCAACCAAAGCTCCTTATTCTTTTGGCTTTAATGTTGCTTCGTTATGGAGTACCGGTTGGACTATTGAAAATTACATGAGTCCGGGTGACAGTGGCTGGGCCGTAAATAATCTGGTATCTGTTCAGGGCACAGGTTGTATGAGTGCACAGAATATAAAAAATAACAGGTTAAATATTAGAAATGCATTTATTTCTCCAAATATAGATATCACTACCTTAGCGGCCCCCACACTTAGTTTTTACCTGGCCTATGCAAAGCGTTTAACTGTTAGTGGCGACCGATTACGGATTTATATCTCAAACAATTACGGTAGAACCGAATTGCTTGTGCGCGAAATACTGGCAGCTGAAATGGAAACAGGTACCATGTCGGCGAATGCCTTTACTCCCGGAACAGGTGAATGGAAAAAATTCAATATCGACTTAACCCCTTATAAGTCATATACCAATTGCAGGATAAAATTTGAACTCAAATCATTAAAAGGCAATAACATTTTTATTGATGAGTTTAGCATAAGCACACCCACCAGCGTAGAGGAACTGTTAAAGCAGAGCTTACAATTTGCTTTTTATCCGAATCCTGCGCATAACCGGGCAACAGTTTCCATTACGAACTCTGAAGAACAAACATTGGAAATGAGCGTAGCAGATATCAGCGGCAGATTGGTAATCCAAATGCCCACACAGAATTTAGAAACAGGTACCCACCAGGTTGAAATTCCTTTGGGAGATTTACAAAGCGGAATGTATTTGTTACAGGTAAAAACACCTAAGGGTACGTTTAACCACAAGTTTTTAATTAACTAATTTGGGAAGAAACCGATAAAAAGCCGCCCTTAGCGCGGCTTTTTATTTTTTTTACCGTTTTGATTCTGCATATTGTGCCCACAATTTTGTTTATTGAATGAACAAGGTTTGCTTTGCAGGAATTTTTGGGATGGATTTGGTTATATTATTTTATAGAAGAAAGTAAAGATGAGTAAGAATTTAGTAATTGTTGAGTCACCGGCTAAAGCCAAAACCATTGAGAAGTTTTTAGGGAGTGATTATAAGGTAAAATCGTGCTTTGGACATATACGCGATTTGGCCAAAGGCGATGATGCCATTGATGTAAAAAATAATTTTACCCCGCATTACGAGGTTAGTGATGATAAAAAAGCAATCGTTGCCGAACTCAAAAAGCTTTCGAAAGAAGCGGATGTGGTTTGGCTGGCTTCTGATGAGGACCGTGAAGGGGAGGCCATTAGCTGGCACCTGAGCGAAGTTTTAAATTTGAGTGAATCGAAAACCCGGAGAATTGTTTTTAACGAAATCACCAAACCCGCCATTTTAAAAGCAATTGAAAATCCAAGGGGGATTGACAAAAATCTTGTTGATGCCCAACAGGCCCGGCGCGTATTAGACCGTTTGGTAGGTTTTGAACTCTCACCGGTATTGTGGAAAAAAGTAAAGGCAAATCTAAGTGCCGGAAGGGTGCAATCGGTAGCGGTGCGCCTAATTGTTGACCGTGAGCGCGAAATCAATGTGTTCAATTATTCTTCTGCTTTCAGGGTGGTTGCGCGCTTTAATATTGGCGGCAAACAAATGGAGGCCGAATTGGGCAAACGCTTTGAAACCGAAGACGAAGCCCGGAAATTTCTGGAAAAATGCAAGGGAGCTGCCTTTACCATCAAAAATTTAGAGGTAAAACCCAGCGAAAAAACGCCTGCACCTCCTTTTACCACTTCAACCCTGCAACAGGAAGCAAGCAGGAAAATGGGATACGGGGTAAGCGTAACCATGAGCATTGCCCAAAAGCTTTATGAGCAGGGATTTATTACCTATATGCGTACCGATAGTGTGAATCTGGCGGAATCAGCAATTGCATCTGCAGAAAAGTATATTACAGGAAATTTTGGTTCCCAGTACAGCCGTCCGATGCGATATACAACCAAAAACGATAGTGCCCAAGAGGCGCATGAAGCCATAAGACCTACCTATTTTGAAAATGCCGAAATAGAAGGAACACCCCAGGAAAAACGACTTTATGATTTGATATACAAGCGTGCAATTGCTTCGCAGATGGCAAAGGCCCGGATTGAAAAAACCATTGCAACCATTGGTATTTCGGGTATGCCCGATGCATTGATGGCAACAGGCGAAGTATTGAAATTTGATGGTTTTTTGAAAGTTTATCTGGAGAGTACCGATGATGACGCCGAAGAGGATACCAGTAAAATGTTGCCGCCGGTTAAGGTGGGTGATGATTTGGCTTTAATGAATATTACGGCGGCAGAAAAGTTTTCGCGTCCTGCCCCAAGATATACTGAAGCCAGTTTGGTAAAGAAACTTGAAGAATTGGGCATTGGCAGGCCATCAACATATGCACCTACTATTTCAACCATTCAAAAAAGAGGATATGTGGTTAAAGAAGACCGCGAAGGCAAAGACCGTGACTTTGTAACCCTGGTTTTGGAAAAAAATGAAATTGGCCGTGAAGTTAAAACAGAAAAATTTGCCAGCGAGAAATCGAAGTTATTTCCAAGCGATATTGGGATGATTGTAACCGATTTTTTAAATAAACATTTTGATAAAATAATGGATTTTGGTTTCACAGCCAGTGTAGAAGAGGAGTTTGATAAAATTGCAAGGGGGCAACTGGGTTGGAATAAAATGATTGAAAAGTTTTACGAACCTTTTCATTTAACCGTTACCAACACGAGCGAAAATGCAGAACGCCAGAACGCAGAACGACTCATTGGCGTTGATCCGGAATCGGGCAAAAATGTTTATGTAAAAGTGGGCAGATATGGCCCCTTTGCCCAGATTGGAGAAAACAGTGATGATGAAAAAGAAAAACCCCGTTATGCAAGTTTAAGGGCGGGTCAGCTTACCGAAACGATTACACTTGAAGAAGCAATAGATCTTTTTAAATTGCCAAGAATAGTTGGTAATTTTGAAGAAAAAGACATCAAGGCTTCCATAGGCAGATTTGGTCCGTACTTGGTTCATGCCAGTAAGTTTATAAGCATACCCAAGACCGATGATGTTTTTGAAATTACCGAGGATAGAGCCATAGAGCTGATTGAAGCAAAAAGAATTTCGGATGCCAACAAACTATTGAAGACATTTGAAGAAGATGAAGATGTAAAGATATTAAATGGCCGCTGGGGTCCATATATAGTTAAAGGAAAAGATAATTACCGATTGGCAAAAACACAGAAGGTGGACGAATTAACCTATCAGATGGTTTTAGATATTATTAAAGCTGAAGGTAAACCTGCCTCGGGTAAACCGGCAGCCAAAAAAGCGCCTTTTAAGAAAGTTGTTGCCAGGAAAACTGCAGTTAAGAAAGCAAAAAAATAGCCTTTGTTATGACCGACCAGGAATTGAGATCGCTTGTTGCTTTGCTGGATGATGATGACCCGGAGGTTTTAAGTCACATCGAAAGCAAAATACTTGAACTCGGCACGCCTGTGATTCCGTTTTTGGAAAACGAATGGAGTGTGATGAAAGACATTTATCATCAGCAAAAGGTAGAAAATATCATTCACCAGATTCAGTACAATGAGTTATATAATTTATTTGTAAAATGGTATAAAGACGAAGCGCATGATTTACTTCAGGGAGTTTACCTGATAGCTAAATACCGTTTCCCGGAGCTTCAGAAACAATCCATTGTAAATGCCATAGAAAAATTGCGACTCGACGTTTGGCTGGAGATGAATTACGATTTAAGTGCGTATGAAAAAGTAAGGATAATAAACTATATTATATACAAAGTACACGGCTTTAAGGGAAATGTAGAAAATTACCACGACCCCAAGAATTCATTTATCAACGATGTTTTGGAAAGCAAAAAGGGCAATCCGATTTTGCTTGCCATAATATACATTTTGGTGGCACAAAAATTAAATATTCCAATTTATGGGGTAAACCTGCCGCAGCATTTTGTATTGGCATATCTGGAAGAGTTTGGTAAATCGGATTCAAAAATGAAGTATAATGAAATTGATAAGCTTTTGAATCGTAACGAAAAGGTGCTGTTTTATATCAATGCATTTAATCAGGGTGCGATTTTTTCAAAATTAAATCTCGAGCAGTTTCTAACCCAAATACATATTGAACCCAAGCAGGACTTTTTAAAACCCTGTACTAATCTGGAAATTGTAAAGCGGGTATTGCGCAATCTGGCTTCTGCATACGAAAAACTGGGTAAGCTCCAAAAACACAAAGAAGTTCAAAAATTATTATATGCCCTGGGCGAGCCCCCAATTAATTCGTTTCATGATGTAAATGAATCGGAGGAATAAAATGTACAATGTACAATGTACGATGTATGATGTACGATTTACGATGTACGATTTACTAATACCTCATACCTCATACCTCATACCTTATACCTTATACCTCATACCTCTTAAATAACCACTTCTTCGCCACCGGCATTCATGAATTTGTAATTAATCAGATGGAGTGCGTTATTGGGTACTATGGTAATCCATTGTTTGTGTTTAAACCACCATTGCATACGGGGCGATTTGAAAAAGCCACGGGTTAAAAAGGCTGCCAAATAAGGGTGAACCTCCAGACTGAAACCTTTTAATTGCAGGTTTTCTACCAGGTATTTTATATGGGCTTCAATATCATCAATAATGCTGACACTCGATTGAATTTCGCCGCTACCCATGCAGGTAGGACATTTTTCGGTAGTAACCACAGCCATTTCGGGCCTAACCCGCTGCCGCGTAATTTGTATTAAACCGAAAGGACTCATGGGCAAAATTTTATGCTTTGCCCGATCGCTGGCCATTACTTCTTTTAACTTTTCATAAACCAGTTTTCGGTTACCTGCAGTTTTCAGATCAATCAAATCCAGCACAATGATGCCTCCCATATCGCGCAGGCGCAATTGGCGGGCTATTTCCTCAACGGCTTCAATATTAACCTTCAGCGCATTTTCTTCCTGGTTTTCGCCCTTGTTGGAAGTATTGCCACTGTTTACATCTATAACATGCAGGGCTTCGGTATGCTCAATAATTAAATACGAACCGCCCGAGAAATTTACTTCCTTGCCAAAACTGGTTTTAATTTGCTTGTCGATGCCAAAGTGTTCGAAAATGGGCAGTTTTCCGTTATAATGTTTAACAATTTTCTCGAGTTCAGGGGATTTGTCTTTCAGATAATTCTTGATTTTATTATACAGGAATTGATCGTTCAGATGAATTGAGGTGTAGGAATCGTTCACCAGATCGCGCACCAGGGTTAAGGTTCTGTCGCTTTCCCCCAGTACTTTTTGAGGAGGCGTTGCATCTTTTAAATGCCGGCACATCTCATCCCATTTATTCATCAGGTCGCGCAGGTCGTTTTGCAGATCTTCAATGCTTTCTCCTTCGGCATTGGTTCTTATAATTACCCCAAAATTTTCGGGTTTTATTACACCAACAGCATCTTTTAAACGGCGGCGTTCATCCTGTTTAACAATTTTTTTTGAGATGCTGATACTGTTATCAAAGGGCATCATTACCAAAAAACGCCCTGCAAGGGATAGTTCGGAAGTTAAACGAGGGCCTTTATTTGAAATAGGTTCTTTACTTATCTGAACCAGGATTTGCTGATTTCTTTTAAGCAGGTCGGTAACTTTTCCTCCTTTATTGATATCCTGTTCAAGATGTTCTTTATGGATTCCAAATTCGTTGGGGCGGCTGTTGCGCAGCATCCGGGTAAACTTTAATAATGACTGAAGTTGCGGACCCAGGTCGAGGTAATGCAAAAAAGCATCTCTTTCATGGCCAACATCAACAAAAGCGGCATTTAATCCGCCCATTATTTTTCCTATAGTACCCAGGTATATGTCGCCAACCAGGAAATTGTTGTTCAGGCGTTCATGATGAAGCTCGATTAGCTTTTTATCTTTGAGAATGGCTATATCGATCCCTCCCGAAGGGTTTGAATTGATGATTAATTCGTAATTCACTGCAATAATATATTAAGTGCCGTTTTGTTTAAATGGCACAATGTGGGGGAGGGTGGGTTTAATAACTTAAGAGAGTGTAAAAAAGTATTCTGTAAGCAATAATCAGTAATCGGTAATAATTCTGATTACCGATTTCCGATTATTGCTTATTTTTTACTTCTTCTTATGTCTGTTTTTACGAAGACGTTTTTTACGTTTGTGGGTTGCGATTTTATGGCGCTTTCTCTTTTTACCGCTTGGCATAATTATTTAGTGTTTTTAAGTTTATTAATCGTAATATCTATGTTTTTCTTAACTTCTTCATCCGGAACCAAACCCCTGAAGGTTTCAAATTCCCTGATGGCTTCATTTTTTTTACCGGACTGACTGTATGCTTCACCCAGAAAATAATGATACTCGGCATTAAAAGGTTGAATGGCCACACATTTTTCAAACCGGGTAATTGCTTTATCCCACTGGCCGCTTCGCATCGAAAGCATGCCTAAAGTATAATGCGCCTCCACGTTAAATGAATCACGGTTGGTAACATCTTTTAATAATTGGACTGCTTTCATTATATCCGAACTGGTTTGGATATAACAATTGGCCAGTGCATTTTTTGCTTCCAGATTATTTTCATTCAACATTACTACTTTTTCAAAAGCGAATATTGCCTGATTGGCAGCATAAACCTGCATCGACGTGTCCTGGCAGGTTGCAGCAAACTCATAGTATTTAAGTCCGGCATTGAACCAGGAGTTTTCGTCGTTTACTCTGGCTGCAAGTTGCGTCAGATAAAATGCCGATACCATCCTGAAGTGCAATGAATCCCAAGTGTTGGCCAGGTTTAACAGGGTAAATACACCTGCATCCGGGGCTTTCGCTAGTTGGGTTTGTTCCTGAATACGTTGGTTTGCTTCCGAACTCAAAGAATCTTTCAATCCACTCAAATATTCATTAAAGTCGAATTGTTTTTGCAGGCGCTCACCGCTGGGAGCAACTGCCTGTGCAATGGTGGATTCGGGTGTTTTAAAATTGAGATATACCAGAATTACAACCATGCCCAACAATACGGCAATTATGATTATTTGGGCTTTGTTGAAACGCATTAAGCTTCTTTTAATGCCTGTTTGGCTTCAGCTTCTCTTTTGGCAGCCGAAGTTTTTACAACTTCACTTTTCTTAATTTTCTCTACGAAAGTTTTTGCAGGTTTAAAAGATGGAATGTAGTGTTCATCGATTACCATTGCCGTGTTTTTAGAAATATTGCGGGCAATTTTCTTTGCACGTCTTTTAATAATGAATGAACCAAATCCACGGAAGTAAACATTTCTTCCATCGGTCATGTTGTTACGCACTACCTTAAAAAATGATTCTACCACTTCCTGAACCTGGTTTTTTTCTACACCTGTTTTAAGTGAAATCTCCTGGATAATTTCTGCTTTTGTCATTGTTTCTCTGTATTATAGTTAAAATGTTTTCCTTAATTGATTGGGAATTTATGTTTCGTAAGGGGTTGCAAATGTATAAATTAGAAGTGAAAAATGATGTTTTTTTTATAAAAATATTTCATTTTTCTTGCAAACCCTTAATTATGCTACAAAAAGAACTTATAAACTGGTACCTGCTAAACAAGCGGGAACTTCCCTGGCGAAACACCTCAAACCCCTATATAATATGGTTGTCGGAGATTATTTTGCAACAAACCCGCATTCAGCAGGGCTTGCCTTATTTCGAAAAATTTCTTAAAAAATTTCCTACAATAAAAAAATTGGCAAGTGCCCAAAATCACGAAATTATGAAACTCTGGCAAGGTTTGGGGTATTATAGCCGGGCCAGAAATATGCATAAAACCGCTAAAACAATTATAAGCAACCATAAAGGTAAATTTCCTGATAAATATCATGAAATTATAAAGCTTACGGGAATTGGTCCCTATACGGCTGCCGCTATTGCCAGTTTTGCCTTTAATGAAGCAGTTGCCGTGGTGGACGGTAATGTACACCGTGTACTTTCGAGATACTATGCAATAAATGAATCTATAAACACAGCAGTTGGTAAAAAACTTTTTGCTCAGCTGGCAAACGATTTTTTAAACAAGGACGCTCCGGCAACGCATAACCAAGCCATGATGGAGTTGGGTGCAGTAATCTGTAAACCGCAAAATCCATTATGTAATAATTGTCCGATAAGTAAAAATTGTCTTGCTTTTTCGTTTAAACAACAGGAACTGTTTCCTAAAAAGGAAATTAAATTAAAGGTTAAAAACAGGTACCTGCATTATATCTTTTTTTCGTTTAAAGGGAAAACTGCCATCCATCAGCGACCTGCCGGAGATATCTGGCAAAACCTTTACGATTTACCCTTAATTGAGTTTGACAGGAAAATTGAAACTGAAGAATTAAGAAATGCCTTAAAAAATGAAAATTGGTTCAAAGCGGATAAAAAACTTAAGCTATATTTGGCCATGCAGGCAAAACATAAACTTACACACCAAAACTTGTTTGCTACGTTTTGGTTTATAGCGTTGAACCAAAAACCAAAACTGGAAGTTGCGTTTATCTGGGTTGACAAAACCGATTTAAAAAGCTATGCCATTTCGCGCCTGTTTGAAAAGTTTTTAATTTCTCAAAATTTAATTTAGTTTCTGATGAGTTTAAATAAGGTAATGTTGATTGGTTTTCTTGGACAGGATCCTGCTATACGATATCTTGAAAATAACAGGATTGTTGCTACTTTTACCCTTGCTACCCACGAAGTTTATAAGGATAAAAACGGGGAAAGAAAAACAGAGACCGAATGGCACCAGATTGAAATGTGGGATCAGCTGGCAAAAAACATTGATGAATTAAAACTAAAAGGTTTGTTGAAAAAAGGCACCCAGGTTTTTGTGGAAGGGAAAATAAAAACCGAAATTTATAAGGATAAAAATGGATTGGAACATAACCGGAAAAAGATAAAAGCAGTTCAATTGTCATTACTCGGGAATATAAAAACAAAGGAAGAAGACCTAAATCCTAGCTCATAATTGAATTTGTTAAATTTTATATAAAGTTGATATTCAATTATTTAACTTATATTGCAATCGCATATTTGATGATGCAATTTTGCATAATTCTGTTTTCACACATAAAATTTAATACTTTTGTAACAACCAGGCTGGTATAAATTGCTATTTTGGTGCTTTAAAAAGTATATGGAAGAACCTCCCCTTAGTCTTATTTTTTGTCAAATTATCAACCCTGTTTTAAGTTCTGCAGATAGTGTCAGCATACTTCTTGCGATTTTATTTGTAATGGTACTTGTTTTTTTATCAGCCCTCTATTCAGGATCCGAAAATGCATTTTTCTCCCTGAGCAAAGCACAACTGGAAGAGTTACAGGAAATACCAGGTACAACTGCTTTTGCAATAAATTATTTATTGCGTTATCCCAAAAAGCTCCTTGCTACCATATTAATTGCCAATACCTTTGTAAACATTGCCATTGTATTGGTAATGACTTACCTGTTTTCAACCATTTTTAATTTTGCAGCTTATCCCATACTGAGTTTTTTAATTGAGGTGGTGTTTGTTACCTTTTTAATTGTTTTGTTTGGAGAGGTAATTCCCAAAATATACTCATTTAAACACAATGTTAAAGTATCCCGCTTTGTTGCCGTTCCGGTTTATGGATCGTATAAACTTTTTCAGCCACTGGTATATTTATTGGTTAGAAGTACCGGAATTATCGATAAACGAATTACTAAAAAAGGCCATATTCTATCGGTAGATGAACTTACGCATGCGATTGATATTACTTCCGAAAAAAATGCACCCAGGCAGGAAAAGAGTATATTGAAAGGGGTTGTTAATTTTGGAAATACCAATGTCAAACAAATCATGCGCCAGCGACCAGACATTGTTGCCATGGATATGAGTTTAAATTTTAAGCAGCTTATGCTGCAAATAGTTGATTCGGGTTATTCGCGTGTGCCTGTTTTTGAAAACAATCTTGACAATATTAAAGGAATTCTTTTTACCAAGGATTTGCTTCCTCACATTAATGAAAAGGCTGACTTTAACTGGCAAGGTTTATTGCGAAAGCCTTTTTTTGTACCCGAAAGTAAAAAGATAGATGATTTACTAAAAGAATTTCAAAGTAAACGTATGCATCTTGCCATTGTGGTTGATGAGTTCGGGGGAACCGAAGGTTTGGTAAGTATGGAGGATATTATTGAAGAAATATTCGGAGAAATTCAGGATGAATTTGATGAAGACGAACATGTTTATACCAAAATAAATGACCATACTTTTGTGTTTGAAGGTAAAATGATCATTAATGATGCCTGTAAATATATGGACATTGACCCTGGGGTATTTGATGAAATCCGCAGTGAAGCGGAAACCCTGGGTGGAATGCTGCTGGAACTCAATTCGCATTTGCCCAAAATGGGTCAGGAAATAATTTATAAAAACTTTATTTTTAAAATTGAATCGGTTGATAAACGCAAAATTATGCGAATTAAAGTTTCATTTGAACCACAGCCCGATGTTCAGGCGTAACCATTTATTTTATGTTTTGGTTCCTTTGCTGTTTTTATCATGCGGGGATAAAAGTTTTGTTCCAAAACCCAGAGGATTTGAGCGAATAGAATTTCCGGAACACGTATATAAAAAATACTGGTTGGATAACTGCCATTACGGATTTGATTTGCCGGTTTATGCTGAAGTTAAAGCAGATCCCTATCCATTGGCCGAAGAATGCTGGAACAATGTAAATTACCTTCCCTTTGGAGCCACACTGCATTTAAGTTACCGCAATGTAAAAAACCGGGATGATTTGTTTAAGATGCTAAATGATTCGCGCGAAATGGTTTATAAACATGTAATGCGGGCAGATGAAATTGTAGAAAATTATATATCAGCAAAACAATTTCACGGAATTTTTTATGAACTGGATGGAAGTACGGCAACCAATGCACAATTTTATGTTACCGACAGCACACAACATTTCTTAAGGGGTTCATTGTATTTTAACTCGCGTACCAATCAGGATTCTATTGCACCGGTTTTAAACTTTTTAAAAGTTGATATGTTGCATTTAATTGAATCGCTCGAATGGATGAAGTAAGCTTTAACCCGCAGCAGTCCTTTTTCTGAAAATCCATTCCCCCAAAATCCTTGAAGGCCTGATTCGTTTTCCTTTTTTAAGTCCAAACTTTTCAATGCTGTTTTTTTTGATGTGTAAAATGGAATCTTCAACCGAATCGGTTATTAACAGATGGTCGAGGTCTGATGCAGAAACCGCTCCTTTTATAACCATATCATCAATTAATTCACACAGGTTTTTCCAGTATTCTTTTCCGAAAATAATTACCGGGAAATTCTCAATTTTACCCGTTTGAATCAGGGTAAGGGCTTCAAACAACTCATCCATGGTGCCCCAGCCGCCGGGCATAATAATAAAAGCATATGAGTATTTTATGAGCAGGGTTTTACGTACAAAAAAATACCGGAAATCAACCCATTTATGTAAATAGGGATTTTCCTTTTGTTCAAAGGGTAATTGAATATTGCAGCCAATACTTTTCCCGTTATTTTCAAATGCACCCCGGTTGGCAGCTTCCATAATTCCCGGCCCGCCTCCGGTCATTACGGCAAAACCCAAATCACTCAAACGCGCTCCCATTTTACGGGCTTCCTGGTAATAAAAATGATCTTCTTTAAACCGGGCGCTGCCAAATACAGTAACGCAGGGACCAATAAAGTGCAATACCCTGTATCCTTTTATAAATTCTCCCCAAACCTTAAATGAAAAAATAAATTCACGCCATCGTTCACGCGGACCTTCTAAAAACTCGCGTTCACTCATTTGGTACTTGGCACGCAAGCGATTAATATAGGGTATCATTTATTTTACAGGTTTCCTCTTTCTTCCTGTTCTCTTTCTATGGCTTCAAATAATGCTTTAAAATTTCCTTTGCCAAACGATTTTGCACCTTTACGCTGTATGATTTCGTAAAACATGGTGGGCCGGTCCTCAACAGGTTTGGTAAACAATTGCAACAAATAGCCCTCATCGTCGCGGTCAACCAAAATGCCCAGCTCTTTTAAAGGTTCAACATCTTCTTCAATGGGCCCAACCCGGTCGAGCAAATCGTCGTAATAGCTCGAAGGCACTTTTAAAAACTCAACCCCACGTGCCATCAGTTGTTTTACTGTAGAAACAATATCCAGGGTTGCAATGGCCACATGCTGGGTTCCTTCGCCCTCATAAAATTCCAGGTATTCTTCAACCTGCGATTTTCGTTTACCTACTGCAGGCTCATTTATCGGGAATTTTACATAGCCGTTTCCATTGCTCATTACCTTGCTCATTAAAGCAGAGTATTCGGTTGAAATATCTTTATCATCAAACGACAAAATATTTTTGAAACCCATAACATTTTCGTAAAAACTTACCCAGGGATTCATCTGGTTCCAGCCTACATTGCCCACGCAATGATCTACATATAACAAACCGGTTGGTTCAGGATTATAAGTACTTTCCCATTTTCTGAATCCCGGCATAAATACCCCATTATAATTTTTGCGTTCAACAAAAATATGTACCACTTCGCCGTAAGTATGGATTCCGCTCAGCCGTACTTCGCCGTCTTTATCTGTTAAAGTTACAGGCTCCATATACGATTTGGCCCCTCGTTTCATGGTTTGTTCGTATGCATCATAGGCATCATCCACCCATAAGGCCAGTACTTTTACACCATCGCCATGCTTCTTGTGGTGTTCGGCAATAGGTCCGTCTGAATGTAATGGTGTGGTAAGCATTAGGCGCATTTTGTTTTGAACCAAAACATAGCTGGCGCGGTCCTTAACTCCGGTTTCCGGTCCGGCATAAGCCAGACTTTGAAAGCCAAAAGCCGTTTTATAAAAATGTGCGGCCTGTTTGGCATTGCCTACGTATAGCTCTACATAATCGGTTCCTTTTAAAGGGAGGAAATCGGTTGTATTGGGAAGGGTTTCAGTGGTTTTTTCCTGAGTTTGCATATGGTAATCGCTTAATTAATATTTCTATCTGATGTAAAATTATAAAATGTCTAATGGCAAATATAATTATTATTCGGAATCTAATATTTTAGAATTATTGAAGCGGTTAGAAAATTATAATTATATGTTTATTTTACTAAATCCCAAATTTCATCAATTGATGGTCGGATTCTGATGATTCCATCTTTATAATTTAGCAAAATGTGACAATTAATTGGAAAAAAATCTAAATTATATGATACAGCAATATGAACCGGCCGATAGGTTAAATTATTAATAACCAAAGTGTCATATCTTGGAGTATCGTACATATGATAGCGCATATTTTTGAAATCAATACTAACTGAATAAGCAAGGTAGGTTGTTGCACTATTTCCCATTTTATATAAATCTAGTGTTATTGAATCGGTTTTCATATCCTTGAATTTGTAATGCATACATTCCATATAAATATCCTTTATTTCAAAATTACCATAATTTCTTTGTTCATGCAGCGTGTCTTTTCTAATAAAAATTACGATAAATTTTAGTTCCTCTTTGAGTGTTGATTTGTATTTGCTAAAAATAACAGTATCGCCAACATGATAATTAAATAAAATTGTATCTGAAGCAGATAGATTGAGATTAACTATTGTTTTTTTTGCTGGAGTAGGTTCAGATATTTTTTTATTACATGCCGTAATATTTAATAATACAATAATTATAATGAAATTATTAATATGTTTGAAATATTTCATTTCCAATTTTGATATAATTTATACCACTTTTGTATCCATAATATAAATACGAAGTAGTATCGTTCTTAGAATTATTAACTTTATTAATGTAATAAAAAGTGATTCCATTTAAAGTAATTGAGTCCTGATAATTTAATGAGTTTATGTTCCCGATAAAAACAATTGCAGTTGTAAATTCTTTGTTTTTAATTTTAAAATATAAAGTGGGTCTCCTAGCCGCATTTGTGTAAACCTCTCCGCTGAGCAGTTTAATAGTTACTTTATTTAAATTGTCTGAATAATTTAAAACATAAGTCTGATCCAAAACTTTTGCACCTGGACAACCAGAAAGTTCTTCATGTTTTATGGGTCTGACAGAATCCCCTCTAAAACCACCAGAACCTGATAAATGCAAAGTGTCAATCAAAACTCCATTTACAAAATGCAATAGTGAAATAACTTCATTCCCTTTATAAAAAAAGGCATCAATTTCAGTTTGAGAAAGAGGATTCCCAGCCACATCACTTTTTTGATCGCATCCTGTTTTTTTACAACTTATTAATAAAGTAGTAAAACAAAATATTATTAAATAATTCGCTTTGATCATTAAAAAATATTATAAATTTATTGATTGGGAAAGTGATTCATTATAGCCTATTGACCGATCCAAATTATTAAAATACAAGTCCTCCAAATGAAAAATCATATCCCAATTTTCACCCCAAACAATATTTCCACCATCTAATTTAAATTTTTTAAATTCGGTAAGTTCTAAATACTTTGTAATCATTGGATTCTGCCGACTTTTCAAGAATGGTTCAAAATCAACAATCCGATTTGTTCCATCCGAAAAATGCAATTCTAGTTTAAATTCAGAAATGTAATTAGCATTTTCAAGATTGATAATGATAGATTTCATCGACTAAATGTTTTATGTATCCTTCAATTTCAACTATTGCTTCAAATATGTGAATTAATCCCTGCTTATTTTTCATAAATAAGTATTTTTTGCTTATTTTTCAACTCTCATTTCCCATATCTCATCTCTTTCCTATTACTCCACCCAACTCTTATAATAGGATGGGTCTTCCATATCCATTGCAGCCTGGGTAATCTTAAGCGGATGAAACGGGTCAATCATAACTGCCAGTTCTTTGGTTTCGGTTTTGCCAATTGATTTTTCGGCCATGCCCGGGTGCGGACCATGCGGAATGCCTTTGGGATGTAAACTGATCATGCCGCGTTCAACATGTTTGCGGCTCATAAAATCACCATCCACGTAATACAAAACTTCATCACTATCCACATTGCTGTGGTTGTATGGTGCCGGAATAGAAAGCGGGTGGTAATCGTACATGCGGGGAACGAATGAACAGATTACAAAATTATGGCCTTCAAAAGTTTGGTGTATCGGAGGCGGCATGTGAATGCGTCCGGTTATGGGTTCATAATTATGTATGCTGAACCCATACGGATACTGGTAACCATCCCAACCCACTGCATCAAAGGGATGCGTGGCATAGGTATATGGATAAATCATATCCTGTTTTTTTATCAGTACTTTAAAGTCGCCGGTTTCATCGTGCGTTTCCAGGTTTTCGGGCAGTTTGATATCGCGTTCGCAATAGGGCGAATGTTCCAAAAACTGTCCGAATTGGTTCAGGTAACGTTTTGGGGGCCTGATGGGAGAGAAGCTCTCGGTAATAAACAGGCGGTTATTTTCACTATCAAATTCCATTTGATAAATCACGCCACGGGGTACTACCAGGTAGTCGCCATATTCGAAATGGATGGTGCCGTATAAGGTTTTGAGTTTGCCGCTGCCTTCATGGATAAAAATAACTTCGTCGGCATCGGCATTTTTATAATAATAATCTGTCATGCTTTTGCGTGGTGCTGCCGAAATCAGATACACATCATTATTAAAGAGCGTAATCACCCTTGATTTTAAATAATCATCGTTGGGTTCAGTTTTAAAAGTTAAAAAACTACGATTCTGAAGATTTTTTTCCAAAGCAGCTTTGGGTTCAACAGAATACGCTTCGCCTATTTTTTTCACCAAAGTTGGTGGGTGACAGTGGTAAACCAATGAATACAAACTGCTAAATCCTTCCGTAGAAATGAGTTCTTCGGCATACAAACTGCCATCGGGTTTTCTAAACTGGGTATGTCGTTTTTCGGGTAATTTCCCTGATTTGTGATAAAAAGGCATATTTCTGTTTAATTATTGTTTTAAGTTTGAAAAATAATTGGTTCAATGCAATTTGTTTTCTTTTTATTGTGACTATTAATTATCCACCAAAGTGAAAACAGCGCAGATCCCTTTTTTAAAATTCAAAAATAATCAAATGCAATTGAATACATTCACAAAACCGCTAATTTTTATCAGTCTGATCTTGATCCTTGTAAGTTGCAATGATGTAAATAACACAAAAACCAATGATTCAAAAAGTGACAGCATTCTGAAAACAGAGCGTTTAAAAGACCTGAGCGGACAAATTGAACGCAATCCAGAGAATGCGGAGTTATTGTATCAGCGGGCACAGATTTACTTTAATGATAAGTATTTAAATAAGGCTGAAGCTGATATGGAGACAGCTATTCAGACTGATTCCATGAATCCCATCTATCATTTCAACCTGGCGCGCATTCAATACGCAATGAACAAAACCATACTTGCAGCCCAACATTATGAAAAGGCAATTGCGTTAAAACCCGATTACCAGGATGCCAAATTAAAACTTGCCGATTTATATTTTGTGGTTAAGGAGCATCAAAAATCGGTTCAGCTTTTAAATAACGCACTAACTGCCGACAAGAGCAATTCGTATATTTATCACATGCTGGGAATGAATTTTAAAGAAACCGGCGATACGGCCAGAGCCATTTATCATTTTCAAACAGCGGTAGAAAACGATCCTGCCGATTATGAATCAACTTTATATATTGCCAACTTATACGCAGCACAAGGCAGAAAAATTGCGTTTGAATATTATAATGCGGCATTAAAATTAAGGACGAAAGGTACCGATGCCTTGTTTGCAAGAGCTGTTTTTGCCCAAAAGTGTAAAATGTATAAACAGGCTCTTATGGATTATCGCAGGGTGATTGATATTGAACCCGGAAATTATCTGGCATACTATAATGTTGGGTATATTAATTTTGAGAATAAAATGTTTGATGAAGCATTGCGAAACTGGGATATCTGTATCCGGATGAATCCCAATTACGGGAACGCTTTTTATATGAAGGGTTTGACCTGCGAAATATTGAATAATAATACAGAGGCATTAATTAACTATAAAAAGGCTATTGAATTAGAGCCCGAAAATAATTTATTTAATGAGGGTTTAATGAGAATAAAATAGTTAGCGCTGAAAAATAAAAATTTTAAAATAAAAAAGCCTCTCCGGAATGATCGGGAGAGGCTTTTTTATTTTAATTTTTATTATTGTTTTTTCCTATATAGTAAAACAATCCCAGAGTGGGTGTCATTGTATTGATGTTGATTCCAATATCACTTGTTGTAGTTTTAGTTGTAGTAGGGCCTGCAGTTGTTTCTGAACTCATACTGTTGTAACCAATAAAATTGGCCAATGCGAAGTCTATTCCCCACTTTTCTGATGGGAAAAAAGTGAATCCGGGGGTAATATTGAAGCCTATAAGTGTAGCCTTTTGGTCAGGTATTGCAATAAGTGCAGGTGGTGTTCCTGTTACATAAAAATCCGATATAGTCATGGATCCATAATTAAAAGCACCTTGACCCCACATCTTAAATTTATCAGAAACATCCATATATTTCCTTGCAAACAGAATAATATCAAAGCCCGAAGTCTTGGTATCCCATTTAAAGGAACCAGAAGAATTTGGAGATGTACTACTTCCATAATCAACGCCCAGCCCAACAGCAAGTCCGTCCATAATAAAATACCCACCAATAACTTGAAACATCATGGTGGAAGATTTCACGTCGGCAGGAGTAACTGCAGGAGGTACCGGAGCGGGAGTAATCTTCTTACTTGTGGTAGTAGAAGTATACCCAATATTACCACCTAACATAATTGAACCAGCACCCGTTTGTGCGTTAGCAAAAGTTCCAACCATTGCCGTTGCAAGAATTAAAAATGTTTTTTTCATAATAATTAAGTTTGGTTTTATTTTTTACCATTTCAAATATATACGGTGTTTTTTTAATTGACAAAGGATTTTAAGTGAAATTATTTTAACTATATTTTAACATTAATTTGTTAATTTTTTATTAATAGTAGAATAAGAGCAAAAAATATTTATTTGATAATGTTGGTGTTAATGCATATTATTTAAATGTTTGACCGAAGTATTGGTTTTCTTTATCATTATGTCGTACCCTTTGCCAAACCAAAACAAATCTATGAAAAACATCATTAAAAAAACATTGGGGGCAACAATCCTTTCAATTTTTAGTCTTATGAGTGCAAATGCACAAACACACGACATTAGCCTTAATCTGGCTCCGATTGCATTTAGCAATTACAGTGGTAACTATTTTTTTAACCTAACCGACAAAACCGCAGTGGGTGGAGTAATTGGTTATCAAAATCTGGAAATGACATCAACAAGTTCATTTTCTACTACACCCTTAAAGTACACTTATGGTGGATTTTACCTTGCTCCTGAAGGCAGGTATTATTTCAATCCATCGGATGCAAACGACGGATACTTTATTGGTGGTTATTTAAAATTCCGCAGTATGGGTACATCAGGCAATGCATTGTCAGGCCTTGATATTGATGGTACCTATAAAGAGTACGATTCAAGAAACACTGGAATTTCATTAGGTCTTACATCGGGAAGAATGTTCGTTACTGATTTTGGTCTAACTATTTCTACCTGGGCAGGTATTGGATATTATTTGTATGACAAAGAGACTTTTACCAACAACTTTAAACCAGACCCAACATTCTCATTAGATACAAATCTTCCTTCACTTGATTTTCGTGTAGGTATAAATGTTGGTTACAGAATAGGTATGTAATTTATCCGGTAAACAACTTATAAAAAAGAGACCGCTCCAAAAAATTGGAGCGGTCTCTTTTTTATAGTATTAATACCAAATGATTATTTCGTTTCCAAAACAACAAAAGGAACAATCATTTCTTCCAAACTGATACCTCCATGCTGAAATGAATTGGTGTACATATTTACATGGTAATTGTAATTATTGGGATAAGCCATAAAATCTTCACCTGTGGCAAATACATAACTGGTGCTTACATTTTGTTTAGGTAAAAATATGTCGGCGGGATTGCGGATAGCAAACAGTTCTTTTTCATTATAATTTAAATTGCGACCTTGCTTATAACGCAGATTGGTACTTGTACTGCGATCGCCTACAATTTTTACGGGATTGTTAACTCTTATTGAACCATGGTCGGTTGTTAATATAATACGTGCTTTTTTGCTTGCTATTTTTTTAATGGCTTCCAGCAAAGGAGAGTGTTCAAACCAG
This sequence comes from Bacteroidota bacterium, assembly GCA_030680835.1. Classification (GTDB taxonomy): domain Bacteria; phylum Bacteroidota; class Bacteroidia; order UKL13-3; family UKL13-3; genus B1. Next base: position 64,213 of record JAUXUD010000001.1, read on the forward strand.
CTTGCAGTGATGCTCCGATATGCAGCTTCATCTTCGGCAAGCTCTTTCATTACGTTCATTTCGGTTCGTGCATGACTGAGCATATCTACAAAATTGTAAACAATTACATTAAATGCATTATGAAACAAATTGGGAATTTGTTCAACCAGGTTTTTACCGGCACCCAAATTGGTAATTTTGGTATATGAGAAATTTTCTTTAAAACCCAATCTTTGCAAATGCCGGCCTATTAAGTCTTCTTCGTGAACATTTTTTCCTTCGTCATCTTCTTCATTCACCCATAAATTCGGATAAATTTTTTCAATCTCACTGGGCATCATGCCGGCAAACAGACTATTACGCGCATAATGGGTAGTAGTTGGCAAAATGGTCATATAAACATCATCAAGCACAATGTTAAAATAATCTGCCAACTGGTTTTGAACCACTTTCCACTGATCGTAACGGAGGTTATCAATTAACAGCAAAAAAGTAGGAACATCATCTTTTAAATATGCCGGCAGATGCTTGTTTAAAACCGTATGACTCATTAATGGCGTTTTTGCATCCGGCTTTTTTACAAAATTTACAAAATTGTCTTTTACAAACTTTGTCCATCCGTTATTGGCATCCCTTTTTTGCATTGCCAGAATTTCATCCATTCCTGTTTCGCCCGATTTTGCGAGTTCGAGTTCCCAATAAACCAGTTTACGATACATTTGAACCCAGCCTTCAAAGTCGTTCACATCCATCATTTCCATACTCAGCTGCCTGAATTCCTGCTGATAGTTTTGGGCTGTTTTTTCTGTAACCAGTTGTTTGCCATCTAAAATACGTTTCAGTGAAAGCAATATCTGACTGCTGTTTACCGGTTTTATCAAATAATCTGCAATCTGGTTCCCGATGGCATCTTCCATAATATGTTCCTCTTCACTTTTGGTAATCATAATCACCGGAACATCGGGTTGCATGGATTTTATTTGCGACAGGGTTTCAATCCCACTGATACCCGGCATGTTTTCATCTAAAAAAATTACATCATATTTTTTTATTTTCACCTGCTCCAGGGCATCCGTCCCATTGGTTACCTTATCAACGGTATAACCTTTGTTTGTTAAAAAAAGTATATGGGGTTTTAATAAGTCAATTTCATCATCAGCCCATAAAATATTTACGTTCATTTATTTTAATTATTAGTGTTTGTCAATTGAGTTGAGAGTCTGGGCTAGAATGACCCCTGGCAAGGCATGCGAGTAACCAAAAAGCGCAGTGTGCTGGTGTACATGAGCATTTTTGGTGACGAGCATAACGCCGCCAGGGGGTATTATAGACAGACTCTAATTATTGTTTTTTGAAGCTTGCAAATTAACGAATTAGCAGAACTAATCATTCAAAAGTTATATTTGTGCATTAACGCATTTTTATTAATTAGATTGTGCCAATAAACAAACTCAAAAATTTTAACGACCCGGTTTATGGGTTTATCAGCATACCCTGCGATTTGGTTTATGATATTATTGCCCATCCTTATTTTCAGCGATTGCGGAGAATTACACAGTTAGGGCTTTCAAACTACGTATACCCGGGTGCGCAACATACCCGTTTTCAGCATGTTATTGGAGCTATGAGCCTAATGCAGCAAGCCGTTGACACACTTTTGCTTAAAGGGATTAACATTACAATCCCCGAGAAAGAAGCGGTTTTTGCTGCTATTTTATTGCACGATATTGGCCATGGTCCGTTTTCTCATACCCTCGAAAACATATTGGTAAAGGGCCTTGAACACGAAAAAGTTTCATTGGAATTAATGAAGCGGATGAACCAGGATATGAGCGGGCGTTTAGATTTGTGTATTGATATTTTTACAAATAATTATCATAAACATTTTTTACACCAGCTGGTGAGCAGCCAGTTGGATATGGACAGACTGGATTACCTGCGCCGCGACAGCTTCTACAGTGGGGTGCAGGAAGGCGTAGTAGGTCAGGACCGGATTATTAAAATGCTGAATGTGAGCAATGATGAGCTGGTGGTTGATGAAAAAGGCATTTACAGTATTGAAAAGTTTTTGATTGCCAGAAGACTGATGTACTGGCAGGTTTACCTGCACAAAACCGTGGTGGCAGCAGAAAGTGTTTTAATGAAAATTATTGAACGGGCATACCAACTCACCCTAAAAGGTGAAAAATTATTTGCCAGTCCTGCATTTACTTATTTTTTAAATAAACAACCTCTTGGGACTGGTTTTTTGACTGAACCTAAAGCGATTGAAGCGTATACGAAACTGGATGATTACGATATTATGACTTCAATAAAGGTATGGTGCAGTCATCCTGATAAAATATTAAGTGGTTTGTGTTTGATGATTACGGACCGGATTTTACCGAAAGTTGAATTTTCAAATAAACCGTTTGGCAATGATAGAATAGAAGAATTAAAAAAGTTTGTTTGTGCTGATAAAAACATTCAATTTGCTGATAGCCACTATTTTGTTTATACCGATTCGGTCAGAAACCGTGCATACAATTTAGACGAACCTGCTGGACAATCCGGCGGACTCAATATAAAAATATTGTATAAAAGCGGCGAACTGGTTGATATTGCGAGAGCTTCGGATCAATACAATATTGAAGCCCTTGCCAAGCCGGTTACCAAGTATTTTTTGTGTTACCCTAAAAATGCTATTTTTACAGCCTAATACCATACTATGCAAATAAGCGCCGGTCAGCTATGTGATTTATTAAATGGAAGCCTTGAAGGAGACTCTGCCGTTATAATATTTGAGGTTGCAAAAATTGAAGAGGGTAAAGAGGGTGCTTTGTCTTTTTTGTCGAATTCAAAATACGAAGAGTTTGTTTACAATACAAAGTCGAGTGTTGTACTTGTAAACAAGAGTTTTATCCCTGCAAAAAAAGTGAAGGCTACACTGATAAAAGTTGATGATGCCTATACCGCGTTTACCATTATTCTTGAGAAATTCAGCAATCCCAACACGGACCTGTTAGGAATTGAAACGCAGAGTTATGTTGACCCAAGTGCAATATTAGGGGATGCCGTATATATTGGATTTGCTACTTATGTTTCTAAAAATGTGAATATTGGACAGAATTCAAAAATATATCCACAGGTATTTTTGGGGCGGAATGTGAAAGTTGGAAGCAACTGCATTATATATCCGGGAGTAAAGATTTACGAAGAATGTATTATTGGAGACAATTGCATCATTCACGGGGGGACTGTAATTGGCAGTGACGGCTTTGGTTTTGCACCGCAACCCGACCGCAGTTATAAAAAAATACCGCAGACCGGAAATGTGATTATAGAAGATGATGTTGAAATTGGAGCCAATTGTGCGATAGACCGTGCCACCATGGGCTCAACCATTATCAGAAAAGGTGCAAAAATTGATAATCTGGTACAGGTTGCCCACAATGTAGATATTGGCGAAAGTTGTGCAATAGCAGGCCAGGCGGGTGTTGCCGGAAGTGCAAAATTAGGAAAATATTGTGTGCTGGGAGGGCAGGTTGCTGTAACCGGCCATATTGTTGTTGCCGATGGGAATCAGTTTGGCGGACAAAGTGGTGTAAATGCCAGCATTGCCGATCAGAATAAAAAATGGTTTGGTACGCCGGTCAACGAATTGCGTGAATCGCTGCAATCGCTGGCCATACAGAGGCGATTGCCTGAAATGCTTAAACGTATTGAAGAATTAGAGAAAAAAATGGAAAATAAATTTCCGCAATAAAACTAAATGAAGCAAACTACAATAAAAAAGGCAGTAAGTGTGGAAGGTGTGGGCCTGCATACCGGGCAAATTGTTACCATGACTTTTACTCCTGCCAAAGATAATTACGGGATTCGTTTTCAAAGGGTTGATTTGCCCGGACAGCCTTTGGTTGATGCCGATGTTGACAATGTGGTAGATACTTCAAGAGGTACCACGCTGGAACAAAATGGCGCACGGATTGCTACGGTAGAACATGTAATGGCTTCGTTGGCCGGACTTGAAATTGACAATTGTCTCATTCAGATCAATGCGGGTGAAACTCCGATTATGGATGGCAGTTCCCGCTTTTTTATGAAGGCATTAAAGGATACAGGTATTCAGGAACTGGAAACCGAGCGTGAGTATTTTTCGGTTCCGCAAAATATCTATTATACCGAAACCGACCGGAATGTTGAAATGATTGCCATGCCTCTGGATGATTATCGATTGACCGTTATGGTTGACTACAATTCTCCGGTTTTGGGCAGCCAGCATGCATCGATTACCAGTTTAAAGGAGTTTGAAACAGATATAGCCAGTTGCCGAACTTTTTGCTTTTTACATGAGTTGGAGTTACTCTACAATAACGGATTAATTAGAGGCGGTGATTTGAACAATGCAATAGTAATTGTTGACCGCGTTATTGAAGACAGCGAACTGGATAGTTTGGCCAAAATGTTTAACAAACCCAAGGTTGAAGTTAAAAAAGAAGGTATCTTAAATAATGTTGATCTGCGTTTTCACAATGAACCTGCCCGGCATAAACTGCTTGATTTAATTGGTGACCTGGCCTTAATTGGCACGCCCATAAAGGCACAAATTATGGCTGCACGTCCGGGACATGCTGCCAATATTGCTTTTGGAAAAAAGATAAAAGCCCTTATAAAGAAAACCAGAAGTTCTATTAAAGTTCCTAAATATGACCCAAACAAAGCGCCTTTATATACAGCAGAAGTGATTGAGCGCATGCTGCCGCATCGATTTCCTTTTTTGCTGGTAGATAAAATACTTGAAATGGGTCAGAACCACATTATTGCCATTAAAAATGTGACTTTTAATGAACCGTTTTTTCAGGGTCACTTTCCGGGTAATCCGGTTATGCCGGGGGTGTTAATTATTGAGGCCATGGCTCAATCGGGTGGGGTATTGATTTTATCGAAAGTTGAAGATCCGCAGAACTACAATACCTATTTCATGAAAATAGACAATGCCAAATTTAAAGATAAAGTAATTCCGGGTGATACCCTGGTATTTCGGCTGGATCTGACCGGGCCAATCCGCCGGGGTATTTGTGTTATGAAAGGAAGTGCATTTGTTGGCGACAGGCTGGTATGTGAAGCTGAATTAATGGCGCAGGTAATAAAAAAATAATGATTCAAAGTTTATCATACATAGATCCACAAGCCAGACTGGCACCCAATGTAGTAGTTGATCCGTTTACAGTAATCCACAAAGATGTAGAAATTGGGGAGGGAAGCTGGATTGGTTCGAATGTTACCATATACCCGGGAGCACGAATCGGGAAGAATTGCCGGATATTTCCGGGAGCAGTTATTTCAGCCATTCCTCAGGATTTAAAATTTGATGGAGAGGAAACCCTGGTGATAATTGGAGATAATACAACCATCAGGGAATGTGTTACCATAAACCGGGGAACCCGGGATAAATTTAAAACCCAGGTTGGAAACAATTGTTTAATTATGGCCTATACCCACCTGGCCCATGATTGTATAATTGGCAACCATGTTATTATTGCCAACGGTGTTCAGGCTGCAGGTCATGTTACCATTCATGATGGTGCCCGCATTGGTGGACTCACGGCGATTCATCAGTTTGGTTTGGTTGGCAGAAATGTGATGATTGAAGGCGGAAGTATGGTAAGCAAAGATGTGCCTCCCTTTGTAAAAGCAGGCAGATATCCTTTAACCTACGAGGGTGTAAATTCGGTAGGTTTAAGACGCAGTGGGTTCAGCAACGAAAAAATTAATGAAATACAGGATATTTACCGGGTACTTTTTGTACACAACAATAACCTCACAAAAGCATTGGATAAGGTGGAAGCAGAAATGCCCGCAACTTTAGAGCGCGATGAAATTCTGCTTTTCATCCGCAGTTCCGATAGAGGCGTATTAAAAGGATTTAACAGTAAATAAGATAATAGAGGTATTAGGTATTAGGTATGAGGTATTAGGTATGAGGTATTAGTTTTTTAATTACATCGTACATCGTACATCGTACATCGTACATTGTACATCGTACATTGTACATCGTAAATCGTAAATAACTTGCAGATTACATTAATTGATATTGGCAAACGCTTTAACAGGCAATGGATATTCAAAGGGATTGATACCACATTTGAAGATTCCAAATCATACGCTTTGGTGGGCAATAACGGGAGCGGGAAATCTACCTTATTGCAACTTATCTACAATTATCAAACGATAAGCAAGGGACAAATTAAATATGAGTTTGAACAGCAGGTTTTGGATGAAAATGACCTGATTCACAAAATTGCATTTGCGGCACCATACCTCGAATTAATAGAAGAATTTACATTAAATGAAATGCTTGATTTTCATTTTGGATTTTTGCCCAAACAGTCAGGAATCAGCGTACATGAAATGATTATGGATGCAGGATTGGCTGGTAATGAACACAAGCAAATCCGATATTTTTCATCAGGCATGAAGCAGCGGCTGAAATTGATTCTGGCATTGTTTTCATATACGCCTTTATTGTTATTGGATGAACCTTGTTCGAATTTAGATGAACAGGGAATTGCCTGGTATCGGAATATCATTCAAAAACAATTGGGCAAACGAACTATAATTATAGCAAGCAATCAACTTTTTGAATATGATTTTTGTGAAGCGGTTTTAAACATCACGTATTTTAAACCTTTGCCAAATCTATAATAATTTGTGCGGCTTTTAAACCTGCATTTTCATCTCCAAACAATTTGTGCAGGGCAGCATAATTTTCCATTTGTTGTGCATATCCAATTCCGCCCGGTAATACAGACTTGAGTTCATTCGAAACATTTTCTTCAGTTAGATCGTGTTGAATATATTCGTTTATGGCAAGCCGGTTTAAATTGATATTTACCAGAGAAACGTATTTAACTTTTACAAATCGAATTGCTATCTGGTATGAGATATTATTGGCGGCATAACAACATACCTGGGGCACATTAAAAAAGGCAGCTTCCAGTGAAGCGGTTCCGCTGCAAACAATGCTTGCCTTAGCACAACTCAGTAAATCGTATGTTTGATTGTAAACAATTTTTACCTGCCCGTTTAAAAAACTTTGATAATAGGATTTATCGATTGAAGGTGCCCCGGCAATAACAAACTGATATGCAGGGAGCCGGGCTGCAACTTTCATCATTACAGGCAGAATACGCATAATTTCCTGCTTACGGCTACCCGGCAACAAAGCAATAACAGGTTGATTGCTCAGCTGGTTTGAACCTAAAAAGTCATGGTTAACTTTGAAGTTTTTGATTATTTGGGACAATGGATTGCCCACATAGGTTGATTTAACATTCCATTTTTTGAAATAATCTGCTTCAAAGGGGAAAATCAACAACAATTCATCAATATATTTTTCGAGTTTGTAGCCCCGTTTTTCATTCCATGCCCAAATTTTAGGTGCAACAAAATATGCAGTTTTATATCCCGCATGTTTAGCAAAGCGGGCAATACGTATATTAAATCCCGGATAGTCAATGAACACTACTACATCAGGTTTGAAGGCCAGTATTTGTTGCTTGCAACGTGAAAGGTTTTTAAAAATGGATCCCAGTCTCATCAACACTTCAACAAAGCCCATAATGTTTATTTCCTTATAATGCTGTAAGAGTCCGGGGGCCTGTTGCTGCATCAAATCACCCCCCCAGTATTGAAAAGTTGCCGCCTGATCCTTTTGCCTGATTCCCTCCATCAGGTTTGCCCCCAAAAGGTCTCCGCTAGCCTCTCCGGCAATTAAAAAATACTTCATTTTGTTGCAAAATTATTTCATTTTGTTGTAAAATTACTTCATTATTACAAACTATCCTTTTAAATAGTAGCTTTGTGTAAAATAAATCCATTTATTATGAATGAACCACAAAAATCGAACAAAAACACACTCAGTCTGGTGTTGCTTTTACTTATTGCATCTTTGGGTGCAAACTTTTACCAATGGAGGAATCATACCTCTACGGTTACCGAATATACCAATCAGGTAGACAGCATGAATACTGCCGGTATAGATATTCAGCGCGAACTGGAAAGTATCAATATGGAACTTGAAAAATACAGAGGTATTGCAGGTAACCTGGATACCTTACTAAATGATGCAAATGCGAAGATTGCAAAGCAGGAACAGAAGATTAAAAAAATAATGGCTGAGGAAAAGGATAAAACCCAGCTAAACAAAAAATTGAAAGCCGAATTGGAAGAGTTAAAAAAACTGCGTGAAGAATATCTGGATCAAATTGATAATTTAATGGCTGAAAACAAAGCCCTGAAAACTGAAAATTCGGACTTAACTACCAAAGTTGAAAACCTGAATGAGCAAAAAAATATGCTTGAATCAAAGGTTACCACCGCTTCGCAGTTAAAGGTTGAATACTTAAAACTGAACTCATACAAAAAACGCAATTCAGGTAAATATGTTGAAAGTGTTTTGGCAAAACGTACCAATAAAATTGATGTTTGCTTTACCGTAATGGATAATAAAATTACTCCTCCCGGAGATAAAATGGTTTACCTGGTAATCACCGAACCAACCGGAAAAACTCTAATGGGTTATACCAAAGCACAGTTTACTACTGTAGATAATGTTGCTGTTGACGCCACTGCCAGCCAGAAAATAAACTATACCGGCGAAAAGCAGGACCTTTGTTTAGCCTTTGAAAACGAAGAAAGAATTCTGGAATCGGGTACTTATACCATTAATGTGTATATGGAAAATGTATTGGTTCATCAGAGTACTTATGTGCTGAAGTAAGAGTGTAGGAGAGTAGGAGAGTAGGAGTGTAAGAAATAGAAAATAGTATATTTTTAAAAAAACAAAGCCTTTCGGTGAATTATTCACTGAAAGGCTTTTTTGTTAACTCATTTCCCATTTCCCTCCTGATAGCTATCGGGATCCCATTTCTCACTTGCCGATATAACGTGCTTCAATCACATTCCGGTGATGGATTTCGTGTCCGCAAATAATATAAGGAAAAGCGTTCACGCGTATCAGGTTTCCGTTTGCAGTACCGGTTTGAGCCAGCATTTCTTCATCAAAGCCGGCAAATAACTCGATGGTGCAAGCGCGCAGCAATGAAAATTCTTTTACCACATTTAATATTTTTTTTGAGTTGGCCTTGCTGTTCGGTGCATATAAATTTTCATCAAATCCGGCCAGTTCGGTTTTGTCTTTCCTGGCAAAACGCAAAGCCCGGTATGCGAAAATTCTTTCTGCATCCATCAGGTGTACCAATATTTCCATGATGCTCCATTTGCCCGGCGCATAGCTGCTTTGCAGCGTACTGTCATCAAGCGAAGTAACCAGGTCAATGGTATCCATATGTTGTTTTTGTAACTCACTCAAAATATTTTCGGAGTTCAATGCCAGTGAAATATAACTTTGATAATAGGGGGCAAAATCGCCCGCAACAGGTTTTGGTATCATGGTGCAATTTATATTTGGTTATTGAAAATCAAATTCTTGATCCGGGTTTTAATGCAAGATATTCATCCCTGGTTAGTGCTTGTGTTCAGGTCCAAACAGATTGAGCTTATGCCCGAAATGATGCACAAAATCACGCATTTCATCGGCAACTTCCTTATTATTGGTGGCACGTTCAAAGGTATCTGTCATTGTTGCCAGGGTTTGAAACATAAATAAATTCATTTCCTCAACATTCATATCGCGGGTCCATAAATCAATACGCATCGCGTTTTGCTTCAGTCCGTCAAATATGCTTAGCATCATGCCTTTTGCAGATTCCTTACCCTCAAAATCCGAATCATCTGCATCCCATTCAATACTTACCGGAAGGTTTTCTTTATCTAAATTTACATCTATGCGTATTTGAGATGTTTTAACTATTTCGTTGTTGTCGTTGTTCATATTATAGGTTTATGCCGGTAAATCATTTTTTAGTTTAACTAAAAAAGTTTTAAGGTTATTTAATTTGTTTATTATTTCGGTTTTTACTTCCTGATTATTTGGGTTCAATTTTAGTTTTTCTTTTGCACCTTGCAAAGTGTAGCCTTCAACTTTTACCAATTGATAAATGGTTTTTAACAAGCTTAGATCCTCTTTGCTGTATTTACGGGTTCCGCCTGAAGTTTTTCTGGGTTTCAACGATTCAAATTCCTTTTCCCAAAACCGGATCAGAGAAGGAGCCACTTGCAAAACCTCTGCTACTTCACCAATCGTAAAATTTACTTTTTCAATGCTTTCTGAATGATCCAAAATAAAAAAGTGTTTTAATCAAACGATTGTCCTTCTCTCGAAGCAATATCCCTGATGGCCTGATATTCCTCCTCGGTAAGATCGTTGAAGAAATAATTAATGGGATTGATTTTATTGTCGTTTTTAATTATTTCGTAGTGCACATGCGGGGCGGTAGAGGTTCCGGTTGAACCTACATAGCCAATTAATTCGCCGCGTTTCACGCTTTGTCCGGGTCTTACTTTCATACGTCTCATATGTGCATATAGTGATTCATAACCAAATCCATGATTAATAATCACATGGTTTCCATACCCGTTTCCATTTTCTGCAGTGGATACCGTTCCATTCCCTGTGGCATAAATAGGTGTTCCCTGAGGGGCTGTAAAATCAATACCCGAATGAAATTTATGGGTTCTGAAAATAGGATGAATTCGATATCCCCAACCGGAGGCCACACGCTTCAGATCTTTATTTGAAATGGGTTGAATAGCCGGAATACATGCTAAAAACTGAGTCTTGTTTTTTGCCAGTTTACTAAGTTCATCAAAAGATTTACTTTGCACATAAACCTGCGCTGATAATTCATCCACTTTTTTGGTTAATGAAATAATCTCTTCCGAATTGTCATAACCTTCCAATCCGCGATATTTATCCACACCTCCAAAACCCGCTTTTCTTGTGTTAATATCAATAGGTTCAGCTTCAAAAATTGCCCTGTATATATTTGCATCGCGTTCCTGCAACTCTGTTAAAACTCCGCCCAGTTCTTTAATTTTATGGTTTAATTCCCGCACCTGCAGTTTGTATTGCTCGTTTTCACGTTTCAAACTTTTTTCTTTTGGAGAGTCCATAAAACTGTAAACTGCAAAAACCATAATTCCTCCTGCAACCGCAGATGCCGACAAAAAACCAAACACGCGCAAAGCAATGGTGGATATACTTATACGAACTTTCTCAAAGTCTAACTTATGGGGATTGTAAAAGTATTTTATTTTTGCCACGCTTTAATTTTAAATATTTCGAAAAATAAAAATTCAAAAACAAATTACGATTAAGGCTTTTTATTTTACCTTAGCGAACTACTTTAATAGTTTTTTAAGGTGCACGAAAATAAAATATTTGAGCTGAATTTAAAATTAAAAATACAAAACACTCACAGTCAGACATGAACGCCAATCAAGTACGTAAACAATTTCTGGATTTCTTTGAAAGTAAGGGACATAAAATAGTTTCTTCGGCCCCAATAGTAGTTAAAAATGATCCCACTTTAATGTTTACCAATGCAGGTATGAACCAGTTTAAAGACTGGTTTTTGGGAAATGAGGAACCAAAATACAAAAGGGTGGCAGATACCCAAAAATGTTTGCGGGTAAGCGGCAAGCATAATGATCTGGAAGAAGTGGGCGTGGATACCTATCATCATACCATGTTTGAAATGCTTGGAAACTGGAGCTTTGGCGATTATTTTAAAAAAGAGGCCATTGAATGGGCATGGGAATTATTAACCGAAGTATACAAATTGCCCAAAGATCGACTGTACGTTTCGGTGTTTGAAGGAGACGAAAAAGAAAAGCTCGCGTTTGACCAGGAAGCTTATGATAACTGGTGTTTGTGGATTGATCCCAAAAGGATTTTAAATGGAAATAAAAAAGACAATTTCTGGGAGATGGGAGATACCGGCCCCTGCGGACCTTGTTCTGAAATACATATAGACTTGCGTTCGGATGAAGAGCGGAAACAGGTTGATGGAAAAACATTGGTTAATAACGACCATCCACAGGTTATTGAAATTTGGAACAATGTGTTTATGGAGTTTAACCGCAAGGCAGATGGAAGTCTTGAAAAATTACCTGCCCAGCATGTCGATACCGGAATGGGTTTTGAACGACTATGCAGGGCCATTGAAGCCAAAAGTTCAAATTATGATACGGATGTATTTATGCCCTATATTCGTTTTATTGAATTGCATTCGGGATTTAAATATCACTTTTCTGATTCAGATGATAAAAAGCATAGTCATGTCGAGCGAAGTCGAGACATTGCCATGCGCGTGCTTGCAGATCATATCAGAACCATCACTTTTGCCATTCTCGACGGACAGTTGCCATCCAATACCGGAGCGGGTTATGTAATCAGGAGAATACTGCGAAGAGCCGTTCGTTATTATTATTCGTTTTTGGATGTGAAAGAACCGTATTTATATAAAATGGTTGCTTTGGTTGCTGAATCATTTAATGATATTTTTCCGGAGGTAAAACAAAAACAAAGTTTTATTGAAAGTGTAGTAAAAGAAGAAGAACTCGGATTTTTGAAAACGCTGGAAAGAGGCATATTGAAAATAAATGACCTGATTGCCGGAACTCAAAACGCTGACAAAAATAATAAGCAGGTGAGTGGATTTGATGCATTTGAGTTATTGGATACATATGGTTTTCCCATTGATCTGACGCAATTGATAGCCAAAGAAAATGGTTTTGAAGTGGATATGCCCGGTTTTGAAACGGAGTTACAAAAACAAAAAACGCGCTCCCGCAATGCTGCTGCATTAGAAACTGAAGATTGGGTGGTGCTTGAAGACAATGACAATATTCAATTTATTGGTTATGATGTATTGGAAGCAGACATAAAAATAATGCGTTACCGCAAGGTAAAAAGCAAGGGCAAATCAATGTATCAACTGGTGTTTAACCAAACTCCTTTTTATGCTGAGAGCGGCGGACAGGTTGGCGATATGGGTATCATTGAAAGCATCAATGAAAGAATAGCCATTATTGATACGCAAAAGGAAAACAACCTGATTATACATATTACCACTCAGTTGCCCGAGAATCCTGCCGCTTTGTTTACCGCAAAAGTGGATGTGCAGATTCGTAAATTAACAGAAGCCAATCATTCGGCCACACATCTGTTACACGCAGCATTGCGTAAGGTGCTTGGTCCGCATGTTGAGCAAAAAGGAAGTTTGGTTAACAGTGAATATCTGCGATTCGATTTTTCTCATTTTAAAGGAATGCGTGATGAAGAAATATCGGAAGTTGAGCAGATCGTTAACCAAAAAATAAGAGAAAATATTCTCCTGGATGAACACAGATACATGCCCATTGAAGAAGCAAAGAAACTGGGTGCAATGGCTTTGTTTGGTGAAAAATACGGCGATATGGTTCGGGTAATTACTTTTGATGAAAAATACAGTCGTGAGCTTTGCGGAGGTACCCATGTTAAAGCAACCGGACAAATTGGTTTATTTAAAATTACAGCCGAATCTGCCATTGCCGCGGGCGTAAGAAGAATAGAAGCCATTACGGCCGATGGTGCTGAGCACTGGGTAAATCAACAACAAAGTACTTTAAACAGTATTGCAGAGTTGCTAAAAGTTAAAGACATCAGTAAAGCAGTAGAACAATTGATTGCCGAAAAATCGGAGTTATTAAAAAAACTGGAATTATTGGAGGGAGAAAAAACCCGGTCAATCAAATCACATTTAAAAACATTGGTTCAGCATAAAAATGGAATCAGCGTATTGATACAAAAAGTGGAAATCCCTTCGGCAGATCAGTTAAAAAATTTATCCTTTCAATTGAGAAATGAAATTGAAAACCTATATTGTGTGCTGGCTTGCGAGTTAAATGGTAAACCCATGCTAAGCATCATACTATCTGACAATATTGTAGCGGAACACAAATTGCATGCAGGAAGTCTGGTAAAAACATTCGCCAAACACATTCAGGGTGGCGGTGGGGGGCAACCTTTTTATGCAACGGCCGGTGGTAATAACAGTAATGGAATTGAAGCTGCATTAAAAGAGGCTTTTATTACTTTTGAAAACATTAAAACAAATTGACCTTTAAAATCTTTCCAATGAAATAATATTGCAATTCAAAGTAAAAGGATACCTAACAATTGTATTAAAATCCAATAACCTGTTATCACAAAAAAAGGCCGTTAAAAATAGCGGCCTTTTTTTATGCAACTTTCTTTGCTAAAAAACTGACAAAACTTTTGTGATTATTTTAAATAAAAAACAAGAGGCATTAACCTGAAATATAAATCTGGAAATTTTTTAATTTTTAATATTAATTTATAAAACAATGAAAACAACGAACCTGTTTACGATTGCATTGGCAATTATTACAATTTTTTCTTCATGTAAAAAAGACAATCCGGTAAAACCTCTTGGACCTGAACCTAAAAAATGTTTGTTAGCAAACGAATTTGACGGAAAATTTTTCAATGCTTATTTTTATTCTACCGACCACAGTAAAATTAGCCAAACAAAATACAAATCGGACAATTACCCGGATACTTCTGTTACCGATTATATATATACAGGTAATGTGATAGCGTTAAAGAATCTATCAGGAGCTGTTTTTAACAGGTATTACATCAATTCCAACGGCTATATTGATAGTTCTGTTTCCAATAATCAGGGTTATTATATGAAGTATACGTATAGCTATTATCCGGACGGATATTTGAGCCAATCTATAAATCAAGGGTATTTTGGAACATTTGAATTTTTTAGTGATTCCCGTTATTTTTATCAGAATGGAAATTTAGTACGGTCTGTATCCTATCAGGAATCAGGCGATTCTGTTGAATTCACTTACGATTATTTTACGGATCAGAAAAACCACTTTGGAAAATCAATTGAAATACAGCAAATGACAGGTAAACAATCGAAAAATTTATTAAAAAGCATAACTAGAAACATTGGTTTTTCATACAAATACACCTATCAATATAACGCAGATCAGTTGCCTTTCAAAAAGATTCAGGTTAATGCCAATAATGATACGATAACTACATTATATAACTGGACTTGTTATTAGTTTGGCAAGCTGCAGCTTAATCTTTTTGGATGTGTAAATTGTGTGAATTACATAATGCAATAATCAACTGCAAAAGATTTTAATAAAATTCATTGTAATTATACTAATTTCGATCGTTCAAAAAAAAAATAAATACAATGAAAAAAAGATCACAAATTTTAAACCTGTTGATTTGCATTATGCTGTTTACGGCTGCTTGTAAAAAAGACAATCCATTGCCGCAACCGGTAGTAGTTGAAACACCAAAATGTTTTATTAAAAAGGTTCTAAATGAAACCAATAGTCAAATTTGTGATTATAATAATCAAAACAAATTGATCAGAACGATTGATATCAATGGGACCGATTCTGTATTTACAGATTTTGAATATATAGGCAAAGTGGTAACGCTTAAAAATCCAAAAACAGACCTTGTTCAAACATTTTATTTAAACAATAATGGTTATGCTGATAGTGCCACGATATATGAAGCAGGAAAAATAAATATTAAAATAAAGATGATTCTGAATGCTGAAGGTTACCTTATTGAACAAAGACAAACCGGAACGATAACCTTTGGAGGAACATACCCTATAAATGAAATTAACACCATAGAGTATTTAAATGGAAATGCCATAAAAATTACAACAAATAATCTTGGAACGCTCTCAATAGTTACATATGAATACTATGCAGATAAAATAAACTATTCGGCACCCAGTGAAGAAGCACAGTCATTTATTAAATCGAATAAAAAACTGCTTAAGAAATTTACCAACGAGGATGGCACTTTCATGAATTATTTATATTTGTTGGATAATAATGGTAAAGTAATGGAGATTATGAAAACCAATCAGGCTAATAAAGTAACGAATACCTTTAATACCTGGTTTTGTAAATGATTTGAGTTTTCAATAAACATAATTCGAAAAAATTTTATTGATTATATCAGACCGCACCAATACAAATTATATACACCTATAATTATTTAAACTTTTAAGGTTACTACCGGAGTTTGTCTTTGTCTCTTGATTTCTATGGATAAAAAAGAAAGAATTTTACTCCACACTCTGGCAGCGGTTAACTTTACCAATATCATGGATTTCATGATTATGATGCCGCTGGGTCCGCAGTTAATGCGCATATTTCATATTAGCCCGCAGCAATTTGGAGGGCTGGTTTCCAGTTATACCATCAGTGCAGGAGTATCAGGTTTTTTTGCAGCATTTTTAATTGACAAGTTTGATCGCAAGCGAGCACTCACAATTATGTATATCGGATTTATTACCGGTACAATTATTTGTGGCATTTCACAAAGCTATGGAATTTTAATGGGCGCAAGGATTTTCACCGGTATTTTTGGGGGTGTTTTGGGAGCTATTGTTTTATCCATAGTAGGCGATGTAATACCCATTGAAAGGCGCGGACAAGCAATGGGAATGATTATGACTGCCTTTTCGGTGGCTTCAGTTTTTGGGGTACCCTTTGGTTTGTTTATGGCAGCACATACGTTTTTGGGCTGGCATGCTCCATTCCTTTTCTTGGGTTTTTGCGGTATGCCCATCGGTTTTTTAATTTTTAAATATGTACCTCACATCAACAAACACGTTAAAGCCAACGAAGGGATAACTCCTATGGAGGTATTGAAAGCAATCGCATCAAGTAATAATCAATTACTGGCATTATTGTTAATGGTGGTTATCATGATGGGCCATTTTTCAATCATTCCTTTTTTAAGTCCTTATATGGTGTCAAATGTTGGCTTTTCTGAATCGGATATTGCATATATATATTTTATAGGTGGTGCATTAACAATTTTTACCTCACCTTATATTGGCAAGTTGGCCGATAAACGCGGCAAGTATAAAATTTTTATGATTTTTGTATTGTTAAGTACAATCCCAGTTTTTTTAATAACCAATATGCCCCAAATAAATATGGGGTGGGCATTATGTGTTACTGCTTTTTTCTTTATATTTTCAAGTGGCAGGTTTGGTCCCGCTCAGGCAATGGTTACAGGTTCTGTTGATCCCAGAATAAGAGGCAGTTTTATGAGTATAAATTCTTCGCTGCAACAATTAACAGCGGGTTTTGCAGCATACCTTGCAGGCATCATTGTTACAAAGTCTCCCGATTCTACTTTGCAAGGTTATCATATTGTTGGATACATGGCAATCACATTTACACTTTTCAGTATATTAATAGCACGAAAACTAAAAACTTTTGACGGAAATGCTTATTAAATCGAATTTTTTTCTAATATTTTAAGCTTTAGTTAAAATATTATTTACTTCAAAATAATTCCAAATGGGAGTATATAATATTTAAATGGAAGTTAATATTGTTTATCATTTGCGTGTATATTTTTTAATGAAAATTTAATGTTTTTAATCATTTTTTCTATCAAAAATAAAATACTTTCGTAAGATGCCTAGGGAGATTTATTACTTTGTTTCTTTAGTAATTAGCCTAACATTTTTGTGGTGGTTACTAAAAAATGTTACCCTTACTCATGCATGTCCAAAATGTGGTAGCAATGATTATGTTAAGCGAGTAAACAGGGGAATTATTTCAAAATACTTTTTGTTTTTTATGTTTGCCAAAAAATTTCGTTGTTCCAAATGCTGGAAAGAGTATTTTCAGTTATTTGGGGCATATAAACCCGATCCGAATTCTCATCCACTAAAGAAAGAAATGGAATCTCCACAGATTTTAGCAGAGAATAACAAGTCCTGAGATATTATCTGTTAAAACGCAAACGCATTCCTAAATTACTTTCGTTGAACTGCCCGTTTTGATATGCAATATGTCCGTTTACCAGCGTGTGGGTTATCACTGAATCAAATCGCTCACCTTCAAAAGGACTCCATCCGCATTTGTATAAAATATTGCTTTTATTAACGGTATATGATTGGTTCATGTCAACCAAAACCAGATCGGCATAATACCCTTCCCTGATAAATCCCCTTCTGTCAATTTCAAATAGGGTAGCAACATGATGTGCAGTTTTTTCAGCAATTTTTTCCATGCTTATTTTACCTTGTTTACAAAGTTGTATCAGCGCATTTAAACTATGCTGAACCAGGGGTCCGCCTGATGGAGATTTTAAATAAGGCTGACTTTTTTCAAGCCAGGTATGTGGCGCATGGTCGGTTGCAATTACATCAATGCGGTTATCCGAAACAGCCTGTAGAATGGCATCCCGGTCGCTTTCTTTTTTTATTGCCGGATTCCATTTAATCAGGTTGCCTTTTGTGGCATAATCGCTGTCGCTGAACCAAAGGTGATGCACACAGGCTTCGGCAGTAATCCGCTTTTTAATCAGGGGGATTTTATTATCAAATAAAGAAAGTTCTTTGGCAGTACTGATGTGTAAAATATGCAAGCGTGTATTGTGCTTTTTGGCCAATTCAACTGCAAATGATGAAGATAGATAACAGGCTTCTTCGCTTCTGATGTGCGGATGTATGGAAGGGGGTAAATCTTCACCGTATTCGGCAATGTATGCTGCCTGATTTTTTTTAATCAGCGGATCATGTTCGCAATGGGTTGCAATGAGGGTATCTACATTTTTGAAAATATTTTCCAATGCATCCGGGTTATCCACCAGCATGTCTCCCGTGCTTGAACCCATAAAAATTTTTACGCCACAGATATTAACCGGATCAACTTTTAATAACTCTTCAATATTGTGGTTTGTGGTGCCCATATAAAAACTAAAATTTGACAGGGAACAGTTGGCGGCTAAAGTGTATTTATCTTCAAGTAAATCAATGGTAGTAGCCGATGGGATGGTATTGGGCATTTCCATATAACTGGTTACACCTCCCGCTACAGCAGCTTTGGCTTCGGTATAAATTTCACCTTTATGGGTCAGGCCCGGTTCCCTGAAATGCACCTGATCATCAATTAAACCCGGAAAAAGATATTTACCTGCAGCGTCAATAAGGATATCTGCATGCATTGATATACCCTGGCGTTCTATTTTTTCGATAAACTTACCTTTAATATAAACATCGGCAAAGTATATTTCACCTTCATTTACCAATTGTGCATTTTTAATCAGTATGGTTTTCATTGTAATGCGAACTTACTACTTTTGGAATTATATGAACAATAACATTAGAATTGTTTTTACTCACAGGCATCCGGCAAAGACATTTCTATATTTTTAATTACTTTCGCCCAATTAATAATTACTAATATCAGCAACTCCATCAACGTAAAAGTTTCAAAATATCCCTTATTAGCCTGGCTGGCATTCGCAACGGTTTCAATTTTTTGGGGTACCACTTTTTTAGCTATCCATATTGGTATTCAGAGCATTCCTCCTTTTATTATGGCTGGCTGCCGGCATACAATAGCCGGAATTCTTATCATTTCGTTTTTTATTTTAAGAGGTCACAAGTTACCCGATAGAAAGGCACTCAAAACATTTTCAATCAATGGTATGCTGATGCTGGCAGGTGGAAATGGAATTATCTCATGGGCCATGCTTTATGTTGACAGTGGCCTGACAGCGCTACTTTGTGCACTTACCCCGGTTTGGATTGTTTTAATCAATAAATTACTGGGCAGCAAGGAACCCATTACCGTTTTGGCCGTTTTAGGCTTTGTTATTTGCCTCGTAGGACAGGTTCTTTTGTTTAAGGATAAGGTACAATTATTCGAAAGTCAGCATTATTTATTTGGTATTATCGCAATTATTGTTTCAAATATTTTCTGGGCTTTGGGAACCATTTATTCTAAAAATCATGTAAGTAATACTCCTGCTTTATTTGCTGCAGGATTGCAGATGATACCCGGAGGCATGTTGTTATTTACAGCTGCCTATTTTAAAGGTGAATATTCCGCCATTCATCCACAGCCCGATGCACTTTGGTCCCTTGCATATTTAATCGTTTTTGGTTCCATATTGGCCTATGGGGCATATATGTATGTAATCAAACAATTGCCAGCCAGTATCGTTTCAACCTATGCTTATATTAATACATTTGTGGCCATTTTTTTAGGCTGGCTCTGGTTAAACGAAACCCTGGATGCAGCCACCATCATTGCTATGGTATTCACAATTACAGGGGTTTATCTCATTACAAAAAATTCGTAACCAGGGGAAGAGGGGGCAGAGGGCATGGGGCAGAGAGCATGGGGCGTGGGGAAAGCTCTGTCGAAATGATGGTACAGACGCGATTCATCGCGTCTCCTGGGTTAACACAAATTTTAACCCAATGACATCCTATAAAATCCTTTTCAATGTGGATAACTATTTGTAATAAATGGGATAAAATGCATCTTCAAAGTGAGCGATGTCTACTTTTCCATTGAAAATATTGATGGCAATAATATCAAACCGGATATTGGACACAATTTTTTTGCGTGCTAAATATCCACCCGCTGCGAGTGCCATATTTCTTTGTTTTGCTTTTCCAACCGCTTTTTCAGGTTCTATTATTGCATTGTAACGGGTTTTAACTTCAACAAACACAATCTCATCCCGGTGCCTGCAAATAATGTCGAGTTCAACATTTCCTAAAGTAAAATTCCGGTCCAGAATCTGATATCCTTTCCGTGTTAAAAAGTCGGCAGAAAGGTCTTCACCCAATTTACCTGTTTCCTTATTTTGGCTTTTTTCTGTCATAACAATCGTAAGTTACAAAAAGCAAACGAATAAAAAGCATGGGGACAGAGTACAAGGGGCCGGTTTTATAATTTATATAATGCAGCCAAAGTTTGCTTACAGCGGTGTTTTATGCCCGATGAACCATATGGAATCATATCTTCAATAATCAGTATGAGTTCGTTTTTCAAATCAGGTTCTTTTACACAAATATTGTAAAGTGTTCTCATGGCAAATGCCTGCACAGCAATGGTCTCTTTTTTATCCAGCAAATACCCAAAACATTTATCGGCCACTATGCCCATTAACGGTTCCGGAATATCATAATCCTGTAATATTCGTAATACATTGCGTTTTACTGCCACATGCAAAGGCTTGTCGAGTAAGCTAATAATAAATTCAAGTTCGGGTTGAACCAATTGAGGTTGTAGTTCAGCAACATAGCCAAGCGGCCAGGCAGCCCTTTGTGTGAGTTGTACATTTCCAATGGCAAAAACTGCAAGCAATTCTTTGAGTCTTTTTTTATCGTTGCCAATATATTCAACTATAGCCAGGGTATTTATTTTTGAATGCTCTTTCATCAGAGCCTCTTTAATGTTCATGCACAAAAATAAGTGTTATCAATAATAAATTTAGCTAACCTTGCAGCGGGTTCTTTATTTTAAATGTCTATCTTTCTTTGTTCCTTTGCATTTCTAAATTTTGTACAAGCACACATAGCCTTCATGATATATATGCCAAAATCTCCTGAGTTCATTAAAGAATATCGATTACTGTTTTATACAATATTTGTATTGTTCTATTTGATATTTTCTTCCAATACATCCTGGGCGCAAAATAGCTTTACCCTTAGTGGATATATAAAGGATTCAACAACCGGAGAAACATTAATAGGGGCCACCATAAGGGTTAAAGATGCTGCCAATGGAGCGGCTACCAATGTATATGGCTTTTTTTCACTTACCTTACCTCAGGGAAATTACGAACTCATCTGTTCGTATCTGGGATATCAATCCAAAACCATCAAACTGGTTTTAACAAAGAATACAAGCATCAATTTAGGCCTGGCGCCTCAGGGAATTAAGTCGAAAGAAGTGGTGATTACCGGTGAGCGGGAAGATAAAAATGTGCGCAGTACCGAAATGGGCAGGATTGAACTCAGTGGTGAAAAAATAAAATCCTTACCGGTAATTTTTGGGGAACCGGATGTATTAAAGGCAATTACTTTATTGCCCGGAATTAAAAGCGGGGGAGAGGCAAGTACCGGTTTTTATGTGCGGGGAGGCGGACCCGACCAAAACCTGATATTGATGGATGAGGCTGTAGTTTACAATCCATCACATCTCTTCGGTTTTCTTTCGGTTTTTAACTCCGACGCAGTAAAAAATATTGATATCATCAAGGGAGGAATGCCTGCAAATTATGGGGGTCGCTTATCATCCATACTTAATGTAAATATGCGCGAAGGCAATAATCAAAACTTTAATTATGGAGGAGGTATCGGATTAATTTCTTCGCGCTTAACTGCCGAAGGCCCGTTACAGAAAGGGAAAAGCAGCTTCCTGATTTCGGGACGCAGAACGTATATTGATGTACTGGCCAAACCTTTTTTACCGGACAGAATTAAAGGAAACAGCTATTATTTTTATGATCTGAACCTCAAGGCTAATTTTATTTTAGGCGATAAAGACAGGTTGTTTGTGTCGGGCTATTTTGGAAGAGATATTTTAGATTTTCAAAGTCCGATTAACAAAGGAGTCAACTTTAATTTTGGTTGGGGAAACAGCACGGCCACTTTGCGTTGGAACCATCTTTTTAATTCCAGGTTGTTTTGTAACACCAGTGTAATATTTAACCGTTACGATTTGTTCAACGATTTTACTTTCGGGAGCGGAGGATTCAGTGTAAGAAGCAGCTTGGAGGATTGGAATTTAAAAAGTGACTTTAGCTGGTTTGTTAGCGAAAATCATGTGGTTAAATTTGGTTTGAATTATACCTTTCATACATTTCAGCCTGGTATCTTATCAGGCAGTGTGGGTTCAACCAATATTGCCCAAACCATTACCAAACAATATGCGCATGAGTTTGCTGTTTATTTAATGGATGAGTGGAAAATTAACCGGCGCTGGGCGGTAAATTATGGCTTGCGCGCGGTTGCCTTTAATCTGGTTGGACCGTACACGCAATTAATTTATGATAATGATACCCAAACACCCACAGGGAACAGCAAGTCATGGTCAACCGGAGAATCCATCGCTTTTTATCCACGCCTTGAACCCAGATTCAGTGCAAATTATTTAATCAATGCTGAGTCTTCCATTAAGGCATCTTATACTCAAACCTATCAGTTTTTGCATTTGGCAACTTCCAGCGGGGCCCAGTTCCCGATTGATTTATGGGTTCCCAGTTCACGCTTAATCAAGCCCCAGCTGGCTTTTCAGTATGCCCTCGGATATTTTAGAAACTTCAAACAAAATAGCTATGAATCTTCAGCAGAAATTTATTATAAACCCATGTTAAATCAAATTGAATTTAAGCCGGGAGCAAATTTATTTTTCAATCAAAACCTTGAAAATGAAATGGTGTTTGGAAACGGCTTAAGTTATGGTCTTGAATTGTTTATCAAAAAAAAATCAGGAAGGTTGAATGGATGGTTTGGCTATACCTGGAGCAAAACCACGCGTCAGTTTGATGAATTAAATGATGGCAAAGTATATTTTTACAGATACGACAGAACCCATGATATGTCGTTATTATTGTCATATACAATCAATAAAAAATGGTCTGCCAATTTTGTATTTGTATATGGAACCGGTAATGCAACCACACTGCCCGATTCGCGCTATGCATACCGTTTTGGATATGATGCCAAAGAACAGGAACCCAAACTCACTTTTATCGACAAATACAGCGCAGTTAATTCATTCAGGTTACCTGCATACCATCGTGCAGACATATCTTTTTCATACCTGCACAAAAAAACCGAAAAGTGGGAGAGTAGCTGGAACTTTTCGATATATAATATATACAACCGGGCAAATCCTTATTTTATTTATTTTTTCGCCGACACCGAAACCATGACCGTTAAAGCATTTATGGTTTATCTTTTTCCAATTGTACCCTCAGTTATGTGGAACTTTAAATTCTAAAAACTAAATAAATTTAAAATAAAAAATATAAAATAAAAATACATCGTACATCGTAAATCGTACATCGTACATCGTACATCGTACATCGTACATCGTACATCGTACATCGTAAATCGTAAATAATTATGACAAATTACAAATATAAAGCAATACCCGGCTTAGCACTGCTATTCCTGTTTTCATGCGAAAAAGAAATTAATATTAATGTACCTCCTTCAAAAGAAGAAATTGTAGTTGAGGCTTCAATCAATCAAATGTTTGCAAGTCTTAATTATGTGATTATTTCAAAAACAGTAGATTACTTTAAACCCGATTTAAGCATGAATGGTTTTGGGGGCGCAAAGGTATATATCACAGAAGGAGTCATAAACGGAAGCGATACTGTATTTGATAGCGCAAACCGTCAACAATTTATTGATCTATTGGATTCGATTTTACCCGGTATTTATGTGAATCCGTTTTTTATGGGAAAAGCGGCAAAACCCTATTTGCTCGAAATTGAATTAAAAGATGGAAGAAAAGTAAATGGAAAAACCTTTATACCAACACCTGCTGTTTTCGACAGTTTGCATTTTTGGTTCGAACAAAGTGGTAAAGATACCAATGCTTTTTTTTACCTGCAGTGGATGGATGGTCCGGAGCAAAATAATTACCGGATGGCTATCTGGAATAATATAGATTCAAACCTTACCGGCTGGGGCATTGCCGACCGGTTTTATACCTTCGATGATCAATTGCTAAATAACCAAAAACGCCCTTTTCAATCGTTTAATCCGTATAAGTATGGCGATACTTTGAATATTTATCTTTCACAAATTGGCCGCAAAGAATTTATTTTCTGGGATTCATTTCGAAATGCAGCAAATAACGGGGGGCCATTTGCAACTCCTGTTGCGGTAAAATCGAATATTAACGGAGCCATTGGTTCGTTTACGGGGTACGGAATTGCGTTTAAACAATTGATATTGCGTTAGGGGCAGGAGTGTAAGAGAGTAGGAAAATGGGAGGGTAGGAAGGTATGAGGGTAGTTAAATTACCCGTAGTTTAAAATCCTGTTTTACCTGTTCGGTTCTGAAATATACCAGACCTATAAAAAATAAATCAACGGTAACCGTAACTTTCGGATGTTTTTTTATTTCTTCCCACGCCTGGGTCATTCCTTTACTCCAGTATATATCGTCAAAAATAAATAAGCTGTCCTTATGTGCTTTTAACAGGCACTGATTAAAATAGTCCAGGGTTGCTTCGCAGGTATGATTTCCATCCACAAACAACAAATCCAGATCATTTATTTCTTCAAGCAGTTTGGGTAAAACGGTGTTAAAGTTTCCCAAATGACTATGGATTGCCGAACCCAGGTTAAGTTGTTTAAATACTTCGCCTGCAATGCCATGCACATCGCTGCAGCCCTCTACTGTGTGCAGTTTGGCGTTTAAATGGGTTTGGGCGCCTGTAGCCAGATAACTGGTGGTGATTCCCAATGATGTGCCCAGTTCAATAATATTCTGGTATGGATAATGATGTGTTATATAATAAAGAATTTCGGCTATTCGTGCAGGTTTTAAATGGTTACGGGCGAGTGTTGAAACCTTTACCCTTTTGCTGAAACCTGTTTGTTTTGAATTTGCTCCGTAATCGGTATAATTTAATGTTTGTTTATTCTTGATAAGCCGGGTGCGTACATTTTCAATATCTCTGAAAATAGCAGGCGCATGCTTTTGCTTTTTTATGCAATATTCATACAGTTCAAAAACAAAGGGAGAGTGAAGCACATCAACAAAAGTAGATATGGCATAATGCCGGATAAAATTTTTTAAATAATGTATGTTTAACAAAGTATGCTTAATGCAAAAAAAATATCGGTTCAAACATTATTGTCTGAACCGATAAAATAAGGTTCTTAATTCTAATTATTAACAGGCTCAGTAGGTTTATTCCTGAGTGCCTTTAATGCTTTTAACTTGTCTTCTAAACTCTTTATCAATTTTTGAGCCAGGTCTATTTTAGTATGTATTTGTTCAGCCAGAGGATTTTTGCTGTTACCCATTTTAAAGAAGCCTAAATTGTTATCCCAGGTTTCAATATCTTTCTTTAATCCTTTGATACGCTCCTGTAATATTTTCTCTTCCCTTTGTAATTTCGCTGCACCGTTTGGCGATGTAGCCAGATACTCAAAATTTTGTTTGTCACGGTCGTCACGCATTTCTTTATTTAACTGTTTGTGTTTGCTGTACAATTTATCCAGCAGATCATTGTATTTGCGTATAACAGCATCTTTTTGTGCAGCAGGTACATAACCCAGAGCATTCCATTCGGTTTGTATTTGTTTTAAGTCGGCAAATACACTCTGGTTGCTTTCAATAGTTAACATCGATTCCAGTTTTGCAATCAAAGCATTTTTTGCTTCCAGGTTTTGCAGTTGTTCCTGTTGCTGACTGGCATAACGTTCCGATTTTTGAGTAAAAAATGAATCACATGCAGTTCTGAAACGTTTCCATACGGCATCATTTACCTTATCCGGAGCCTGGCCGATTTTTTTCCATTCTTCCTGCATTTTTTTCAACTCATCGGTTTGTTTATTCCAGTCGATTGGGTTGGCAGAAATGGTTTCAGCCCTTATACACAATGCTTCTTTTGCTTTTAAATTGGCATTGCGTTCGGCATGAAGTGTTTTGAAGTAATTATTTTTATTGGTATAAAAAGTATTGCGTGCATCCCTGAATTCTGTCCAAATAGCATCGCGCATGGCCATAGGCACATGACCAATTTTTTTCCATGCTTCCATTAACTCATTGGCTGCATTGCTTTTGTCCATCCACTCTTTAATCCGTGTAGTTTGCGTTTGGGCAATCTCTTTTGCTTTGGCCAGCAATTCCTGTTTTAATAACAGATTTTGCTGACGAACAACTTCCATCTCTTCGGTTTTTTGTTTTATAAATCCAAAAACTTTATCCCCCTCGGCTTTAAATCGATTCCATAAATCGTCGGAGGCTTCTTTGGGTACCGGACCAATATAACGCCATTCTTCCTGAATTCTCTTGATTGAAATCAGTGCCTTTTTGATATTGGTTTCACCTACCAGTTCACTCAGGCGACTAATCAGTTCAATTTTTTGATCCAGATTTTTACTGCGATCCAGTTCCTTTAATTCATTATTGATGGAAAGGCGGTCGTAAAAAATTTCATTCAACACCCGGTAACTTTCCCAAAGATTTTCCAATTGTTCCTTGGGAACGTTTTTAATCTTTTTCCATTCACTTTGCAAATCCTTCAGGCGTCTTAAACTATTTTCAGTTTCTTCCGAATCGTTTAGCTTTTTTATTTCCTCAAGAATGGCTTCTTTCTTTTTTAGGTTTTCCAGTTTTTCAGCTTCCTGACGTTTACGGGTTTCCTCTTTGCGGTGTTTTAATTCAGTAAAGGCCTGGTTAAACTGTTCTTTAATGCCATCTCCTTTAAATTCAAACCCGTCTTTATCACCGCCTTCTTCAAGATATTTGCTCAGGGCAAGGTTTTTTTCTTCACTGATATGGTGTTCAAAAAAGGGCTTTATGGCTTTAAATATTTGCAAGGCCTCGGCAACATCTTTTTCCACCGATGCTTTCAAAGCTATTTTCAAAAGTTCTTCTTTGTTCAGGTTTGCAAAATCAGGCAAGTCTTCAACTACATCCAGTTCACTTTCATCTTCCAGCAAATCTGCGTGGTGTTCAGTATCCTCTTGGTGAAGGGCCTCGTTTATTGGCGTGGCTTTAGTTTCAACGGGTACTTCTTCAATTTTTGCAATAGGTATTGTAATTTCAGGTTCTTCAGTATTTTCTGATACGAGTTCAACCATACCCACCTGTTCCTGTTCTGAAATTATTTCCAAAGCCTGCTCCAGCTCTGGTTCCGGTTCAGGCATATCTGCTGTTACAGGCGTTTCAGCCACACTTTCTACTTCTTCAACAGTAGATTCAACAGCGTCAACCAAAGGTATTTTGCTTTCCTTTTCAGGGAGTATATCTGTTTCCTCATCTGAGGATGTTTCGGCTAGCCGAACATCCGGTACCTCAATAGTTTGAGCCAATGGCTGATCTACTTTTTCCTGTTCTTCGTTTTCCAACTCTGGGTTCATCATACAAAATAAACTAACATTTCTTTAAAATGGACGTCAAAAATAAACATTAAACCGATATTTTTGTAGTTGGAATCATTCAAAATTACTGTTTATGCAAATCAAAATTATTGAGTGCCCGAGAGACGCCATGCAGGGTTTGCATGAATTTATACCCACAGAATCAAAAATTGCTTACATAAACGCGCTTCTTCGGGTGGGTTTCGACACCATAGATTTCGGAAGTTTTGTGTCGCCCAAAGCAATTCCGCAATTAAAAGATACGGCAAAAGTGCTTTCAAAACTTAATTTAACGGATACAAAAACCAAATTATTGGCGATTGTTGCCAATTTAAGAGGTGCAAAAGAGGCAGTTTTACACCCCGAAATCACATATTTGGGATTTCCTTTTTCCATTTCAGAAACTTTTCAGAAGAAAAATACCAATAAAACGATTCAGGAAGCATTGGAAACGCTTAAACATATTCAGGATTTATGCATAACTGAAAAGAAGGAACTGGTTGTGTATATTACCATGGCCTTTGGAAATCCTTACGGTGATGAACACGATATCGAATCCATTGTTCTGTCTGTTGAGCAATTAAATTCCATTGGAATTAAGATAATCAGTATGTCGGATACGGTGGGCATCGGAAACCCGAAATCAATCGGAGAAGTTTTTGGCAGCATAATACCTTCCTTCCCTAATATTGAATTCGGTTTGCATTTGCATACTACACCCAATACCTATTATGATAAAATTGATGCAGCCTTTACCCACGGATGCAGGCGTTTCGACTCGGTGATGCTGGGTTTGGGAGGTTGCCCCATGTCGGCATGTGAACTGGTTGGGAATCTGAGTACCGAAAGCTTGCTTGGTTATTTTGAAAGTAAACATATTGAAGTGCCGCTTAATGCCAGATTTTATCATGAAGCCTTAAGGAAAGCACAGCAAACTTTTCCATTTGTTTAAAAATCATTAACGTTGTAAAATAAATCTTAACAAACATCAATTTATGAAGTATCCAAAAAAAGTCACCATTGGTGATATTACTGTCAGAGATGGCTTTCAGCACGAAGAAAAGTATATCCCATTAGAAGCGAAAATTTGGTTATCAGAACAGTTGATACTGGCCGGATTTAAACATATTGAAGTTACCAATCTGGGCAATCCGGTTGGAATGCCCCAGTTTAAAGATTCTGATCTTTTATTAAAGGCAATCAGAAAAAGCAAAAAGATTAGTCACCTCTTAAAAGATGTCTCCGTTACCGCTGTTACCATCAGGGAGAAAGCAGCCGAACGGGCCATTGAACTGAAACAGGAAGGCGTAGGCCCCGACAGAATTCTGTTTATGGTTTCAACCAGTGAGTCGCACCACATTAAAAATTCGGGATTAAACCTGAATGATTATTGGAAAATGTGCGAAAAATACATCAAACTTGCCCATGATGCGGGTATCAAAGTAAATGGAACTGTAAGTACCATTTGGGGTTGCCCTATTGAAGGTCCTACCGATTTAAAAAAGGCCGTTGAGTTTACAAAACGCTGGTTTGATATCGGTGCCAACGATGTTGAACATGCTGATCATGATGGTTCGGCATCACCCGACCGGACTTATAAATATTTCTCCATGCTCATGGATCAGTTTCAGAATCCGCAGAAACATATTGTTCACCTGCATACCACCAGAGGTTGGGGCATGGCCAATGTGCTTGCCGCATTGCAGGCCGGTATGACCAATTATGAATCTACTTTGGGCGGAATTGGCGGGCAGCCTGCAAATTTTGTGAGCGGGGTACCTGTTAGTGGTACCGGAGCGTATTATTATAACGATCCGAGTCTTGCCGGTTTGGTTTCAACAGAAGATATGGTGGTAATGATGGATGAAATGGGCATTGAAACCAATCTGGATATTGATAAAGTTTTGGAACTGGGAAAAATGAACGAGAGAATTGTAGGCAGAAGATTGCGTTCAGAAGCAATTCAAACCGGAAGAATCCCAAAATCATTAACCGGACGCGGGACGGTTGTTAAAGAAATACCCAGACAGGTTGAAGAGAAATAAGGTTTTATGCGTTTGTTTTGACGAAAATCTTTATATTGAATTAAAACTTCACAACGATCTTCCCATTCTCATTTTTAAGCAACACACTTTGAACATGTGCTTTTTTTGCATCAATACCTTTTCCAATTGGGTCAAACTGTGTAATGCCCGGCATTAACTCCACGATTTCATTTTTTGTTGATGATACATTATTATTGATTCTGATACTTTGCAAAGCACCAAAACCATGCAGGTATAATTTGATGGTTTTGAATTTGGAAGCAAGGGTGCCTTCAACTGGTTCCAGAATCAGCTCCTTATTTTGAGCCTGAAATAAAAGGGTGCGTTTAAAAAATTTACCATTCAGGTAATCATAACCATCACCGGCATCTTCGTAATACACAAAGGTGCTGTTTTCCAATCCACTGTAAACATGTAAAAACAAGGTATCGGCAGGCTTTTCCATGGCCGATTGAACAACAGTTTGCATGGGAATTATACTACCCCCTTTAACAAATACAGGCAGGTTTTCCATAGCAGTTTCAACATATATTTCCTGCCTGCCTGTGTATGCCTGCTCGGTAAAAAAATGATACCAGTTACCTTCGGGTAAATACACTTTATTGATTTCTTTATAACTAACAACTGGGGCAACCAATATACCTTGTCCAAATAAATATTGATTCTGGTATTGTCCATTGTATATCATGGGATCATATGTATAGTTAATGGACAAACTTCTGGCTACAGGCATTCCGGTTTGCGTTGCTTCATAAAAAGAGGAGTAAAGATACGGCATCAGTTTATAGCGAAGCGAAATATAATTTCGTGCAATTTCTTCCACTTTTTCGCCATAACTCCAGGGTTCACTGTCTTTGGCATCAACCATTTTATGGCTTCTGAAAAACGGACAAAAAGCACCAATGGCAATCCATTTTGCAAATAAAGCCTGAGAGGCATCACCGGCAAATCCTCCCACATCGTAACCTGCGTTTGCTACACCACTTAATCCCAAACTGTTCACCAGTCTGATACCCGCCAACATGTGGTCGTCTTCGGGTTTGTTATCGCCTGTCCAAACTGCCGAATAACGCTGTATTCCTGAGTATGCGGCGCGGGTTAAAATAAAAGGCCGTTTGCCATTAAGCAGCGTTTTGCTTCCATCATAGGTACTGCGGGCCATTTGCATACCATAAATATTATGCCACCTGCGATGGGTAGATTTATTACCGTCAAAATCGGCTTCAACCAGGTCCGGAAATTTTTGACCCCAGGTTGCAGGTTCATTCATATCGTTCCAAAATCCATCAATGCCATCGTTGATATAACCTTTAAAAGAATTCCCCCACCACAAACGGGTTTCGGGTTTTGTAAAATCAGGGAAATGACACCATCCTGGCCAAACCTGTCCGCTGTAATTGCTACCATCCGGATATTTCAAAAATAAATCCTTGCTGAGCCCTTCCTCATAGGCCTTATATCCTTTTTCAATTTTAATACCCGGATCAACAATAACCACGTTTTTAAATCCCATACCTTCGAGTTCATCAAGCATGGATTTTGGTTTTGGAAAACGCTCGGAGTTCCATGTAAATATTTTATACTGATCCATATAATGAATATCAAAATAAATTACATCAGAAGGAATTTTTTTATCCCTGAATGTTTTGGCCAGTGTGAGTACTTCCTTATCCGGATAATAACTGTATCTGCATTGCTGAAAACCGATACTCCATAAAGAGGGCAGTTCCATTCTACCCGTTAATTCGGTATACGAGTGAATAATTCCGGCAACCGATGAATTGGCAAAGAGGTAATAATTCATATCGCCATCTTCGCAGGTAAAAGAGCTGAACCGGTTATTGGAAGCCCCAAAATTGAAATGCGATTTATAGGTATTATCCATAAACAAACCATACACCCGATTGTGGTGTATACCCATATAAAAAGGAATGGTAACATACAAGGGATCTCCATTTGAGGGATAGGCAAAATAATCGGTATTCCAGTTTGTATATCCTTCGCCTCTTCGGTCGAGGTTACCTGTTTTTTCTCCCAATCCGATGAATCGCTCTCCCTCCTGCATTTTCTTATAGGTAGTAGATTCTTCTCCGATCCAGGAGGTTCCAAAGGCAGGTTCATCTTCATTCAATACCTCATCTTTCAGGTTTAACAATTTGAAGCGCGCAGGATTTTTCGTAACAATCAACTTACAGGAATCCGTGCTGAGCATATACGAATCTGCATTTTCTTTATAAGTAAAACCGGAATTCAAAGGTTTGGCAATTACTGCATAACTAAAATCATCAAAGGTATTGTTTCTGCTGATATGAATACGGATGGTTGTTGGGGAGTATACGCTTACCCTTACACTTGCATTTGAAGTTTTGAATTCAATACCATCATTTGTTTGTTTAATTGTTTTTATTTCATCCAAACTAACATTTAATTTTTGCGCCTGACTTTGATATCCTGAAGCAGAAAAAATCAAAACAAGATAAAGAGCAATCCGATTCATAATAAATTTTAATTAGTAAACAATAATACTAAAATAGGCGGTATTTTAAGCTGACAATTAAAATAAATGTATAAAATACACTTATTCATGTAAAAATGTAAGATTATAGAAATTTATTTGTTGTAAAGAATTAACATTGCAAAATAAAAATTTCTTCTTTTGAAATAAGATTCAAAATCCATGAAAAATAATTCATTTAAAAACCATGTTTCTGTTGATTGTGTGATATTAGGCTATAACGAGAAAGAAAACAAAATGGAAGTTTTGCTGATTGAACAAAAGGAACCTTCAAAAAATTCAACCCATTTATATGTACCTCAATTTGCATTGCCCGGTGATTTGGTAAATGAGGAAGAAAGTCTGGATGCGGCAGCGGTGCGCGTTTTAAAAGAATTGACCCATGTTGTGGGCTTACGTTTACGCCAGTTTTTTTCATTTGGGGATCCGATGCGTGTGAAGCAGGAAAAAGATAAAGAGTGGTTAAAATTTTATCGTTCGGATCCGGATGCACGCGTTATTACTGTTTCGTATTATACATTGGTAAGAAAAGAATTTATTATTGCTGAACCGGGTTCATTTGCAAAAAATGTAGTTTGGAAAAACATTAAGAGAATTCCTCCTCTTGCATTTGACCACAATTTAATACTTAAAAAAGCAATTGAAGATTTTCGATACAGAATATATGAAAATGAAACTGCAAGACAATTGCTTCCTAAAAAATTTACTTTACGTCAGTTGCAAAATCTATATGAAGTTGTTTTAAACACTGAGTTCGACAAGCGTAATTTCATCAAGCGGATCAAGAAAGACACAGACCTGATTCCACTGGGAGAAAAGCAGATGGGAGTTTTGCGAAAACCTGCGCAGTTGTTTTCTTTCAAAACAAAATAAATAAAAAAAGCCCTGATTAATCAGGGCTTTTTTATTTATTGGAATCTATTCTAATCGATTAACAATTTAACAGTACCTGTTTGGTTTTTATCATTACTTACATTTACAAAATATAAACCCGGAGTTAATTCTTCCTTGTCGATACGTAAGGTATTGAATTTATAATTTGCATAAGAACGAACCACACGGCCTGCGATATCCATTATATTTATCTGATGGGTATTGGCATTGTCGTTAAATTCAACAACAGTATAGGTGCTTGTTGGATTTGGATACATGCGCATACTGCCTGTTAGTGATGCGATGTCATTTACACTAACGGTGCTCACTTTGCAACTGTTGTAAACATAGTATAAAGTAACCGGAGTGGCAGCGATTCTGGTGTACTTTCTGTTGAACCCACCTACACCACTTGGCTCCAAACATCCTCTTTGCGTAGTGTCAGGATATGTTTCTTCACTGCTTCCTACCGATGAATCACCATTCATGAATTTATAGTTAAATACACCCGGGCAAACATTATTAATGGTTACCGAATATACTCCCGGCAATCCCGGTACAGCTGCCATACGCACCGCACCTGCCTGCCAGTTTGGAGTCTGGAAAGTTCCTTCAACATAAATGCGTCCTTGTGGATCGGGCGTTTCTTTGGTTAAGTCTACTTTAAAAGTAATCGCAGAAGGAGCGGGCTTAGTTGGACAATTACCAATGGTTCTTGAGTTAAAGCAATACAATGGAATGGTGTCAATTTTTTTCACTGCAAATAATCTGTTGTCTCCACCTTCCCAATTGGTATTGTTATTTTTATGGTAGCGGAATTTATAATTGATTTCACCTGAATCAAGTGTAATGGTTGTAGTATAAATTTTGCTGGTACCTATTGCAGCCAGTTTAATACCTGCACCAAAATTGGTCAATGCAGCACCTGCACCTGCTACGGTAACTGAATCAAATCCACCATCACAGTCGGTATTGCTCATATCAACCATAAACTTAACGGCATAAGTTGGAATGGGTGCACTCGGACATGCAACACACATAGCGAAACAAACTTTGGCAAGCGCTCTGCTTCCATTTGCAGGGTTAACAAGAACTCCCCTGTTACCACCAACATTACACGCACTGGGTACTGACTCATCAGAACCCCAGGCATTGCCATTTACATATTTAAATTCATAGGAACCGGAATCGAGATATGCAATGTATTCATAAATTTTATTGTTGTTAAATAAATTAGACATACTTGTTTTCGTTGGATCCCAACCCTGAATACTGCCGGCAATATGAACACCGTTGGAACTCACCGATGCCTCTTTTTGCATATCAACGGCAAATCGGATTGCATATTTTCCTGCAGGTGCTTCACTGCTGAATTTAATTGCTGGAATAACAGTAGTATCATTAGCAATGGAATCTACGTGAAACCAGCGATTGCCGTTTGACCCGCCATTGATTGCTGAACCTACCTGACTTAGTGTAGGTACACTTTCTGCCCCTGGCCAATCGTTGCCATTAATGAATTTAAATTCGTAACGGGCTTTAGCAGGAATATCAACAATAACAGAATAAATGTTTCCGCTGCCCCCATTTAACATGGCAGTTGCTGCAGGCATCCAATCTCCGCTGGCACCTGCTGCTGCCTGAAAATTCCCTGCAATATGAACGCCATTGGATCCTACAGTTTGCCCGGTCATATCAACCTGGAACTTCACTTTTTTTGCATACACCCCGGAACATATTCCAAGTGCAGCCGCAATAAGTAATAATTTTTTCATTTGTTTTTTAGTTTTAAATCAATTCGAATAAACAAATATTTTTAATAAAAAACAAATAAGTGTAAAAAATACACTTTTTTTTTTTAGTCTTGCATATCCATTCTCAATCCGGTATTTTTTTCTGATATGTTCAAATTTAAACAAAGCTTTCTGTGTACACTCATTGTTACCTGTTTTGCAAAGGTTTTCGCACAGGTTGTCACAATATCGCCTTCGTTTGCAACACAATCAGATACTATTATTGTACAGTTCGATGCATCAAAGGGCAATAGTCAGTTGGTCGGACAGGCTGTTGTATATGCACATACAGGTGTTATTACCGATAAAAGCGCAACACCCTCAACCTGGAAATATGTGCAGGGAAACTGGGGTACCGACGATGCAAAAGTTAAAATGACAAACATCGGAAATAATTTATTTCAGTTAAAATATCATATCAATTCCTATTACGGAGTACCTGCAGGAGAAAAAGTTTTGAAGCTTGCATTTGTTTTTAGAAATGTAAACGGAAGCCTGGTTGGCCGGGAAGCCGATGGTGGCGATATTTACATTCCGCTTTCTGATGGTGCATATACAGCGCGGTTTTCTTTACCTTCTATTCCCGGCACATTGCTCACACCCATTGATAGTATCCGCATTTTAGGAGTCAGTTCATTGAAGTCGAATCTTAAATTATTTGTGAACGATTCGCTTTATATGCAGCTAAGTAACGACAGTATCATTACAAAAACTTTATATGCATCTCAATTGGGTTTAGGTAAATTTAATCTGGTTTTAATCGGAACTTTAAGTGGAAAATCAGTGTATGATACCTCTTATTTTATTGTACGTAGCGGAGGGAATATTGGGGTTGCTCCCAACGGGATTGTTGACGGCATAAATTATATCAATGATTCAACAGTAATCCTTCAATTATTTGCGCCTTACAAATCTTTTGTTTACGCCATCGGAGATTTCAGCAATTGGGAACTGGATCCGCAATTTGAAATGAAAAATACACCCGATGGAAACCGGTATTGGATTCGGATTAATAATCTTGAAAAGCTAAAGGAATACAGGTATCAATATATCATTGACAAAGAGTTATTGCGAATCGCAGATCCATATACAGATAAAGTTCTCGATCCCAATAATGATCAATTTATACCTGCTATAACCTATCCCTCATTAATACCTTTTCCTTCGGGAAAAACAAGTGGAAATATTTCGGTATTTCAAACCGCTCAACCGGCGTTTAACTGGCAGTATTCTTTGGCCTTCAATAAACCGGATGCTAAAAAGTTAATTATCTATGAACTGCTCATCAGGGATTTTATTGGCAGGCACGATTACCAAACCATGATAGATACCTTGAATTATTTGCAGACATTGGGAATTAATGCCATTGAACTGATGCCTTTTAATGAGTTTGAAGGCAATGAGAGCTGGGGTTATAATACATCATTTTATTTCGCTCCCGATAAATATTATGGAACAAAAAATGCGCTGAAATTATTTATTGATGAATGTCACCGCAGAGGTATTGCAGTAATTATGGACATGGTGCTCAATCATTCATTCGGACAAAGTCCGATGGTGCGTATGTACTTTAATCAGGCAACCGGAAAACCTGCATCCAACAATCCCTGGTTTAATGCAGATGCCAAACACCCTTTCAATGTAGGTTATGATTTTAACCACGAAAGTATGTATACCCAGAATCTGGTAGATACCGTTCTCAGATATTGGATCCGGGAATATAAAGTGGATGGTTACCGTTTTGATTTATCAAAGGGATTTACCCAAACCAATAACCCAACTGATGTTGCCGCCTGGGGCAATTATGATCAGTCGCGAATAAATTTATGGAAACGCATTGCAGATAAACTGAGAGCGGTTCAACCCGATTGTTACATGATACTGGAACATTTTGCCGACAACAGCGAAGAGAAAGTTTTATCGGATTATGGCTTTATGCTTTGGGGTAATATGAATGGTGCCTATACTGAAGCCAGCATGGGATATGCCAGCGACTTTGCATGGGCCTCCTACAAAGCGCGTGGTTGGAACAATCCAAACTTGGTGACCTATATGGAGAGCCACGATGAAGAACGCATGATGTATAAAAACATCACCTATGGAAATTCGGTAAGCGGATATTCGATTAAGAATTTAAACACAGCTCTAGCAAGAATAGAACTGGCAGCAGCCTTGTTTATTCCTATTCCCGGACCCAAAATGATCTGGCAGTTTGGTGAACAGGGTTATGATGTCAATATAGATTTTAACGGAAGGATTGGCAATAAACCCATTCGTTGGGATTACCTTAACAATGCAAACAGAAGAAGAGTTCATGATGTATACGCCGCACTGAATAAATTAAAATTATCAGAATCTGCTTTCAGCACTTCCAATTTTACTTTTTCTTCGGCATCAACTTTTAAAGTGCTTAAATTATCCGATTCAACCATGAACGTTTTGGTAGCCGGAAATTTTGCAATGACTCCGGTTTCACAAATTCCAGGTTTTCATCACAGCGGTATCTGGTATGATTATTTTGCAGGAGATTCAATTGTTGTAAACAGTACCACTGATACACTGAAACTGAATCAGGGTGAATATAAATTATATACCGACAAACGACTGGTAAAGCCTGTAATTACAGCTATTACAGGAATTAATGCAGGCATGGATTTGAATGAACAGCTTTTGGTATATCCCAATCCGGTACAGTCTGTTTTAAATATTGAAATTCCGGATGAATTTGTTGGTAATGAAGAAATAAAAATTACCCTTATAAATAATATCGGACAAAATATTTTGATGAAATCTTTTAAGAATTTAAAATTATTTTCACTGAATGTTGAACCCATCTCCCCGGGATTTTATTTCCTTAAAATAGCGGGTATAGGTTTTAACTGCACTCAAAAAATATTAATCAACTAAAATATGAAACAAAAATTACTGTTATTTTTCTGTTTGTTCGTGGTTCAAAAAGCAATAGCACAAAAAATTGCGGGCAGAATTACCGACATGAAAAACGAAGCTGTTATTGGTGCAGTAATTCAGGTTGAAGGCACGAACTATGGATCAGCATCGGATGCTGATGGGTACTTTAAAATATTGAACCTGAAGCCGGGTAAATATAAACTCAGGGTATCGTATATCGGCTACAGAAGTGAAGTTAGAGAAATAGATTTGCAGGAGGCAGACGTTATTGTAAATGTTACCCTGAAAGAAGATCCCAAGAATCTGGATGATGTGGTAATTGTGGGATATGGAACACAACGCAGAAGGGAAATTTCGGGTTCGATCGTGAAGCTCGACGGCAAACAAATTACAGATATGCCTGCCCCGAGTTTTGAAGCTGCTTTGCAAGGAAAAGCTTCGGGGGTGCAAGTGAGTGTTGGCAGCGGATTGGCAGGTTCCAGTTCCATTATCCGGATCAGAGGCATCGCATCCATTAGTGCAGGTGGAGATCCTTTGTATGTGGTAGATGGAATTCCCATTACACAAAACCAATTTTTGGTTGGTAACAGCGGAGGTATGAATAACAATCCGCTTGCTTCCATCAATCCGCAGGATATTGAGTCGATACAGATTTTAAAAGACGCTTCGGCAACGGGAATTTATGGATCACGGGGTTCAAATGGGGTTATATTAATCACCACTAAAAGAGGTGCAAAAAAAGGATTCAGAGTAGATTTTACTACACGGGTGGGTATCTCGCAGCCTACAGCAAAACCCAATATGCTTAATTCAAAACAATACCTTCAAATTTATCAGGAGGCCTATGAGAATGATGGCGGCACAGGCAGGGCAAAATTACCCGGCAATATGAGCTGGGAACTGGCCGAAAAAACAAATACCAATTGGGTAGATGAAACCGTTGGCACCGGATTTAAACAAATGTATTCAGTGGGTTTATCAAAAGGAGCCGAAAAGTATAATACTTATTTTAACATCACGTATGATGATAACGGAAGTTATCTGATTGGAAACAGTTACGATCGTTTGAGTACCCGCTTTAATGCAGATGTAAAATTAACCAAAAACCTAAACGCATCTTTATCCTCATCATTAAGCAGGGGAATTAATAACCGTGTGGATGCGGCCTGGAGCGGGGGATTGGGAGCTGCCATGTCAACAACATTACCCATTTACCCGGTACGAAACGCAGATGGAACTTACTTTAACAATGGCGTAAACAATCCGGTTCGTACCCGCGATTTAAGAAAATGGAGAACCCAGGAAACAAGAACCATCAATAATATCACATTGGATTATCGTCCATTCAAAGGCTTATCGGTTAGGGGTTCGGGTTCATACGACTATATGGACTTAACGGAGGATATTTATGAACCCAGGGAATACATCAATTCCACCCATGCAGGTAATGCCTATCGTAATCCTACATGGGTAAGCAATTACAACTATAATATTACCGCACAATACGATTATGATTATTTATTGAAAAGCAGGTTTAGCCTCATGCTCGGAAATGAATATCAGCACTCATTAACAAAGGGTCAAAACATTTCGTATACCAACGCCAATGGTCCGGTGTATAAAGGTATAAATGATGATGCAGTAAAAGCGGCTCCCAAAAATACTGCCTCCCAGGAATGGGCTTTTATCAGTTATTTTGGACGTTTAAATTATAATTATGCCGGCAAATTATTTGTAACATTAACCGGCAGGGTAGATGGTTCTTCACGGTTTGGTATCAATAACCGATATGGATTTTTTCCATCTGCATCAATCGGATATGTGGTAAGCCAGGAAAATTTCATCAAAAGAATTCCGCAGATAAGCTTTTTAAAAGTACGGGCAGGTTATGGTAAAACAGGAAACGCCGACCTTCCCAATTATCAGTGGCGGGGAACTTTTGTGCCGGCATCGGTTGCGGGTAATTATAATGGCCAGCCTTTTTCAAATCCTTCGCGACTTGAAAATCCGGATTTGAAATGGGAAACTTCCTTAACTATAGATGCTGCCCTTGAACTGGGGTTATTAAAAGACCGGATTACCATGGAGTTTGGAGTGTATCAAAAACTATCATCGGATGTTATTCTTAATTTAACGGTTCCTCCTTCTTTTGGTTTTTCAAACTATTGGGATAATGTGGGCAGTATCAGAAACCGGGGTATTGAATTTTCATTGCATACTATAAATATTGATAAAGCTAAATTTAAATGGACCAGTGATTTTAATGTAGCACGTAACTTTAATGAAATTACAAATATCGGAGCTTATTCATCTGATGCAGTGAGTGGGGGAACCAATGATACAAGAGTAGTGGTAGGTTCACCGGTAGGAACCAATTTCCTTGTACGATTCAGTCATGTAGATAAGCAAAACGGGCTCCCGGTTTACCTGGATATTAATGGTAAAGAAACCTATACCTGGGACCCCGTTAACCGGGTTTCGGTAGGCAGTGTTTTGCCCAAAGCAGTAGGTGGTTTTACCAATACATTTAACTATAAAAATATTGACCTGAGCTTTTTAATGGTATTCAGTTACGGAGGCAATATTTATAATTCTTCTTCAAAAAGGCAGATTGGAGTTGTTACCGATTGGAATATGACAACCGATATTTTTGATCGCTGGCAAAAACCAGGTGATGATGCAAAATATCCAAGACTCACTCAAAATACGTTAACCTATGGTTCAACAACACCCTGGATTAATACAACGATGTATCTGCATGATGCTTCGTATGCCCGGCTCAGAAATGTTACCCTATCCTATAACTTCGATAAAAAATTAATCAGCCGCGCAAAAATACAAACTGCACGTTTGTCGTTTATTGCTACCAACATTTTTGTAATCACAAAATATCCCGGACTTGATTCGGAAATTGCACGCGATTTTGAAAACGCAACAGACCGGAATATGAGTCCGAATATTACCTACCTCACACCGCCACAGGAAAAAACATATAGTATTCAGTTAACCGTAGGATTTTAATTTTAATCGTATGAAAAAGTTAAATATATATTTGATCATTTTAATTACCGGCATCATTTCGATAAGCAGTTCCTGCAAAAAAGTGCTGGATATTCCTCCACCGAATGAAACACTTTCTCAGAATGCATTGGAATCAACCCAGGATTATCAAAACCTGCTTAACTCGGCATATAATTCGGTGGCCAATGCGCTGGGAGGGAACGCACTTATTTTTAATGAAATTTTGAGTGATAACCTGGAAAAGCCATTTAATAATAACGATTTTACCGAAGTGTTTAATCACAATACATTGTTTTTTAATGGTACCATCAGTTATTTTTACGGACAACCTTACGAAGCGGTTTTCAGAGCCAATTATTTAATGGAGCATGCCGATGACAAGGGTGTACTTTCGGCAGCAGATAAAAACAGGATGCTTGCAGAATGCAGGTTTATAAGAGCATTGAGCCATTTTGAACTGCTTAAATTATTTGCACAACCTTATGGTTATACCAGCAGCAACAGTCACCTGGGTATTGTTATTAAAAAAACAAGTTCACCCAAACCCCTGGCACGTAATACGGTAAAAGAAGGTTTTGATTTTATAATAGAAGAACTGAAATATGCGATTGCTAATCTTCCGGTATCCAACGGAAATTACGCCGATAAAAATGCAGCCAAAGCATTATTGGCAAAAGTTTATTTTTGCATGAACGGATATACCGAAGCAGGTAAAAGCAATTATTCTTTGGCAGCACAATATGCCGATGAAGTAATCAGCTCGGGTGCTTATACATTATCGGATACAGGAAATGTTTTTGCAAGTGCAGGTGCATCAGAAGTAATTTTTAAAATTGTGAGCACTTCATCATCCGATAACCGTGCAGGTGCATTTAACGGAAATTATCGCTGTGATGGAGGTAAAAATCCACAGCTGCGGTTTACAAAAGAATTATATATTATGGCTAAAGATACTACCGGAGGTGCAGATAAAAGAGGTAACTACTTTGAACTGTTTAATGCAGGAAAAGAGAATGAATATATCGGCTATAATAAATTTAACATGGATTACTTTAATGTTGCCTATCTTCACCTTACCGATATGAAATTATTAAGGGCAGAAGCATTGGCCGAATCGGGAGGATCATTAACTGTTGCCATACAGGATGTAAATGATATTAAGAAAAGAGCATACGGTACCGGCAGTACAAAAATACTGAGCAGTTCTGCTGTTGCTTCAGATGTAATAACAGCTGCAAGATATGAGCGCAGGTTGGAAATGGCAGGAGAGGGCGACCGTGTTTTTCAGATGAAACGCATGGGTGCCAAAGGGGAATTGATAAACGGATTGCCGGTAAAAATAAGAAAGGCCCCATGGAATTGTCCGGGTATGATATTGCAGTTTCCAATTGCTGAAAGAACATCTGTTTTTATAATGAATGAAACCGGTGGATGTAACTAAGAATGTACGATGTACGATATACGATGTACGATGTACGATATACGATATACGATGTACGATATACGAATTACTAATAAATATTAATATTCATAACATGAAAAATACATATAAATTAATAATGCTGCTTTTGTTTTTTACAACAATATTCAGCAATTGCAAAAAAGAACTGAAAGAAATTGGTGCTGTACAGAGTAAAATTGAAGGTATTAAAGGGAAGTGGGAGTTAACCAGAATAATTATGGTTGATACTCTGGCAACCGTGCCTGAACCCATTGAAATTACTGATTATTTTCAGTCGTTTGCAAAAATGCCAGGAATAACATTTGATATTGGCAACAACACCTATACTTCGGATGTTACAGGCATTGCCTATGATTTTTTTGGAAGTGCAGGTACCTGGGCATTTGATGACCCCCAATATCCCAAAACACTTACTTTAACTGCCAGTGGCAAAGCACCTGTTGTATTTGGATTATTGGCTTCCATCAGACCCATTGATGCAAATCTGAAAATTCAGAAATACAAATATTGCGATTCGGCCATGACGGATTTTAAATATGCTTACCAGTTACAATTAGAAAGACGTTAATTTAAATTATCATGAAACTTAAAAAATATTTTTATATCATTGGGTTACTTTCAATTTCATTTATCAAAGTATCAGCGCAGGTGGGCTGGATTGAACCCGCTCCTACAGATGTTACCAAGCCCGTTAAAATTTTTGTAGATTTAAGCAAAACCACCAACAAATCGCTGGATGGAAATGCAGGTCCGTTTTATATCTGGACATGGAAACCGGTTGAGCTGGCAGCCGGCGATTCCAATGTAAATGGTTTGGGCGACAAGCCCTGGAAAAACTCAAACGACCGGCTAATTATGACACCGGAGCCGGATAAAGGGGCAAGGGTATTTAGCTTTACCATGATCCCCACAAAATTTTATGGGGTAACACCTGCGGCAGTTTACCAGTCGGGCATTTCACTTTTGGTAAAGCCCAAGGATGGTGGCGGATACGGAGACCCGGATTTAAAAACAGAAGATATAACAATCCCAATTGAACCCCCATCCACCGATAAAGGTTTAATATATTGTTTACCGGGCACTTTGTTTGATAATGATTTAACAAGCATTGTATACGACAATCCGAAAGAATCGAAAATAAGCATGCAAAACATAGGCACCAATGATTGTTATTTACACATTAAGGCAACAGATGCTGATGGCATTGCTTACCAGGTTGCACCCTTTTTTCTGGTTCAGGATTTTCCGCAGCTGCAAATGAAGAAAATGCCTGATGGCAGATTTAAAACAACCCTGATTCTGCGTTCATTTTTAAACATTCCGGATGGAAAAGTAATCAAGAAACTGGAAGTAACCGTTCGGAAAAAAGACTGGCTTTCATCTGCCGATCAAACCGATAAAGTATGGGCATTAAAATTGGGTTGCCAGTAGATTTTGGATTCAGGTTTCATTGAGAATAATTATTCTCTATCTTTCGATTTTGTGGAAAAAACGAAACACGTTTGCATACAATTTTAAATGTGCACTAAACTTTTATAAAATTCAATTTTTTTGAATTCTCATTTTTGCAAATTCCGGATAAAAATGTCAAAATGCGAATAAATAAAACAATAAAAAAGAGCCGCTTCAGGCGAAACGGCTCTTTAAAATAATTATATAAATCATTATGGGATATTCACTGTTCCAAGATTGGTTTCTGCA
Source organism: Bacteroidota bacterium (assembly GCA_030680835.1). Lineage (GTDB taxonomy): Bacteria > Bacteroidota > Bacteroidia > UKL13-3 > UKL13-3 > B1. The sequence goes on from JAUXUD010000001.1 coordinate 108,401, forward strand.
TTGGCGGTAATGTATACCGGATTAATAACCTTTACTACAGAGGTATTATTTGAGAATGTTAAATAATAAGAACCGGCCACGAGTCCGCAAATTTTAAAGTACCCGTCGGAACGGGAGTATGTAGCAAAAGTATCATTGATGTTTCCAACAGGAATTGCATAGACATAATTTGCAGCCAAATCAGGATTTATATCACCTGATACGGAGCCTGAATTATCTGCCAGGAAGCCCCGAATCACGGGTTTTAAAGCATAACCCCCATTGCCTTTTAATACAACTGATTTGTTTGCATTAAAATCAAGCCAAATCACATAGTTTTTCCCTGCCTCACAAGTCTGATTGATATTGATTTTCAATCCTGATTCTTCAGCAGAAGGCGCTTCCATTAGGATTGTAACACCGTTTAAAACCAGGTAATTATTGGTACCCAAAACAAGCCTTATTTGTGTTACATGTCCGGCAAGTATGCTGCCATGTGCAAGCAAGGTATCCTTTCCATTATTGAAATCGAGCAAATTATATGCTCCGGCCCGGGATATATTAACCTTGGCCCAACCCGAACCTTCTACATGTACCAAAACTTCCCTGATATCCACAACAACTTTTTCGTACAAACCAGAGGCATCGGTCATTCTTACGTCCATGGTTGAGAAACCTGCATTTTCACTAGACTTCTTTTTACAGCCAATCAAGGCCATTATCACCAACGCAACCAGCATCGATAGATAAATTAACATGCTTTTGTATTTCATAATCTGATACATTAAAGTGAATAGAACACAAAAAGCATTCCTCTTATCCATTCAGATTTGTTTTTATACCAAATTCTGACAATTAAATGGGGAAATTAATTTATAAGTTGCTGCAGTTTTATCAATGTGAAACCAGGAATTTATGATATATGGTTTTTCCATCGGTGTTGATCCGGATAAAATAAACACCATTGCTTAAGCAGTTAATGGCTATATCACCGTGCCATTTACCATTTACAGGATAGATATCATAAACATCGTTTATAATTTCACCCAATACATTTGTGACCTGAATTTTATATTTTGATAAAGGAGCCGGATTCATTTCAAGAAATAATTTATCGGACGCAGGATTTGGATATAAAAGTAAAGTGGATTCCTGGTTTCGAATAGCATGAATCCCGCTTGTATTTGTAAACACAATATTGAATTCAAGATTGGCAGAATCGGCAATATTATTTTTACGATACACATTATATTTAATTACCGACTTGCCATTATAACCATGGGTTTCAACATGAAAAGCAATAAAGCAGGTGGTATCATTAATACCAAAATCTTTAATAAAGTTTCCGCTTTGAATGAGTTCAAGCCAGCATTCTCCGTTAAAGCATGCTGTAACAAACCATCTTTTATCAATTGAATCCGATTTCTTCACAAAACGGTAGTCATCTGATTTAAATGCTCCGGTATTGAAAAGTATTCTGGTTTCTTCATACAGGTATTCCTTGCCCGTGTTTAACAAAAGCACATTCCCATTGGGCAAGGCGATTTGCGCCTTCATGGGATTGTCAATAAACAGTATAGTGATAAAAAGGAGTAATAATTTATTGTAAATGGTTTTCAATTATTTTATGATTGTTTAACAAATTTACTATTTTTATTCCTTGAAATCGTAATAGGGTTATTTTTGTTCAATTAATCTGAACAATTCCTTTTATAAATTAAATATTTAGCCGGAATCATGAAACAAAGAAACTTAAAAAACTCACCCTTCAACATTGTTGTTGTTGTTGCAGCTCTGGGTTATTTTGTAGATGTTTACGATTTAATACTTTTCAGTATAGTTCGGGTTCCCAGCCTTAAATCACTTGGACTCGAGGGTGAAGCATTAACAAATATCAGTGTGAATTTGTTAAACATTCAAATGCTGGGTATGCTGCTTGGAGGTATTTTATGGGGGATATTGGGTGATAAAAAAGGACGCTTATCCATTTTATTTCTAACTATTTTATTGTATTCGGTGGCCAATATTGCAAACGGTATGGTTCAAACCATTAACCAATATTATGTGTTACGTTTTTTTGCCGGACTCGGACTCGCGGGAGAATTGGGAATTGGCATTACGCTGGTATCTGAGGTGATGCCAAAGGAAACGCGGGGTTACGGCACTACCCTGGTTTCGGGCGTTGGCATAGCCGGAGCCATACTGGGATTTTGGGTGGCCGATATTTTCGACTGGCGGATGGCCTATTATGTGGGAGGCGGATTGGGACTCATTCTACTGGTATTACGGGTCTCATTGTATGAATCGGGTATGTACTCCCGCCTCAAGGAAACAAAAATAAAAAAGGGACATTTTCTGAGTTTATTTCAGCACAAAAAAATGTTTTCGAAATACCTGAAATGTATTTTAATGGGTGTACCGGTTTGGTATGTGATAGCCATATTGGTAACTTTTGCACCCGAACTCGGTTCAGAAAAGGGTTTGCATGTAAATGGAATTATTGTGGGTGGTAAAGCTGTGATGTATTTTTATATCGGAGGTTCATTGGGTTCCTTTATATTCGGACTCATCAGCGAATGGTTAAGGTCGAGAAAAAAGGCCATATTAATTGCCTTAAGTACCTTAACCATTTCCATCATACTTTTTTTTCTGGCCGAAGGCGTAAGCACCTCTATGTTTTATTTTATCCTTTTTGTAGTAGGTCTTCAAACCGGCTACTGGGCCGTATTTGTAACCACGGCATCTGAACAGTTTGGCACAAACATAAGAGCAACCGTAACCACAACAGTTCCTAACTTTGTAAGAGGTGCTACCATTTTTGTCACCACAGTTTTTGTCTGGCTCAAATCAACATCCCCCGGCTTAATAGGTTCAGCAATTATTGTAGGAGTGGTAGTAATGACCATGGCTTTTTATGCAACCATTAAAATGGAAGAGACCTATCATAAAGATTTGGATTATTATGATGCGTAACGGTTTGAAAAGTGCCAGTAAATAAAAACTCCGATGATTGGTTTTGGTATAGTCTAGTTTTCTATGAAATCACCCATAGCCGAAAACTTTTCGATGCGGGTTTTTATTAATAATTCCGGATCAATCCCAATAAGACTATTAAGTTCTTTAAGGAGATGTTCTTTAAAAATGATATAAGTATCTTTCGGATTTTCATGGGCTCCACCCAAAGGTTCGGGAATTACGCCATCAATCAATTTATTGGCCAGCATATCAATTGCGGTCAGTTTCAGCGCTTCTGCTGCTTTTTCTTTGTGTTCCCAGCTTCTCCATAAAATCGATGAACAGGATTCAGGTGAAATAACCGAATACCAGGTGTTTTCCATCATTAATACCCGATCTCCAACTGCAATCCCTAAAGCACCACCGGAAGCACCTTCACCTATAATGATACAAATTATAGGTACTTTAAACACACTCATTTCGTATAAGTTGCGTGCAATCGCCTCCCCCTGACCGCGTTCCTCGGCTTCAATTCCGGGAGATGCACCGGGAGTATCAATTAAACATACAATGGGAATCTGAAAGCGTTCGGCCATTTTCATTAAACGTAAAGCTTTTCTATAGCCTTCAGGATTTGGCATTCCAAAGTTTCTAAACTGGCGTTGCTTGGTGTTTCTGCCCTTTTGCTGACCAACAACCATAACGCTTATACCATTAATACTGGCAAAACCACCTACCATGGCCTTATCGTCTTTTACGGTTCTGTCGCCATGCAATTCAATAAAGTTATCAAAACAGTTTTCAACATAATCAAGCGTGTAGGGTCGTTCCGGATGTCTGCTGATTTGTACTCTTTGCCAGCCGGTTAACTTACTGTAAACATCCTTTTTTGCCGCTAAAATCTGTTCTTCCAATTCAATAATTTTAGCCGCCATATCAACCTTACCCTTATCATGAACCTTCTTCACTTCCTCCATCTGGTCAATCAAATCCTGTATCGGTTTTTCAAAATCAAAATTTGCCATATTATTTCACGTTTGTCTTTGCCTTAGACAGTGCAATTTTAACTAAACTTAAGTATTTACAAAATTTTAAAAACTCCGCTTGATAAAATAATTAATAATCCTATATTTGCGCTCCCTAAAAGAAAGGCATATCAAGTATTTTAGGGAAAGTTCATAAAAATATTGGAGCGGTAGTTCAGTTGGTTAGAATACGTGCCTGTCACGCACGGGGTCGCGGGTTCGAGTCCCGTCCGCTCCGCAAATTCCCGTCCGGGAAGTTTCAAAACCCTTCAAACTCAATAGCTTGAAGGGTTTTTTATTTTATAATACTTCGATTTTCTTCGTGTTTTATCATAATTTGTTGGCACTATGTTTGCCCCTTATAAAAAATGTTTGCCTTTTATGAAAATCACCAATAAATTCTATCTCCATCAGGATAAAGGTAATGAAAATAATCGTCCTATCTATTTGCGCTTAACGGTGAAAAAAAATTATAAGATAACTTCCAACAAGGTGCAATTATTTAAATAAAAAAACTACTTTGCTCTTGGTTAAAAGCAATAAACATCGCTTGTTCTCAAAATTCATGTGAGTTATGGGGCGAAGCTATAAGATAATTTAAGCTTCAAAAACCAATTCCGGGTCCCAATGCAGGGACTTAGCCCTCGGAAAAGCAGGAAATCCGAAAGGATGAGGGTTTGAGGGGGATTATTTTAATTTATTTGAACTTGTTTTTGTTCGGGACGAGGGTTCGAATCCCTGCACCTCCACT
>JAUXUD010000002.1 GCA_030680835.1 Bacteroidota bacterium
CATAACCCAGTCCGTGGCAGATGCCCGCCGCTACTGCGTATATATTTTTCAATACCGCACCATATTCGGTTCCTCTTACATCACTCGAAACAACAGTACGTATAAAACGATTGTTTAACAGACCTGCAAAATTTCTTACCAGCTCCAGGTTCAAACCTGCAATGGTTAAATACGATAACTTTTCACTGGCTACTTCTTCGGCATGGCAGGGACCCGAGATAACGATGATTTTCTTTTCATCAATCCCGTAGTGTTCAATAAAATAATCGCCCACAATTTGCCGCGTGCTGGGCACCAATCCTTTTATCGCCGAAACAATCACTTTATCTGCAAAGAGTTCTTTTGCACAAGGCCTTAAACTTGCCTCCAGAAAGGCCGCCGGAATGGCTATTAACAACAGGTCGGATTGCATTACCACCGCCTCCAGATCCGAGCTGATTTCCACCACATCCGGATGAATTTCAATGGAGCTGATATAATCGGGGTTGTGGTGATTTTTGCGGATATATTCGGCTTTTTCCTCACTGCGTACCCACCATGAAAGTTTGTTAATTTTTGAGTCCGCACTCTTTTTGTGTTCGCTCAGTATTTTTATCAGCGCAGTTGCCCAACTCCCTCCGCCTATCACCGCAATGTTTTCTATTTTAACCATTTTTATAAACTAAAATCAAACGCAATTTAACTTTTATATACAAAAAGAAAATAGTTAAATAAAACGGAGCATCAACCCTTAACATTTAACCCTTCCAACTCCTAGCAGTTTTGGCTACAAAGAAACCAAGAAACAAAATGAATTTGCTATTCTTCGTTTCTTTTATTAAATATAATTTATTCAGTAATAATGAAACAAAAATATTTTTACCAGAAATGGGATTTTGTTTTTGCAGTATTTAAAGGGTGAAATTAATATTTTGGCTAATTTTGGTTTGATGCAGTTTTTTATAACTGGTAATTATAATCATATTTGGAATTATGAAACCATTTACAGCAATATCAGACATAGAAGAAAGAATTGGAAAGGCTATTGTTAACGCAGCCTTTAAAGTTCACAAAGAACTTGGCCCTGGCCTCCTTGAAAAGGTTTATGAAATTTGTATGGCCCATGAGTTAAGTAAAGCTGGATTTTTCGTAAAGCGACAAGTAGATATTCCTATTGTTTATGACAATATAAAATTTGATGAGGGATTAAGATTAGATTTATTAATAGAGGATCTCGTAGTATTGGAAACAAAAGCAGTAGAACTTGTAAATCCTGTTTGGAAAGCCCAGGTTATAAGCCAGCTTAAATTGACAAAACTGAATTTAGGATTTTTAATTAACTTTAATGTTGCTTACATAAAAGATGGAATTTCACGCATTCGAAGAAACTAAATTTTGTTTCTTGGTTTCTTTGTAGCAATAAAAAAGTTATAGTATAGATAGCATTTATATTTTAAATAGAGACCCCCAATTGAAAATCAAGATGAGTTCAAAAAAATGAGGAAGATGAGAAGAATGGATTTATAAAAAAGGGAGCCGCATTGGACTCCCTTTTTATTATAAGTAACCTTCCTAATTATTTGATCTGTTCTCCCTTGGCGGTCTCGGTCCACGATTGTCATCGCGGTGATGATCGCGTGGCGGGCGGTTTTCTCTGGGTGCCTGCTCAACAAAGCCTTCTGGTTTTGGTAATAAAGCCTTGCGTGATAATTTAAGTTTACCTGTTTTTTGGTCTACTTCTATCAGCTTCACTTTTATCTCTTCTCCAACCTGAAATACACCTTCCATACTTGGCAAACGGTTCCAGCCTACTTCACTGATATGCAGCAAACCATCTTTGCCCGGCATAATTTCTACAAAGGCTCCAAACTCAACAATTGTTTTAACCTTGCCAATGTACTCAGCACCTACTTCAGGTACTGCAACAATCGCACGGATCATGCTCATGGCACGGTCCAGACTGTCTTTATTATTTGATGCCACCTCAATGATACCCTGATTGCCTTCTTCGGTGATGGAAATAGTTGCACCGGTTTCTTTTTGCATGCCCTGAATAATCTTGCCTCCGGGTCCGATTACCGCACCAATAAAATCTTTGTCAATAAACAAGGTTTCGATACGCGGTGCATGTGGTTTATAATCGGATGCCGGTTCTGAAATGGTTTTATTCATTTCATCCATAATATGCAATCGACCTGCTTTTGCCTGGTTCAAGGCTTCTTCAACCATATCCCATTTCAAGCCATTTATTTTGATATCCATCTGGCAGGCAACAATACCCTTTTGGGTACCTACCACTTTAAAATCCATATCTCCCAAATGATCTTCATCTCCTAAAATATCCGATAGAATTGCAAACTTTCCGGAGGCTTCATCATTTATCAAACCCATTGCTATACCACTTACAGCACTTCTTACTTTTATTCCTGCATCCATCAATGCCAGTGAACCCGCACAAACGGTAGCCATCGATGAAGAACCATTCGATTCCAAAATATCCGATACAATACGTACGGTATATGGGTTTTCAGGCACACCCGGTAATACCCGCTTCAAGGCACGCAAAGCCAGATTTCCATGTCCGATTTCTCTGCGGCCCGGACCTCTGTTTGGCTTTACTTCACCCGTGCTGAATGATGGAAAATTATAATGCAGCAAAAATTTGGAATAGCCTTCATTCATGGGGCTGTCCAACATTTGCTGATCCATTTTTGTACCTAAAGTAACCGTAGTTAACGATTGGGTTTCACCGCGTGTAAATAACGCTGAACCATGTGCGCAAGGCAGGTAACCAATTTCACTCCATATCGGGCGAACCTCGTCCAGCTTACGTCCATCCAAACGCGTACGGTCGTTAATAATCATGGCACGCACTGCATCATATTCCACATCGTGAAAATATTTGTTCATTAAAAATTTGTCAACTACCGCATCTTCCCCAAGACTGGCAACAAATTCCAGGCGAAGCGCTTTAAAGCCGGCGGTGCGGTCTGCCTTACTTAATGCACCCGCTGCAATTGCATAAATTTTATCGTAGGCATAAGCAGTAATCTGCGCTTTCAATTCTGGATTGCTGCGTTCGTGGTTATACTCGCGGGCAGGCTTGCGGCCACCCAACATTTCGCATAATTCCCACTGTGCCTTAATGGTTAATTTAATGGCTTCATGTGCAACTTTCATTGCTTCCAGCATATCATGCTCACTCACTTCAGCACATTCGCCTTCCACCATGTTTAAATCGTGTTCAGTTCCGGCAACTATCAAATCAATATCTGCACGTTCGAGTTCATCTTTATACGGGTTGATCACAAATTTTCCATCAATACGTGCAACACGAACTTCAGACACAGGTCCATTAAATGGAATATCACTCACCATTAAAGCGGCAGATGCAGCCAATCCTACCAATGCATCAGGAGGCGTGTTTAAATCGGCACTTATTAAAGTAAGGGCCACCTGCGTATCCGCATGAAAATTATCAGGGAACAGCGGACGTAAGCAACGGTCAACGATACGACTCACCAATACTTCGTAATCGCTTAATTTGGCTTCACGTTTATGAAAGCTTCCCGGTATGCGACCCACAGAGGCGAATTTTTCCTGATAATCCACAGTGAGCGGCATAAAGTCCATATCTTCTTTGGCTTCTTTTGCAGCAACTGCTGTTGCCAATATCATGGTATCACCCATTTTTAATACTACGGCCCCATCAGCCTGACGGGCTAAACGGCCGGTTTCGATCGTGATGGTTTTTCCACCAATCTCGAAGGTTTTTACTATTGCTTTTGACATATAATTTATTGTCGTTTGTTGAAATTTAAAAAATAAAAGGGCCAAACCTCATGGCCCGCCCCTTTATCAAAAAAAAAAATTAAAAAAAAAGCACAACCCTTTTGGGAAGCACCAATAGCTTATTTACGAAGTTCAAGTTCTTTAACGATCGCTCTGTAACGAAAAACGTCTTTGCGTTGCAGGTAATTTAATAAAGAACGTCTTTTCCCTACCAGTTTCACCAGGTTTAATTCTGCGGAAAAATCCTTCTTGTTACTCTTCAAATGTCCGGTAATGTGGTTGATCCTCTCTGTAAACAGAGCGATCTGACTTTCAGCTGAGCCCGTGTCTGTTTTAGACTTGGCTTTACCGTGTGCTTCGAAGATTTCTTGTTTCTTCTCGGTTGTCAAATGCATGATTTATACTTATTTAATTATTAAATGAGGCGCAAAAGTAAGG
>JAUXUD010000007.1 GCA_030680835.1 Bacteroidota bacterium
AAGATAAAGTATATGAGAAAGGCATTAAGATAAGTGATGAAGAAATGAACATGTTGAAAATAACAAGGCATGAATTTCATGGCGAATGGAATTACACTATAAAACCAGAAACGTAAAGTTTAATATGTCCCAATTCCTAAGATATTGAAGGTAATCCTGACCAAGAATTATATTATTTGATTGGAGTATTAATATGCAAGGACGATACAACTATTTGCAATAGCTTTTGGGCTGATAAGACATCTGATGAAGCCCATATTTGGCAACAGTTTCTTTCAATAATAAATGCATACCCTCTGGTGCCAATATACCACTACGGTAATTATGAATCAAAAGCGATAAACATTCTTGGAAAGCGATATAATACAAATGTAGTTCACATACAAAATCGTTTAATAAATATTGTCAATTCAATTTTTGGTAAAATTTATTTTCCTGTTTATTCAAACCGATTGAAAGAATTAGGGAATTACCTTGGTGCCACTTGGTCGTCCGCCAATGCAAGCGGAATTCAAAGTTTAGTTTGGAGGCATCAATGGAACGATACAAAAGATGAAAAGTATAAGCAAATTTTAATCACATACAATTTAGGTAAACATTCAGTCGATATTTATTCATTTTCCTCCATATACTTGACCATCCTTCCGATTTTTCTGTTGATAACTTTTTCATTTGAAAAATTGAATGTCAATGAGGTTTTCATGGAGGGGTATTTTCATCATTTCTGTTAGCAAATACGCCTCTCTGGTTGACTTGAGAATATTTTTTCCTTCCATTTACTGTTTTGTATTTCAGTGTGTTAATAACTTTTGATTGATTTATTAGCTTGTATTGTTTGATCCTTCCATTTTTGCACAAAAACACGGTAGGATGAATCACGAGCAAAAAAATAATGAGCTTTATGCCCTTGTTTACAGTCTGATTACTGAGCTTGAGAGCTTGAAGACAAGCAACGCACAACTTCAAAAGGAAAATATCAGGCTTAGTAAAGAGAACATTTTTTTGAAGCAGGAACTCGAAAAATACCGTACACCAAAAAACAGTGGCAACAGTAGCAAACCCCCATCGAGCGGTTTGCCCAAACTACTCAAGACCCAAAGTCTTCGCACACCATCAGGAAAAAAGCCCGGAGGTCAGCCCGGACATGAAGGCACCACCTTAAAGATGGCCGGTATCCCTGATACGATCCAGAAACACAGTCCCAATTATTGCACTTGCTGTGGGGAAGATCTTAGTGGTTACCAGCCTCAATTTATTGGACGCCGTCAGGTTATTGATATTCCGCCCATTAAGCCAATCGTTACCGAACACCATTTATTTGAGGTGCATTGCCGGTGTGGGCATAACAACAAGGCATCTTATCCTGATGGTGTTCTTACCCCGGTCAGCTATGGCCCGGGTGTACAATCATTGGTTTCCTACCTCAGTGTCCGCCAATACCTGCCCGTTGAACGCATCACCGAGCTGTTGTCTTCGCTCTGCGGCTTGTCGCTTAGTACCGGTGGTGTTTGCTACCTGTTGGAAAAGGTGAAACAAAAAGCACTCCCGGTTTATGAAACTATCCGGCAAATGGTAGCCAATGGCAAAGTAATCGGGGCCGATGAAACGGGTGTGAACATCAATGGCAAAATCAATTGGGCATGGACTTTTCAGAATCCGTGGGCAACCTATATTGCCGTCCATGAAAGCCGTGGGAAAAAGGCCATCAATCAAATCATGCCCGAAGGTTTTCGAAACAATATACTGGTTACCGATTGCTGGGCCGCTTACTTTAAAGAGAACCCTGCTGGGCACCAATTATGTACCGCCCATTTATTGCGGGAATTGAAATTCTTTACCCAAAAGTATCCCGAAAATACCTGGGCACCACGGCTCTCAAAACTGATCACCGATGCACTCCATATGCGAAAGCAGGATAAGTTAAGCCCTGAAAAATCAAAGGAAATTACCCAAACCTTTTTGCAGCTCATCAAAGAACCTGTCAATCAGAAAATCAAAGAACTTATATCGTTTCAAAAACGAATGGTCAAATACTCCGGTTATGTTTTTGCATTTTTGGATAACCCAAACATCCCACCCGACAATAATGCTTCCGAAAGGGCCATCCGGAATTTCAAAGTCAAGCTGAAAGTCAGCAACCTTTTCAAATCAACGGCAGGCTCCCAAAACTATGCCGTAATCCGATCAGTCATCGATACTGCCATCAAAAATCAACAGAACCCATACGAAGCAACTCGTTTAATTGCTATATTACCTGCGACTGAATAGTGACAATGATTCTTTCTTTTTCCGATAGACATTATTTGAAGATTCATCGGATAAGCCTTTCTGTTTTTCATTACATTTGACTCTTCCAAAAAAAACTGACCCAATGATGACCAAAACCCTAACCCTTTGCCTGATTTCAGGAGCCTTGATGGGTTTTACAAGTGAAAAGAATCAGGAACGACTGGAAAAGAAAGCACACCGGATCCATGAAAAATGCCTGACTGTTGACACGCATTGCGACACTCCGATGTTGATGATTAAACCCGGGTTCGACGTTCGCGATGAACATAAGGCACCTAAAAGCCGGGTCGATTTGCCACGAATGAAAACCGGTGGTTTGGACGCCATTTTCTTTGCCGTGTTTACCGGACAAAAACCCCGCACCGACGAAAACTACCAAAAAACATATCAGTTGGCCCATCAGATGTTCGATTCCATTCATTCGATACTAAAGAAAGACAGCGACCTGGCCACTCTGGCGCTGAAAGCAGATGACCTTGCCAAAATTGAAAAAACCGGAAAACGGGCCATTTACATTGGTATGGAAAACGGTTTTCCAATTGCAAAAGATTTATCGCGGGTTGAAGAATTTTACAAGTTAGGAGTCAGGTATATTACACTTTGTCATTCATATCACAACGACATCTGCGATTCGTCGAGCGACAGCAAACTCGCAGAACACAACGGAGTCAGCGAATTTGGGAAACAGGTAATTGCAGAAATGAACCGTTTGGGAATGATGGTAGATGTTTCGCACGCTTCCGATAAATCGTTTTTTGATGCGGTTGAGCTAAGCAAAACCCCGGTAATTGCTTCGCACAGTTCGGTGCGTGCAATCGCTTCCCACAACAGGAACATGACCGACGAAATGATCAAAAAGCTAGCAGAAAAGGGCGGAGTTATCCAGATTTGTTTACTTGATGAATATTTGAAAAATCCGGATACTACCACTGTAAAATTTCAACTGTTGAAACAACTTCGGGCCAAATACAAACACCTGTTGACCCAGATGACCGATGCCGAAAAAGAAGTTTATTTTAAAAAATGGGAAGAAATTCAGGATATGGATTCGAGCGATATGCCAACAGTACAAGATCTTTGCAATCACATCGATCATATAAAAACCCTGGTCGGAGTTGATTATGTGGGCATTGGAAGCGATTTCGATGGAGGTGGCGGCCTGCGCGACTGTGCCGATGTGAGCCAGTTTCCGAACATTACCAAGGAATTAATCCGGAGAGGTTATTCTAAATCTGAAATCAGGAAAATATGGGGTGGAAATCTGTTACGGGTTTTTAGAGAAGTGGAAAAATGTGCTGATAAAGCGAAGAATGTCCACCATTTGGCAAACTCCTGAGTTCCCATAAAAATCAAGCGCATGCAGATTTTCCTTGATGTTAACGCAACCATTTGAGCTTGAGATTAGTCTGAATATTGTCTGAAATCTTTTACCGATGAAACAAATTGCGTTTGTCCTGACTCTTTTCTTTTTGCTCACAACTGCCTGTACTGAGCAGATAAACGAAAACGAAGTTCAACTCGTTGATTTATCAGCGCATAACATGAAAATTATTCCTGTAAAACCAACCAGCAGCGACGAAATTAAGCTGGTGGTATATGAAGATTGTACATACAACGTCCTTTCAGGAGTAACCCGAAATGACAAAACCATTGATATTCGGAAGCAGTTCAACAGTATGATGAAATGGCCGTGTGTGATGAGAAACGATACCATCCGGATTGGCAAATTACCTGAAGGAACTTACACGGTAAACTACAAATTGGTTGATATTTCCACCTACGTAACTGATCCGATTGCCTTATCTTTTTCTTTTAGTCTGATGGTCTCCAGATAAATATCCAAACCCATTCCGGCCTATAGTGAGGTTTTGGACCGATATGTTTTCCAAATTAATTGACTTTCATTCGAAAAAAAACCGGGTTCGATATGCGCCTCATCGATAAAATGCATACGTTGCGTAACGTAAATTGCGTAACGTAAAACATGGTAAAATGAAAACAAATAATCCTTTTGTTATTACTGGATATATTATCTTCTCCGGAAGCAATAAACATATTTTGTCATCTATGTTTGGCCAATATGGAAGGCCATTCTTTCAAAGTTCTGACATAATGAATTTAGGACGGATTAGCAAAGACAAACAGAAGTTGCGCAGCAGATTTTAGAAGAACGGGAATACGTTTACTACAATTACAGGAATCTACTCACAAACAACCAATTTGCGTTAATCAAAGCAATTGCTAAAGAGGGTAAAGTCGAACGTCCGAATGCAGGTGAGTTCATACAAAAATATAAGCTAACTCAGGCCAGTTCTGTAAACACCTCATTAAAATCGCTAATCAATAAAGACATGATCTATGAGGAGGATAATTGTTATAAAGTTTACGACCTGTTCTTTTCAAAATGGCTGGCTCGATTGTAAAAAAGATTTACCGGTAATGATGGCGACGATGCCAATCAGAATGGGGTATGACAAAAAAAATCGAACCAATTGGTAGTTCAACAGCATACTTCTATCAGTTTGATATTATTGTTACTTCCTGGTAATGATCAGAATGTCTGACATTAATCACACTTTTTAATTGTTTTGATTGAATTCAAATAGATACTAATCTAAGTAACTGAATATCTTCTAAGGATTTGTAACGAAATAACTTATTTATAATATTAAAGTGCTGTATCTTTCGAGGATGAAAGATACAGACTTAATTTCAAATCGGCATAAAATTTTATCGCCCTTACTGGATGAAAAGGCACGTAGGTTAATGATTGCAGCTGAATCAAAAGTCATTGGACGTGGAAGTATAGGGATTGTGTCCAAATCAACTGGTGTTTCCCGGACTACAATCTCAACAGGACTTAAAGAGTTGGAGTCTATTGATTTGATTGACACAAGGCGGATTAGGAAGGAAGGGGGCGGTCGCAAGAAAGCGATTGAGAAGTTGCCTGCAATAGAAAAAGAGCTGGATAAATTAATAGAGCCAGCATTGCGGGGCGAACCCGATTCGCCATTGATGTGGACAAGTAAAAGTTTGCGAAAGCTATCGGCAGAGCTTAAATCAATAGGGTTTGATGTAAGTCATAAATTAGTTGGGGAAATACTTAAAAGCAAAGGGTTTAGCCTTCAGGCCAATCGAAAGACGGACGAAGGTAAAAGCCATCCAGACCGCAACGCGCAATTTGAACATATCCACCTTAAGGTTAAGGATTTTCAAGAAAACAACCAGCCTGTCATATCAGTAGATGCGAAGAAAAAAGAACTTGTGGGTAATTTCAAAAATAACGGAAAGGAATGGCACAGAGAAAAAGAACCGGAAAAAGTCAAAGTATATGATTTTTTAAGCGATGCCGAAGGGAAAGCAATACCATACGGGGTTTATGATTTATCACAAAACAAAGGTTGGGTGAGTGTGGGTATAGACCACGACACAGCTGAATTTGCTGTTGAGACCATAAAAAAATGGTGGACAAAAATGGGCAAGCCTTATTATTCCAATGCTCAAAAGCTTCTAATTACCGCCGATGGCGGAGGAAGTAACGCGTCAAGAAGCCGGTTATGGAAAACCGAGATACAGAAATTGTCCGATGAAACAGGATTAATCATAGAGGTGTGCCACTTTCCACCAGCTACAAGCAAATGGAATAAAATAGAACATCGTTTGTTTTCCTATATTTCTCAGAATTGGAGAGGAAAACCATTAGTGAGTTACAGCGTAATCGTTAACCTGATAGCCTCAACAAAAACGTTAAAAGGTCTGGAAATAAAATGTGAATTAGATGAAAACAAATATGATACAGGCATTAAAATTACAGATGAAGAAA
>JAUXUD010000012.1 GCA_030680835.1 Bacteroidota bacterium
TAGGCAATAATCCTGACCGGCAGAATATTTATGGCGCTGCACTGGGCCTATATAATTCCCGTATCGTGAAGCTGATCAATAAAAAGGGGCAATTAAAGAGTAGTATCATTATTGATGAGTTACCAACGATTTATTTCAAAGGACTGGACAACTTGATTGCCACTGCCCGAAGCAACAAAGTTGCCGTCTTGCTGGGCTTCCAGGATTTTTCACAGCTAAAACGGGACTATGGGGATAAAGAGGCTGCCGTGGTGATGAACACTGTTGGAAATATTTTCTCCGGCCAGGTCGTTGGTGAAACAGCCAAAACATTAAGCGAACGTTTCGGAAAAGTGTTGCAAAAACGCCAGTCAATGACCATCAACCAACGGGAAAAGTCAACATCAATAAGCACGCAAATGGATTCGTTGATCCCGCCAAGCAAAATATCAAACCTTACACAGGGTATGTTCGTAGGTGCTGTGGCCGACAATTTTGATGAACGTATCGAACAGAAGATTTTTCACGCTGAAATGGTGGTCGACAATGCAAAGGTTGATGCTGAAACCAGGACGTACAAAAAGATTCCGGTAATTACTAGCTTTATTGATGGGCAGGGCAATGACCGGATGAAGGAAATGATTCAGGAAAACTACAACCGCATAAAAGCAGAAACCAAACAGATGGTCAAAGATGAACTGGAACGGATAAAGAACGACCCCGAGCTGGCACACCTGTTGCAACAACAAGAGTAAGTACAGCTTTATCAGCCTTATTCCAGAGAAGTTTTCATTGATTAAAATTATAACGGTATTGATATTTCTTCTAATTCGACAGGTTTAATCCTAATTATTTCCCCTTTCGGTGCGGGACATCTTTGTTATCGTCCTTATCCATTTTATTCTCAAGGGAACTTTTCAGTTCGTCAAGGAACAGAGTCCGGCTGTTGGCCCGGATACGCATCACACCGTAAGTTGAGAAGAAATTACCCGGTTTCATGTCAAACAGATTGAAAATAAAATTTACTATTGCGGTAATGGATACCTCTCCGTTATTGATCGCATGTCGTTCGTGCAGGGCCATGGCCATTTCCAAAAGGCCTATTCCACCTGCTGTCCATTGCGGTGAAAAGTCGGTTTTTACTTTTTCTGGTATATTGGATTTGTGATCGGTTTGATTAACCCGCAACCATTCGATAGAGCTTTCAGTAGCCAAAATAGCTTTAAACAATAGTGTCCGGCAACTACATTTTTTTTTCACACCCCTTGCCTTATACTCCTCTTTTAATGCTATCAGCTCTACATGTGTATAATTAGTGCCATTAAGAAAACTACCTATTTTTTCGATGGCTGTACATAATTATATGTGATAGACCGACTTTTTCGGTTATCAGGGCTAAACTTTTTATCCTGTTGGTGCGTTGGTGCTATTTTCACCACCTAAGATTGAGTTTTCGTTGTAATTTTTCAATTTCCGGGCATAATTCTCCCTTTCATGTTTAATATTTATGTTTGTTTGAACCAATTTTACTAAGCAGCTATCCGGACTCGCTTGGTGGCCGCTTCAAGTGCTTCCCGCTCCAACCTCAGGATTTGTTTTCCAATTTTCTTGAGGTTGTAGGCACATACTCCCAATCCGATGTACTTTTTAAAATGTGGGTAACCCCGGTCGGGACAGCGATCCAGCCCCCGGTGTTCCAATTCGTTGATGTTTGATTCGATCGCGCTGTGCTTGTTTTTCAGCTTTTTAAATGACCGGCTGTGTTCTTGCTCTTCTTCTTGTTTGTTGCGCTTCCCAAGTTTGGGGATAATAACCTGGGCAACTTCCAACTGCAGGATTTCCTTGTTTTCTTTTAACCAGAAGCCTTTGTCAAAGCTCCACGATGCAACTTTATATTCTGGCAAAATTCTATCGGCCAATTCGATAACAATGTCCCGATCTTGCTGGTCGTCCATTATTTGGTAATCCACGATCAGCCCCCATTGGTCGGTGGTGATGTTCAGTTTTTTGCCCAGTTCAACGCTGGGGTTCATCTTCCCTTTTGTTATCCACTCGGTGTAGGTTTCAAATACCGAAAACATCTTTTCCTGGTGCGGAATGATTTCGCCTTTCAATATTCGCCGGTCAACCAGGTCGATATGCTTTTCAAGAAGTTTCATGAAGTGTTCCAAAGTAATGATTAAAGCTAAATCGCCCATGTCTGTTATCGGGAAATTAGGCTTTTCTCCGTTTAGTTTGTTGAGCAGTAACCCTGCTTTATTGAGATATCTTTCGGCACAGGCAATTACTTTTTCTTTCTTGTTCTTGCCCCCGGAACGGTGGGCATGTCCCAAATTGCGCATCAACTTTTTCATCTCGGTATGCCAATTGCCGATCTTGCGCCAACCTTCAATATCCTTATGTTTATTCATTAACCTTGAAACGATGCCAATACATTTACGGGCACAATCCCATAACAGGTTGTAGTCTGTAGGGAAATGAACATTGCTTTCTACGACAAAACTATCTGACTTTAAGCGCAATGCTGTATTTTCTTTTTTTTTAAACACCTCTCCATGCCCGAAATTCAGGATTACCTGGTTTACCTCAGCCACCACCTCATCGCTGAGCAGGGTTACATTGTCATAAATATTCTGGTACTCAAACTCAATACGTTCAGAACCAAAGCCTTTTTCTACGCCCATCAAACATCTCATATTGTGGTGATTGTTTGCCTGATCGTGGAGTACATCATAACTTAAATTTAAGCACAACCGTATCTGGGCCAAAACAAAAATACTCCATAAATCCATTCCGGTCCTTCCTGTATTTTTCTTCCCCGAATTGATGTGGTTTTCTAAAATACCGAATATCTCTTGGTTGTATTCCTTGTTGCAATAGATGGCCTTCAGGGCTGCTAAAAGTTCGTCTAATGCATTCTTGCTTTTGGGATTAATATAGGTCGCTTCGATAGGCAATTGCCCTAATCCCAATTGTTGTTCGAATCTTTTTCTCATGGTTGAATCTTTTTTTGTTTGATTGTCAAAATATGCTATCCTCATGTAATAATACCCTGAATATCTGTATTTTAATCAACTAATCAAAATGATAACCCCAAAAGATTCAAAATAGTTATTAACAGCAATTAGTTGATATTCAATCAATAATGGGTTTTCTTAGAGACACTATTTACCTGATTTCTCTTTCAGCTTTAATGCTTGTGGTTTTTTCCTGTAAAAATGTGCCAGATGAGTTTAGAACTATAAAAGCAGAAGTTCTTAACGATAAGATCGCAGGTGGTTGGGCAGGCAAAATGATAGGTGTTTCCTATGGTGGCCCGACTGAATTTGTTGCACAATGCCGGATATATGAAGATTCAATTAAGTGGAAACCCTCAGATACCTGGGAAAGTATGTGGCAGGATGATATTTATGTACAATTGACTTTTTTAATGGCAATGGATAAGTATGGTATTGATGCTCCTGCAAAAAAATACCAGGAGTTGCTTGCGAAAGCCGGATACAAGTTATGGCATGCAAATATGCAGGCAAGAAAAAATTATTTCGATAGTATTTTCCCTCCCGCTTCAGGAAGCCCCGAATATAATATGCATGCCGATTGTATTGATTTCCAGATAGAAGCAGACTATATTGGATTTATGTGCCCGGGAATGCCCCAGACTGCCTCATGTATTGCAGAGAAGATTGGCCATATAATGAATTATGGAGATGGATTATATGGGGGTATCTTTATTGCAGCTCTCTATTCCGAAGCATTTTTTGAGTCTGATATTCAAAAAATTATTGAAAAGGCTCTCAGATCAATACCTGAAGAAAGTGAATACTCTGCGATTATTAATGATGTAATTAAGCTTCATAAGCATTATCCATCTGATTGGAAAGCTTCCTGGAAAGAACTTGAAGGTAAATGGGGAGAAGTTGATTTTTGTGAATCAGGGTCTACTTCAAATACCGATGCAAAACTGAATGGAGCCTATATTGTAATGGGTTTATTGTATGGGGATGGGGATCCACGTAGAACCCTTGGAATCACTACCCGTTGCGGGCAGGATTCCGATTGCAATCCTTCAAATGCCATGGCTGTCCTTGGCGTAATAAAAGGTTTTAGTGGATTGCCTTTAGATATGCAGGAAGGTGTAAAATCGGCTGGTGATTCGATTTTTATTAATACTACCTATTCATTTAATACGGCTGTAAAAAATACCAATAAATACGCCCTTGATCTGATAGTAAGAAATGGAGGAAAGGTAATTGATAATGAGATTATTATCAAAACCCAGTTACCGGTTGCACCAAAGCTGGAAGTATCCTTTCCGGATGTTGTTTTGGATAAAATTGAGTCGGTCTTTGATAAGAATGGTTGGGCATTCACCGGGAAATGGAAAACCTTTGAAGTACCATCTGAAAGTGATAACAGATTGATAAAACAGTCAATGTATGCTGAAAAAGCTGGCGATGGACTTGAAATTGATTTCTCCGGAGTTGGAATATCCCTTGCAGGAAACTGGTATAAAGATGGTGGGAAAGTAGACATATATGTTGATGGTAATCTTAATCGTAGCGTTGATACCTATTACTTCGATTCGGGGAATGAACAAAAAATAGAAAGTATCTGGCATGTGCTGAATCTACAACCAGGAGATCATAAGGTCCGACTGGTTGTAAAAGGTGAAAAACGACCCGAATCGGAAGGAACTAAGATATATGTTTCATCAGCAAAAATATTCAAAACTGCTTTAAAGAAAAGTGACAACTATAAATTCACTTTCGAAAATTAAAATCAGCATTGACACAAAATAGTCTTAAATAATATCAATTTAAAACAAAATTAGAATGGATAAAACTGCAAAAAATCCTGATCCTACAATAGTAGAACGGGTTGCATCGGTAGATTTCTTTCGTGGCCTTACCATGTTTCTTCTGATAGGCGAGAGCACCCAGCTTTATGCCCACTTTAGTTCCATTGAAAGTAGCAGTATCATGCAATTTTTTGGCACACAACTCAGTCATCAAGATTGGCACGGATTGCACTTTTGGGACCTGATACAACCCTTTTTCATGTTTATTGTTGGAGTGGCTATCCCTTTTGCGGTTGCCAACAGGATCAGAAAAGGAGATTCACAAAAACAAATCATGCGTCATGCGCTCAAGCGTTCATTCCTGTTACTGTTTTTAGGATGGGCGTTATATTGCGTTGGACCCGGGAGAATAGTTTGGAGGTTCCAGGACGTTCTTGCTCAAATGTCGGTCACTTACCTGGTTGCTTTCCTGATTATGCGAAAAAGTTTTTCATTTCAACTGATTTTCACATTATTAATACTCTTATTGACAGATCTTGCCTATCGGTTTTTCCCGGTTGAAGGCTTTGATCAACCATGGGTGGTTTATCACAACCTTGGCGCATGGGTAAATAATCAGATTGAAGGCGAAAATGTAGCAAGCATGTGGGCCTCGCTGAATGCTATCCCGACCATAGCCCATACTGTTTGGGGGGTTCTTTGCGGACAACTTCTGAAGAGCGACCGAACTGCAAGAAAGAAGATTCAGATATTATTGATTGCAGGCCTGTCAGGCTTACTGGTTGGTTACTCACTCGATTTGATGAATATCACCCCTATTATTAAGAAGGTTGCCACCGCCTCATTTGTATTCGCCAGTGGAGGGTGGACCATCCTGTCCCTTTGTTTCTTTTACTGGTTAATTGATGTAAAAAAGTTATTTGCCAGAGGCTCTAAATTTTTTATCATAGTGGGGATGAACAGCATTTTTATATACCTCTTTTTTGAATTGGGGGGAGCTGATTTCGTAGGTAAAATATTCACGCCTTTCACCAAAGCATTGTTTTTGTGGGGAGGAGACCTTACTGTATTAATAATGACAAGCATAGCTGCATGGGCATCAATGTGGTATATCTGTTATTGGTTGTACAAAAACAGGGTTTTCATAAAAATATGAAAGCAATAATTATATTCTCATGAAAAATCTCTTAAAATTTAAAAATCTCTGTTTGTTTGTCCTATGCGTTTTTATACAAAATTGTGGACAAACAAAAAAAGGCTCATCGGGAGTGGAAAACTCAAAATCCGGATTTTATACCGCTGACGATTTTAAAACTGTTGAAAAATACGATACCCATGTTCACATCAATGTTGATGACACTACTTTTATTCAGCAGGCTAAAGAAGATAACTTTCACCTCTTAACCGTAAATGTAAACGCATCTGATGTTGCTTCTGCTATTGAGGAACAGCGCAGCGTTGCTCTCAGGCTAATCAAAGCTTATCCGGGCCGTTTGGCTTATGCCACTACCTTTAACTTAAAAGACTGGGGCAGCGATAAATGGCAACCTCAAACCCTGGCCTATTTAAAAGAGTCTTTTGAAAAGGGAGCAATCGCGGTTAAGATATGGAAAAATATAGGGATGGAGCTCAGGGATAAAGATGGGAAGTTTGTGATGATCGACGATTCCAGGTTCGATCCTGTTCTGGATTTTATAGAAAAGAACCATCTCACTCTAATCGGACACTTTGGTGAACCTAAGAACTGTTGGCTGCCGGTAGAACAAATGACCGTAGCCGGCGACAAGAGATATTTCAGTCAACATCCGCAGTACCACATGTACCTGCATCCTGAATATCCTTCTTACGAAGATCAGATTAATGCCCAGGATAACATGCTCCAAAAACATCAAAACTTAAGGTTTGTTGGTGCCCATTTGGGAAGCCTGGAGTGGAATGTTGACGAGTTGGCGAAACGTCTCGATAAATTTCCCAACATGGCGGTAGATATGGCCGCTCGAATTTGTCATTTACAATTTCAATCCATGAAAAATTGGCAAAAGGTGCATGATTTTATGATAAAATATCAGGACAGGCTTCTTTATGCTACTGATCAGGTAGTCGCTAAAGATTCAGATTTTGGTGAATTGAAAAAGAGTATGCATGGTACAAGAGTCAGCGACTGGAAATTTTTTGTCACAAATGAGGAAATGAGCGTATCGGATTTTGATGGAAGATTCAGAGGCTTAAAATTGCCAAAGGAAGTAATCGATAAGATCTATCGTAAAAATGCGAAAAAATGGTTTCCGGGTATTTAGAAAGGGAATAAAGACACAAAAACATCAATACAAAATCGGAATGAACAAAAACCGGAGAGATTTTTTACAAGGAATGGCTGCAATACCCTTTTTGGGCTATTTTGCATTTGCTTTTAAAGATAATATTACCAAAGAAATAAGAGGGAAAAGTATAGACTACCTGAAAACGCTAAAGATAGAAAATCTAAAAGCCACAGAAAAGAAATTGTTGCCACCGACAGGCAGCAATAGTAATATTATAAGGATTGGTTTAGTTGGCAACGGCTGGCGGGGTGAACAATTATTGTATTCTCTTGGTTATGCACATCCTGAAATTGTAGAACAGAATACTGTTAATGGTAAATATACAAAACAGTTCCAGTCTTTTTTAGATCAGGAGGACCTATGCGTTGAGTTTGCAGGAGTTTGCGATACCTTTGAAATACATGCCCGACGGGGATTTGAGATTTCACAAAATGATATCTGCCCTGGAGGTTGTAAAGGAAAAACAAAACCAGTGAAAATATTCCCTACCTATCGGGAAATGATAGCAAGCAATGAAATTGATGCAATTGTAATTGCTACACCAGATCATACACATGCCCAAATTGCAATTAATGCAGCGAAAGCAGGCAAACACGTTTACCTTGAAAAGCCGATGACCCATAGTATTGAAGAAGCTATTGAGTTAAGAAATACGATTAAATCAACAGGCGTTATTTTTCAGCTCGGACATGAAAACCGACAGCAGATGAGCTTTAAAATGGCTCAGGAGATGTATCAAAAAGGTGTTTTAGGTACTGTCACCATGGTCCAGACCTTTACAAACAAAAATAGCCCTGATGGTGCATGGATTAGAACAAGAAAATTCGATCATTTAGGGAATCCAAACACGATCAACTGGAAAGAATTCCTGGCCAATGCTCCCTGGCACGATTTTGATCTCAAAAGGTATTTTAACTGGCAACGCTACAGCGAATATGGAACCAGTGTTACAGGGAATGATTTTTCCCATAAATATGATTGTGTGAATCAGGTTTTAGGCCTTGGAATCCCTGAAACAGTAGTTGCGCTGGGAGGTCAATATTATTATAAAAACCATGGAGATATGCCTGATGTGATAAATGCTATTTTTAGTTATCCTGAAAGAGGACTGACAATGACATATGATTGCACCTTATTAAGTGGGATATACCGGCAATCGCACATTTTGAGTTCTGAGGCGACCATGGATATTGATAATGCAATCATGATGTATAAGGATGATAATTCGGAGCGATACAAAGACATTAATTCAGGCTCTGACAACCCGATGTATTATTATGCACCGAGTGCCGATGTGGATGCTGTCTCTTCTGCAACATCGAAAGCCTATTTAAAAGGTGGCTATGGCCCTACTTTTATTGACGGTAAGGTGATTGATGCAACCTTTCTGCATCTCAAAGAGTGGATTGATGCTATTCGCGGATTTGGTAAAACAAGTTGCAATATTGATGCGGGTTTTGAAGAAGCGGTTACATTTAACCTTGCCAATTTAGCTTATACACATAAAAAACCGGTTAAATGGGATAAGGTAAATGAAAAAGCTATAATCGGGTAAGCATTAAATTCATTCTGCAAAATAGACACAACATGAAAAAAAATATAGAAACAACAACAGGCTATTCAAATGGACAAATCTTCTCACTGACTTTTTTGCGGGTTTTGATCGGATGGCATCTTTTATACGAAGGATTGGTAAAACTCTATACGCCTGGCTGGACTGCCAAAGGTTATTTGCTTGGGTCAGCCGGGCCGCTTTCCCCTTTGCTTAAAGGTATGGCACAGTCCAAATCCATACTTTATATTGTCGATATCATGAATGAATGGGGATTGGTACTCATTGGCTTATGCCTGTTTATTGGTCTGCTTTCAAAACCATGCAAGATTCTCGCAATGATACTTATCTCGTTTTATTATCTGGCCTATCCTCCTTTTGCATCATTGGGGTTCAATGCGCATGTTGAAGGAAGTTACTGGATCGTCAATAAGAATTTAATAGAAATTGCAGCCCTTTTTGTTTTGTATCAATTCCCCTCAAGCCATATTACGGGGATTGATAAATACTTTAAAAATAATTAACCTATCAATAGATGATAACCAAAAAGTCAGATGATCAGTCATTTTGCAATATTGTTGTTTCCCATGCCTATAAGACCATTGTAAACCATTACCGACCCTATTACATTTCATTAAAAATAATAAACTATGAATACATCAGCTATTTTAAAAGCCTATAATATTGACAATTATGAAATTAATCCTTTAGGTGATGGTCTCATAAACACTACATGGCTTGTTAAGGAATTTTCAACTGGCAAAGATTTCGTTTTCCAGCGTGTAAATGATAAAGTTTTTAAACATCCTGAAGATATTACCTATAATATAAGGTTGATCAATGACTATTTGAATTTGAAATATCCGGAATATCTGTTTACATCACCTGTTAAAGCTTTGAACATGAGCGATATGATCAGGGATGACGAGGGTGGTTATTTCAGGCTCTTTTCATATATAAATGGTTCTGTTACGCATAATGAGTTGAATAAACCTATACAAGCTTATGAGGCTGCAAAACAATTTGGAAAATTTACACGGTTATTGTCAGGTCTGAACATATCACAACTGAGAACAACCATTCCTGATTTTCATAATCTCGATTTGAGATTCGGGCATTTTATTGATAGCTTAAAAAACGATGATCCTGGAAGGTATGAAAAAGCAAAAGATGCCATTAGCTTTTTGATTGATAACCAATACATTGTTGAAGAATATAAGAAAATTTCCATCTCGAAGGATTTTAAACTTAGGGTAACACACCACGACACAAAAATTAGTAATGTCCTATTTGATATTGACGACAAAGGATTGTGCGTAATAGACCTGGATACGGCTATGCCAGGATATTTTATCAGTGATGTGGGAGATATGATGCGTACCTATCTTTCGCCAGTTAGTGAAGAAGAAAAGAATTTAAATAAAATAGAAGTTAGAATCGATTTCTTTCAAGCCATTGTAAATGGATATTTGAGTGAGATGAAAAATGAACTCTCTGAAGTAGAAAAAAGATCAATCATTTATGCCGGGAAGTTCATGATTTATATGCAAGCGATAAGATTCATTACCGATTATTTAAATAATGACATTTACTATGGTGCAAGGTATGAAGGACATAATCTGGTACGTGGACTAAATCAGGTAAAACTACTGAGACTATTTTTAGATAAGGAGTTTCAACTTTCCGGAATTGTATCAAATGAATTAAACTAAAATAGTATGAAAAACAAACAATCTTCAAGGAATGGAAATACACTATTCATTTCATTACTCATAGTAGGAATTTTATTTTTTGTTATCGGATTCGGAGTTGGAATAAGCGGATTTCTCACACCTTTCCTGAGAGATGCTTTAAATCTTTCTGTTACTGAATCCTATTTAGTGACAGCGGTAATTTTTTCTGCATTCGTTGTTTTTGGAGCTCCTGCAGGTAGGATCATAAAAAAGGTTGGCTATAAAATGAGTATGCTAATTGCTTTTTTTATCATGGCACTGGGAATGATACTTTTGGAACCATCAGGCAATATGCTAAATCCAATTATAAAAAAATGCAATATTCAACGGCATTTATTTTGTGGATAATGAAAAAATATCAAATATCCGATAATTCCGAAACAAAACAGATAGGTCACTTTAAAGAATCTTAACACATATAGACTGATGCAGAAACAACATTATTATACGGATACTGAAATTTTTCTATACGGTTTATCTTATGAATGTCCATATCTAAGACGAAAAAACAACTGCCTATTAAAAGGTGTCGATTCTCTTCCGTTCAAGGAAAAAATTGATTGGATTGATGGTTTAAGCGAAGAAAAGAAAAGATCAATATGGGATCAGCACTTTTTTTGTTTTAAAAATTAGAGAAAATAACCATGACTCATTAAAAGGAATATGATGGATAAATAAAAGGAAAAGGTTTAGTTTGGTTTTAGTTTGGTTCAGTAAGTCTTCCTTAGGTTAAGAAAAGAGGACGGTTTCCCGGGGGCATACTGATGCTCCCGGGATTAAACCATAAAAATGATTTTTTTACTGTATATGGAAATTAAGGATTAGTTTAATGAAAGATTGAACAGTTATGGAATCTGGTGGATGGATTCAAAATATTAATTACCTCAAAGTCGAAAGTCACTCTAAAGAGCTGAAAGAACGTTCGATGAACGAGCAGTTTCGTTCACGATTCGAAGCCGGGCTGCAACAAATAGCCGACAGCCTGACAAAAAAAGGTGGCGTAAAACAAGAGGACAAAG
>JAUXUD010000016.1 GCA_030680835.1 Bacteroidota bacterium
GCTTCAAAAGAAATACGCATATTGGTTCAGGAAGATTTAATGAACGATACGGCGAAAAGAGAAATAGCAAGTATTTTACGCTGCGATGGCTCTCTGATAATTTCAGAATTTGAAATGCAATTGTTGCAGGAAACATATAAAATAGATTCAAATTTATTATTTTATTTACCTATACTTTTTGAACCTATTGATGCAAGGGTTCAACAAAATTGGCCCACATATGAAACCAGAAAACATTTTGTATTTATTGGTAATTTTTTGCATGAACCCAATGTAAATGCCGTTCAATATTTAAAAAAAGATATCTGGCCGCTCATTCGCAAAGCAGTGCCAACAGCAGCACTACACATTTACGGTGCCTATCCATCGCAAAAAATATTTTCTTTGCATAAACCTCAACAGGGATTTTATGTATTGGGTCGGACAGAAAGTTCAAAAGAAATATTGGAGAATGCCAGAGTATGTTTGGCTCCTTTACGTTTTGGGGCGGGCTTAAAAGGTAAATTGCTTGAAAGCATGATTTGTGGAACTCCTTCTGTAACCACAACGATCGGTGCCGAAGGAATCCCTGGAGCTATTGATTGGCCAGGCATGATAGCTGATGACCCCAAAGAATTTGCAAACGCTGCCGTTCAATTGTATGAAGATAATAACCTATGGAAAGCGAAACAACAAAGCGGAGTTCAAATCATCCATTCACGCTTTTCAAAAAATATATTTGAAAATGAATTTATTAAATATTTCAATCGTTTAAAAAACAATCTTACTGCCCATCGCTTGCAAAATTTTACGGGTGCCATGCTCATGCAACAAACTACTTTAGCAAGTAAATATATGTCAAAGTGGATTGAGTCTAAAAACAAAATTAAACACATAGGAGGCACATAGTACCACATAAGTTTCACATAGATTTTACTATGTGAAACCTATGGTTTTCCTATTGTGCCTATGTGTTTAATTCTTCTAGTAAATATAACAAATCACCGCATCCCAACACCCAACCCCAGGGTGTACTTAGTGCAAATCCCAAACAAAACATTTCCATCCCTTGCAAATGCCAACCACAATGAAGGATCTATTTTTTTAACAGGAATAAACCCCGGGTAAATATTTAATTCGGCAAAATAATTATGATAGACATCGTTTTTTGAGTTACTAAATTCCAGAGAAGCCAGGAGCGAATTGTTTTTATCATAATATATCCCACCCATGGGAACCAGACTCACATCAATAGGCAAACCAAACAGCTCGTTATCTTTCCGTTTCGGACCCTGACCAAAGCCAATGGACAGTCCCGTTTGATCACTAAATTTATACGACAGTCCTCCCATTCCACCCAAGCCAATCATGGAAAAAAAATAGATGTTTTTCAGACCCGGTAATTTCCATTTTAACGAAATAAATTGTCCGCAATTGGCCAGGTTTATTCCCGGAAAAACAAACATGGGTTGTTTTGACCAATCGCGCATATTTAAGGTCTTACTAAAAAACCTGTTGACTTTCTTTGATTGAAAAAGTAGAATTCCTCCAAGATCAAAAATGAGTACATCTGCCACAGCATCCACATTCAAACGGAAGCCCGGGTTTTTTAATTTTTCTTCAACCGATTCATTAATCAGGGCTGAGCCTAATAAGGTAACAGCAGATAACATTTTAGGGTAAGGTATTTTATTAAACTCAAACCATTCCTTTAGGCCTGTATAAGTTATTCCGCCTGCCAATAAATGTAAAGTATAATTGGGATACCAGTATGGCTTATCGGGATTGCCAAAGGGAATCACCTGTTCTTTAAAAAAATCTGCGGTTCCATAAACTTTTACATAACGAAATGGGTGCGACAGATTTTCGATGATATTGTTAAACTTATAACCTGCAATGGCAGGGTTATAATAAAGTTGCCCCGAAGTAATCCGGAGCATTTCAAAACCCCTGTTTAAAACAACTGTTAAGGGATTAAAATTAATCTGACTTCCATAAGAATATCCCTGATAAAAGTAGGGTTTGTCTATTTCAAAATTAATTGAATCATCTGTTCTGCTCGAATCGCTATCCAGATTCGATGAAAAACCACACGTACAGGATAAAATAAGAATCCCAATAAAAATTAGTTTCTTAATCAATCCCGTATATTTATTTGGTTTCAAAAACAATTGAAAACTATTTTAATTTTTAAAAACATTTCTCATTTCTAAATATTCGGTATTCCACCTGACAAGACGCCATAAATGGCGTCTCTACATGTGAAATCCAAAATTTCGCATTTCACCCTATTTCCTATCCTCATACCCTCAAAGCTTTAACAATCCACTAAACAACTCCTCCAGGCCATTCAGTTTTATTTCAAAAACCGTTTCCAATTGCACACCCAGCTTGCCCTTAGGAAATCCATTTCGTTTAAACCATTCCAGATAAAACATAGGCAGTTGGTACAAAAGTGTTCCCTTATATTTTCCAAAAGGCATCTCCGTCTTCACCAAACTCAACAATAACTGCGGATCCTGTTCCATGCCTCAATAATAATATTTTTTCGTCTGATCATATAAATATTAGTCCACATCTCACATTGTACATTTAATTTGCTATATTACAGATTGCATATTTTTGTCATCGTACATCCTGCCTTCACTAACGTTACGGCAGGCAAGCGTACTTCCTTCATTGTACATCGTACATTGTACATTGTACATCGTACATCGTAATTCGTAACTCGTAACTCGTAATTCGTAATTCGTAACTCCTAACTATATTTGCTCCGATGTTTTACATAATCGATTCCGATTTCCCCGATCCATCATTGGCTGATGAAGAAGGCTTGCTGGCCATTGGAGGAAATCTTGAACCTGAAACTTTACTAAAGGCATATAGCATGGGCATTTACCCCTGGTACAGTGATGATGAACCCATCTTATGGTGGTGCCCTAATCCCAGACTGGTTTTGATGCCCCAGGATGTGGTGGTAAGTAAAAGCATGAAACAGTTTTTGAAGAAAAATAAATTTAAATATACCATTGATGAAGCATTTGCAAATGTTATTGATGCTTGCAGAAACAAAAGATTAGACAATACCGGAACCTGGATAACACCTGAAATAAAAGCAGCCTATATTAAATTGTTTGAACTCGGCTATGCACATTCGGTTGAAGTATGGGAAGGCGAAAATTTGGTGGGTGGATTATATGGCGTTCAGATTGGAAAAGTATTTTTTGGTGAAAGTATGTTTAGTTATCAGAGCAATGCCAGTAAAGCAGCATTAATATTCTGGTGTATGCATTGCATTCAAAACGGCATCGAATTAATCGACTGCCAACAATCCACGCATCACCTAAAAAGCATGGGAGCCATAGAAATATCCCGCCAAGAATTTTTACACCAACTCGAAAATCTGATTGATAATTAATCTCTCATTTTGTCATCCTGAGCCTGTCGAAGGGTTCCATATCACATTTTGTCATCCTGAGCCTGTCAAAGGATCCTACCCTCCCATCTTCCTACCCTCCTACCCTCCTACCCTCCTACCCTCACTCAAACGACCTCAGCTCATTCACCCGATTGGCATCAAGCCGGATAAAAATAAATAACAAAATCGTAAAGCTTAAAATAGCAGAACCTCCATAACTAAAAAAGGGCAACGGGATTCCAATAACAGGCATCAGACCCAATGTCATTCCTACATTAATTACAAAATGAAAAAACAGAATACATACCACACTGTATCCATAAATCCGGTTAAATTTTTGTCGCTGTCGTTCTGCCATTTTCAACAATCGCCAAAGCATAAGCATGTATAGGGCAATAAAAAGTACTGAACCTACAAAGCCATATTCTTCACCGATGGTACAAAAAATAAAATCGGTGCTTTGCTCCGGAACAAACCTGAATTTATTCTGGGTTCCCTGCAAAAAACCTTTGCCCCAGAACCCACCGCTTCCAATGGCAATTTTTGATTGCTGCACATTGTATCCGGCTCCTTTTATATCAACTTCTTTACCCAACAATACATTAATCCTTGTGCGCTGGTGGGCCTGCATCACATTTTCAAACACATAATCAATGCTGCTTACCAAAAAACCTGAAATCACAACTACAATAAAGGTGATTAAAATAAGATAGCGGGTACGTCTCACCATTAACAAAAACAAAACGGCTATAATTACCAAACTTATAATAATATAAAGTGGTTTAACCAGCAATGCCAATACCGCCAATAC
>JAUXUD010000020.1 GCA_030680835.1 Bacteroidota bacterium
TATTTAGCAAGGTATTCCAAAAGTAAGGTACGCGCCAGAGGTTCATCGTCTATGAGTATACAGCTTATCATAATTGTTGTGGTAAAGTTAATTTAATGGTAAACAGATTTTCTTTTATTTCGGTTTGAACCAAATCGTTTCGGGCATATATCAAATGTAATCTTCTTTTTACAGATGTAAGTCCGAAACCAGTTCCCTTTTCCGAATCTGATGTAGTGGGATCAAACGGATTGCTAATCGTTATTAAAAGATTTCTTTCCATACAACTCACATTAATTTTTATAATAACCGGTTCAAAGGTATCATACAAACCAAACTTAATGGCATTTTCTACCAGAGGTTGCAGTACCAAAACCGGTACATGCATGGTTTCACAACCGTCGTCAATATGTACCACAGATTGCAAACGATGGCCAAATCTTACTTTTTCAATTTCAAGATACAGGTTAACATGATTCATTTCATCCTGTATGCTTACCAATTGTTGTTCATCTTTTTTTAAAGTATGTCGTAAAAATTCCGATAGCTGCTGAATCATATTTCTTGCTTCTTCGGGTTTGGAGCCTGCAAGTGCGCTGATTGAGTTCAGACTGTTAAATAAAAAATGGGGCTGTAATTGTTGCCTCAAATTATAAAGCTCAGCCTCTCTGGCCAGGTGTTCGGTTTGTTGTTTGCGACTTTCAAGAGATTGTTGACCGAGTAAATAATAACCCAGCCAGTTTAATAAAGTGATGGTGGTAATCATTAATATCTGAAAGCAGAATCGTAAAGGAACAGAACGGGTTAATAAGTCTGCATATTTAGTATCATAACTAAATAAATAGCCGAGACCCCAGGATAATATTGCGGTATTTGCAACGGCTAAAAGTAAAGCCCATATACGGAGGTAAAAGAAATTATCCTTTGATGGCTGATAATATTTAAGGGTAATAAAAATAATGAAACTGGTAATTCCCAATAATAAATTGGAAAGCAGACTATCTGAAAAAGCAATCTTAAAATCGATTCCAAAATCTACCAGAATATATGTTTGCATGGCAATCCATACCAGCCAAAATCCGGTAAAGGTATATATGATGCCCTTATATGATAGGTTGGGTATCAAGATGAAAAAATTACTCCGTTTTTTTCAAATGAGTTCTGAATTTGCTGCGCCCTGAGTTTAACATAATTCTCATAGCCTTCATTTGTCTCCGTTTCCTTGATACAGGAATATATTTCCATTCCATCCACAAATTCATTCAATGCTTTCACAAATGGAATATCAATAAATTTCCAGAATATTTTTCTTGAATTTTCGCTGCAAATTTCTTCTTCATTTTTTACTCCCAGCATCCGGGCTTTAAAGAATGCTTCCTGTTCATTTCGCGCATCAATCAGTCGTAATTGTTCATCAAACTGTATTTGTGCATTTGGTTCTTCGTTTACTATTTTAAAAACAACTTTTGCAAGGTAATAGCTCATAGGTATTTAAATATTTAGATTAATAATTTTTGATATCAATTCCGCCAAAAATACAGGTTCCTCTAAGGATCAAAATTTTTCCGGTTGCCGAAGTTCTGTCGGGTATCTGGTTGCGTTTATCTTCAATGCCACCTAATATTACCACTGCTTCCGATCTTATTTCCCAGTTAGAGGGTATGATCAGTTTTGCACCCCCAAATATCTGTATCATTTCCAATGTAACGGTACCCTGAATATCCGCCTGACTTAAGTCAATCTCAGCACCTCCCATAATACAAACTACCTCACCTCCCTTAAAGGTTTTTGAATAAATGTTTTTTTTAACCCCTCCAAAAATGGTTACCGAATTAATTACATCCTCATTTGATTCGGAAACGGTTTCGCTAAATGGTTCTGAATAGGTTCCGGTATACGAATCTTTATTTAGCTGTTGGTTCTTATAAAACCGGTGATGAAAACGATTTCTGTATGGCTTAAAAATCACAATCAGGCCTGCTGCAATTATTATAACAGGCCAAATAAACCGGTGAAATTCATATTCCGGAAAAGCATGTTCTGCCAGAAAAATCGAACCAATAAATACCAGGATTAACCAGCCCGGATTTCTAAACATATGTTTGGCTCCAATATATAATCCAAGTGCAATTAAAAATACCGGCCAGGTGAACAACCAATCCGGGAATAATACGCCCAGTTGTTTGGCAAAAAAAATCACGCCAAATGCAATTAAAATCAATCCGCTTAAAACCCTTCCACTTCGGGGGTGGCAGCAATCACCATATTTACCATCCGTTTCCTGTTGTGCTTTCATAATTACATAAATTTATGGGACAAAACTAATTAATCCGCCTAAATGGGCAATCACAATCAGGCAATTGCTGCAAAAAGGTAGTTGAACCATCGGATTTTATCGACGAAAGGTCATGCGTCTTGTTTAGTTTATGTGAAAACTATCTTTTTTCAGCATAAATTCGCAATTATTAACGACCCGAAACTTATTAATCATGAAATTATTTACTGTTTTTGTTGCAATTCTTGGATTTTTCGCGCTGGTTTTTATAGTTTCCTTATTCTTCCCCCACCAATACCGGATTGAAAAAAGCACCCTGATTAATAAACCGGTTTCAAGTACATTCGGATACATGAATAACATAAAAAACTGGTCCGATTGGAGTCCATGGAACACCAGCATAGATAGTTCAATGGTTTCTTTTTATTCACCTACAGCTTCGGGTGCAGGTTCCACCCATTATTTCAGGGGTGGCTTGGTAGGTTCAGGCCGGTTTAAAATAACAGAAAGCATTCCAAACCAAAAAATTCATTACGATTTATCCATTAACGAAGGCCTGATGCACTCGGAAGCTACTTTTTATTTTAAATCCGTTAACGACGGCACACAACTCTTCTGGGTTGATTCGGGAGATGTTGGATTGAATCCGCTGTTCAGATATTTATTGCCATCCAAAATTAGTGAAACCGAACATAACTTTGAAGATGGACTCAAAGCCATTAAACTGGCCGCGGAAACAAAGCTGTAATAATACGAATTACTTGTAGGCCCCGTCCCGATATCTATCGGGATTGCTAAACCTAACAGTTTTTCAGGAAATTATGGGTTCAGTTATCACCTCTTTATTCCATATAAATGATATGGCTGATAAACTGTTTTTTAACTTATCCATTTCATCATTCATACGGTTACGCATTTCAAGTGCTTCTGTGTTCATCTTCGGGATCAGGTTTTTATAATACTCGATTCCTTCCAGCAGGTTCGATTTAAAACTTGCCAAAAATTTGGCTTGCTTTTCTGACGCCACTTTACTGTTCTTCCTCACTTCTTCCCTTAAATAGTCAATATAAATTTTTAACTCATTAACGAATACATGCGGACGGTTCAAAGAGTTTAAAATATTTAACCTGCCATAAATATGACCTACCATTTCTTCCAATGAAAAAGTTCCTGAAAAAAATGCCAGGTTTGGACCCGGACAAATGGTAACCGCATTCAGGTGGTGCGGAACCTTCATTCCGTTTTTCAATAATGCCGGTGCCGCCAATCCTTCACAGAGGCAATCTTTTTCTGTTATTTCGTCAAACTTTAACTGATATTCTTCATCCGGAAGATTCAACGTTTTTAGTTCTTTTAACTTAAAATTTTGATATTGTCTCGAAGCCTGGCAAATTGCCTTTTCTGTAAATTCAGTATTAAAAGCAAGGTGCTTGCGGTAACAAGGACTTCCGGGACGATTCTTCTCAATTCTTAATTTTCTTTGCGTTTCT
Source organism: Bacteroidota bacterium (assembly GCA_030680835.1). GTDB lineage: Bacteria > Bacteroidota > Bacteroidia > UKL13-3 > UKL13-3 > B1. The sequence goes on from JAUXUD010000020.1 coordinate 3,745, forward strand.
GATGAACTGGGTCTGAAGTTATTAAATGGTACGCCCAATGGAGAAGCATGGCTTAAAAAATAGTCCTCTTTTTTTGCATGTGCCAGTTTTTGCAAGGTATCCTCATCCACATTGGTGGCTTCAGGTACCAGTAAAAACGGACTTCCCCAACCGGTTCGGTCAATATTGTAATAGGTTCTTAAAAAGTTATCTTCAGCCGAGGTACCAATTCCGCCCTGAACCGTAATTTGAACATCCGGATTGCTTTTTAACAGTGGTTTCTGCTTTTCAGCAAGCGCTTTGTTACAAATTTCAGCCAGTTCTCTTGTTAGCTCCGCTCTTTTTTGCTTAAACTCTTCCAGTATCGGACCCAGCAAATGCCCTTCAGTTGGAAACGCATGTCCCCCACAGTTTAATCCCGACTCAATCCGAAACTCAGAAATCCAGATTCCCTTTTTGGCAAGAAATTTCCCCTGTATCATGGCCGAACGAAAATCACTTACTTTTAGGATAATGGTTTTTTTCAAACGACCTTCATGATCCGGGAAAAAATCAGGAAAAGTTTCAATATAACTATACAAGCGTGGATTAAGTCCGGCAGAAAATACCACAGAGGAGAACAATGAACTGTTGGCAAACCCCCGCAAAGCCGACATGGCATCTGAATATTCAACAGGAAGCAGTTCTCCGGTTTCATGAGAATAGTTCAGGTTGTCAACTTTGGTCATAATATTCACATTGATGTCCCCAGGAACAATCTTTTCTCTGAGCTCATCCTGCGTTTGCTTTTTTACATTGCCTTCTTCCGTAAGCATCCGGCGGTACAGTATTTTTGAAGGTGCATTATCCGGGAGTAACTCAAAATATTTTGTAATTTCCTGTCCGATTTCAAAGGGTTCTTTCTTGAGTCTGGCAATCTGTTTTTGAACGATCGTTTGCATTAAGTTCAGGTAAGACTTGATGCGGTTTTCCCTGTAATTCACATCTGTAACCGGAATATGTACGTATTGCTCGTTTGATTCTTTAGAATGGAATTCCCGCATTTGCTCTATCAGTTCATCCTGTATAATTGAAATAACACTGGAAATTCCAAATCTTGCCACTTTTACCGGTGTATCCACAGAATAAGCCAAACCCAGTACCGGTATATGAAAAGTATGTTCAGAAGTAGTATTCATTATTGTATAATTAGTAACAAGTTACATTAAAAATTGCAAAGTAATGCGCATTGACCCCCAAATAAAATGATGTATGTCAGTGTTTATATTAAAAAAAAATATAATAACAGTTACTATATTTGTATTTTCTATTTGAAAATAAATCATTAAAATGCAGCCGTTTCACTATTTTGCAATATAAACCAAACCGCTTTGAAAAGAAAGGAAAATGATATTGATTGTATAAAATGCCAAAATATGGCTACCTCGGCTTTTTGCAATCTTAAACCTTCAGAGTTACAGCTGCTTAACCAGTATAAAACCACCAATGATGTAAAAAGGAAACAACCGGTTTTTTATGAAAATGATGCCGTAAAAGGATTGCATTGCGTTCATGAAGGTAAGGTGAAGCTGTTTAAAACACTGAACGACGGAAGTATACAGATTCTGCGCATTGCCAAAGCCGGTGATTTGCTGGGTTACAGGGGATTACTCGGAAATGGCAAATATATCGCCACTGCTGAGACCATTGAAGATTCAACGATTTGCTTTATTCCTAAAGGGCGAATTTTCGAATTTATTGCCAGTAACTTGCAGTTTTCGCTCGGATTGATGTCGAAAATTGCATCTGATTTAAGTGAAGTGGAGAACAGAGCCATCAACTTTTTGCAGAAAACAAGCAAGGAAAGATTGTCGGAGGCACTTTTATTACTCGAACATTCGTTTGGTACAACAGCCGACGGATTTATTAATATACTGCTTACCCGTGAAGAAATAGCCGGATTTACAGGAATGGCTGTTGAAACTACCATTCGTACCCTGCATACCTGGGAAAATGAAGGCCTGGTTACTTTGCATAAAAAGCATATTAAATTATCCGATAAAATAAAACTTCTTGAAATATCAAATATTGAAGAATAGCTGAGCCCTTATTCATGCAATACTTGATACAGGTCATTAATCAGAACAACCCCATTTTCTACTTTCGCAAAAAATTAAAAATAACGCATTGTTAAGTCCACAGGTAGATATTGTCATACTCAATTATAATGGGAAAAAGTTCCTCGAATCGTGCATCCCGTCGCTGTTAAAATGTACCTGGCCCAACACCAAAATATATTTACTCGACAATGCTTCCACAAACGACGACGTAAATTATGTTCAATCGAACTTTCCCGAAGTACAAATCATCAGAAATCCCCTTAATAACGGATATTGTGCGGCGTATAACCTGGCCTTTTCGGCCTGTTCCGGAAAATATATTGTATGCTTAAACAATGATGTTACCGTTAATCCCGACTGGATTGAACACCTGGTTGAACTCGCTGAAACAGATGAAAAAATTGCAGCCCTGCAGCCTAAAATTGTTTCGTATTACGACCCCAATATGTTTGAATATGCAGGTGCCTCCGGGGGTATGATGGACGTATACGGGTATCCCTTTCTCAGGGGTCGCATGTTTAAAACCATCGAGAAAGATGAAGGCCAGTATAATGATATCATGGATATATTTTGGGCAAGTGGTGCCGCCATGTTTCTGAGAAGAAGTGCCTTGGATATCAGCGGTTTTTTAGATGAAACCATTGTGCATCACATGGATGAAATAGACTTATGCTGGAGACTTCGAATGCATGGATTCAGGGTAATGGTTCAGCCAAAATCCGTTATCAATCATATAGGAGGGGCCACCATTCAAACCAATAGTTTTAAAAAAGTATACTGGAATCACCGGAATTCCATTTATATGATGATTAAAAATTATGGATTCAGTAATTTGTGTACCAAAGTACCTGTTCATATTATTTTAGATTATATTGCTGTTGTTCAGTCGCTGTTAACATTAAATTTTACTACCGTTCGCGGAATCTTAAGTGCCCATGCCTGGCTCCTGTTCAACCTCCCGCTTATCATGAGTAAACGTAAAGAGGTTCAGCAAAAACGAACTGTAAAAGACAAAGAAATTACACCTTTTCTTTACAAGGGAAGTATTGTACTCGCGTATTTTTTACAAGGAAAAAAAACATATAAATCATTAAAAATTACACATAAAAATGGATATTAAATTGGTAGATGAGGCGTTAAATGGCCTCAAAGTTTTACAGCCTGAAGTATTTGAAGATGAACGTGGTTTTTTTGCAGAGGTGTATCGCAAAGACCATTTTGACAAGCTGGGCATCCATGAAGTATTTGTTCAGGACAATCATTCGCGTTCGGCCTACGGCGTTTTAAGAGGATTGCATTTTCAGTGGGAACCGCCAATGGGTAAACTGATGCGGGTAACACAGGGCGAAGCTTTTTTGGTTGCCGTTGATATCCGCAAAAATTCACCAAGCCTGGGTCAGTGGTTTGGTGAAACCATTTCGGCTCAAAATAAAAAAATGATATGGGCACCTGCAGGTTTTGCAAGGGGTTTTTGTGTAACCAGCGAGTTTGCTGAAATTCAGTATAAATGTACGGGTATCTACAGCAATAAAGCAGAATCCGGAATTTTATGGAACGACCCGCAGATAGGCATCAAATGGCCGGTGTCAAACCCGGTTTTGTCTGCAAAAGATCAGGTTGCCAAAACACTTGCCGAATGGTTAATGACAAATGATTCAGAATTCTTTAAATATTAAAATATGAGCAGAAAAAAAATTCTTGTATTGGGAGGAGCCGGCTTCATTGGAGCGGTTCTAAGCAGATATTTGTATGAAAAAGGCTATGATATAACTGTGGTGGATCAATGTTGGTTCGGCAATAGCCTGCCCGAAGAAATTCCACTTTTACAAATGGATATCTTTAATTTAAAAGCCAGCGATCTGGAACCTTTTGACAGTGTAATTTTTCTTGCCGGATTGTCAAATGACCCCATGGCTGAATTCTCTCCAAAAGATAATTTTATTTACAATACGGCATTGCCTGCATACATTGGTTATGTAGCCAGAGAGGCTGGCGTAAAACGCATGCTGTATGCAAGTTCCTGTTCCGTATACGGACATACCAACAACCAGGGTTTTAAAGAATCAGATATCACCATCTGCAATTATCCGTACGGAGTTTCGAAACTGCAGGGTGAACAATCGCTGCTGGCTTTAGCCGATGAGAACTTCTCTGTGGTGTGTTTGCGGCAGGGAACTGTTTGTGGTTATAGCCCCAGAATGCGCCTCGACCTGGCTATCAATACCATGTTTAAAAATGCAGTTCAACACAGTAAAATTACACTCAGCAATCATAAAATCTGGAGACCTATTTTAGGTTTGCAGGATTTGTGCAATGCCTATCATCTGGCATTGGAAGCTACCCTTGAACCGGCAAATATTTTTAATATCAGTTCTTTCAATACCACAGTAGGGGAACTGGCAAAAAGCGTTGCTTCATTTGTTGAAAGCCATTACAATAAAACAGTTAGCATCACCGATCAGAACATTCAGGATTACCGGAATTACAAAGTGAATACCGAAAAAGCGCATAATTTGCTGGGCTTCATTGCCAAACAAACCGATCAGGATATCATCAATGAACTGCATGCAAACATTGATTTATTCCGCGATTTCGACGATGAAAAATTTTACAATATTGCCATGTTTAAAAAAATGATTTTATCAAAACCAATAGTGGCTTAGTTATGAAGAAAGTATTAATTACAGGTGCAAATGGTCAACTGGGTTCCGATCTGGTTTTGTCTTTTTCTCAATCAGGTTATGAAGTGATAATTCGCACACATGATGATTTGGATATAGGTAATTTTGAGGATGTAGAGAATCAGTTGAATTCAATTAAGCCGGATGTGTTAATTAATACTGCTGCCTTTCACAATGTTGATCAATGCGAAGCAGAAAAGGATAAAGCCATTTTAATTAATGCTGAAGCCCCTGCATATATGGCCCGGATTTGTAAGGAATTAAATATCCGTTTCATTCATTTCAGTACCGATTATGTTTTTGATGGCTATAAAAATGCTCCCTATACCGAAGCGGATATTACCGCTCCTCTTAACGTATACGGAACTACCAAGATGCTGGGAGAACAAATGATTGCTACCGAAAACCCGGATCACCTGATTATACGTATATCTGCCATCTATGGTCAGTATCCCTGCAGGGCAAAGAATGGGCTTAATTTTATTCAACTCATGCTCAAACTGGCCCGTGAAAAAGGCGAAGTAAAAGTAGTAGATGATGAAATTGTTTCGCCCACTGCAACTAAAAATATTGCCATGCAGTTACCTGCACTGCTGGATGAAAATATAAATGGGATCATACATATGACTTCGGAAGGTTCGTGCAGCTGGCATGAATTTGCCCGGGAGATTTTTGATTATACCAATACACCTGTAACTTTACACACCGCCTCCTCCGATGATTTTCCTGCAAAAACACCCAGACCCAAATATTCGGTTTTAGAAAACACCCTTTTAAAAAGCAGGGGTATCAATAAAATGATGCATTGGAAAGACGCATTACATAACTACTTAGACGAATTGAATACAAAATAAATTTGAAGAGATGACTGAAGTTAAAAAACAGAGAACACTGGCCGAACCATTTAAAATAAAAATGGTTGAACCCTTAAAAATTACCACAGAAGCATATAGAATCAAAGTACTTGAAAAAGCAGGTTACAATCCTTTTTTATTGAGCTCTGATGATGTATTTATTGATTTGCTCACCGATAGCGGAACCGGTGCCATGAGCGATAAACAATGGGCCGGTATTATGTCGGGTGACGAAAGCTATGCAGGTGCCCGCAGCTGGGAACATCTGGAAGCCGTAGTAAAAGAATTAACAGGCATGCCCTATATTCTCCCTACACATCAGGGTCGCGCTGCAGAAAGAATTTTGTATGGTATACTGGGTGGTCCCGGTAAAATTTTTATCAGCAATACTCATTTTGATACTACCCGTGCCAATATCGAATTTACAGGTGCAACCGCCATTGATATTTTGCCCGATAATGCATACGACCCCGAAATTGATTTGCCTTTTAAAGGAAATATTGATACCGATAAATTACTGGGTTTAATTAAGCAATATGGTAAGGAAAATATTGCAGCCGTTATCATGACGGTAACCAATAACTCATCAGGCGGACAACCGGTAAGCATGGCCAATGTAAAAGCTGCAAGAAAAATCTGTGATGAACATCAGATTATGATGGTAATAGATGGATGCCGGATAGCAGAAAACAGTTATTTTGTAAAACATCGTGAAGCAGGATACCAGGATAAAACCTATGAAGAAATAGCCAAAGAAATGCTCGGCCTGGGTGATGCATTTGTGATGAGTGCCAAAAAAGATGGTTTGGTAAACATGGGTGGACTGCTCACATTGAAAGACGCAACCCTGGCACAAAAATGTACCAACCTGTTGATTATTTCAGAAGGATTTGCAACATACGGCGGACTTGCCGGCAGAGATATGGAAGCCATGGCAATTGGTTTGAAAGAAGTATTTGATGCAGACTATTTGCATTACCGCATAAAAAGTACCGGATACCTGGGTGAACATTTAAAAGCAAAAGGCATTCCTGTTGTATGGCCAATAGGCGGACATGCAGTATATATTGATGCCAAAAAATTGTATCCGAACATTCCGGTTGAAGAGTATCCCGGTCAGGCATTGGTTTGCGATTTATACATTAAAGGAGGAATCCGTTGCGTTGAAATAGGAAGTGTGATGTTTGGCAAATATGATGAACAAGGGAAATTGATTCCTGCCAAAAACGAATTGGTGCGTTTAGCCATTCCACGCAGGGTTTATACCCAAAGTCATATTGATTATGTATTGGATATTTTTGATGATATTTTGGAGATGCGCTCACAGCATCATGGGTATAAAATAACCTATGAGCCCCCTTTTTTAAGACATTTCACTGCAAAATTTGAGAAGATGATTCCTCTGGCCGTTCCTGCTAATTAATTCTTTTTTTTGAATTTCAACTTTTAATAAATCCCTGCTTGTTTTGATAATGAACTCCATTCAATTTATATTGTACGTAGCCAATCAAAACAAAAGCAGGGATTTTTATAAAACCATTCTTCAGCTTGAACCCATTTTGGATGTTCCGGGAATGTGTGAGTTTCAGCTCAATGATTTGTGCAAACTGGGCTTGATGCCCGAAACCGGAATTGTAAAAATTCTTGGCAACAAAATCCCATATCCTCAAACCGGCAATGGCATTCCGCGTTGCGAACTTTATCTAAAAACCGGTGATGTATCGGCAGCTTATCAAAGAGCCCTCTCTGCAGGAGCTAAATCAATAAGTGAACCCGCCTACCGGGATTGGGGTGATGAAGTTGCTTATGTTGCCGATAAGGATGGGCATGTCGTTGCGTTTGTTAAATAAATCCTCAGACTTTGTTAAAACCCGAATTGCGCGGCATCAAATTATCATCTTACCAAAATATGTGGAGCCGCTCGGAAATTTAACGGGCACATTTAAACCATGGGTTTCACCCTCATGATTACCCACATCTTATTATAGAGTATTCACATTATTCTGTGAATAAAGAATGAGAAAGTCAGGCAATTAACATTGATGCTAATCGGTCTTGGTAGTAAATCATTTATTATTGTTATGACAGTTGAATCAATAGATAATGACTGCTTTGCTTTTACATTTGGAGATAAGCGATTAGATTTGCGCTTTGATAAAATTTTACATACTCTATCCGGGCTTGTCGCGTGTTCCATTCCGCAAGCGTTTATAAAATGGGGTCAGACAAAAGCTGCTTATCGATTTTTAAATAATAAGAAGGTGACTCAGAATAAAATACTTTTGTCCCAGTTAAATAACTGGTTTGAGAATAAATTTCAACAGATTCCTGTTTCTGCATTTTTAGCGATTCACGATACAACAGAATGTGACTATACTGGTAAGAGGTCACATGATAATTTAGGTTGTATGGAGTATGAAGATCGTCGGGGGTTATACTTGCATAATACTTTATTGTGCAGTATTGAAGGCGTACCTCAAATCATTTTTGATCAATATTTCTGGAATCGTGAAGAAGACACTTTGGGTAAGGGAAGAGCACGCAAACATTCTCCCTTAGAAGAAAAGGAAAGCTACCGTTGGATTGAATCTGTAAAAAGGGTTCAGGATTATTTTAAACCTGTTCGAACAGGTTTAAATACCACAATAATCAATATCTGTGACCGAGAGGGGGACATTTATGAATTACTGGCTATGGCTAAATGTGACAATAGCCATTATATAGTTCGTTCAAGAAACAACAGAAGATTGCAAGACGAGGAAATAAAAATATGGGATTGTATCCAAAATGAGAAAGTTGCTGGCACTTATGAACTCGAAGTGAAAGGCAAACAAACCTTTGAAAAACGAACGGCAACTATTCAGGTAAAATGCTTAGAAAATATTGTGCTTTTTCCACCTTACCGCAAAGGTAAAAAACGTCTTGATACAGTAGTCGTAAACATGGTTTTAGTAGAAGAAGTAGATGCACCTGAAGGTGTAGCTCCGATCAATTGGAAACTACTTACATCGATGAATATCTCGTCCTTTCAGGAAGCACTAAAAATAATCACTTACTACAGTTACCGGTGGCGAATAGAAATGTTTCATTATATTCTTAAACAAGGATGTAAAGTTGAAGACCTCCAATTAGAACAAGAACATAATTTAAAAAATGCTATCACTATGTATAGCATAATATCCTGCAGAATGCTGTCAATGATGTATTTGTCAAGGCAGAGCAATGAAGTTGATATAAAAGAAATTGGGTTTACAAAAGAACAATTTGTTTTTTTATACACCTATCTTGAAAAAAGATATAAAATAAACATAAGCCAGCAAATAAAAGAAAATCCAACAGTTAAACACTTTACAGAACTGGTTGCAAATTTAGGAGGGCACATGAAACATAATGGACAGCCCGGTATCAAAGTATTGTGGCGCGGGATAAAAGAATTAGACATGCTAACCAATTGTTTGAATATTATTGAAGAAATAAGATGTGGGTAATCATGAGGGTTTCACCCATGGCTATTATTGTGGCACTCCTTCAGAGTGCCGGAAATGTTCTGTTGTCATCTAACATCAAACTTCATCCCACATATTCCCCACCAATAAAAATCATTCGTAAATCTGACCACTGTCATAATTTGTAATGCCTGCTAAAGTTAGATTTGACGCAATATGAAAAAACTAACTAAACGTTCATGGGCAGAGCCTTATAAAATGAAAATGGTTGAATTGTTGAAAATGACAACCAGACCACAACGCGTAAAAGCAATTAAAGAAGCCGGATTCAATACTTTTCTTTTAAAATCGGATGATGTATATATTGATTTGTTAACAGACAGCGGAACCAGCGCAATGAGCGACCGGCAGTGGGCGGGGATGATGATGGGTGACGAATCGTATGCAGGAAGCCGGAATTTTTACCACCTGGAATCGGCAATTCAAAAATATTACGGATACAAATACATTATTCCTGCACATCAGGGAAGGGGAGCCGAAAATATTTTGTCAAAAATTCTCATCAAAAAAGGAGATGTGATTCCTGGTAATATGTATTTTACAACTACGCGGTTGCATCAGGAGCTTGCCGGAGGAAAATTTGTAGATATCATTATTGATGAAGCGCATGATCCCAACAATGAATTTCCGTTTAAAGGAAATGTTGATCTTGAAAAACTGGATAAAATAGTAAAAAAATATGGGGCTAAAAAAATTCCATATATAAGTATTGCAACCAATGTAAATATGGCCGGGGGGCAGCCCATCAGCATGAAAAATTTAAAAGACCTTCGTGCCTATACAAAAAAACTGGGAATCCGGATTATTCACGATATGACCCGGGTTGCCGAAAATGCTTACTTTATTCAGCAACGCGAAAAAGGGTATCAAACCAAAACCATTAAGGAAATTGTATTTGAAATATGCTCGTATACCGATGGCGCAACCATGAGTGCAAAAAAAGATGCCTTGGTTAATATCGGTGGTTTTATGGCTACCAATGAGTGGGATGTATATGAAGAAGCAAGAAACCTGGTGGTTGTATACGAAGGATTGCATACATACGGAGGACTGGCAGGGCGTGATATGGAAGCCATGGCCATTGGTATTGAAGAAAGTGTGAACGACCACCATCAGCGTGCACGGGTAGGCCAGGTTGAATACCTTGGACACAAAATGGAAGAATATGGAATTCCGATTGTTAAGCCCATTGGCGGACATGGAATTTTTGTGGATGCCAAGGCATTTCTTCCGCATTTAACTCAGGATGAATTTCCGGCTCAGGCGCTGGCAGCAGAACTATTTATCGACTCCGGAGTGAGAACCATGGAAAGAGGAATTGTATCTGCCGGCCGTAAAGCCAATGGCGAAAACTATTATCCAAAATTAGAGTTGGTTCGTTTCACCATTCCCAGAAGGGTTTATACGCAAGCACATATGGATGTAATTGCCGAATCTACTGCTGCTGTATATGCAAGAAGAGATAAAATAAAAGGACTCAAAATGATTTATGAACCCAAATATTTAAGATTTTTTCAGGCTAGATTCGGGCAACTATGAAATTGAAGCCGGTCAACATATTTTTATTCATGTGTCTGGCATTTATTGTCTTTTCATCAACGATATACATTAAACCGTATATCCTGAACAAATACAAGAAAAATCCCCAGCTTATCGAGTCGTCGGAAGGGCGTCTGGTATGGCAAAAATATAACTGTCAGAGCTGTCACCAACTTTATGGATTGGGTGGTTATTTGGGACCCGACCTCACCAATGTATATTCGGCTCCGGGCAAAGGTGAATTATTTATCAATGCCATGCTTAAAACAGGCACCCCAAAAATGCCGGTTTACCATTTATCAGAAATTGAACAAACCCGCTTAATCGCATTTCTGAAAACAGCAGATGCCAGTGGTTCGGCAGATCCAAGGAATTTTACAACTTTATATAATGGAATGATTCTGGCAAAATGAACGAATCAAATCAACAGGCAGGAAAAATATATCTGGTTACCGCGTTGGTGATGCTCATCTGCGGACTCATATTTGGCGTGCTGGCGAGTCTCAGTTATATCATTCCTGGTTTGTGGAATCATATGCTCGGATTTTCATCGATGCGACCATTGCATGTTTCTTCTACATTATTCTGGATTTTTTTAGGATCAACAGGATGCGTTTATATGGGACTTCAAGAGCTGTCTCAGGTTCGCATTTCGGGTAAACTGGCAGCCATTCAATGGGTGCTATGGATTATTGCTATAATCGGAATTTTCTATTCATACAGTGTAGGTAAATTTGGAGGAAGAGAATACTGGGAGTTCAATCCATTGTTTGCCCTACCCATTGCCGCAGCCTGGTTATTATTTATTATTAATTTTGGGAAAGCTGTAAAAGCTATTAAAAACTGGCCGGTATATATATGGATGTGGATGACGGGTCTTGTGTTCTTTTTGTTCACTTTTACCGAAAACTATTTGTGGCTGTTTCCCTATTTCAGGGAACACTTTATCCTGGATACCACCATTCAATGGAAGGCCAATGGCTCGCTGGTGGGGTCGTGGAACCAGATTATTTACGGTACGGCCTTTTATCTGATGGAACGTATCGGAAAAAATCAGGAAATCGGGCGCAGCAGAATTGCCTATGGCATGTATTTTCTTGGCTTATTAAATTTAATGTTTAACTGGGGACATCATATTTACACTTTACCAACCGATACGTATGTACGTTATACCGGTTACGTAGTAAGCATGACTGAATGGGTATTTTTTGCACGGATTATTTATCTGTGGAAACAAAGTGTAACCGATATTCAAAAAAATTATCACTATTTCCCTTACCGGTTTCTAATGATGGCAGACATCTGGGTGCTCATTAATCTGGGTCAGGCAATCTTGATGTCGATACCTGCTTTAAACTTGTATACACACGGAACCCATGTAACAGTTGCACATGCAATGGGTACAACCATTGGTATTAATACCATGATATTACTGGCTGCCTGTTTCGAATTCCTGGGGAACAAATGCATCACGTTTCATCCGGGTAACCGTTGGCTTAGCTTTCCGTTTTGGATTACCCAGATATCACTTTTGGTATTCTGGCTGGTGCTTAATATTATCGGTATCAAAAAAGGGCTCTGGCAAATGAGTCAAAATCAGAAGCCATTTAACACCATGATGGAAAGCATGTCGGGCTGGTTCAGTGTATTTGTGTATTCAGGCATCGTATTGATGTTGTCTCTGGGCATACTTGCATTTATACTGATACGTGCCCATGTACGGTGCAGGGAAAAACAAAAAACAGAAAAACAAATACAGGTTCTCATTTAACAATAATTAAATAGGTATGGAAACACCCACAAACATTACGGATCTCAAAACTGCTTTTGAGTATAAAAACAATCGGGAACTTAAGTTTACCTGGTATATTTTCTCCCTCATTCAGCACCCAAAACTGGTAAAAATTCTTACATATCTCACCGATTTTGGAATCAAACATAAATTACCCATAAAAACACTTATCAAAAAAACAGTATTCAAAGTATTCTGTTCCGGTGAAAATGTAGATGAAGCATTTGGTACAATAAAAAGGTTGCATAAATTTAATGTGAAATCGGTACTTGATTATGTTTCTGAAGCCGAAAAAAGCAACGATGCGTACGATTTAAATACACAAAAAATAATCAACAATATCAATACGGTAAAAGAAGGCACAAAATCGGATTTCATCAGTCTTAAAATGACAGGATTGGAAGATCCTGATTATCTTACTGCCTTGAGTGAAAGTCAGTTTTTCTTCGCCTACAAGCGTTTCGGATTACTGCATAAACGCATTCAGGATATTTGCAGTGCAGCGGCTCAAAATAATATCATGGTATATATTGATGCTGAAGAAACATGGATGCAACATATCATCGACCATTTTGCTGAAGAAATGATGTTATTGTTTAACAAACAAAAAGTGGTTGTGTTCAATACCCTTCAAATGTACCGAACCGACCGGGTTCAATATTTAAAAGAACTGATTGAAGAAGCTTCCAAAAAAGGATATAAACCCGGTATTAAACTGGTGCGTGGTGCATATCTTGAAAAAGAGACCCAGAAAGCGGTTAAAGAAGGAAAACCCATTCCGGTTTTTCAAACCAAAGCCGATACCGACCGGTCATTTAATGATGCCCTTGATATCTGCCTGGCAGCACATGACCGGGTATGCACCTGTATCGCAACCCATAATGAAGAAAGCATACAATTTGGATTGAAGCAGATTGATAAGTACAATATTACAGACCACCAGAGTAAAGTGCAGTTCTCGCAGTTGTTTGGCATGAGTGATCACCTTACCTTTAACCTGGCAGCAAATGGATTTCATGCTTCAAAATATTTACCCTATGGTGAAGTTGAGAAGGCCATTCCTTATTTGATGCGAAGAGCGGAGGAAAACACCTCTATAAACGGACAGATGGGCAGGGAAGTAAAAATGTTGGGTCTGGAGCTCAAACGCAGAAATTCATAACATGTTAAGTATAACAAAATTATTCCATTTCGAAGCAGGTCATCGCCTGTCGAATTACGATGGCCCCTGTAAAAATATTCACGGGCATAGCTATAAATTACATATCAGCATTACCGGGGAAAAGCTTACCAATGGAATCCTGATAGACTTTAAAGTATTAAAAAAAATCGTTGAAACCGCAGTCATCAATGAGATGGATCACTCATTGCTGCTCAAACGAAATGAGCTGAATATTACTGCAACCGAAAACCTGGGAAGTAAAATATTATGGCTTGATGAAGACCCAACCGCTGAATACCTGGTAACCTATATCGGAAGTAAAATACAAAATGAATTGCCTGCAGGCATCAGATTGTTACGCCTCAGGCTATATGAAACGGATTCATGTTATGCTGAAATGGAATATTCTGTATAAACTACTTTAGAGGCATATCATCCCGATAATGGCAACCTTTGCTTTCCTTTCTGTGGATTGCACTTTGCGCGATCAGCAATGCTGTTTGAACCCGGTTTATCATTTGGTTCAAAGCTATATTTATACTTTCTTTTTTATGAAGTACATTTAATTCATCCTGCATTGTATTAAGTTCTGTAATCCCTCTGTTCATTTCTGCTTCATTTCGAATAATTCCAAAATTCGCCCACATAAGTGATTTTAAATGTTCGGTCATTTTATCAATCACAGAATTTAAATCACGGGAATCTCCTTTAAAAGGAATGATGGTTTTCTCATTTTTTTCAGGCATGTTGTTTATCTGTTTCGCAGCCCGTTCCGAAACAACCATCAACTCGAGCAGTGAATTACTGGCAAGCCGGTTGGCTCCGTGCAATCCTGTATTGGCAATTTCTCCAATGGCGTATAAGCCCTCCATACTTGTTTCGCCCAATGTATTGGTAATAACTCCACCGCACATATAATGCGCTGCCGGAGTTACAGGTATTCTGGATGAGGCAAGATAGCCATTTTGCTTACAGATCTGATACAAGGAAGGAAACTCTTTTTCTACCCGTTCTTTGCTGATAGAGCTGAAATCAAGCCACAACGATTCAACCCCTGTCGCCTTCATTTCATTATACATACTTCTGCTTACAATATCTCTTGGGGCAAGACTTCCCGAAGGGTGTATATCATGCATCAAATCCTTCATTTCATGATTTCTCAAAACAGCCCCGGCACCTCTGAACGCTTCTGTAATCAATGCATTGGTGCCTGAATGTTTTTGATACAACATGGTGGGATGAAATTGCATAAATTCCATACCTGAGAGTTTTGCTCCTGCACGGTTTGCAATCGCAAATCCTTCTCCGTTTGTGAGAATTCCATTTGTATTATTCCTGTATAAATTACCACACCCGCCAGTAGCCAGTACAACCGCATCTCCACTTATCCATTGTAAAACATCATTGCGTTTATCTCCAACCAACACGCCCGTGCAAACATTATTTTCAAATTTCAAATCCAGTAATTGTAGCGGTGAAAGGATATGCACATTCGGCATTTTCATTACTTTTTTTTGCAGGTGCTGGGTTAAGTATCTTCCGGTTTCATCGCCCACATGCCTGATTCTGCTGGTGCTATGACCGCCTTCCCTTCCCATGCTATCATCAAACACAAAACCCACTTGCTCAAGGTCGGGTATCAGTTGCCTGCCGGCACCGATGATGTCTTTTACCGCCTCAACATTGCACAGTCCGTCGCCTGTTACGATGGTATCCCGGATATGTTGTTCAATATCCGTTTCACTAACCGGGATGGCGATTCCGCCCTTGGCCATAAAACTATTGCTAATACTAAAATCATCTGCTGCAATAATCAATAGCTCCACATCTGTTCTTAAATGAATGGCAAAATTTAATGTCGCCAAACCATTACCTGCACAAATTATCCTTCTCCGCTTACTCATGAAATTAATTGAATTGCAGCATTTTTAAAACCGGAATTCTTGCCCGTTCTATAATATGCGCATCGAGTGTGATGCGGTATTGATCTTCTGTATCAGTACCTATTGACTCTAATGAAGCCAGTAATTTTTCCAGGGTATTTTGTTTCATATACGGACATTTAATGCAGGGTGTAATAAACTCCTTGTCGGCATTCGATTTTTTTAACGATTCTCCCAGGTCGCATTCAGATGCCAGATAAAACTTTTTAGCGTTGCTGTTCTTCACATAATTCAAAATATCTCCTGTACTTCCCACTACGCCTTTCCTTATTTTAAGCTGCTCCCGGGCTGTATCTCCAGGTACTTCCCAATGCATCAGCATCTCCACATCCGCATCATCGCTAACATTCATGGTTTCATTCCTGAACTGCTCGTGCACTTCACAGGTTCCATTCCACAAAATAAGGTCTTTATTATATTTTTTTGAAATGGCTTCTTTCAGGTTCTGACCCATAAAAATATCCGGCACAAAAATTATTTTATCACTGTCAAGCGAACCCGCAATGGAAACTGCATTTCTGGAGGTACAGCAGATATCCAATTCCGCTTTGGTTTCTGCATAGGTATTAATATACCCCATCACCGGCAATCCCGGGTATTTCTTTCTGAGTTCAATAATATCCTTAGCACTTATACTCGATGCCAGGGAACATCCACTGCTCACATCCGGCATAAAAACTTTTTTGTCGGGACTAACAATTAAAGCGGTTTCAGCCATAAACCGAACCCCGCAAAACATGATATTTTCAGCATTGGTTTTTTGTGCTTCCAAACTCAGGCCCAGCGAGTCGCCCAAAAAATCCGCACAGCCCCCTTCAGCCGTAGACAGCTGCAGTTCGGGAGACATATAGTAATGGGCTAAAACAACTACATTCTTTTCTTTTTTTAATCGGTTGATCCTATCATACAAGGATTTCCGGGACTCAGTTAACATCCTGCGAAGTTGAGCAATTGCCTGCATAAAACCATTGATTTTCGTCAGTTTTTGCTATTGAAGCCAAGGCCGAATTATATTGACAAGAATGACTGGAGTACTCTTGTTTGTTTTAATAAGTAACAAGCACATATTTGAAAAACAAAATCAATGAAAATTAAATGCAAGAAACAGGATAACCGAATTAAAAATCTTTCATCGAAAATTTTCTCCTGGCAATCCAAATAGGTAAAATAACCCAGATAGCAAGTGTAGTGTATATTAACAATTTCCCCAATAAGGTTCCCAGATACATTTGCATCACTGCCCCCGTAACGCCCATTAATGCCGATATATCCATGCTGAACATCATTAAAATTCTGCATAAATCTATGGGATTCAATAATGCCAGGGCTATGGTGTATTTTTCAATCGGATAATCGCTCATGGCTTTAATAACCATTAATAAAATCCCATCGTATAAAGCAAGAAAGTACATGCAGATTAATATGGAGATGCCCATACCTTTAACTTTTTCATTTATCATGGTGGCGATCAAAAAAGACAGCGATGAAAATATGACACTTAAAAATATTCCGTTTAATAATATTTGAAATGAATACGAGCCATCTGTAAACAGAATCAGTGCCAACCCGATACCCACCGTAAAAGCATACACGAGCGAAAGTGTGGTTGCAATATACTGACTCATAAAAACCAAATTTCTGTTAATGGGCTGCGTGAGTAACAGCCTGATAAAATCGGTTGAATTGTAGATATGTGTGATGGTAAAAACCATTCCTACCAATGGGATAATGATTAACGAAACATTGCTCACTGCGAGCACGCCTTTTTCCGAATCATCGGTAATATTAAACAAGCCCATTCCCAATAGAAACAATACCACCATGTACACATTGATGAATTTACTTTTAAGGATATCAAGCAGCAGATATTTTATAATTTTTAGCATCTCTCTTTTCAATTACTGCTTAGTGTTTTTATGGAATCCGTATCCCCCATCATCCGGGTAATCACCCTGCCCAGTTTATGTTCTTTATATTTGTTTTTCAATGCTTTTATTTCTTCATAAAAGGCAATTTTACCTTCCTGCAAAAACAAGATATGCGAGGCCAGTTCATCCAGATCGTTTAATACATGCGAAGTGATAATTACCAGTTTGTCTTTGGCTACTTTACTTATTTTTTCTTTCAGTATTTCGGCAGCCAAAGGGTCCAAACCCGCGGTAGGCTCATCCAGAATGAGTATGGGCGGATCAAACATAAAAGCCACTACCGCACTTACCTTTTGAATGGTACCACCCGACAACTGACCCAAATATTTATTCAAACTGCTTTCCAGTTTAAAACTACCTATTAATTCATCATCAATTACCTTCTGGTTTCCTCTGATTTCTTTTAACATGGAAAGTAAATCAGATACTTTCATATGTTCCGGGTAATTGCCCGTTTGCGGCATATATCCGATTAAATTTCTGTATTCAGATTGTTTTCGGATCGAATTTCCTTCAACCAGAATATCGCCTCCCTGAAAATGGGTTAATCCGAGTATGCACTTTATCAGCGTAGTTTTTCCGGTACCGTTTGGACCAATTAACCCGGCCACCATCCCTTGCTGAAAGCTTAAGTCGATATGATGTAAAACCTGTGTATGTCGGTATTTTTTACTGAGGTCTTGTATTTCTATCATGCTACCGGTTTAATTAAAGGCGATTCATCCATCAGATTTTCGGGTGTGAGGGAAGGTATTATTTTTTCAAGAATATCCAATAATTCGGCCATCATGCTTTTTATTAAAATTACCGTAGCAGGGTATTCTTCTATAATGCCCGAAAGCATATTCATCGGTCTAAAGGGTTGGTCGCCTACTCCATCATTATGCAAGTCAAAACCTTTATACTTATCCCAGTAATTATATTGCAACTGGTTTAAAACGGTAAAACCATTGGTTACATAATCGAAAGTATTCAGTTTAAAATTGTTGAACCGAAAACCGTTATCATCGCAACTTGCCTGCATTTTCAAAGCATATCCATTGTTTATAAAATCATTTTTAAAAAACACCGTGCGGCTGCAACCATCCATATAAATTCCAATCGAGTTTTTTTCATAACTATTGCCGTATACTTTGCTGTCGCGGATGTCTTTTAACAGCAAACCATAAGCAGAACTTCCCCAGTTACGTATAAATATATTTTTAACCATTTGCACATTCCGGCTATACATAACAGCTACACCAGCTCCATTATTGATAAACGTATTTCCGTAATAATCATCCGAATCGGAAAACATAAAATGCAGCCCATAGCGCAGATTTTGCTCGCTTAAATTATTGGCAATAATTCCATGTTTAACAAATTCGAAATAAATGCCATCGCGGTGTTTTTTGATGGTATTGCCGATGATTTTATTATGGGTCGATTTCCAGAGATGTATTCCGTTTCCCACATTATTTTGCTCCCGTTCGGGACCTGTAATTTTGTTATTACGAATGGTACAATAGCTCGCATTGGTGAGATAAATTCCAAAAAAATTATTTTCAAAAATATTATTCTGAATCAGTATAAAACTGTCTCCATAAATTCTAACCCCCGCAAAATCTTCAATATTGGAGTATCCCGAGTTGATTATTTTTAAACCTGTAAGCGTAACGTGATTGGATTTAACCGAAAGGTTTTCCACTTGGGTTTCCCCGTCTATAACCGGATAATCAATTCCTATCAATGTTAAAGGTTTATTGATGATGATATTGCCTTCTTTATAGCAGCCCGGCAATACCATAATGGTATCTCCCGAATGGGCGCGCTGTATGGCTATCGAAAGTGCTTTTTGTTGTGAAGCAGGTTTGACCTTTATTATCCTGGCCAGCGAAGTTTGTGTAAGCAATAGACCGAAAAATAAAACAACACAAATATTTCTCAGGCCATTATTCATTAAGTAGCTCTTGTAATTTTCCGGTTGTTCCTTTATTGTCGAAAAGTTTTTGAAAAGATTCTGTGCTTGTAAAAAAAGCAACGCCACTTCCCATCGGACTTTTTACCACATGCGGCAATTTGCCATACACCACATCATTTCCATTTTCCACTTCACCCGGTTTATCAAACAGTACCACAAAAGTTTTTGATATGGTTGGTTTTTCTGCAGCGACATAACTTTTCATGCACATAAAATCATCAAATTTAAAAACCCTTCCTTTGTCCGATTCCAGGGCAACTCCAAATTTATTGTCCATCAGGGTCATTTTACAATACTCACAATTTTCTTTACCAAAATAAAACTGAGGTTTTGAATTGCCGCAGCTCCCAAAAAACATTATTCCCGGAATAATTAACACCAGTGCTTTCTGCAGTTTTCTGTTTTTGAACCATTCAAAAAACAAGGCACTAAATGCAACCAAACCCACTGCAACCAATATCCAGCCTCCGCTTGCAGGCATAGAGATCGCCCTGAAATTTAAAAGGTCTTTAGCGCCAATAATGGGAGGCTGATAGCTCATGCCCGGCACCTGAATCGGTGCTTTGGGGTCCAGATTATGTCCGTAATCATAACCCCAGCGGTAGAAATCTGCCAAAGCAATGATTCCGCCTAAGAGTACCACTGCACAAAATATTTTTAACCACAATCGGGTTCCCATTACCGAAACAAATAATCCGAATGCGATAAAAGCGGCGATAATATATTTAAGATATTGGAACTCCGGAAACATTTCAACCTTTATGTGCTTCATACCAATATAGTGATTCAAACCATTAATGATATCAATATTCCCTTTAATATCATTATGCCAGATATAAATAGTAAGTCCTTCCGGGTATTGCGGGGCCATCAGATCTATTTCCCAAAGAGGAAGATAATAACATGCTATTAATGCGATTGAAACGAGTGCCAACAGCAATCTGGAAACAAGATGAATTTTTTTCATGAATTGAATTTATAATAACGAATACATTTAAATTTTACATGTAGAGACGCCATTAAAGGCGTCTCTACAAAATAAAACATATATTACGTTTGTGTTCACATACACGCCGTTTGTGGCGGTTATTGTATATTATTATTTAACGGGTGCTGCTGCAACAGGTTCTGTTGCACCTGTTGAGAATTTAATAGGCACATTGGAACCAGCCGGCGATACCCTAACATATCCCTGCATTTCCTGATGCAGCGCTGAACAGAAGTCGGTACAGTACATCGGGCTTACACCTACTCTTTCCGGAATCCATTTCAATGTTTGGGTTTCACCCGGCATTACAAGTAATTCGGCGTTATTGGCACCTTTAATTGCAAAACCATGCGGCACATCCCAATCCTGCTCTAAATTGGTTAAGTGAAAATAAACTACATCACCCATTTTTACGCCTTCAATATTATCAGGCACAAAATGCGAACGGATGGCAGTCATATATACATGAACCTCATTTCCTTTTCTTACCACTTTTGCCTGAGCTTCACCCATGGTAACATAAGGATGTTTGTTCTCTTCCAGTTTAAAAATTTTAATTGAATTCTTTTCAATCAATTCGGCAGGAATGGCTTCGGCATAATGCGGCTCACCTGTAGTTGGGAAGTCAAGTAAAAGCTTCATTTTATCTCCATCAATGCTATACATCTGAGCCGACTGGGTTAATTCAGGACCGGTTGGTAAAAAACGGTCTTTGGTAATTTTATTATAGGCAATTACATATTTACCCCAGGGTTTGGTTGTTGGTCCACCCGGTACACTTAAGTGACCCACCGAATAAAAAGTAGGTACACGGTCTACTACTTCCAGTTTTTCGATATTCCATTTTACAACTTCCGATGAAACGAAGAATGAAGTGTAGGCAAAACCGTTTCCGTCAAACTCGGTATGCAATGGCCCCAGGCCTGGTTTTTTAACTTCTCCATGCAATACGGCATCATACTTTAACACAGGAATTCCTTCAAAATTTCCTTCATAATTTTTTGTTTCAATTGCTTTTATCATTTTGTCGAATGAAAAAACAGGAATGATGGCTGCCAGTTTACCTGAACCTACGATATATGAACCTGTAGGGTCTACATCGCAACCATGCGGAGATTTAGGACAAGGCATAAAATAAACCAGACCTTCAAATTGCTTTGGATCCAGCATTTTCACATCGGTAAGGATTTCACTGGTAGCTGAATGTGTTACTTCACTATATACATTATGGGCATATTTAACTTTTTTGTTGGTTGCTTTACCTGCTTTAACCAGTTCTTCACATTTCTTCCAGTTCACAGCCATAATAAAGTCTTTGTCTTTCTGAGATGCATTTACTTCCAACAATGTGTTTGCCTGTTCGGTATTGTAACATGAGAAAAATACCCAGTCGCCTGATTTTAACTTGCCGGCACGGGCCAGGTCAAAATTAAAACCGGGTAATAAAACCTGGAAACCGAGTCCCATATTTCCCGACTTGGGATCAATGCTAATAAAACTTACGGTTCCTTTAAAATTTTGTTTGTATGAACTGATCGGTACATCCGGGTTGCTGTTATCATCATCCATGGGATAACTGAAACGGGTACCTGCAACAACGTACTCAGAGTTTTGGGTGATAAATGGCGAAGAGTGATTGCCACTGCTGTTGGGAATTTCAATAATTTCTTCTGTTCTGTATGTTTTCAAACCTATGCGCGCAATACGCGGAGTGTTATTTCCATTAATAAAAGCCCATCTGCCATCATGTGCACCGCCTGAAACGGAAAGTGCCACGTGGTGTGAATCATCCCAGGGAACAAATCCATGAGAAGTGTTCAACATGGGTTTGGTTTCTTCACTAAATCCCCATCCCGTGGTTGGATCGGCACTAAATACAGGTATAATACGCAATAATCTTCCAGAAGGTAAACCATAAACCGTCATTTGTCCACTGAAACCACCGGATACAAAATCGTAAAACAGATCATGTTTACCCGGCTCAATATAAACTTTAGCCGCAGCATCTTTGTCTGAGCCGCCGCTTTTGGTCTTGTTCTTGCACGAACTTACCGTTAAGCCAACCAGAATAGATAAAATGATGAGTGCATTTCCTACTCCTTTTGATTTAATTCTTTTCATATTTTTTTATTTTTTGGGTTTTATAATTGCTAAATTTATCAAAATCAATAATTCTATTTTTCACCGTCATTATTACGCATGAACTCCAGAACATTACGCGCATCGGCTTCTGTTAGATTCTGGTTAGGCATCCGAACCAGACATTCTTCCAGTAATGCCATCGCGGTGGCATCTTTATTTAACATTTCATCGGCATTGATTGCAAAATTCATTATCCATTCGGGTTTTCTTCTTTGTGTCACTCCCAACCAGCCCGGACCCACCAGTTTTTCTTTGGTTAAACGGTGACATGCCGAACACTTCAGGTTATATACCCCTTTGCCACTTTCAATCATGGCAGGATCCAATGGGTTTGTAAGTTCAACATGTTTTACGCTTCCAATTCCCTTTTCGTCATTTGAAACTTCTGTACTGCTGGGAGCTTCGCTTGAAGCCGTGTTATTTGAGTCGCTGCCTCCGCAGGCCCAAATAAATAAACTCAGGATAATACCTGTACTGACAATGATTTTGTTCTTCATATATTTTGATTTGTGTTTAATTTTATTTCGGATGTAAAGGTCTTAATTTACCTCACGATTCCAACATGATATCCGTCAACTTTAGGAATGACTTTTATCATAAAAAGCCCACCACCTCAAGCCTGTGTTGAATAAAAATTAATCCTTTAAATTTCATACAACATTAAATCAAATTATGTACATTATTAAAACTATTTGCTTCGATATCCTATATTACGAGCTGACCATCAGAAAATAATTTTGCCATAAAAACGCTCGCCACACCGGATGCCTTTGTTTTTACCTCATTAGCCCTTTCACCCATAAAGTGTGCATCCACCGTTTTGTAAAACAGTTTCAGCCACTGTTCAAAATGCATGGTAGATATTGGCAGCGCTTCGTGTTTTGGATATGGTTGACCATTATAAACATTTTGATGAAATAAAATACTTTCCCAAAAATTAACCACCCGCTCCATATGCGCATCCCAATTATTACCTATCGCTTTGATAAATATACTGCCCAATAATTCATCTTTTTTAATTTTAACATAAAACTCATATACCAGAACTTTTAAGTCAGACCTGTTTTCTATATCCTTCTTATGTATATGTTGCATCAGAATATGTCTTTAAGTTTGGTTTTACCCTTTTTTAAATCTTTGCTCAACTGCTCCAGCGTTGTAAATTCAAGCATTTCCCTAAGCTCTGTTCTGATTGTTTTAAAATATTTATGCAGGGGGCAGGGCGTTTTTTCATTACACTCTTTCAGACCCAGACTGCAATCCTTAAATAATGAATCTCCATCAATTGCCTTTATCAGGTCAATAAGCGTTAATCCTTTTTGAAATTCATCCATAAAAAATCCACCTCTCGGACCTTTAACAGAACTGATTACTTTTTGTTTGCTGAGCTGCTGCAATACTTTTGCCAGGTATTGTTCGGGTACATTTGCCTCGGCACTGATTTCCTTCACATTAAGTATCAGATTTCGCCTTGATTTTTCGCAAATTAAAATAACTGCCCGGATTCCGTATTCGCATGATTTTGAAAACATTTAGAATGGATTAAGATAATGCAAATTAATATAATTCATTTCTTAACAGCAGTAGTTAAAAATATTTTTTTTTATGATTTTAATCATATTAGGATATTGTTATCCGAAATAAATTTGGCGCATAAACTTTTAAAATATGAAAAAAATATTTATTACCGTGAATGCGTTGCTCTGTACCCTGATAATGGTATCCTGTGGCAACAACGAATCAAACCAGGCAGCGGCTTCAAGCGACCAGGCAGTTGTTGCAGGCCAGTCGGCAGTTAAAGATGATGAATCTGCAAAAGATATTGTTAAAGTGGCTATTGCCTCTAAAGATCACACAACACTGGTTACAGCGGTTCAGGCTGCCGAACTGGTTGATGTATTATCCAATGCGGGTCCGTTTACCGTTTTTGCACCGGTTAACGATGCTTTTGCCGCATTACCCGAAGGTACGGTTGAAGGTTTACTGAAGCCTGAAAAGAAAGCGGATTTGCAAAATGTTCTGCAATATCATGTTGCAGTTGCGGTTTATAATCCAACGATGTTTACTGATGGACAAAAAATTGAAATGGTTAACGGGGGTATCTGTACCATTCATATTAAGGATGGAAAAACTTTTATCAATGACGCCGAACTATTGGGCAATGTAAAAGCATCCAATGGAATCGTTTATGTAATTAACAAAGTATTGTTACCTCAATAACCAATTATTCCTGTTCATTAATAAGTTCAGGTTTCCTTAAAGAATCTTCTAAAAATCAAAAAAAAGGCTGCTCAAAATTAATTTTGGGACAGCCTTTTTTTATGAAAATAATAAGGAATTTGTTGACAAAGGTCATATAATTATAGCAGGATAATTCGCATTTTTGGAAGACAATTTTAATGATGTAACTCCGTCTGTACAATTGAATCTTATGGAGAAACTGATAATTACTTAGCAATGAAAAAGTCTGTACTGTTAGCTTTGTTGATTCCTTTACTATTAAACTACTCCTGCAAAAAAGATCCACCGGAACAGGTTCCGGTTTCACAAGGTTCATTGATTGTAAATATAGATTACAGGGTTGATGGCAAACCCGTTTATTTCGATAGTTTGCTCTATAACAATGCTGCGGGAAATTTATATTCGGTGAGCCGCCTGGAATACTACCTTTCAGGGTTCGTTATTGAAAATGAAAACGGAGAACTTGTTGTTTCCGACCGGGTTTTTTATGAAAATGCAAGACTGCCTTTAAATGTATCCGTTAACCAGTTGAAACCTGGAAACTACAAGAGTGTTCAGTTTAATGTGGGATTGGATGCACTTCATAACAAAAGCAATGCTCTTGAACCTACTCCCGAAAATATAAATATGATTTGGCCTGATGAAATGGGAGGCGGATATCATTTTACTAAATTTGAGGGTCGATATTTAAAACCTGATTTAACCCATTCGGGTTTTGCCATGCATATAGGTACCGATAAAATGCTTGTTCAGCACAACAAGCTGACCGTATCGCTCACTATTTCCGAAAGTACTCCGGATACCTTATACCTCACGATGAATTTAAATGAATGGTTTACTAATCCAAATCAATACAACCTGTTGATCCATGGAAATTATTCAATGGGTAACGATACATTAATGTTAATGCTTAAAGAAAATGCAAAAGATATTTTTAAAATTAGCGGTAATTAGCGGATTTGCCTTTTTACTGGCTTTTAGTAATTGTAAAAAGACACCCCCGGCCGAACAACCACCCGCTGTAGATAAACCCTATAACCTGGTAATTCCTGCCGGCTTTCCCAAACCCTATCTTTCTGATAAAAATCCATTAACAGAAAAAGGGGTGCAACTGGGCAGAATGCTTTATAATGACCCGATTTTGTCAACAAACGGTACAAGTTGCTCTTCTTGTCACCGCTCGCAAAATTCCTTTTCCAAACCCATCCAAAAATTTAATAATGGATACACAATTTCTGTGATGCCACACATTAATCTGGCCTTTAAAAATATTTACAACTGGGAAGGTAGTGCGCCCGATCTGGATTTACTTCCATTAGGTGATTTTGAACCCGAAATATTTAATTCCAATGAAGCCGATATGAAGGCTAAATTAAGTGCCCATCCCATTTATCCATCTCTCTTTAAAGCTGCCTTTGGAATTGATAATTTAAATGCACTTTCCTACATGGATTTGAAAATAAAAATAAGTTACGCCATTACACAATATCTGAGAACCATGATCAGTGCCAACTCAAAATACGACCGGTATTTGGCAAAGAAAGAAGATTTAACCCCCATGGAAAAAATGGGAATGCAATTATTCTTTACCGAAAAAGGCGATTGTTTCCATTGTCACGGCGGACCTTTATTTACCGATAATGGTTTCCATAACAATGGTGTTGACAGTGTATTTACCGGCTTTAATTTAGGCTATAACCTCACTACAAAACAAGCTACAGATATTGGTAAATTTCATTCACCTACCTTGCGAAATATCGAGTTAACGGCACCCTATATGCACGATGGCCGCTTTGCCACCCTGGAAGATGTGGTAGAATTTTATAACAGCGGGGTTAACAATACAAAAACCCTCGATGCCATTATGTTTAAACGGAAAAATGTAAATGCACTCAACCTGTCAGACATCGAAAAAACCGCATTGGTTCATTTTTTAAAAACCTTGACAGATACGAGTTTTTTGAAGATGTAATGTTGAACCGTTCGGAAAATAATTTTGAGAAGATAATGCCCGAATTTTGTATAGGTTAAGGTATTATCTTTACAAATCTTTTTACCATTCGTCTTTCACCATCGCTTAGCTCCAGATAATAAATCCCCTGATTCAAACTACTTATATCAAGAAGTGTTTGGTTCAATAAAGTTCCTGCTAAAACAAGCTTGCCTGTTAAATCTCTGACGATATAATTTTTCTGTGCCAACAGATTATTGGTACTGATAACATTCAATTCACCTGCAGCCGGATTGGGATAAACAACAATAGAATTCTCTTCCGTAATTTGGCTGCTGATACCCGCAGGCGCGCAATAATGGCGCAGGTTAAATAATTTTTG